>JAJDTJ010000130.1 GCA_022827225.1 Candidatus Poribacteria bacterium | reverse complement strand
GATGCCCGATTGCGATTAAAAGGTCGTCACAAATCGTATAAAGTGCTACAATAGTCAAGTCCATGGGGTTCTCCTTTTGTTTTTGCGTTAAAAACACTATAAAGGATATCCCATGGATTTACAAGTGGCAACTTGGGTTATCATTAGACGGCTTGCGGTCACGGCGATCACCGACCATTACAGCGATTTGAAACACCTATTTTGGGGGTGGGAGGGCAATCCGCTTGATGAAATTGGATTGGAACCCGAAGTATCCCAATTAATTCAAGCCAACAGCCATACGTTTAATGAAGATGAAATGGAGCGAATACTACAATGGATAGAATCAACCCAATATTAAGGTCCATCCCGAACGAAGAAAGACGTGCAAAATCAATAGCGTATAGCAGGCGAAAATGGCTTTCTAAACTCTTGAAAACTGGGAATAAAAAAGTTATTGACGCTCACGAAAAATATGATCGTCTTTGCGCAGGAAATACTGAAAATCCTGGGATTATGCCTAAGTCCGGAGCAATTGGTCCAGTGAAACCGTTGACAGTGAATGAACTTTCCAAGATGTCAAATACTGAAATTGCTGATTATCTAAGTCATTACAAGGAGCAGGAAATCATCGGTTTGTCCGTTTTAACCGGACGCGGACTTGCAGACACGCTTTCGGAATGTATAGCAGCTAACCCGCAGCGGTTCACGGATAACCTATTACCTTTCCAAGATGTTCGGAATCTATACCACTCTGCCCTCTTACAAGGCTTCCTCACTGCGTGGCGCGATAAGAAAACATTTGACTGGGCGGCCTTGCTTGAATTTATACGTCATATTCTCTTGTCAGAACAGTTCTGGACTGAGCGGTACGAAGATGATTTTAACTATAGGAATTGGGTGTTCTCTGCTGCAGCGGACTTAGTCACAGAAGGAACACAGGACGATACACACGCATTTGACACACGGCTCTTGCCTCTTGCTGAAGAGATTCTCTTGCTTCTCGTAGATAAGGCACAACAGAGCGTTTCGACCCTTGATAATCTTCCTACTGATGTTCTGAATTCAGACAGAGGTAGAGTGTTTTCAGCGATGGTAAACTACGCTTTGCGATTCGCTCGGACCAACGAGTTTGAGTACACAGATTGTCGATGGCCCTACGCCATCAGAGCGGATTTTACCAAAAGATTAGATCGAAGTGTTGAACCTTCACTTGAATTCTCTTGGACGCTCGGGTTTCACCTGCCCTATCTGTCATATCTTGATAAAGAATGGGTTCGCCTTAATATAAATAGCACCTTTCCGCAGCATGACGAGGACCATTGGCAAGCTGCTTTTTCCGGATATCTATTGCATCCGGTCCGCGAGGAGTTTTATTCGCTGGTTAAGGCACACGGACACTATCAGAAAGCATTGAATACCCAGTTTGCTGACACTGAGGTATTGGATAAACTTGTTAAGCATATCTGTAGAGGTTGGATAGAAGACAGCGAGAGCTTAAATGATAAAGCCAGCCTTATCTATCAGTTGATACACAGTGGCAATCCAAATCTTCTTTCTAATGTAGTCTATTTTTTCTTGCCACAAAGCGATAACCTACCCGACAAAGCGAAAGCAAAGGTGGGACCAGCGTGGCGTGCCTTGCTTGAAGTCCTTTCCCAATACAGTAATGAAGCGGCATATCAGAATGTTTCAGTTTCACTATTAGGATGGCTCGGGCTTATTGATAAAATAGACGCGGAAGTACGCACTTGGGTAAATACAGCCATAGGCGACATTGGCAAAACTCCAGGATATGGTTTAACTTTATCCCGTTTTATCAAAGCACTGCTGAAGCATGCGCCAAAAACACCAAGAGCAGTCGGAGAAATCTATTTGGAAATTCCTCAGCGTATCATGTGGGATTTACAAATAGAAAAGAACGACATTATAAAAACCATCCGGATCCTGTATAAAAAAGGACATAAGGATATTGCTGATAAAATTTGCAATCAATTCGCAAAAGAGAGGATTGATTTCTTAAGACCTATTTATCAGGAATATCAACGTTAACAACTACCTGATTTAACCCGTAAATCCCATATCCCAATAGGTGCGGAGCGGGCTCATGATCTAACTGCGTAAATTTTAGTTGATTTGATCCTTGGTCTGGGAATGTGTTAGAATATGATTAGCAGTCTCTAAATTTCAGCCATTAACATGAGATAAAAGGAGAATAAGCTTAATGTTGGAACAAACGCAAATCCCCAGATATCGTTCTCCAGGGGGCCATGGCTATGCTGCCGAAGATGCCAACAATTTGAACGACCTCTTTCAAGGTAAGACAGCCAAGGTAATAGGAATTTCCAACGAGTTAAATGGTGCAGATCGCGTTGTCAACGGAGTGTTCTTTCAATCTAAGTATTATCAAAGCGCATCTAAAACTGTTGCCGCTGCGTTTGATTCAAACTCTGGATATTATCGTTATGAGGGGCAAATTCTTGAAGTTCCGAAGGATCAATGGCAAGACTGTGTGAAATTAATGCGTAGGCGGATTGAGCAAGGCAAAGTTCGAGGCACCAAGAATCCCTCGGATGCAGAGAAAATAGTCCGCCAAGGTACGGTTACCTACCAACAAGCGAAGAATGTTGCACGCGCCGGAAATATTGATTCTCTTATCTTTGATGCAAAAACGCAGATTGTGACCTCGATATCTGTGTTTCCAGTTTCATTTGTAGTAACCTTTACACACAGTCGCTTGCGCGGTGAAAGCATCAAAGATGCAACAATGGCTGCGCTTGGCTGCGCAGTATTGAGTGGTAGCACAATGATTCTTACAGGAGTCGTAAGTGCTCAGTTGTTACGCACAGGAATCGGTGCATCCGGAGCCACATCAATTCGCAACGGTATACAGGCTATATCGCGCACGCCTGTCGGCAAGGAAGTCGCCCGTCGAATTGCTACCGGATCCCTCAGAAAGTCGATCGCTGGTGCCGCCGCCGTTAACCAGTATCCAAACTTCTTCGCACGAATGCCATTACAGCAGCGGTCGCAGCAGTTGTGACAAGTACACCCGATTTCTATCGAGCAGCTTTCAAACGTTCAATTTCGTGGCAGCAGTTCACAAAAAACACCTCAATTAACGCTGTTGGTGTTATGACAGGCACTGCCGGATGGATTGGCGGTGCAGCGGTCGGCAGTATATTTCCCGGTTTCGGCACAGTGATTGGCGGACTGGTCGGCTCATTGGGAGCGGGCATTGGAGGAACTACCGCAGCCAAATTTCTCGCGGATAAGTTTGTTAAGGACGACTTGGAACGTTTGATTGCAATCTTGCAGAAAGAGATCGAACGGCTCGCCTCTGAATATATGCTCACAGAAGGTGAATTTGAATCCATACTTATGGAGATTAATGAAAAGGTGAACTCAAAGTGGCTGCGCCGCATGTTCAAACAGAAAGATCCATCTATTTTCCTGCGCGTTGAATTTGAGCATCTATTCAAAGCAATCGTTCGGAAACGGCCGAATGTCTCGCTTCCCTCAGTAGAACAACTTGAAAGAGCAGTAGATGAGATTTGTCTTGAGAGTACTTAGTGCTATAGGCGAAAAATGTTAGATGCCAAGCATGTTTTCGTCGAAATCACAAGTCACGCGGATTGTGTGGTTGATGCAAATTTTATAGTAGATTCTGGAATTACTTATACACTTGTCCCTTGCAAAAGCAGCGTTCGTAGTAGGGCAATTCATTGCCCGTCTCTTCAAAATATGTGCAAATAATTACGGGATCTACTATAAAAGAGAACCTTTTTCTTATCTGCGAAATCCATGATAATCCGAGATTCAGACGATCAACACGCTGCGTTCACCAACTAAATTTTCCCACCGAGTCTTAATTTTTTCTACACTTCCTTTGAAAAAATATGTTATAATATTAACAAATCCCTAAGAGGCAAATCCAAAATTCCGCACTTCCATAGGAGAAATTAGAAATGCTCAAAATTACCTCTGTTTTATCGCTATGTGCCCTCCTGATTATTCCCAGCCTCAGTATCGCTAACGTTGCAGAAGACGGACTCGTCGCCTATTGGCCCTTTGACGAAGGCAAAGGCAAAGAAGCCATAGATGTCACAGGCAACAGACACGATGGAGAATTCAACGATAATCCGAAATGGGTTGCCGGAAAATTCGAGACTGGACTCGAATTTGATGGCGTAGACGACTATGTCGTTGTCCCAGACGATCCGGCTTTCGCAATTGAGGAGGATATTACCATAATGGCGTGGTTCAGTCCGAACGAGGCACTCACCAGCCGACGCTTAATGGTTAAAAACAATTCTATTTTCATCATCTTTGACTTTGGCAATGCAGACAGTATCGACTTTCTCGTCAAACCGGATAATACTTTCGCTGAATCAAAAACAACCGATTGGAAAGTCGGCGAATGGTATCACTTTGCTGGAACGTTCGACGGAAAGACCATGAAAGTCTACGTAAACGGCAAACTCGAAGGCGACGCTGCCAACGGTGTACCGATCGCGCCTTCCGCTTTAGACCTCTGGATCGGTGGCGACGATTTCGGCCGACCAACCGATTTCTTCCCAGGCAAAATCGACGAAGTCCGACTCTATGACAGAACTTTGAGTGAAGCAGACATCCAAAAAGTGATGGAGACACCACAGGATGTCGAAGCCCGTGGAAAACTCACCACAACATGGGGGAAACTAAAAACAGGCATAAAATAGCAGCCCTCAATTTCTACTGGACAATTTCCAGATACCTAACATAGCAAGTAGCGACAGGTTCGGGAACAAGAACGGTGCAAACACCGGAGCACCGTAGAGGAATCCCTCCATCCGATTAACCGCCGCTACTTGCAAACCTGCCCCGATGTGGAAGAAAAATCCAGCAATTCCGACGATGAAGTTGACCCCAAGCACCACCACACAAAATTTAAGAAAATGGGAGTGGCGCGGCACAAAGAAAAGCGTCACCAAACACCCGACAGCGAGCGCACTTGTAAAGACCGGCAACCATTCAGACGGATTAAAGAAACCGTTTTGCGCATGGTCAAAAACGGAGAGAATGAAATTGCCACACCATCCGAAACCCGCCATGAAAACGACCCATTCGGACCACTCTAAATCGGTATCGCTGATCATGCCGTTCATAATTAAAAGGAATCCCACGCCCGTAAAAGCAAGGGGTGCCACAAACGGAGCCGTATAAACGAGATTTTTAAGGGTCAGATCCGAAAAAAAATGGCTATTCAGATGAAAGAGCATGCCTGCGACACCAACGCAAATAGCACCGAACCCGATGCCGAACCGACACCACTGTTTCCATCGCTTTCTCGGCGTGAATACCGTTAACACAAGCAAGCAGGATGCACCCAACGAGAAATAGAAAGGAATCCATTCCGCAGTGTGTGCAAACGCGTTAACGGAGTGTGCAACAAACACATCGATTGCCAGAAACGCAAGGTTCACAGTGATAAAAATGTCAAGCAATCTGGCAGCGAATCCCTTACCGTTTGCTATCATTTTCCCTGAGTTCTTTGGCAATTTGTTTCATCTCCGTCATCTTTAACAAAAGTTCATAATTTCCGTGCCACTGCACAAAGTCAGCGCCGCCCATAAAAGCACCGTGCTTCGCCGTCCGACCGTAGTAGTGCCAGAGGTCGAAGTAGAGGAACTCAATCGGCTCATCAAAAGGTGTCCTTGTGAGTATACCGTCTTCCCGAAGGGATTTCATCAGAGCAACGGCTTCGTTAATTTTCTCGTTCGTATCCGCAACAACGCCTTCCGCCTCCTGATAGAATTTTTCGACTTGTGAACGCGCATGGCATTTTAGACAGGTCTCTTTCATCGCATCCTGTCCCTGTTGATAGGTGGGGCGTTTATCGGAAACAGCCGCAAATAGCCAGTATGAAAGCCGCTCAGTTGTATCGTGTGTAACATTCAAACCGTCTAAACCGCTCAGATGGCAGGTCGAACATGTCGGCACCGACATGTCTGCTGTCGTTAACGATTTCGGTGCTGCGGTGAGATTCATATCTGCATGCTGCGCATTGTAAAGGACACCGTGCTTGGATTCACCGTAGATTTCAAGCTGCGAATGGTCAGGTCCCATGTGGCATTGCCCACATGTCTCCGGCTCGCGCGCCAGTGCCACGGAACTCGAATGCCTTGCATGGCAATCTGTACAGGTGCCGATGGAACCGTCAGCATTGGGTTTGCCTATATCATGGCAACCCAAACAGCCGACGTTAATCGCGCTTTCGCCTTCCGCAATCGCCAACGGATTCGCAGGACGCTCGACAGCACCTTTGTGGTATTTTTCGGCAAAGGCGATCTGTTCTGCCGTAAAGTCTCTTGCACCGGATACTGCAGCCCAGGCTGGCGCGGCGTGTCGACTCCGTAAAAATTGCGTATATTCCGTTGAATGACATTCGCTACAATTCTTCGAGGTCAGATGTTTAGCGATAGTAAACCCTCGATGCGCTTGTTGCTCTTGTCCCTCTACAGCATGATGACAATCCAGGCAACTCACCCCGTGTTTCGCGTGCTCACTGCGTTCAAACTGGTGAATAACAGCCGATGTCTCTCGCCGGTGGCATGTTGCACATTTCCCCGTCGCCCGCACAAAGTCCGGACTCGGCTGGCTGGTGTCCGTTGCCGGGCGGTTCGCATTGAAAATTAGAGCAGTGACGATCAGGGCGGTCCCAAGAAAAACAGCAATAAAGATAGATTTGAATGACATCTTGATTTTTCCTTAAAAATTTGTTAAAATAATTTGACGAAAAGGTTGATTCATGGAGGCAAGCATGTCAACGCTTACAGCACAAACATATCTGACCCCTGGGGAATACCTCACTTGGGAACGCAAGCAGCCCTTTAAGAACGAATACCACAACGGATATATAATCGCTATGTCAGGGGCAAGTCGCGCCCATAATCTTATTACCATGAATATCGCAAATCAATTTTACACCCAATTGGTGGCACAAGGATGCGAAATCTATCCCGGCGATATGCGTGTCCAGATTCGCCAACCGACATCCTATTTCTATCCTGATATTGTTGTCGTCTGCGGTGAACCCCGTTTTGAAGATGACACCTTTGATACGCTCATCAACCCGGTTCTTATTGTAGAGGTCCTTTCTCCATCAACTGCAGCGTTCGATCGTGGTGAAAAATTTGAGCACTATAAGCAGCTGGACTCCTTGCAAGAATACATGCTCATCTCCCAAAACCGTGTCCACGTTGAACGCTATCTGCGCCGAGATACCCAATGGATACCGACAGAATTTCGGAAGATAGATGCGGTGATACACCTGCTTTCAAACCGCTGTAAGCTTGCCATGCGTGATATTTACACCCTCGTCAAATTTCCGGAAGCTTGAAATAGTATAGCACGTTTAAAACAGAATTTCACAAATATTTACAATTAGGAAGGAAACTGCGTGACAACCCAACAGAAACGCCCCGTCGTCCTCATCATTCGAGACGGTTGGGGACATAACCCGTACCCCGAATTTAACAACGTCAACGCCGTTCATCTCGCAAAGACACCTGTAGATGATTGGCTCAGGCAGAACTATCCACACGTTCAGATCCATACCTCCGGAGAAGATGTCGGTCTACCTGCCGGTGTCATCGGCAACAGCGAAGTCGGGCATCAGAATATCGGCGCAGGACGCATCGTTAATCAAGAACTCTTACGCATTAGCACCATGATCCGCTCCGGCGAATTCGCAGAAAATAAAGTCCTTTTAGACGCAATCGGACACACCAAAAAACACCAAACGCATCTCCACCTCATCGGCTTAGCAAGCGATGCCGGTGTTCACAGCGCATTGGAACACCTCTATGGACTCCTCACACTCGCTAAACAGAACGGACTCAAGGCAAATCAGGTGTTGATTCACAATTTCAGCGATGGACGGGACTGCCAACCCGATCTCGGTATCCGATTCTGTGAACAGATTGAAGCGAAACTCAAAGAGATCGGTATCGGTCAAATCGCCTCCGTTATCGGGCGCTACTATGCCATGGATCGAGATGACCGATGGGAACGCGTTGAGGTAGCATATCGCCTTTTAACCGAAGGCACAGGCGAACGGGTCATAACCGCCACAGATGCCTACAGCAACTATTACGAGAACCCTGATGATACCAACCGAAAAGGCGATGAGTTTATCCGTCCGACTGTCGTGCTTGGGACCGACGGTGAACCGCTCCAGCGTATTGCCGATGGCGATACAGTTATCTTCTATAACTTCCGTGGCGACCGACCGCGAGAACTCACCAAAGCCTTCTGTCTTGACGAATTTCCGTATGAAGCCGAAGGAAAAGACGGTGTCACGCGACAGATGGGTTTTGAACGGAATCGCAAACCTGACGTTAAGTTTGTTACAATGACCGAGTACGAACAAGGTATGCCTGTTGAAGCAGCGGTCAAAAAACCTCCCAAAATGAAAAACACGCTCGGTGCTTATGTTAGTGAGGCGGGACTCACGCAGTTCCGATGCGCAGAAACTGAGAAATTTCCGCACGTTACTTTCTTTTTCAACGACTATCGAGATGAACCTTACAAAGGCGAAGATCGGCAGATCATTGCCTCTCCACGTGACGTAACCACCTATGACCAGAAACCGGAGATGTCAGCACCAGGTGTAACGGCAGAGATGCTACGCCGGATCGGTTCCGATAAATATGATTTGATAGTACTCAACTACGCTAACGGCGATATGGTCGGACATACAGGTTCCCTGCCCGCCGCTATTAAAGCAGTTGAAGCGGTTGATGTAGGCGTAGGAAAAATCGTTGATGCCGTGCTGAAAAAAGACGGCGCACTCATCGTCACTGCTGACCACGGAAACTGTGAGCAGATGATTGATCCAGAAACCGGAGGTATCCACACAGCACATACGACCTACGATGTTGACCTCATCGTTGTTGATAACCAACGCAGAGGACAACAACTCCGTGAAGGTGGACGACTCGCCGACATCGCACCGACAGCACTCCGCCTCCTCGGTTTAGATCAACCCACAGAGATGACAGGTGAATCATTAGTGCCATAATAGCATTCACAAATTGTAAAGAGGAACCGTTAAAATGAATGATCAACAACTGCAACCGACCTTAGCAGATGCCGAATTAACGGCTGAACAAGATGCGGAATCCAACGCCAAGACGGTTCAGTGGTTTTTCATTGGGTTTTTTGGTGGCATACTCGGGGTCCTTATTGCTTCTGTCCATGAACCCAACCCACCCCATTCACGGTTGATTGGAAAACCACCTGAATATATAATTTTGTACACGGATAGGTACAAAGCGAAAAGTCAACGCACTCAAGTCCTTGAATCCATAGGCGGTTTTGTTGTTGTTATAATTCTGGCACTGCTTTTGTTTTTCCTACTCTAGTAAACTATATTTGAGAGATAAGCGTACCCCAGCATAAGGAGGTTTTGACATGTCCACACCGATTGACCAGCAAGTTAACGACGATTTCAGGCTATTCGCTGGCAGCGCGAACCCGGCATTGGCGAAAGAGATCGCTGCGATTTTAGGCGTTGAACTCGGCAAAATTACAATTGAGCCGTTTCCGAACCTTGAGACTCGCGTTCAGATTGAGGAGAGTATCCGAGGCACGGATATTTATGTTGTTCAGCCAACGAGTCAACCTGCCAACGAAAATCTGATGGAGCTGCTCATCACGATTGATGCCATGAAACGTGCGTCAGCCCGGCAGATTACCGCGGTTATTCCGTACTTTGGGTATTCCCGTCAAGATCACAAAACAACAGGGCGCGAACCGATTAGCGCGAAACTCGTCGCCAATCTATTGACGACAGCAGGCGCGAGTCGGGTCATGGCTCTGGACCTACATGTGCCACAGATCCAAGGCTTCTTTGATATCCCCATGGATCACCTCACTGCCGTACCAACTTTGGTAAACTACTTCCGAGAGAAGCAGGTCGAAAATGGCGTAATTGTTGCGCCAGACGCAGGGCGTGCCAAGTTAGCAGAAAAATACGCCGATATGCTTGGGCTCCCGTTAGCCATTATGCACAAACGACGAACCGGTATCGATGGACAAAGCGTTGAATTCGTCGAGCTTGTTGGAGAGGTCGAAGGGAAAACCCCAATTATCACCGACGATGAAATACAAACCGGTGGAACTATTCAGCAACAAGCCATAGCATTAGCGGAAGCCGGTGCTGAACCTGCTTATGTGAGTATCACACACCCGATATTGGTCGGGCCGGCGTTGGAACGTCTGGATCACCCATCAATTCGTGAAGTCGTCACTACCAATACGATTCCGGTGCCAGCTGAAAAGCAGTTGGATGGAAAAATTAAGGTGCTTTCTATTGCACCGCTCCTCTCTCAAGCGATATTGAGGGTACATCAACACCGATCGGTGAGTCAGGTGTTCCGGGATCAGCAGCTTGATTTCCCCGTCTAATTTGTGGGCACCCAACTCTCTACTGAAAACAACTTGCGTGATGGACAGGCGGACGCATGGGAAAAAAACTGATACTCTACCTCAGCCATTGCGGTTCAAGCATCGGTGGCGGTGAAAAGCAACTCGCTTATCTCGCCACAAATATTGATCAAGAACATTACCAACCGCTTGTCGTCTGTCCTGACGACGGTGTTTTCGTGGAGCACCTTAGATGTGCCGACATTCCGACAGTCATCCTTGCACTGCCCTCGTGGCGGAAGATGAAATCGCTAATAGCAAGGTATCGCGCCGTCGAAAAATTAGCTACACTCGCCAAAACGCACAATGCGAAACTCGTCCATACCTCTGATTCGTGGTTTAACCCGTATCTATGCTCCCTGAAAAAACGGTTGGAAATCCCCGTTATTTCACATGTTCGGACGCTTCTGACAACCGCCCAAGTCCGAAAATATAAATTCAATCAGATGGACAGGATTATCGCTATCTCTCAGAAGAGCAAAACCGCACTGATTCAAGCCGGAATTGATGCACGAAAGATTGATCTCGTCCTGAATTGTGTCGATTTAGACGCTTTTCAATCCCTCGATCGACCCGAACGCTCGACAGAATATGTCGTCGGTATCGTCGGACGGATTGAGCCATTCAAACGCCAAAAAGAGTTCATTGAGATAGCCGCCGCAGTCGTCGCACAAAACAAAGACGTTCAGTTCCACATTATCGGTGCCGCATTAAATACGCCTGAACACCGCGCCTACGAACAGGATATCCGCCAATGGGTACTGAAATATCAACTACAAGAATTCGTTCATTTCAGAGGGCACCGCACCGATATGCCTAACGTCATGCAGGAGCTCGATCTTCTCGTAACGCTTTCAGCGGGAAGTGTGATCGCAGAGGCGATGGCGACTGGCAAGCCTGTCATTGGCACACCAATCGGTAGTACCACCGAGATGATTGTTCACGGGGTAACGGGTTACGTTGTGCCTTTGGATCCAATAGACGGAATCGCAAACAAGATTATTCAGCTCGCCAACGATCCGATCCGAAGCATGCGTATCGGACAAGCAGCAAGGAAACATGCTGAGGAAGCATTTGGCATCGATATGCATGTCCAAAAGGTACAGGATATTTATCAGAAATTGTTAACTATCAGTTGAAATTTTTAAGGGATTTGAGGTACAATAATAACAGCATAATTTCGTTAGGAGGAGAAAACAATGCTCACGCAAGAACAGTGTGATTTTTATCAGAAGAACGGTTATATCGGTATCGAGGCAGTGCTAACAGCGGAAGAAGTTACGGATCTTCAACGGGTTACCAATGAATTTGTTGAAAAATCGAGAGAAGTCAACGAACATACCGACATCTTCGATCTGGAACCCGGGCATACTGCAGCGAATCCGCGCGTGCGTCGTATCAAAAGTCCGGCACTCTACCACACCGTCTACGACCAAACCTTACGGCACCCCAAAATTCTGGATATTGTGGAACAACTCATCGGATCCGGAGTCCGATATAACGGGCATAAATTGAATATGAAATACCCTGAATTTGGGAGTCCGGTCGAATGGCACCAGGATTGGGCTTTTTATCCACACACCAACGACGATCTGCTCGCTGTCGGCGTGGTTATTGATGATATGACCGTCGAGAACGGAGCATTGATGATAATCCCAGGTTCACACAAGGGACCAACGTTGGATCATCATCAGAACGGCGCATTTATCGGGGCGGTTACTGACCCCAATTTCATACCGGACGGCGCCGTACCTATTGAATTGAGAGCAGGCGGAATCACGATCCACCACGTCCGAGCGTTGCACGGCTCCGCCCCGAATACCTCTGACAAACCGCGCCGCTTACTTCTGTTCCAATACTGCGCGGTAGACGCTTGGCCCCTGAAAGGCATCCCCGATTGGGACACCTTCAACGATCTCATTATCCGTGGCGAACCGACAAATCAACCTCGTATGGTAGCAGCCCCAGTGCGTATGCCGGAACCGTACGCCGAGTTAAAAGGCTCCATCTACGAAGTCCAATCGCTACTTGAAAATCCGCTTTACGCCAAGAATCAGTAGGTTATCATCCTAAAACGGAAAAAATCAATTGGCCCCCTTAGTGAGTGAAGAGTGAACAACAACCCTTTCCTGCACTGGTAGGTTTCTAACGCCGCCGATTTGTTGTTGCTTGTAGGCTTCATGATAAGTTTTCCGGTCTCTCATCTTCTCACCTACGAAAAAATGGCGAGGTATTCAAACCTCGCCATACGAATTAACCGAAACGTTTCAAATTTCGCAATTTAAATTTAGTTGGCGACTTGCGCAGTAAAGGCTCCAGCACCTTCAACTGCTTTCACGAGCGCGTCTGTCTCAACTTTTCCCTTCTCAATCTTCACCACAGCCGTGTTATCCGCAAAAGAAACACTCACCACTTCCGAAACGCCACTAACCTTTGTCAGTGCATCCTGCACCGCACTGGTACACGCACCTCACGTCATACCTGTGACAGCTAGTGTAACTTCTTCAATGTTTGCCGCTGCTGTCTGACTCGGTGTTTCTACTGTTTGCTGCGGTGTTTCTGTCGTTTGAGTTTCCGTTTCCGCCTGTTTCTGTTGGTTGTCCGCACAGGCGATAATAAACAAAAGTGCGGCGAGACAGACGAATAGCGTTCTCACGTTTAAATGACGCATAGGTTTATCTCCTATCTGAACTGTAGGAGCGATCCGCTGATCACCTCTTTGCAGTTTCAATTCTAATCAGTTAGGACTTACGCATGCAGCTCTTTTGTAGCATAAACTTTCCAGTTTGTGCCACTAAAACGCTATGTTTTCCGAGAAATTTCATCTAATAGAACAGACTGTAGTCAAAAATGCGTAAGTCCTGTCAGTTAAACTATATCCGATTAAGGTTACAAGGAAAATACGGGTTCATATAGAAAGGGCGGGGAACCCCGCCCTTATATGCTGTTAGTTAGAGACCGTCGCTTTGAAACGCGGATCTGCTTCAACAGCCTGAATCAGGGCATCAGTTGTAACTTTGCCCTTCTCAATTTTTACAACAGCTGTGTTATTCGCGTCAGAAACGCTCACCACTTCAGAGACACCGGGAACCTGGCTAAGTGCACCCTGCACCGCACTGGTACACGAGCCTCATGTCATGCCCGTGACATTCAGTGTAATCTCTTCAATGGCGGCTTCCTCCACGGCTTCTGCTGCGTCGCTGGCACCCGTCGCATCAGATTCCATGGCGGCACTATCTGTAGCCGTAGCAGGAGTAGACATCTCCGCCTTCTCTCCTATCATGCCACAACCAACCATGAACGCAAAAGCGATAAGGCAAATCAGCGATAATCGTACAATATGCATGGATTAACCTCCTTGAATAGTTATTTGTTCACAATATTGTACCCCATATCAACTTTCTTGGCAACATATTTTTTACAAATTCGAGATTATCTACCAAATACGTAGGAATTTACCGACGACGATAACCTGCTTGTTCCGATAACGCGTATAATTGCGAATTTTTCATGAAACGGATGTCCTGCCCTCGTAACTGGACACCATACCGTTTTTCCAAGAACCGGATCCGCTCATGCCGATCCGGAAGCGACATCCGTTTCGGAGTCTGCATCTTCAACAACTCTTCACGAGACAATTTTTTAGAGTTTGGAGAGACTTGTGGGCCATCGTAATAACACTTCGGACACAACTGATAGCGCGGGTAACGAAGCCGACCACAGCGGCACCGTGCCGTACCATCGTGTCCACCAAGGATATGTTTTGAAGTTTTTTCTTTTGCCATGCGTTCACCGCCGGTGTACATCTAAAAACGTGAACACTTTTTCGATCCGTTGCAGCTGCTTATGAAGCGCAGCAGCACGCTCAAATTGAAGTGCTTCCGACGCGTCGTCCCGCTTAGAGACCAGACGGTTCTGCACTTTCTCATATTCACCATCCAACAAATCAACAATATCTGTGATCATCTCTCCATAATTTTTGCGCGTAATCAATGCGGCGCAAGGCGCATCACAACGCTTTAACTCGAATTGAAAACACGCGCGAAACTCGGGATCCGGGACGATTTCCCCTTCACACGTACGCACCGGAAATATCCGTTGTAAAACGTCAATCGCTTCATCTGTCCAGTGCCGACTCGACAACGGACCGAAATATCTTGCACCGTCCGGCTGTGTTTCAGACACACGATCAAGGCGCGGGAAATCCTCACCAACGTCTATCCGAATATACCAATCCCGCCGTCCATGCTTCATCGCAGTATTATAAGTCGGCTGATATTCTTGGATTAACCGTGACTCCAAAAAGAGCGCTTCCTGCTCTGAACGACATACCTGATACCGAACATCGGTCGTCCAACGGATAAGCCGTTTGATTTTGTTTGGGCGCTTTTTCACCTTATGGAGATAAGAACGCACCCGTTTTCGTAAACATTTCGCCTTGCCGATATAGAGGACCGTCCCCGTGGCTCCACGGAAAAAGTAGACCCCCGGATCTGACGGGACATCGGCTACCATCTCTTGTGTCAGCATCGGTTAAATCACAAAACCATATTTGTTTCTTCTAATTTATCATATTTTTCTAAACCCTTCAAGAAAAAAACTGAACACCTTATCCTTGACACATTTTTTCTTTTCTGCTAAACTCATATATTATCAACAGGAGGAAGACACTGTGGCAGACATGGAACTGAATCAATCAACATCCACATCACCCACCGCGAAGTCTAACCTTTTAACGGCTGATGATCTGGCTAAGCAGCCTAATGATGGTGCTCGTTATGAACTCGTGAAAGGAGTACTACAAAAAATGCCACCCGCCGGATTTGAACACGGCATCTGCGCCGCCGAAATCGGAAGTAGACTCAACGTCCACGTTAAAACGCATAAATTAGGATATGTATGTGGTGCCGAAACAGGTTTTAAAATTGCTCAAAACCCAGATACAGTCCGTGCTCCAGATGCTGCCTTTGTCAGTCAGGCATCAATTGAACAGCAAGGAATTGTCAGAGGCTATTGGGAAGGCGCACCGGATTTGGCTGTTGAAGTTATTTCCCCCGGCGATACTTATGCTGAAGTTGCCGAGAAGGTAGAAGAGTGGTTAACTGCCGGTTGTAGGATGGTGTGGGTTATTAATCCACGGCGAGAAACAGTGGAGGTTTACCGCTCGAATAAAGATTTTACCGTTTTACGTGGAACCGATATTCTCAATGGGGCGGATGTTGTTGAAGGGTTCAAATGTCAGGTTCAAGACATCTTTACCTAACTTATAGACAAACATTCAAGACATATCTGGAACTTACAATTCGAGGAAGAGTATTAAAATGACGCAATGGCAACCAACCCCCGCACAAAAAACGCAATATGAGAACGAAGGATACTTTATCCTTCGCAACATTATACCCAAAGAACTGGCAGCTGAACTTCGCGGCGTGATCCGCAACCACATCATGCTACCCGATCCCGGACAAGTCGCTGATATGGATCCGATGGATCCGATGGAAGACTCGCCACAAGGACGCATCGCACGCTACCGCAAACTCAGCAACTTCTGCGTACAAGCACCCCTGATATGGCATAATATACATGCCTCACCTGAAATACTCAACATCGCACGCTATTTTCTCGGGGACGACATTATTATGAAATTCAATAGCTGCTTCCTTAAACCCGCACGCACCGGCAGCGCAACACCGTGGCACCAAGATAACGGACTCTGGCGCGACGGCGAAACAGAACCTTTCAACTTCTGGACACCCCTCGAACCCGCAACCCGAGAAAATGGATGCATGCAGTTCATACCCAGCAGCCACAAAACCGAGATCGTTGAACACGTCCTGTATCCCGATAGTATACACGGCGAACTACCACGCGAAAATGTTCAAAAGATGATCGAAAAAAACGGCGTACATCACATCGAATTAGATACCGGAGATGTCGTCATCTGGCACAGCAGTCTTTGGCACTATAGTCCACCAAACAAAACAGATCAGAGCCGTATTGCCATCGCTGGTGTCTATACGAACCCAGAAATCATCAAGACAAGCAGACGTTTCTGGCACAACTTCAGATGGGTGATGAAGGATCGGATCGTCTGTACACAATTTCCGCCGGAAATCGTTGAAATGAAAATCGAGAACCCTCAGAAACCCAAGCCGTTCCCATCTGCTGAGGACTACTAACCCATGGCATTGAAGAAACCGACCCGCAAACCGCACAACTCGTCTATCTCACACAATACCACCCAGTCGAGGAATTATACGACTTAACAAAAGCCCCGTATGAATTCGACAACTTAGCCTTTAATACAGATATGCGTCCACTGCTCGAAAAGATGCGCAACGATGTTCAAAACTGGATGCATTCACAAAACCACGAAGGGAGCCGTGAAACATGGAATCAAAATTAATAGCAAAGTATCCGATACACCCGAAGCGAAAAACACCTTTTTCGGGCAGTTGGCGTTTCATAAACCTTTCAATCCTGTTAACCGCTATCATCTTCCTGTGCCCCGCTTGCAACAGATCCGAACAGGCTTCACAAGTTATCGTTCAATCCGAAGAAGACACAACCCCGCAGCTTCCTGAAGGGCAAGGACTGGCGATTGGAGCATTAGCACCCGAATTTTCACTGCCAGATGCTAAAGGAAATAACCACAGTCTTTCGGACTACAGCGGGCAAAAACTCGTCATTGTCTTCTACCGGACCGGGACGTGAGGGTTCTGTCAAACGCAACTCGGCGAGTTGCAGACAGGGTACGAAGATATTCAGGCACAAGGGGCTGAATTGATCGCTATCAGCGCGGATCATCTGACGCTTGTGGATTCAACGCAACAGTCGCTCCAAATAACCTATCTCCTACTCTCAGATGAAGATACAGAGACGATTACGGCTTATAATGTTATCGACATAACTAACACAGACATAGCACGTCCTGCAACCTATATTCTTGACACGGATGGGCGCGTTGCATGGAAGTCCCTCGATATTCAGTTCGGAGACCGCACGGGGACCGAGCAGCTTTTGACAGCGTTGAAAAAATTGTGATAAACTCAGGACTTACGCAAACCCACTATGTCTGATGACGAGGTTTTAGCATGTACGCCAATTTTGCGTAAGTTCAATTGTAGAAGGAGTCCTTTTCTGATGATTGATGTCTGCTTTTTTGCTGACGAAGTTTCTAAAACCGATTTTGAAGAAGCCATTAAACTCGGCGTTGAAGCCGGTGCCAACACCGTCGAAATACGCGGCGGTGTTTGGAGCAAACACGTAACCGAAATTGACGATGATGATGTCCAGCGCGTGCAAGATGTCCTGAGTCGTTACGACATCCGCGTTGCCAGTATCGGCTCACCATTTGGGAAATGCTCAATTGACGACTCACAAGAATACGACCAACACCGGAAGCATTTTGACCGAATGGTCACGCTCGCACACGCCTTCGATACGCAAGTAATTCGCGGGTTCACATTCTGGAATCCGAACCGTCGGACGAAAGGCGCACCACGTCCAGATATTAACGACTATATGGAACGTATCGTCGAAAAACTCTCGCTTGTCGTTCCGGTCGCAGAGAGTGGCAACGTTACGCTCTGTTTTGAAAACGAAAGCGCATGTCTTGCCGGTAGCTGCGAAGAGACACGGGCAGTCATCGATGCACTCGGAAATAGTCCCGCGCTCACCTCATGTTGGGATGTCAATAACGGGTTACACTGCGGCGAAAATCCGTTACCAGACGGATATGCACATATTAAAGGACTCGTACGACATCTCCATGTCAAACCGAATCGTGAGAAGAATCTTGACCCAATCGGCGACACAGGATTACGCTACGCACAGATCCTCGAAACACTCGTCGCGGATGGGTTCAATGGCGCAGCGAGCATTGAACACTGGGGACAACCAGAAGATATGTTAGACGGCATCCGACAGTTGCGCGCCGTCATTGATGCAATGTAAGAGGAGATATATCATGCAACTGAAACCAGATGCACCACAATTAACTTGGCAGGGCGCGGTCTCCCTACAAAAAACCGAGGACTGGGTGATGCCGTGGCGTACACCCCATCCATCACATCTCCTGTTCCCGGAACCCTTACTTGAACGCTCAGCAATGCCCGCAGGCGTTCGTATCAGCTTTCAGAGCAACACAACGCAAGTTTCAGGGAGTATCGTACCGCAAAACGGCGCCGGAATACTCGATCTCTGTTGTGATGGAGAACAAATAGATGCAATTGACCTGAAACAGAAGGATAGTTTCGCCTTTAAAGGCTTGTCTGATGACGAGAAATTGATTGAGCTGTGGCTGCCACAATTCGGGCAGTTTCAACTCCGCAGTTTAGAAATAGATGAGGGGGCAACTTTGGAGGCATTCACCGATACACGACCACGGTGGATTACCTACGGAAGCTCCATCACGCAGTGCCGTGCTGCAGCCTCACCGACACAGACGTGGCCAGCAGTCGTCGCACGCACACACGGGCTGAATCTGACCTGTCTCGGCTACGGTGGACAGTGCCATCTCGATGCAATGGTGGCACGGATGATTCGCGATTTACCTGCCGACTACATCTCAATGTGCCTCGGTATCAACATCCAAGGTGCTTCCAGTTTGGGACCCCGCGCCTTCCGACCAGCAATCATCGGCGCAGTCCAGATTATACGTGAGAAACATCCAGATATACCGATCGTGCTGATGTCACCTATCTGTTGCCCGCCGAGAGAGGAAAATCCAAACACTGTAGGATTCCATCTCAAACGGATGCGTGAAGAAGTACAAGCCGCTGCTGAGGCACTTCAAACACACGGCGATACACAAGTCCATTATGTTGACGGATTAAGCGTCTTCGGCGCCGACTTCGTCCATTTGCTCCCAGATAACTTACATCCCGATGCAGAAGGCTACCGGGTCATGGGTAAGAACTTCACTAACGTCGTTGCCGAGAAAATCTTTGTATAAAGGCAGCCCCACACAACCACTGGCGAGGGACCAACCTCGCCAGCACATCCGCAGGATTTCATTCTTCTATCTCTACAGCCTTTCCGGTTTCCGCAGAGGCATAGATAGCATCGGTTATTTGCTGCAAAACAAGCGCGTTTTCCAGACGGGTCAAAGGTTGTCGGTTCTCTCGTATACCGGCAGCGAAATCTGATAACGGCGTACTGTGTTTCGGTTCTGGTGCATCCCCCACTTCCGAGAGAGATGTCGATTCAACACCGCCTTCTGTGGTCGTTCGGTCATAGATAATGTTTTCCGATTTTCCATCACCCATAGTCAATTTGAGCGAACCCGCCGTGCCGATAATTTCCCAACCTTCGTGGCTGTGCATCGTCATAAACTCGCCGCGTTCGACGCTGAGCACAATACCCCCTTCACATCGGATGAGCGCAGTATAGTGCGTCTCCGCATCGGAACCCGGGGCAATATGTGATTCAAATACCGGTGGTATCGTCCACGTCTGCGCAAATACCGTCTGCGGTTTGAGCTGCCAACCTGTAATACCGAGCAGATAATCGAGGTCGTAGCACCCCCAGTTAACAAGGATACCGCCACCGTTGAGAGCCTTCGTCAACCGCCAAGCCGGACGCGGGGTCCCCGGTTCTTTCCCGGCACCTCTAAGCGCGCGACAGTGTACGCTCCGAAGTTCGCCCAAACCGCCTGACGTGATAAATTGCGTTGCAAGCTCGGCAGCTGGTCTGAAACGGTTACGCGAGGAACAGCATCCGGAAATTAAATCACCACGCGCAGCGATGAGTTGTTCAACCTCAGCAACATTCATCGCAATCGGTTTTTCAATCAGGACGTGCTTGCCTCTTTCAAAAGCACGCAAGGCAACCTCAGTACGGTACTGCGTCGGAAACGCAAGTACCACCGCTTCGACATCACCGTCGTCAAGTAGATCGATGTCGTTGTCATACATTTTCGGCGGGTTGAAACGTTCAGTTGCCCTGGCTCTATTGCTCTCGATTAAATCCGCCGCCGCAACCAACTCAATATGCGATGCTTCTGATGCAATACTCAGATGTCTACTTCCGATGACACCGCATCCGATTACACCAACTTTTACGGGTTCCATAATATAACCCAAGTTGCCACTTGTAAATCCATGGGATATCCTTTATAGTGTTTTTAACGCAAAAACAAAAGGAGAACCCCATGGACTTGACTATTGTAGCACTTTATACGATTTGTGACGATCTTTTAATCTCAATCGGGCATC
>JAJDTJ010000046.1 GCA_022827225.1 Candidatus Poribacteria bacterium | reverse complement strand
TCCACCTTTTTAGGCATCGGCATTTTGTTGTTGCAGCTCGCAATGCTGATGAATGTCCGATGCGGGTTGCCGACGCGAAACATCACACACATCAAAACTGTCTTTCGATAAAAATTAACGATTTGTGAAACACCCTCAATTTAATTGGACTATGGATGAGGAACCGTTTCAGTGACTAAACACAAAAATTCACGACTCACACTCGGTTTAGATTCAAGCACGCAAAGCCTATCCGCTATCGTCATTGATATCGACACAGCAGAAAAATGCTTTGAGCACTCGCTCGATTACCGCGCCGATACAAGACTCAACGGATTCGGTATCGGAGAGGACTATATCTTACCGCCGAGAGAAGACGGTGAAGCCGAACAACCGCCGTTGATGTATCTGGCATCACTCGATGCCATGTTCACCGATATGCGTGAGGCGGGTGTCGCCTTAGAGAATATCGTTGCTATCAACACATCCGGGCAACAGCACGGACACGTTTATCTGAACCGAAACGCAGCGAATATATTCTCCGACCTGCAAAAACCGGAAAGCAATGCGCCCGAATTAAAAAGGCTTCTATCGGATACTTTCTCATATCCGACTGCCCCGATATGGATGACTGCCAACACAGTCTCGCAAACTGACGCTGTCCGAAATGGCGTTGGCGGCAAAGCAGAGATGATTAATCTCTCCGGTTCTGATGCCCCGCTTCGGTTCACAGGCGCAGTCGTCCGGCGTGTCGCGGAACAGCACCCTGAACACTATGCGGCGACAGCAAAGATTCAGTTGATTAGCAGTTTCATTCCAGCCGTACTAACAGGTAACGCAAACGTCCCCGTCGACTACGGAAACGGATGCGGCATGTCGCTGATGAACTACCGGTCAAAGACGTGGGATTCGGCGTTGCTGGCAGCAACATCGGACGGATTAACCGGAGGCAAGGAAACACTCCAATCGAAATTACCGGCACTCGCGCGCCCAGATTCCATCGTCGGAACCGTTGCTGCATACTACGTAGAAAAATACGGTTTTGATGGAAACTGCGCCGTTATAGCAGGTTCCGGCGATAACCCGCAGGCGAAAGTCCCCATCGCCGGTGATCTCTTAAGCCTCGGTACCAGTTTCGTCAACATGGTATCAACCGACGGCGACACACTCGATCCCGAAGGATTCGCCAACGCTATGTATGACGGCATCAACCGTCCTTTCATGTTCGGGTGCCGCACGAACGGTGCCATGGTCTGGGATGCAGTGAGAAATAGTTACGGTTTAGCGAAAGCGGAATACGCGCCTGCAGAGGCAGCATTAAAGCAAGTCGCACCAGGGCAGTTCATGACGTTTTGGCAACCGAAAACTGAATCCTTTCCGGTCTCTGGTGCATTTGACTTGATTCGTTCCGTTGGTCAACCGATATTAGCGGAAGATTACACGGGTATCATTGAGACAAGCCTCGCCGCTGTCTACACCTATTCTGCTGTCTTCACAAAACAGACGCAAGCACCCCTATTCGTAACCGGTGGCGCAACCGACAGTCCCGAAATCATGAGACGGGTCGCCGGCATTTGGAACAGACCGACACTGCCGGTGGAAAAGGGTGGTGCAGCACTCGGTGCCGCAGTCGCAGGGGTCAAGGCACTCCACGACGCAGCAAACGAAGCTTTCGACATCGAAGCATTCAGTGCCTCCGTTCTGAAACGCGGCGAACCGATTCAGCCACACCCTGAAAATGTCGAGGCATATCACGGCGAAGGCAAATACCTTGAAAGGTTCCGTGAAAAATATGAACACATTATGGCAGCACATCCAGTATAGATATATCAGAAAGGAAGGATAGAAGAATGGAAGGATAGTGGAACTTCCAACCTTCCAGTCTTGCAATCTTCCAACTCAAACGATGAAAAGAAGCAAAAAATGAACAGTTCCCTAACACACTTCGATGACAAAGGCAATACACGAATGGTAGACGTCGGTGGCAAGGAAGAGACGTTGCGCATCGCCATCGCCCGCGGGCATATTACCGCTCGTCTGGAAACACTCCGATTAATCGCTGAACAAAAGATGAAGAAAGGCGATGTCTTAGAGGTCGCACGACTTGCAGGCATCATGGCAGCGAAACGGACCGGTGAACTCATCCCGCTGTGCCATCCGCTCGCCTTGACCTCAATTCGCGTCGAACTCGGCATCGCAACGGATAACTCACGTATCGAGATTGAAGCAGAAATCCAAACGATCGGTCGCACCGGTGTAGAGATGGAAGCCCTCACAGCCGTCTCAATCGCAGCCTTAACCGTCTACGATATGTGCAAAGCAGTGGATAAGGAGATGGTCATCGGTGATGTTAGACTTGTAAAAAAAACTGGCGGAAAAAGTGGTGATTTCATACCCAATTCCGACACGTAGGGACCTTAAAAACACTAAGGGAGAAAAAGAAAATGCGCCAAACATTCATTGTAATTTTCACTGTTATTCTGGTTTCTACAACAGCATTTGCAGCAGACCACGTTCTCATCATTGGGGGTGCCGCCGGTGAAAAATCCTTTTACGATGCATTCTGGAATGCGACCTCCCGATTCCACCAACTCCTCACCGATGAATACGGTTATACGCCCGACCAAATTACGTTTCTCTTTGAAGATATGGACGCGTCTGGCGCGGAAGGACTCGTCGATACCGAATCGAAACGTGAACAGGTCTTCGCAGCCTTCGACCAACTCATGGAGACTATCGAACCGGCAGATCGGTTCCTCCTCTTCATGATCGGACACGCATCCCGCACGAACAAAGGTGACCTGAAGTATAATCTGCTCGGACGCGATATCAGTGAAGCAGAATACATAACACGCATAAACAACATCCCTGCCGAACGTCAGATTCTCATCTTCGGTTTCCCCTATAGCGGCAAACTTGTGCCACAACTCAGCAGACCCGGACGTATCATTATTACCTCCAGTTCACCCAATGAAGGCTATTCGCTACAAGCAGGGTTTGGCGATGTCCTTGTCGATGCTTTTTCCGCTACTGATAGCGATACGGACAGTGATGGCGACATCTCAGTCTTAGAAGCATTTCTATTGTTACAGGCGCGAACAGAGGCGTGGTACGCGAAAGATGGAAATGTTCAAACCGAACATCCGCATCTCGATGATAACGGAGACGGGCGGGCAACTCGAAACCTAACAGTCGTAAAAGAGGAAACAGATGATGGTGCGCTCGCCGAAAAAACGTTCTTAGGGACACGACGCTCCCCGATAGAAAACACACCTGTTCCAACCGAATCGGAGCCAGTCGTCAGTAACGAACCTACCAAAATAGAGGTAGGCACCAAAATAGAGGTACGCCCCGGACGTGGAGCTGAAATCGTTTCCGAGAATCCCCAAAATCGTGGATCCTCGCTACCTTACAACTACATTAGTGAAGCAGACGAGCAAACGATCCAAGAAATTATGGATAAACTCCCCTCTCAAGAAGATTACCTTGATGAGGGCGCAGTCGTCCTTTGGGAGAGCGTCGATGTCAATATCGATGAAAAAAGCCGTTATATCTACTCCACACGCCGCATCGCCAAAATCTTTAATGAAGACGGTAAAAACCTCGCAGAGGTGAGCATCCCTTATATGCGGGGCAGAGACGATGTCACGATCCATCATGCCCGAACATTAACGCCAACCGGTGAACTCGTTGAACTCAACAAAAACGAAGTTATTGCCAATGTTCCACCACCGAGTGCCGTGAACGCGGGGTTATACGTTGACGCGCGTCTGATGTACTTCACACTGCCACAAGTTAGCGACGGTTGTATCATAGACTACGCCTATTCCACGAATAACGTCGGACACGTCATGCAAGGCGAATTCTGGAGGCGAGTCTATTTCCAAGGCCCCCACCCGGTGCGATATTACCGCCTCACAGTCCATACGCCAAAGAAAAAGCAGCTCCACTACCAGATTTCAGGTGCCTCCGCCGCCACAGATACACAACCGGAAGCATCTTTCCTCGATATTGAACCCACAATTAGAGAAAATAACTACACCCGCACCTACACCTTTGAAGCACGAGATGTACCAGCCCTGAACGAAGAATATCTGATGCCCGCACCCCAAGACCTCGCTTATAACATCAGTATCTCTTCACTCGATTCTTGGGATAAACTCGTGACGTGGTACACAACCCTGATTCGGGAACAAGACAAGATCACACCCGAAATCTCGAAAAAGACAGAAGAGCTCCTCACTGGGGCATGGACACGAAAGGAAAAAATAAAACGGCTTTACGAATACGTCGCAACGAACATCCAGTACCTCGGCTTCGAACTCGGCATTTGGGCAATCAAACCGTATCCTGCCGACTTCGTCTTGAAAGTCGGACAAGGTGACTGTAAGGACAAAACGACACTCCTCTCGACGATGCTCGAAGCTGCAGGCATTAATTCCTATCCTGTCCTCATCTCTGCTGGCGATACACGCGGCGTTAATGCACATCTCTTCGATGGCGGATCAGAGGTCGAAGCCGTACCCTCGCTCGCCTATTTTAATCACATGATCCTCGCCGTCGAAGGCGATAAAGACGACGAACTCATCTGGCTCGACCCGACAGCAGAGACGTGTGCATTCGGCGATTTCCCTGCCAGCGACCAAGATAGATGGACACTGATTGTCAATCCACGTTTCTCAGAAAACGCAAGCGATACGAAATCCAACGGCGCAGCCGGCAGTATGGAGAATACACTCTACCGCTTTCAGAAGAGCCCCGCTCTCGACGCAACATCAAATGTTAGAAAGGTTCACACCGACGTAGCGGTGAAAAAAGATATGAGCGTCTCTGTCCGTCAGGAATTAACCCTCACAGGCAGCTACAATATGAAACTGCGAAGCCAACTCTCACACCTCCAAACGGCTGAAGAAAAATCTGAGTTCCTTCACAAACTTTTGGAACTCGACGATCGCGCCAAAGTGGAAAATTTCAAAGTCTCCGGACTTTCCGAATTCAGAGGCGAATTGGACATCGAACTCACTTGGACCTGTAAGGAATATCTCTACGCCATCGGCAGCCAATTCGTGCTTGAACTACCGATCATCAAGCACCCTTACGCAGAACTCTTAAGTGAAGAGCGCCGAATGTACCCTGCTGCCATCGGCAAGGCACTCACCCTTGAGGATAAAATCAGCGTCAGCACCGAAGCCCCCTTTAAGATAGATATCGTCCCAGAGGAACAGGCACTAAAAACCGAAGTTGCGGAAATCCAACTCCGCTACACCAAATCCAAGCGCAAAGCCGAAATGCAGCAGACCATCCGTTTCCTAACACCGAGGGTCACACCGCAAAACATTCTGCATCTCAAAGATGTCGTCAGAATCGCCTCAAACCGAGGAACAAAACGGTTCATATTAACACAAGAATTTTAATAGTTGTCAGCCGTCGGAAACTATCGGCTATTAGCCATCGGTTACTAACGACTGATGGACTCACTGATAGTCCGCATGTCTCTGGAAGGTAATCTGTCCAGATTACCAAACCCAGTTGAAACTGACCGAAAACCTGCCCGAAACATTGTACCGCAAGCCTATAGAGGCTTGCGCAAGGAGGGCAGACAGGAGGCAATAATTTAAAAAATGCCAGCAACTGAAGAAGTTAAAGCGATAGAAGAACTCATGGAGAGCCGAGAACTCATCTTGGCACAACTCAAAAAGGTTATAGTTGGGCAAGAGGAAGTTGTCAATCAGATGTTGATGGCACTTTTTGCTGGTGGACACTGCCTACTCGAAGGTGTCCCAGGACTCGCCAAAACCCTTATGATTAGGACCCTGGCGCAGATACTGAACCTTAAGTTCAAGCGAATCCAGTTCACCCCGGATTTGATGCCTGCCGACATTACCGGCACTGATGTCCTTGAAGAAGACCGGGCAACCGGACATCGCACCATCCGGTTTATTCACGGACCGATCTTCGCGAATATCCTACTCGCAGATGAGATTAACCGGACACCGCCGAAAACACAAGCCGCACTCTTAGAAGCGATGCAGGAATACCACGTCACCGCTGGTGGCAACGAATTCCAACTGGAGCAACCCTTCTTCGTCCTCGCCACGCAGAACCCGATCGAGCAAGAGGGGACATATCCGCTACCAGAGGCACAGTTGGACCGGTTCATGTTCAAAATCGTCATCGACTACCCAACAGAAACGGAAGAGACAGACATTGTTTCGGCGACCACTGGGGCAGAGATACCGGAACTCGAAAGCACACTCTCCGGGCACGCTATCATAGCACTCCATAATATTGTGAGGCGTGTCCCTGCCGCCGACAATGTCGTGCAATACGCCGTAAAAATCGCGCGCGCGACACGTCCAAAGGAAGAAGACGCGCCCGATTTCATCCAACAGTGGGTACGCTGGGGTGCCGGACCCCGTGCCGGTCAATACCTCATCTTAGGTGCCAAAGCCAGAGCCATCCTACGCGGACGCTACAACGCCTCTTGCGAAGATGTGAAATCCGTTGCTCCCGCAGTGCTGCGCCACCGTATCCTAACCAACTTCCACGCCGAAGCAGAAGGCATTGACTCAGATACTGTTATCCAACGCCTACTCGACACAGTCCAGGAGCCTGCCGCGAGATTGTGAACCGTCCACTTCGGTATAGCAGGAAGGTGAACGGAAGAAAGGAAGGGTGGAAGAGCGGTGATGATACTTCCAGCCTTCCATCATTCCGTTCTTTTTCATCTATGAAGGTTTCAGTCATCATCCCAGTTCTCAACGAAGAAAACGCAATCGCCAAAGTCATCAACGATATCCCGAAAACTGCACACAACGGAGAAATCACACGCCAAGAAATTATCGTCGTTGACAACGGCTGTACGGACAATACTGCCGCCATCGCAAAACGTAACGGCGCACGCGTCGTCACCGAACCGCGGCGCGGGTATGGATACGCCTGTCTCGCTGGCATCGCCGCCCTTGAAACGCAACCCCCAGACATCGTCGTTTTCCTTGATGGCGACTACAGCGACTACCCAACCGACATGCCACGCCTCCTGAAACCGATACTCGAAAACAGGGCAGCACTCGTCATCGGTGCCAGGACACAAGGCGACGCAAAAGCGGCACTCCTACCGCAAGCACGTTTCGGCAACTGGCTCGCCTGTTTCCTAATACGACGTTTCTTCGGGGTCCACTATACGGACTTAGGCCCCTTCCGAGCGATCCGATACCCGGAGCTGCTTACGCTCAACATGCAAGACAAGACCTTCGGCTGGACAGTCGAGATGCAGCTGAAAGCCGCGAAACGCGGAATCCCTGTGTGTGAAGTCCCTGTCCGGTATCGCAAGCGCATCGGCACCTCCAAAATCACCGGCACATTCACGGGTACCCTCAAAGCAGGCTACAAAATCCTCACAACCCTCTTTTATCACCGTTTTTTGACATAAACCTCTTACCTTCTCAACCGCGCATTTTTCAATTGAAACCCACCCAAATTAATGCTATACTGAGTCTAACATTCTCTGGACTTCCGTGGAATTGGATCGGTATACCCACGCTTGTAGGATAAGAATCGCTAATTCTCATTAAATAAAGATGGAGATTTACAAACGATGAAAAGGAAAAAAATAAAAGCAACATACAGAAACGGTGTGATTGAACCGTTGGATAGGATTGACCTCCCCGAAGGACAAGAGCTTGAGGTCGAATTCAGCGTTCTCCAAAAAACGCCTCGTGAACTTTCTCGCGAAGCAAAAACAGAATTGATTCAAAAGATGAGTGGTTCAATGAAAGGAACATGGGGGAGCACGGTCGAAGAAATTGATGCTTATATCAAATCAGAAAGGCAATCATGGGATCGAGAATTTTAGATTTACCTACAACATACTTACGGATTTTATTGAGTCGCATTGATAAGAAAATTCGTCGTGAACATAAACTATAGGACTTACGCATGCTGCTCTTTTGTACCATAGGAGACCGTTAGCCTGTGGTACAGAAACGCTGTGTTTTCCGAAAAATCTCAGCGAATAGAACTGGCTATAGTCAAAATTGCGTAAGTCCTGAACTATTTGCACAAAAAAGAAAAAAAATGCTACAGTCCTATACTGCACTTATCCGACAGACCGAGGGATGGTGGATCGGGTGGATACTGGAAGTCCGGGGGGTTACCTGCCAAGAACGCACGAGAAGTGAATTGTTGGATACGCTGCAAATCACGCTCCGCGAAATATTAGAATTCGACGGGCCGGAAGTGTCTCACCGAACTGAAAGTGAGATTGAGGAAGTAAAGGCTTCTGACATCTTAGAATTCGGCGATCCCGGAGCATCGGATCAAACTGAAAGTGGGTTTGAAGAAGTGAAAATTGATGTCCGAAACGTATCAGGATAAACCATGAAAAACAAATCTTCCGACAACACCTCAAACATAGATAGTTCGCCTGAACCTAAAGAAAAAGGCGAAATCAAACTCCTGGATGTTGTTGCGCTCACACAGGATGTCCCTGAGCATAATCTCAAGCGCGGAGACATCGGCACGGTTGTTGAAATCCTTTCAGACGGCGAAGCATTCGAGGTCGAATTCAGCAAGGTCTACGGGCAAATGTCTAAGTGCCTTAGTTTCCTTGCCTCTCAACTTAGAGTGCTTCCTCACGAACAGATAAAAGCGGATTATAAACTTGAAAAAGATAAACAAGTAAAAGGAATGACAGAAAAGGGAAAAAATGCCGCCGCACAACGCCTCATCAAAGCGATGGAAAAACCGCCACATCTCACTGATGAAGACATTGAGGCACTGAACCAGTCAATAAAAGAAGGGGAAATACCTATAAAGTTTGATTCGATCTTTGAGTCGGATGAACACAATAAAGAATAAGCCGAAAGGAAACCCATGCCTACACTCGAATTCAACGGAAAAGACCATATCTACACCCGCCATCTCACTGCTCTCATCCGGCTGTTAGCAACACGTCATCCACTTCCTACATAAAGTTTCCATAGGAAACCAAAAACAGATTACTTCCGTTATATTCTTGAAATGCTTGATACTTTTTCACTTTTACGGTATAATAACCTATAAGCAAATTTAGTGTTTTTTCAACGTTGGACGGTAATATGAAGAGGACCATCAAAGCGAAAATGGGCGGAGTATCTTGTTATGAGCAGACAATTTAATTATCTTGATCTTTTTGCAGGAGCCGGAGGGCTTTCTGAAGGATTCATTCGTGCTGAATTTAATCCAATCGCGCACGTTGAAATGGATACAGCTGCTTGTTACACGCTCCGTACTCGAATGGCATACCACCATCTGAAAGCAAACAATAATTTAGAGCAATATGCCAACTATTTGAAAGGCATTATTAAAAGAACAGAATTCTATGGCAGGGTGCCTGATGATATAGTCAAATCTGTTATCAATGAAGAAATTGGCAAGGAGACGCTACAAGACATTTTTTCCCAGATTGACAGGATCCGAGGAAGTCAAAAAGTGGATCTGATTATTGGAGGACCGCCTTGCCAAGCTTATTCACATATAGGACGTGCACGTTGCCCAAACCGTATGAAGGGCGACCCACGGAACGATTTGTATACTTTCTACGCCGAATTCTTAAAGGAATACAAACCTAAGTATTTTGTGTTTGAAAATGTCCCCGGTCTTCTATCTGCTACGGACGAAGAAGGTGATTCTTACTTAAATCTCATGCAAGATCTGTTCCGAGAGTATGGTTATGAAACAGAATTTGATATGATCAATGCAAAAAATCACGGGGTCCCCCAAAATAGGAAAAGAATTATACTTGTTGGCAAGAAAGGGAAATCGAAAGGTTTTTATCCGAAATTAGATTTTTGTCCATCACATGTGCTGGTGGAAAAAATTCTTTCCGATCTACCTTTTATCACCGCAGGTGGTGGAACTGGAGGACCATCCTCTGTTAATTCCAAGGCTGAACAATGGTTGTATGACGTAGGCATACGGAATGATAAGATACCGGTGACATTGCATCAAGCACGGTCCAATAGGAAAGAGGATCTAGAAATTTACAGAATTGCTGTTGACCTTTGGAACAAGAAAAAGGTTCGACTTCGGTACAATGAACTTCCAGAAGGGCTGCAAACCCATGAAAACAAAAGTACGTTTCTGAATCGATTCAACGTTGTGGCGGGCAATTTACCATATTCCCATACCATTGTTGCTCACATTGCAATGGATGGTCACTATTACATTCATCCGGATATTAAACAAAATCGTTCGCTTACACCGAGGGAAGCAGCAAGACTACAAACATTTCCAGACGACTATTACTTTGAGAGTTTTAATGGCGGTCCGCGCCGGACCCCTGCTTATCGCCAGATTGGAAATGCTGTCCCTGTGCTTCTTGCGCAAAAAATTGCGGAAAAGTTAAAGGAGAATTGGGAATCATGAACAATGACATAACCTATAAAATTAGACCTGCGGGTCGGCACCTACTCACAATTGGTCGTGATCTCATTCAGGATAACTATGCAGCTGTTATCGAGTTGGTAAAAAACGCTTATGATGCGGACTCACCTCATGTAGACATAGAATTCAGAGCAGCTCCTGACCGTAGTAGATACACCATCACTATCTCTGATCACGGCCACGGCATGTCTAAAGACGATATCATAAACAAGTGGCTTGTACCATCAACCAAAGATAAACGGATCAAGAAAAGAAGCCCCTCCGGGAGAATCTTGCAAGGAAGCAAAGGAGTTGGGCGTTATGCTGCTTCAATTCTCGGTGAAGATCTCACTCTTGAGACAGTCACCGACCAAAATGAGAAAACAACAGTTTGCCTTGAGTGGACCGATTTCGAAGATGCTGAGTATCTAGATGATGTAGATATATTAGTTGAAACAGTAGAAACATCTGAACCTTCCGGCACTGTCCTAACTATTAATGGAGATGATGATTTACTATCGGAATGGGATAAGGCTCGATTTGAAAAACTTCGATTTGAACTGAAAAAACTGACACCACCAATGAGTAATGTCCTTCATAATGAAGACAGCCTTGATAAATTTAGTATCAACTTGGCAGTCAAGGGTTTTCCAGGAGTGGATGACATTAAAGAAACTATCGAACCGTATCCACTTTTTGAACTATTTGACTACAAGATTTCGGGTGTTATAGACGCAAACGGTAAAGGTACATTAATATACTCATCGCAAAAAGTCCGTAATACAGTTGAGGAAAAGATCCAGTTTGATCTTGGAAAGGACACAGGATGTGGTGAACTCGACATTGATATTCGTGTGTTTGACCGTGAGAAGGAAGCTATTGCTGCTTTGACTAAACGGGGTCTCAAGGAAGAATCCGAAAGCCCTTTTGGAAGACTCACAGCAAGACAGCTTCTCAATTACTACAATGGAATTGGTGTATATCGGAATGGATTTCGCATTCGTCCACTTGGCGATATTGGGTATGATTGGTTAAAATTGAACGCACGGCGTGTGAATAACCCTACCCTTCGGATTGGTAGCAACCAAGCAATAGGATATGTTCAGATCCAGTCGGCGGATGTATCCGATTTAATTGAAAAAAGTGCTAGGGATGGACTCAAGGAAAATGAGGCATTCAATCGACTTCAGGAAGTCACAAGGGAAGTCATATCGGAACTTGAGATCAGACGTTTCAGGTACAGAAAAGACGCTGGTTTGAGTCGCCCTACTATCAAAGTAGAGCAGAATCTACAAGGACTTTTTTCGTCTGATGAGTTAATAGAGAGTGTAAGTACTCACCTCAACAAAGACGGAGTTGACAAAACAACTATTGGCAAAACCATTGAACTCATCAATAAAGATGCCGAAGAAAAAAATAAAGTTGCTGATGAAATTCAAACTATTGTTGCTATTTATCAGGTCGAAGCTACCTTGGGCAAAATCGTCAACGTTATTCTTCATGAAGGCAGCAAACCTCTCAGTTACATTCGCAATCAGATACCAAATCTTGTTGAATGGAACAATTCGTTTCAAAAAACAAGGGACCAAGAGGATTTTGAAAACATCATAAGAATTGCTAATGGCATGATTCAGAGCGCAGATATCTTTGTGAATTTATTTAGAAGATTAGATCCACTTGCAGCGAGAAAACGCACAATCAGACAGCCTTTGGAATTAAAGAAAACGATACAAGATATAGTTCTTATCTTTGAAAAGGAAATAGAATCTGATAATATATCTGTTGAAATCAAGGGCCCAGCCGACTTTAAATACTCCGCCCGTATTCAGGATATTTATTCTATTTTCACAAACCTGATTGATAATAGTCTTTTTTGGATACGTGAAAAACAAACGAATAACCGGAAAATCATCATTAAAATAAAGATGGATGATAATTGTCTACGTTATATCGACTATCGTGACACTGGAACAGGAATTGAACCGGACCTCATTGAAAGCGAAGTGATTTTTGCTCCAGGATTTACTACTAAACCAAATGGAACCGGTTTGGGATTAGCTATAGCTGGTGAAGCTGCAGCACGAAATAGTCTCGAACTAGCAGCTCGTATATTTAATGAAGGAGCACACTTTAGACTTCAACCGAAAAAGGAAAATGACAAATGAATGAGTTAAAAATAATGTTTGTTGAAGATGCAGAGGATCAACAAGAATCATTTGAGGATACAGTGAAGGTCTTCAATAGGAATAACAATAATGTGAAAATAAAATATGACATTGCTGCAGATCCTATGGAAGCATCAAACATAATTGATGGTTCTTATGACGGAGCAATCATTGATTTGAAATTGGACGATGATGAAGAAGCTGGTAATAAAATTGTTAAGGAACTATATGAAACATTTACCAGAATACCTATCATTTTTGTTACAGCCTACACTGATTTAGTGAATGATCATCCTTCAGTCATAAAGATACGTAGACGTGAAGATGGTACATATAACTCGGACCTTATATTGTTTCAAAAGATACAAGACACAGGACTCACCCGCATCATGGGGGGCAGAGGATTAATCGAACAACGACTTAGTGAAGTTTTCCTTAGAAACCTTCTACCACAAATAGACACATGGGTATCCTATGGGAAAGAAAATTCGGAACGAACCGAAAAGGCTCTTCTTCGATACACTCTAAACCACCTCCTTCAATTTCTTGAGGAAGACGAAGAAGATTGTTTTCCTGAAGAAGTATACCTATATCCTTCAGTGTTAGATAGAATTACAACCGGTAGTATAGTAAAAATAGATGACCAATGGTTTGTGGTTCTGAGTCCAGCCTGTGACCTTGTTCCCAGAGGAGAAAACGGGGTGCGCAATACAGATTATATCCTCTTGGTCGAGATCGAAAGCGTAGATAAGGTACTAGGGGGCAGTAAAAGTAAAGGTAGAGTCAAAGAGCTTTGTACTAACAAACGTGACTACTACCATTGGCTACCGGAAACTGATTTTTTTCAAGGTGGAATTCTTAATTTCAGAAAACTGAAGACGCTGAATGAAGACAACTTTGAAGAAAAGTTTGGAAAACCCACAATTCAAATATCTCCATCTTTCGTAAAGCATGTTGTATCACGCTTTTCTTCATATTATGCCCGACAAGGGCAACCCGATATTAACAGCGAAGATTTTGTCACTCGCTACACTACTTGATCTCCCATTTTGTAAGGAACTCTTATGCCAACACTCGAATTCAACGGAAAACACCATATCTACACGCACCACCTCACCGTCCCCTACCGACCACTTGAAACAGACGAAAATCGCTCCTGCAACCCGACCAGCGAAGACGACAACCTCATTATCCACGGCGATAATCTACATGCCCTTAAGGCATTACTTCCGCGCTACAAAAATCGCATCAAATGCATCTACATCGACCCACCCTATAACACCGGCAACAAAGATTGGGAATATGACGACGACGTAAATAGTCCGCTGATGCAGCAATGGCTTGCGGAGAACGCACCTGTTGACAAGGAAGACTTAGAACGGCATGATAAATGGCTCTGTATGATGTGGCCAAGACTTCATCTACTATAGTAAGCGTTAGAATTAAAGATACATGTTTATGACTTCATCAATAGTTCTATCAGCATTGTATTCTCTGAGACGTTTTATATTCGCAAAGTCGTGTTCAATCGGGTTGTAATCGGGTGAATAAGGTGGCAAAAAC
>JAJDTJ010000028.1 GCA_022827225.1 Candidatus Poribacteria bacterium | reverse complement strand
GTTTTTGCCACCTTATTCACCCGATTACAACCCGATTGAACACGACTTTGCGAATATAAAACGTCTCAGAGAATACAATGCTGATAGAACTATTGATGAAGTCATAAACATGTATCTTTAATTCTAACGCTTACTATAGTTTTCAGGTAACCTAAAACTGTCTCGCTGATGGAAACCGACAGCCGATAGCCGACTGCTGTTTCTAATGCATCTCAATTGAAAGTACGTAGCTCAGGATTGTTACTAAAATCCATGTGCCGACGAGCACGATGCCGAATGGACGTTTCAACTGGTCACCCGATACGAGGATACCGCCTCGGAACACAATGAGAATGAACAGCATCGCGGGGAACAAAAACTGGAAAAACTGTCCATCTGCTTGCAAACCGCCTTGCGTGGCAGCGGCTGAGACACCTGCGACAAAGAGGACGTTCAGGATGTCTGCACCGATGATGTTACCGACTGCTAACTCACCGTGTCCGCGTCTGACTGCTGTTATGGCTGTTACCAGTTCAGGGAGCGACGTTCCGAACGCGACGAGGGTCGCAGAGATAATATGCTTTGGCACCCCAATCCGTTCTGCCACGACACTCACAGCTGGAATCAATATCTGAGCGGAGACGACAATGACAGCGATGGCAAAGATAAGTTTGATCAGCGTCCAGAAGGCACTCCCGTTCTGAGTGTGCATGTCTTCTGTGCCTTCAGTATCTGAGGGTGTTGAACCTGCCCATCGGATGGACTGCCAGATATACAAGCCAAGAAGGATGATGAAGACGAATCCCACGAGTTGTGGTAGAACACCGCCTTGACTAAAAACTTTCGCTGGTGATGCCCATGGGAAACAGGCTGCAACCATAAGGATACCCGCACCCACCTGCACATTTGACAACCGTGAAGCCAATTGACGGTTAAGTGGGAGTGGAGCTATCAGGGATGCCAAACCGATGATAAGACCTGTGTCACAAATAATTGAGCCGACTGCATTGCCGAGTGCGAGACCGGGTTTCCCTTGTAGTGCCGATAGCACGGAAACCGCTGCCTCTGGCGTTGTTGTGCCGATACTTACAATTGTTGCACCGATGACTGCTTTTCCTAGGCCCCATCGGCTCGAAAGGATTACCGCTTCATCAACGAGCCAATCTGCGCCTTTGCCGAGTGTCGCAAGTGTCACGGCGATGATAATAAAAAGTAACAGATACCCAAAGCCGGTAGTTGGTATTTCTCTGACAAGAAGTTCAACCCAACCTACTTCAACTTCAGCAGTAGTCCCCTCATCTCCGAAAGCAGCATACGGCAGCAAAAAATGAAAGACATAAAGTACAAAGATTAAACAACAAACAAGATTCCGTTTTGTCATAATCCCTCCTTTTTTAACGGGATGTACTATTATAGAGAATAGATTAACATATACCTATAGCGAAAACAAGCAAATCTGTAATTTTACCATTGACTTTGGAAAGAATAGTTGTCGGTTTTCAGTTATCGGTTATCAATAATAAAACGTATACGTCGGTCTGTCGAGGATGATGCTTAAGATGTTCCAGAAGCTTCCCATGACGAAATCACCGAGTGCCAATCCGAGGAACAGCGGCACAGTTTTGCGATAGAGTCCGAGTCCACCGTATTTTAGGACGCTCCATTTCGCGAGTGCGCTGATGGCAAACGCTGCCCAGAACAGATGGAGATGGAAGGAGACCCCATAACCGAGCGGATGGATTGGCCACCAGAAGAGTCGGCTCCGGACAGCGGAAAGCAGGATTGTAACACCGAAACCGACAGTTATCGCGGCGATATGACCGCTATTTGGGTCTTGTGGTGAAGTGAGCCACCCTTCAAGGAATCGGTATGCTCGACCCCCGAAACTATTGATCTGTCCGCCCACTTTTCCTGAATTAACGCCGAGTTCAAAGAACGTATCGACCAACATGAAGATACACAACGGCATCGCGATAACTGTCAGAATAAGCATCAGGCGAGAGAGTCCTTTCACGTCGAGGTTTCCGCGTTCTGCGAGTTTAAAGGCTTCGAGTTGGTGTGGCATCGGATGGCTCCGATTGTCTCTATTGAACCAGAAAAAGAGCGAAAACCAGGTCAGGTTTCGTGTGCCGATCCGACGCGTACCGAGTATGCTAACGAGGCTGTGGTGGGGTCCGATAAAGGTTGTCGAGTGGATAGGGAAACCGATCTGTGCGCGAATTCGGGTCAACGGGATCGCAATCGTTGCGAAATGTGCGACGAAAAATAGCACGGCGATCCACATCGCCATGCCACCGCGCATCGCAAATCCAATGATAAATATACCGCCAAGGACGATTCCGAGAAACGCCGTTCGGTAACGCATCGGTTCATTTATATCGGTTGTTCCGGTTTGTCGAAACGCCGTTCGGAATGCTCGCCAAATTTGCCGCCGCGTACCCCACAACGCAATTGCACAGATACCGATATACGCGCCGATGTTCTGTTCGTAGGGATAAGGAAAACCGGGAATATTCTCTAATCCGGTGAGGATAGCGATGAAATATTGGACTTTATAAAGGAAAAAAAAGAGAAGACACGATGTGAGCAGTTCCAATGGCATCAGGAAACCGAGTCCGACAGCGAAGGGATAGACGATAATCGCATTTCCGCCGCGGAGAAGGGCGGTCCAGGGTCTTTCGGTGAATAGTCCGGTAAGCGGTATGTGTTTGTTCGGAAAAGCCGGAATCGATGGGAAAAAGATGTTAAGTCCGTTGACGAGACTGATGATCGCTGCGATGCCGAAGCCACACCACATCGCACGACTCCGTAAGAATCGGTTTGTGTTGTAAGCGAGTTGGTAAGGGAGTTCGACGATCGGATACACGAGACGTTCCTGCTCTGTCCACTTTTTGCGGATGATAACGTTGATACACTGCATCACAAAGATAAGTGCGAAGGTGAAGACGCACCACCAGAACGTCGGGATCAACCATTTCATGAGGTAGTGTGTTTCAAAGAACGGGGTATCGCCGAGATAGAAGGCACGTAGCACGCTCGGATCGTTGATTGTCAACCAGTCCGGTAGATAGCTCAAAAACAGTTCGCGCCACTCGTTTTCAGGTGTAGCGAAATAGAAGGCGTGGACGATAATTGAGACAAGCGGGAGGAACATGTCGTAGGACATGAAGAGCAGTGTTATCGACATCAGAACATAGAGACTGATGAGTTCGCCACTCGTCAGTGCATGCTTCGCGGCGTACTTTTTTAGAGCGATGTTGAACACTGCGATGACAAGGAGTGTGAAAACAACGCTGTAGAACGGTGCCATCAGTGTCGGAAAGGTGTATCGGAGTGCTTCACATTCGATGTGCCATTTATAGATGAACGGCAAGAGTAGCAACGATATGAGGATTGTACGCAAGGTGATTTTTTCGTGCATCGGCATAACGGGTAAGGAAGTGGCTACTCGGTAGAAAAAGGGTTGATGCGTTATTGCAGAAAAGTGAACCGTCCGCCTATATTTTACGTTTATTGCGTTAAAAGTTCAAGGGTTAATAGTTGTCAGTACGATTTTTTTCTCCGAAAAAAATCTTTCAGTTTTCAGTACTCAGTTGGGGATCGCGAGCGACAAGAAATACCGTTTTTGCTGGGGGTATTTGCTTGGGTATTTCTGCGGATTTCTTGTAAGCAAAAACACTCGCTCCTACCAGAAGTCATAAGGATACACAGTTATGAAAATAACACAAGTTGAAGCGTTTGCACTCCGGTATCAAACAGATAAGTCTTCTGAACAACAGTCCGAAAATTATTATCTACCTGCTGAGGGTTGGCGTTGCATCTATGCGCGCCGCCACGAAACGATGGTCGTCCGGATTACGACATCCGATGGTATTGTCGGCTATGGTGAAGGCCAGAGTCCTGTCTCGCCGCGTACATCGAAAACAGCAGTCGAAGACCTCTGTCGTCCGATCCTGATGGGACAAGACCCGTTTGACGTGGAATACCTCTGGCAACGTATGTTTACAGGGATGCGGGAACGTGGACACTACACCGGCTTTTATATTGATGCCCTCGCGGGGTGCGACATCGCCCTCTGGGACATTATCGGTCAGGCGACGGGGAAACCGGTTCACAAGGTGCTTGGGGGTCGGTATCGGGACAGGATTCCGCTGTACGCGGGTGTCGGCGGTAGTTCACCGGAAAGGGCTGCAGCACAGGCAGCTGAATATGTTGCAGACGGATATGGTGGTTTGAAGATTCACTCGACGCTTAGCCGGGCTGAGATTTTAGAGATCGTTGCAGCAGTGCGGGAACGGGTGGGTCCGAAGATTAAGCTGATGGTCGATCTCCATACACAATACAGTGTGCCAGAGGCGACGCTGCTCGGACGCGGGCTTGAAGAACTCGACGTGATGTGGTTGGAATCACCGACGGTACCGGAGGACATCCCCGGACAGGCGGCACTATCAGCAGCGTTGGATATGTCTGTCGCCATTGGGGAGTGGACACGCACGCGTTTTGAGTTGCGGGAGGTCTTTGAACGCCGTGCCTGCGACATCACGATGCCTGATATTGCACGCACCGGACTCACGGAAGGGAAACGCATCGCAAGCCTTGCTGATACCTATAACATCCCTGTGACACCGCACATCGGTGGCGGCGGGATCCTGTCAATCGCTGCGACGATCCAATTCTCGGCGGCGATCCCGAACTTCCTCATCATGGAGCATTCCCCGGGTGCCTACGAGATGAAAGGACAGATCACCAACCGAAAACCGATGGTTCAAGACGGAGCATTTGTTCTCGACGATACGCCCGGCATCGGTGTTAGTATTAATACGGAAGCGTTGGAGGCGTTTGTGATTGATAGTTAATACGGTAGGGAAGACGCAAAACTCGTTGGTTTGTTTGTGGAATTGGAAGGTTGGAAGATTGGAAGGGCGGGGTTAGAACCCCGCCTGCAGGAAAACGGACGCGAGCGGTCCAAACTGACGGCTGATGGAAACCGATGGCTGATGGCTGACGGCTGACGGCTTTAATATCCTTTTTCCTTATCGACAACGTTGATTAACGGTTCACCGTTCACATATCTGTGCATGTTCTGAATAAAGAGTTCCATTGCGCGTTTGGCGATGTTTTGCGATGCACCGGCGGTATGGGATGTTAGAATCACGTTTGGAAACGTCCATAGTGGGTTATCCTGGGGACACGGTTCGGTATAGGTGACATCCAACCCGGCACCAGCCAACTTTCCGCTTTTGAGTGCAGCGATCAGTGCGTCCTCGTCAATCACCCGACCGCGACTGACGTTAACGAGATAACTCCCGTCCGGTAAGGCGTCGAATTCGGCGTGTGAAAGCAGTTTATGGGTCTCTGGTGTGATGGGGCAACAGACGGTTAGGACATCGGAGCGGGCTAAAAACTCTGGTAGCCAATCGAGTTGTCCGAGTTCATCGACGGTGTCCGGTTTTTCCATCGGTTCGGGATCGACAGCAATCACGTTGAAGTCAAAGGCTTTCGCGCGTTGGGCGACGGCTCTACCGATGCCGCCGAGTCCGAGGACTCCCATTGTCATTCCGGATACCTCGACACACGGTAGCCATTTCCACTCTTTCTCTCGCATCAAATCGAGTTGTGTATTGATGCCACGTGTCAGTGCCAATAGGAGTGCGAACGCGTGTTCGGCGAGTTGGGGTCCATATAACCGTTTGCTGTTCACGAGTGTGATGGCACTCTCCTTGAAAGCGGGATACATGGAGCCTTCGACGCCGACGAAAGGCTGCATCACCCATTGCACAGATTCTGCAAACGGAAAGTCCGCTTCTGAAATTCGTCCGTAGAGAATCTCAACATCCGAAAGATGGTCGCGAAGCTGCTCACCCTCCGGCAAGAAATTAATTTCCATCTCCGGTGGTGCGTCCTGTAGCATATCGGCAACCTCTTGGCTGATGCCACTGGCGATCAGTACCTTGATTTTAGCCATTGATAGTCTCCTTGATTGTATTTTTTGCGAGGATTTTATATAAAATTGCAGCAGAATTTATTTTTTAGTGCTAACTGGTGTTGGAGATTAATGTATCACAGAAAGAAGAAAAATGCAACGCAAATTGGTTTTTGTTAATGACCGATGTGGCATCCGCAGTCCAAAATGTGGTATAATTGCATCAAGAAAAAAAATTGATAAAAGCGGAAAATAACCAATAAATTTACCAAAAAGGGCTTTCAAAAATGCGGAGTCGAAGCGTTCCAGAAGCACCAGATAAAATCCAAGTTATAAAATATCTCGATGTCGGAGAGATGACAATCACAGGTTCGGGTAAGGTGAGCGATGACGCTTTTTACGCGGCGCGGGAGATCATCTTAACGATTACCTCCAAACATCCAGAGATTCTTAGCAAACTATCAGGCTATGAGTTCATTCTTGTTGTCCCTGGAGAAAGTCTCACAGCGGCTCTCGGATTGGATGATCGCACATCAAAACCGAGAGGGATCGCGTTATCGCCGTCAGAGTCTTTAGGGTTTCCCGGTCGTTTTGCTGCACATATTGAACGGAAGAATAGACCGAGCATGCAAACGTTTGTCCACGAGTTCGGGCATGCGATCCATTACGTCGTTTCACGGATGGACCCAGAGTTTAACCCATCCTTAAATCGTGCCTACAATCAGGCGATGAAGCTCGGATTATGGGCAGATAAGTATTTTACACCAGACAATTGGAAGTTGCAATACTCGCCAGTAGACGAGTATTGGGCGGAAGGTGTCCGAATGTGGTATTATCTCGGTAAGAATCATGAATTTAAAACGCGGGATGCGTTCAAGAAGTACGATCCAGAACTTACGAATCTACTGGGTCTTTGGTTGTCTGACGAAGAAATCCCACGCAGTGAAAATGAATTATGATAGAATGGCACCACGTCAATTGATTCAGAGAGGAGAAACAAAATGGCAATAGGATTGGGTGTTATCGGGATGAATCCGACGAATATGGGTTCGACTGCATCACTTCTCAAAGATGTGCCCGACTTGAAATATGAACTTCGGGGTATATGTGCGAAACGGGCAGATGTGCTTGAGGACTACGCCAATCAGATCGGTGTGGACTTTTGGACGACAGACTATCGGGAATTAGTCCAGCGCGACGATATTTCCGTTGTCGCAGTGTATTCGCCAGACCATTTACACGCTGAACACTGTGTCGCAGCAATTGAAGCCGGTAAACACGTCATCTGCACAAAGCCAATGGTGACCAAGTTAGACGACGCACAACAATTGGTGGATCTGGTGCGCGAGCATAAAGTCAAATTCCTTGTGGGGCAGTCGATGCGATTTGACCTCCAGTTTTTGACGATGAAACAGTTCCTCGATGACGGTGATTTAGGCGATATTATGCTGGCGGATGCCTATTATGTCCACGACATGCGCGAGGTCTACGATTTCACGCCGTGGCGACTCCATGAACCGCAAGATTTGATGTTCGGTGGTATTGTGCATCCTGTTGACTTATTGCGCTGTCTCCTCGGTGATGTAGATGAGGTACACGCCTATGGGACGAAAGGCTTACTCACACCGGAATATCCGATAAAGAATAATTTCTTTCTCAACCTCAAGTTTAAGAGTGGGCAAATTGCGAGAGCGATGGGGCTTTACGATATCGTCCATCCCCCGATGCCGATGCAGCAGATCTCCATCTTCGGAAGTAAAGGTACTATGATCGGCGATTTTACGGATAACAAAGCGGGGCATGTTAAGTTAATGCTGGATAAAATGGCCACCCGAGAACCCTTTGAAGTAACCTGCCCTCCTGAGATAGACACAAGCGTCTACGGACACGGACAGACAGTTATCCGATATATGCGGCATTTTCAGTCGTGTCTTGAGGAGGACTTGGAGCCGTCTCCGAATGTCGTTGACGGTGCGAAGTCTATCGCTGTCGGTGTAGCGGCGTGGGAATCTATTGAGACGGGTCAACCGGTAAAGGTGTTCAACGAGTTTTAATAGTTATAAGTTATAAGTTATAAGTTACAGTAGTTTGGACAATTTGTCGCCCGTTTGGGTTGGGTTCTGAAAGGGTATAGAGATTTTACGCCCTGATTTTTTTGCTTGACAATTATTTTTTTTGTGGATATAATTTAGTTATGCCTAAATTAGTTTTTCAACAATTCCAACAATTTTGGCACATAGTGCCTAAAACCGTGTAGGCTTCAGACCTACACAGATACCGCATTGTGATGTCTATATGCGTTGCAGCATATTTCATCTGCGGATTGGAAAGATTGATGCTCACACATGCAGTAGAGGATTATCTCAAGTCGATTTACAAGTTGCAAGAGAAAGGCGGCAAGGTTTCGACCGGTATTTTAGCGGAATACCTTGATGTGAAACCTGCGTCTGCGACAGGGATGATCAAAAAACTGAAGACGATGAAGCTGGTGCGCCATGAACGCTATCGAGGTGTGACGCTGACGGCTGCTGGGAAAGCGGTTGCGCTCGAAATCATCCGGCACCATCGTCTGCTGGAACTTTACCTTTTCAAAGCACTTGGCGTTCCGTGGGACGGTGTCCACGAAGAAGCCGAGAAATTGGAACACGTCATATCGGAAGATGTAGAGGCGCGGATGGACGCGTTTCTCGGTTACCCGACTGCCGACCCGCACGGTGCGCCGATACCGGATAAGAACGGTGTTGTGATCCAAACGGCGTCCGTTCCGATGACAGACCTGAAGGACGGTCAATCTTGTGTCGTTGCTGAGGTGAGTGACAGCGATTCGGCACTGCTTCGCCATATCGGGAGTTTTAATTTGTACCCGGGTACGGCGTTCCGAGTGATAGGAGTTGCGCCGTTTGAGGGTCCTTTTACGATTGACGTTGCTGGACAGGAAGTCGTCATTGGGCGCGAAGTGGCGAAACACATTTTCGTTGAACAGGTTCAAGACCCCGATAATGTATAGGCGCGCCTTGAAAGCGCGCTATCACGACTGAAAGGAAACGATCATGGAACAACAAGAACGGACTCGACCCGATGACAAAACGATAAAAGTGTGGAAACACCATTTGCAAGATGAAATTGATGCGAGTTTCCTTTATGGTGCTTTTGCTGAACTTGAGTCGGATCCAACGCGTAAAAAGATATTAGCTGATCTTTCCGAGGTAGAAGATCGGCATGTTACGCGATGGCAGGAGATGCTTGAATCCTATAACGTCCGATTTAAGGAGCGTCGTCCGACGCTGAAGGCACGATTAATGGCGTGGCTTGCTCCCAAGTTTGGCGGTTCATTCTTCCTTTCGCAGATGCTGAGTGAGGAGGCGAGCGAGGTCAAAGACTATTTAACGCTCCACAAGAACAGCACTCAACAGGATGTCAAAGAGACCGCACTCGACTTAGCCAAAGAATCGGCAGGGCATACAGAAAGTTTGCAGGAACTAACCGGTACGATTGGGGAACCGTGGCACAAAACTGAATCTGGCGGCATGATAGGCAACATCGTTTATGGTTTTAACGACGGTTTAACGGCGAATTTCGGATTGGTTGCCGGGGTCATCGCTGCGACATCGGATGTCTCCACAATCCTTGTGACGGGGATTGTCGGAACGGTTGCGGACTCGCTCTCTATGGGAGCTTCGGGGTACCTTGCGGCGAAAAGCGAACAAGAGGTCTATGAACACGAGATTGAGATCGAAAAAGAGGAAATTCTGCTCATGCCGGATATCGAAGAAGATGAACTGGCACTTATCTACGAGGTGCGCGGCGTACCAAAGGAACAGGCACGAGAACTGGCACAGGAAGTCATGGAAGATCCAGAGAGAGCACTGGCAGAAAAAATTCAAACGGAACTAAAAATCGGGGAAGTCTATGCAACGCCTGTAAAAGAAGGATGGATAACAGGGCTCGCAACGGCTATCGGTGCTTTCATTCCGGTTGCACCGTTCCTCTTTACGCAAGGCATGCTTGCTATTTGGATTTCTTTCACATTTGCTATGCTTTCACACTTTGCTGTCGGTGCCGCACGGAGTTTCTTCACTGGGCGCAGTCTCTTTAGAAGTGGTTTCGATATGTTCGTTGTCGGTCTCGGTGTCGCCGGTGTCGGATACCTCGTTGGTGAACTCTTAGAACGTTTTTTCTTTGGAAATCTTGGGTGATAAAATATGAAAATGAGAATATACATTTCACTGTGTTTAATAGCGGTTCTGGTAGGGTCGGGATGTGATCCGAAGGAACAACCGGATGCTTCTATAGGTGATAAACTTCGCGTGGTTACCACGATCGGTATGATCACTGACATCGTTAAAAACGTCGGTGGCGAGCGCGTTGCGGTAACAGGGATGATGGGACCTGGTGTAGACCCACACCTCTATAATCCGACCCCTAGAGATCTTCAAAGGCTGGATTCGGCACACATCATCTTCTATAATGGGCTGCACCTTGAATCAAAAGTGGGGGACCTCCTTGCGAAGATGTCGGGGGATACGCTGACGGTCGCCGTAACAGACGCTGTGGATCGGAGCCTGCTGCTAACACCCCCAGAATACGAGGGACTCTACGATCCGCACTTATGGTTTGATGTGAAGCTTTGGATGCAAGCGGTGATAAAGGTTCGCGATGCGCTGAGTGCGTTCGATGCCGATAACGCGGTTCTGTACCGGAGCAACGCCGAAGGCTATCTCGCGGAACTCACCGAGCTCGACACATACGTGAAATCGCAGGTGGCGCGCGTGCCGTCTCAGCAACGTGTCCTGGTGACGGCGCACGACGCTTTTAACTACTTTGGTAAGGCTTATGGGTTTGAGGTTCGCGGATTACAAGGTATTAGCACGGCAACGGAGGCTGGTATCGCCGATGTCCAGGAATTGGCGACATTTATTGCGGCGCGGCGTATTCCTGCTATTTTTGTGGAGTCCTCCGTCTCTTCACGGAGTCTCGAAGCGGTGAAAGCGGCTGTGAAGTCAAAAGGTTTTGATGTGGAGATTGGTGGCGAACTCTTTTCAGACGCTATGGGAAGCGAGGGAACACCTGAAGGCACCTATGTCGGGATGGTTCGACATAATATTGATACGATTGTGCGTGCTTTGATTGGGGAATCGGGGTTGTAAAAAGACGGACGAGGGGAGCTTGTCCTACGGAACAAGCAATGAATGGTTTCCGTACTACGAACAAGCCTTCTCGGCAGGGACCTTCTCCTACAGAACGGGCAATGAATTGCCCGACTACGAACAAGCCTTCTCGGATAATGGAGTATTAGGGATGCAAGCGTCTGAACAGAAAGCGATTCAGGTAACCGATTTAACGGTCGCCTACCAAGACAAACCGGTTCTGTGGGATATAGATTTGGATGTCCCGCCGGGGGTTCTATTGGCGATCGTCGGTCCGAACGGTGCCGGTAAAACAACGTTGGTCAAGGCGATCTTAGGGTTGGTACGCCCTGCGGCTGGGAATGTCTTGATTTATGACAAGCCTTACGAAGCGCAGCGTCGGATTGTCGGTTATGTTCCACAACGCGGGAGCGTGGATTGGGATTTTCCGACAAGTGTCTTGGATGTCGTGACGATGGGATGTTACGGTGCGCTTGGCTGGATACGGCGGCCCGGAAGGAGAGAACGCGAACTGGCGATGCAGGCGTTGGAGAAGGTCGGTATGGAGGCGTATACCACTCGGCAGATTAGTCAACTCTCCGGTGGGCAGCAGCAACGCGTTTTTCTTGCGCGAGCACTCGTTCAAGATGCGACGGTCTATTTAATGGACGAGCCTTTTCAAGGGGTGGACGCTACCACAGAACGTGCGATTGTAACGCTGCTTCAGGAACTCCGAGCGGATGGGAAGACAGTTGTTGTGGTACATCACGACTTGCAGACGGTAACCGACTATTTCGACTGGGTGATGCTACTGAACATTCGCCGTATCGCCAGTGGTCCTGTTGATGAAGCGTTCACATCTGACAACTTACGCGAGACTTACGGGGGCCGTTTGGGATTTATGAAAACCGATAAAAGCGATGTCTAAAGTTTCAAATATTCAGATCACTTTTGGCGAGATGGAAGATCGGAAGGATGGAAGATGGGAAGGAGGGAAGGGGGGAAGAATGGAAGGGGGGAAGATGGGAAGGAGGGAAGCGGTTCTCTATTTTTCTATTCTTTCTTTTTTTGTGGATTAAGTTATGGAAGACTTGGGAATTTTCAATCATTTTTATACGCTGATAATTGTTTCTGCTGGTGCTGCACTGCTGGGGACTGTGAGTGGTGCGCTCGGGAGTTATGCTGTTCTGCGTCGTCAAAGTCTCCTCGGCGATGCGATCTCGCATGCAGCGTTGCCCGGCATTGCGATAGCGTTTCTGCTAACGGGTAGCAAAACACCGCTTATTCTGGTACTCGGTGCAGCGATTGCCGGATGGTTAGGCACGCTGCTTATCATGAGTATTGTGAGATTGACGCGTATTAAATACGATAGCGTGCTTGCCATTGTTCTATCTACTTTTTTCGGGTTCGGATTGGTTTTACACACGCTAATCCAGCGCACGGGTAATGCGAATCAGGCGGGATTGGATACGTTTCTTTTCGGGCAAGCTGCGACAATGCTGGAAAGCGATGTCTTAACCATCGGTATCCTTGGTGGGATCGCTCTCATTGTTATGCTGATTTTCTGGAAAGAGTTGAAGCTGCTCGTGTTTGATGAGGGGTTCGCTGCGTCTATCGGGTTTCCGATTCGCACACTCGATATTTTGTTGACGAGTCTGCTTGTGGTAGCGATTGTGCTCGGTTTGCAGGCGGTCGGTGCGGTGTTGATGAGTGCGATGCTCGTGGCACCGGCGGTCGCAGCGCGACAGTGGACGGATCGGTTACGTCTGATGGTGTTTCTTGCTGCATGTTTTGGAGCACTTGCCGGTGTGAGTGGGACAATTATCAGCAGCACGGCATCACGCATCCCGACCGGTCCGACGATTGTGTTATGTGCGACAGCTGTCGTCGGGTTCTCAATCGTTTTTGCGCCAAACCGTGGACTTGTTTGGGATCGGATCCGACATCAACGCAACAGACGGAATCTGAAGATGGAAACGAGCCGCAATTAAATTCTATAGACATAGCACTCCTACGGATGAAGAAGTGGTAAGTTATAAGTTATAAGTTAAGAGATTGTGTACTGTTATAATAAACCTCTTAACCTACCACTTATAACTCTAAAGTGTCCAAAAAACCGTGTTACAATACGCAGAAATACGCAGAAACACCGTTTTTGATAGGGCATTTCTTAAGCAAATACCCCAAGTAAAAACATCAAAATCCGTTGGTAGCAACTTGGGTTATAACAGAATATCAACCTATTATGGAAACATCTCAAATTGAAATTCAGCTGATTGCGATTGTCACAGCGGTAGCGTGCGCCTTGCCAGGCGTGTTCTTAGTGCTGCGGCGGATGACGTTGATGAGCGATGCGATTAGCCATGCGATTCTTCCGGGTATCGTGATCGCTTTTTTTCTGACAGAGAGCCTATCGTCGCCGCTTCTGATTCTTGCTGCCGCCGGAACCGGTGTGCTGACCGTTGTTTTCGTTGAATTGCTACAACGGACAAAGCTTGTCAAGGCGGATGCTGCGATCGGCTTGACATTCCCAGCGCTTTTCAGCATCGGTGTGATTCTGATCTCTCGGTTCGCTGGCAACGTTCACTTGGATATGGATGCGGTCCTCCTCGGTGAACTTGCCTACGCGCCGCTCAATAAGCTACAGGCTTTCGGATACGACGATCTGGGCCCCGTTTCGCTGTATGTGATGGGCATGATCCTTGTGCTGAACCTTGTCTTTATTCTCGTATTTTACAAAGAATTAAAGTTGGTAACGTTTGATGCAAGTTTAGCTGCTGCGTTAGGTTTTGCCCCAACCGTTATTCACTACGGACTGATGACGTTGGTATCTGTGACAACGGTTGGCGCGTTTGATGCTGTCGGTTCGATTTTAGTGGTTGCGCTCATCGCTGGCCCCCCTGTGACTGCCTACCTGATGACAGACAGGCTTTCACGGATGCTCATGCTGAGTGCGCTTATCGGGAGTGTGAACGCTGTGAGTGGGTACTGGGTAGCGTTTCTCTTTGATGTCTCAATTGCGGGTTCAATTGCGACGATGACGCTTCTCATTTTCGGGTTCGTTTTTCTGGTTGTTCCGAACCGTGGGCTTATCGCGATTGCGCGGAGACACGCACGCCAAAAATGGGAGTTTGCACAGACGATGCTGGTGATTCACCTGTTCAATCATGAAGGGCTCCCTGAAGCCGAAGCGGAATCAGCGATCGATGGTCTTCATGAGCATCTCAGTTGGGATCCGGGTTTTACAAATCAAGTGGTCAGATATGCCTTGAATAACCGATGTGTTTCTCGGAAAGAGACGCAACTGATTTTAACAGCACACGGACGTACCATTGCACAGAAGACACTTGTTCAGTAGCAGCCGAGCACAACGTTTTCTACAAGAAGCAGGAGTGACACCATGATTACAATGACATATAAAGAATATATAGCGCAAATTGTCTATAGCGAAAAAGACGGTTGTTTCATTGGAGATCTTGTCGGTATCCGAGATATAGTCAGCTTTCACGGCGATTCTCTCGCTGAGATACGGGAAGCTTTTGAAGAATCCGTTGACGATTATCTCCTAACCTGTCAAGAGTTCAATCACACACCACAGAAACCTGTTTGTGGAAAAGATGCAGCGGCAGACTAATAGGAAACTAAAATGCTTCCGATAATAATAAACATTAAACAATTCAGTTGGGAAAAGGTCTTAGGGTGTATTCTCCTGCTCAATCTCACGTGGATGGCAAGCGCGGATGACGCAGCCCTTAAAAATCCGGACGGTTCATGGAAGTGGACGAATCGGCTGATCCATGAAACGAGTCCGTACCTGCTTTTGCATGCGCATAACCCTGTCGATTGGTATCCGTGGGGTGATGAGGCGTTGGCACTCGCAAAGAGAGAGAACAGACTGATTTTTCTCTCTGTCGGTTACGCGACGTGTTATTGGTGTCATGTGATGGAGCGGGAAGTCTTCTCGAACCCTGAAATCGCCAAAATGATGAACGAGCACTTTATCAACATCAAGATTGATAGAGAAGAACGTCCTGACCTTGACGAAATCTATATGACCGCGACGCAGCTGCTCATCCAGCGTGCGGGTTGGCCCAACTCCGTTTTTCTCACGCCTGACTTAAAGCCGTTTTATGCGGGTACCTATTTTCCGCCGGTGGATACACCGAACAGACCCGGGTTTCCGACGATCCTTGATGCCGTGCATGAAGCGTGGGTAGAGCGAGAAACAGAGGTTATCGAATCCGCAGAACAGATTTCAACTGCGATTGAGATGGCAACGAGTCGCGGGTTCACGGCACTTAGTGGGAGAGCCCTGGATCAATCTGTCTCTACAGCGGCGTTGGACTATCTCCGAAAGGCTTATGACGCTACGCACGGCGGGTTCGGTGGTGCTCCAAAATTCCCGAGTCCTTCTAATCTCGAATTCCTTCTGAGTGTATACGAGAGAAAATCGGATGAAGCGTTATTGAAAATGGTGACGCGGACGTTGGATATGATGGCTTACGGCGGGATATATGACCAGATGGGTGGCGGGTTCCACCGATATTCCGTTGATGCGAAATGGCTGGTTCCACACTTTGAGAAGATGCTTTACGATAACGCGCAACTGGCGAAAATTTATCTTAAAGCGTATCAGTTGACAGAAGAACCGCAGTACCGACGCGTCGCTGGGGAGGTCTTTAACTTCATCTTCCGAGAGATGACGGCACCTGAAGGCGGATTTTATTCGGCGCTTGACGCTGAAACGGATGCCGAAGAGGGAAAGTATTACGTCTGGACTGCCGATGAGATTCAAAAAGTCCTCAACAAAAAGGAGGCATCACGTTTCAACACAGTTTACGGGGTGGATAAGGGTGCCAATTTTGAGGGCAAAAACGTTCTCTATGTGCCGGCAGGGATCGCAGCAGAAGATTCTCTAAAAGGTTTAGCCACTGCCCGTGAAAAGTTGTTAGCGGCACGATTTGAACGGGAATACCCGTTGTTGGATACCAAAATTATTGTCAACTGGAACGGTCTGATGATAGACGCGCTCGCCTACGGCTATGATGTCCTCGGTGAGGAGCGTTATCTCAACGCAGCGTCAAAGGCGGCTCGGTTTATACTGGATACTATGCGGAAACCTGATGGTGAACTGTTGCATACCTATACGGCTGGTGCCGTCAAGCAGGATGCGTATCTGGATGACTACGCATTTCTTGCTCGTGGGCTGCTCGGATTGTATCAGGCGACAGACGATGAAGAGTGGTTAGATGCGGCACGAACCCTCACGGATAAGATGATCCAACTCTTCTGGGACGATAGAAACGGTGGGTTCTATTACACGAAGGCGGATGCGAAACACCTTATTGTGCGTTCTAAGAAACCTTACGACTCCGCAATCCCTTCCGGTAACGCCGTTGCCGTTGGAAATCTGTTAGCACTTGGCGACAACTATCGGGGGTACGCTGAGAAGACGTTGCGGATTTTTGCGGAATCTATGGTGCAGAGTCCATCATCGTTCATCCACGCGCACTTTGCACTCAATAACTACCTAACATCGGCGGAAGATCAAGAATCTTTGGAGCCATCAACGGTAACTGCAACCGCTACGGTTAAAAACCGGGACGGTGAAGTTTACAACGTGGTACTGCAGTTGAAGATCGCTGGCGGTTGGCATATTAACGCCAACCCGCCGGGTCAAGATAACCTGATTCCGACGACCGTTACGGTGGCTGCAGACGCGCCGGTAGAGATTGTCGATATAGCATATCCGACGGGTAAATCCATGCGTTTTGAATTTAGCAATGTCCCGTTGAACGTCTACGAAAAAACAGTTACGATCCCGCTGCGGTTAAAACTGAAACCGGATGTAACATGGAAGAAAAACACTCCAATCAGACTACAACTCACCTACCAACCGTGTAATGATACGCAGTGCCTGTTGCCAGAAACAGTTGAAATTCCGTTAGAATTACCGTAGTTCTCATCCTAAAATTCATTTTTCACAAACATTTTTTTTCGTATTATGCAAGCATTCCACACAAAAACGCGTCTTTAACGATCAAGGGTATCTTCCCTATTCAAAGGGTCTAATCTTTAGCATGTGTTACGAGTTGAAATACCGATTCTTGGGGATTTTGACGATAAGGTTGTTATTGTGGAGACACCAACGGTATTTTTCTTGAATAGGGCGGATGTTTACTGGATTTGATAACGCGTTTTATGGTCTGGAGATGCTATAATGTTAATTACCCTAATCCGGAAAGAGATGATGCATCACATTCTGAGTGCTCGGTTTATAGCATTGCTTCTGATGTGCGTGCTGCTCATCCCGCTCAACCTCCATATCAATTACCATCGTTATCTCCAACGCCAAGTGGACTATCAAGAGACTGTCAAAGACGAAAACAGTAAGGACCCGGCGGAGCAACCGTGGTTACAGAAACAGCGGACAGATCCGAATCTTGAAGTTTCCAAATTGATTCTTAAGCCGACACCTTTAAGCGCGTTTGGGACAGGCTTAGAATCTGCCTTACCGAGTTATCTCGGTATGACGCGCAACGGCATACAGCGCGGGGAAGCGGCACTGTCTACTGCGCCAATCGCCTTTGTTTTGGGGCATCTTGACTTTGTGTTCGTTGTGAGTACCGTCTTTAGTCTGCTTGCACTCTTGTTTACCTTTGATGCCATTACTGGAGAAAAAGAAGCAGGGACTCTTCGGATAACCCTTGCGAACGCGCTGCCACGCGATATCCTTTTGTGGAGCAAACTCATTGGCGGATACCTTGTATTCATCGTTCCGTTTTTAGTCTCGTTAATTACCGGTTTACTTGTGCTCGTCTGGCAAGGCTTCCCATTGGCTGAACCCGACATTTTTCCGCGCGTGCTCTATCTCATCGGCATCTCACTGCTCTACATTGCGGTCTTTTTTGGACTTGGAGCGGTGGTCTCGATTTATTTCGATAGTTCCAAGACAGCGCTTATCGTTGCCTTTACTGTCTGGGTGTTCGTTGTCTTGATTTTACCTCGGGTTGGGTTTCTGGCGGCGCAAACCGTCGTACCGACTTCAACAGCGGAGAGCGTCTATAGGGAAAAGACAGGGCGGCGAGCAGAATTACATGCCACGCTCGAGGCGGAAAGAAGCAAAGTTATGGGTAAAATGATACAGGAATCTAAGCAAGGGGAGGCAACGACCGGCTTCTTTAGATTAGATGAAGCATTCGTCGCCGGAATGAATGAGAAGATGCGCCCTCTTGAGGCGGCGGCACGGTTAAAATACCGGGACCTCGCAACACAACTTGACAGGCGTTATGAACAACAAAGAAAGCACCAAAATAAAATCGGCATAAACTTTTCTCGGATCACGCCTACATCATCCTTCATTTTTCTTGCAACGGATGCCACACAAACCGGTCAGGTGAAAAGAGATACCTACTTTCAAACGGGCAGTCGCTATTATGAGGTGCTGGATGCCGAAATGTTTAGCAAAATGTCAGACGCGGCTCTCATTGAAACAGAAGAGATCCCGTCTCCACCGGCTCCGCCGCTGCTGGCGGAGTTGACTTTGGCAGAGATGCTCCAGCATGCTACTCTGGATTTGCTATTGCTCTGCTTCTTCACAGGCGGGTTTACAAGTGTGGCGTTCCTGAAATTCTTCAGATCGGATATTTGAAAGGAGAACGTTATGGAAAAAGATGATGCACACCTCATTCACCGTATTTTAGCAGGCGACGATACAGCATTCACGACTTTGGTTGAAAAATACTATAGAAACGTTCACGCCCTGGCGTGGCGGAAGATTGGTGATTTTCATCACGCGGAAGAGATCACACAAGACACCTTCCTCCAAGTTTACAAAAAACTCCCAACGCTTAAAAACCGGGATCAGTTTGCCGGATGGCTCTACGTCATTGTTGATCGGCTTTGCATCGGTTGGTTGCGGAAGCAAAAACCAGCGGCGCAATCGCTTGAGGATACAGAGGCGGATCTAGTAGGAAAACTCTCTTATACACGCTATATATCGGAACAGCACGAAACAGAAGCTGTTGAACGTCATTATGAAATCGTCAAAAATCTTCGCTATTAGTAGATTTGGGAAAGAAAAAATTGTTTGAAAAATCGCCATGAACCCTTGTATTTAGTGGGTTTTTGCTTGACAAACTCCATAAGAATATGGTAGAATAATTGCAGTTAAATAGGGCGGGGGCAACCGCCCTATTTCTAACAATCAGAGTTGTATTGTTCTGATCTGGATTGTCATATTCTATTCTATCAGAATTTATCAGAATTATGCAACTCTTTAATACAGGAGTTTGTCATGAATCTGATAGAGGTTATGGAGCGTTTTCCCGACCAAGAGTCGTGTATTGAGCATTTAGAACGCATTAGGTGGGGTAATAAGCCTGTTTGTCCGCATTGTGGGTGTGTAGAGGTAAAACAAAAGAATGAAGAAGGTATAGGGCGTGTAGGACGCTATAATTGCACTGCATGTAAAGCATCATTCAAAGTGACACAAGGCACAATGTTTCACGGCACAAAGATACCGCTACAGAAGTGGTTTCTCGCTATCTCGCTTATCCTAAATGCGAAAAAGAGCTTGTCCAGTTGCCAGTTAGCACGAGATTTAGACTTGAACCAAAAAACTGCTTGGTATATGCAGGCACGGATAAGGGCAGAAATGGCGAATAAGACCAATCCTATTGTCCTTCAGGGTATTATAGAGGCAGACGAAACCTACATAGGCGGTAAACCGCGCAAAGAGAACAAAAAGGAAGACAGAGAACCCGCCAAGCGTGGACGTGGCACAAGCAAAACTGCTGTTATTGGTGCTGTAGAGCGAGGTGGTCAAGTTGTCGCAGAAGTGGCTAAGGGACTTACGGGACGTGATATTATGCAGTTTATACAGCGTGTGGTGAACGTCAAGGAATCTGAACTCATGACGGACGAATACCACGCCTATAATGCACTTAGCAGTCAACTAAAGCACCATGTTATCAACCACCAAGAGCAGTATGTGGACGGTGATAAGCATACTAACACAATAGAAGGCTTTTGGTCGCTTTTGAAACGGGCTTGGTACGGTCAGCACCATCATTATAGCGTTGCATATACACCGCTTTATGTAGCTGAACGATGTTATGTCTATAACAATCGCAATCTTGAAACAATCTTTTGGAAGTTTCTCAAGGAAAGCATGAAAGTTTAGAAAAGACGAAAGCCACCGACTTATTTAGCCAATGGCTTTTATTAGGTAATCTATGGTAAGATTATAGCTCAATTATCAAGAAAGGTTTGATAGTCAATCCCCAATTGCTTAATAATTCTTCGGAGAGTTCCCGTTTTCAAATCCTTACCACCCCAATCAGGAATGGTTGTTGATGTTTGAGTGCGCGGATTAGTCCAAATTCGGTGAGACCCTGATCCCCTTTTAGGAATTTGTTTACAACCACATCGTTTTAGCTTTTGGGCTACTTCTCGATACTTCATTAAAGGATACCACCGTTTCTAATAGGTGTTTGTCCCTGACATCCACATCATTCTTATCATCAAGGATTTGAATATCTACAGGTAATGGGCGTTGTATATGTTCGTATAGTTCAACAACCGCATGAAAAGCATCAATAACATTATCTATCATCTGATCTAAGGAATCACATTCCGTTATCAATTCAGGTAATTCCCGACACGTTATTGTAAATCCGCCTTCCGATTGTTCTTGAATAAGAAGGCTTAATTTATATCTCATAGCAAATTCTCCGTTGCATACAGGATTTTGGCGTAAATTAACGCTTTTATGTTGAAAAGGATACTTTTTAATCAATATTTAGTCAAGTGTTTTTTTTTGTTAGACGAAATAAGTGGTATAAAGGTTTACAAATTACCTTTATTTACAATCAGCCCACTATTAGATTGAACAGCGGACTGATTGTGTTTTATCCCGAACCGTTAGACAATTGAAGTGTCTAATATAAGATTTTTGCTTGACGGAAGTTTACAGATATTCTATAATGATAAATGTAAGATACTGGGGGTATCCCCCAGTATCTATGCAGTTGGAAGACAAAGAATGGTACTCAATGTCTTCCGATCTAACTAACGCTGGCAGTTAAAACGCAATGGATTGGTTTTTTGCTGCCTATAGTTATTGAAGGGCGTTTAATCGCGCCCTTCCGACTGCACTTTTAGTATAGCATATTTTCGCGTAATTAGTAAAGCAATTTAGTGGAAATATGTGCTAATGTCAAAAATGACAGAAAGAGGAGATAAATGCGTAATATACTATGTTTAATTTGCCTGTTATGCCTTTTTACAGCGTGTGACAGAATTGAATCACCAACACAACAGATACTTTTGCACCCGCACGAAGCAGAAGAACCGCTCACACACACAGTGCAATTTCAAGTGCCCAAATGGCTACAAGACATTCTTTGGGAGAACGAAGAACAATTGATTCAAGATTTAGTAAGGCTTGAATTAAGAGACAGAGAAGAAATTGATAGTATTATAGAAGCGATACGCACACGCAGAGAGCAGTCAGAAGACTATACTGTTTTTGTGGACGTGGACGGAATGGCTCTTATTGGAACACGCGGTATAGGTACACGTATAGAAGAAATGGCAAACATCATGCTAACTATGACCCAAAAGCATCCGTCTATAAGAAAAGAACTGCATTACGACAAAGGTTTCTATTTCGTAATTTACTCCCCAGTATTTTTTACTACAGAGCAATTACCAGAATGGCGTGAAGCAAAAAAAGGGTTTGGTAACAATATTTATCTTATCCCCCCAGGCTTCTGCTACTTTGGTCTCAATATGTGTGTAGCACCTTCAAAAGTGTCTGACTATGCTGTTAATAAGGCTTGGTGGTTTAAGAATAGTTGGGAAGTTGGGATACATGAATTTGGACACGCTATGGACTACGCTATTCGCAAAATAGACCCGTCTTTTGAAACAAAATTAACTGCAGCATACGAAAACGCAAAAGAAAAGGGGTTGTGGACTTATCATCTTAATGCTCCACCAGATTCTTTCAGAGATAACCCGAAAGAGTATTGGGCTTTGGGTATTGAGGCTTGGTTTCTTGGAAAAAATGAAACTCGCATTGGTTGGGTTAATGGTGAAAGATCGCCAGCAATGAACAAGGTCACATTACCTGAAATTGATCCACTATTATATGAGTTGTTGAACGAGTGGCTACCATACGTTGATATAGAACCTTAAACCACCTTTCCCCATATATTTTCAAGGAGATTTTCATGAAAAAATCGTTTTACTTACTTTTGGCAGTTTTTGGTATAGTCGTTGGTTTAACTGTTAGTGATACAAACGCGAATGAAGGTGTTAAACATTTATGGAATGATTTTGAATTCTTCGGTTTACACGGAGGAGCTACTGGCGATAGACAAAATAATGTATTTGCTGGTATTAATGGTTTCTACCACACATATTTAGAACACAGTCGTAGTGGCGGGACATTTGCACACTTTAATAGTCTCGGTATACTTGGCACACTAAATTATCATTTTGAAAGCGAAAGTATAACACTGTCAGGTTTTCTAACGTCAGGATACTATCCTTCAAAGGACACGTTGTTGCAGTGGGGAATAGGAGCAGCATACTCTGATATTTTCAGCACAGGATTATCTGCAATAACACATATTAGTTATGCTTACCATGCGGATTACGCATTTTCTATATTTGTTCAAGCCGACTATTTCCGAGAGATAGACTCAATTCAATATCTGATCGGAGTTTCACTCGGATTTGGATCGCTAAAATCTTATCAATAAGGAGGGATATAAGATATTTCCAGTCACGTTGTATATTGAATACATAGAATTTGATTTAGACGGCTGGACGATTTGGGCAGAAGAAATTTAACACCACAAACTATAAAATCATACGGCGAGACCTCAACCGGTCTTGCCGTTTTTCTTGACCGGTGAGAGAAAATATGCTATCATATAAAGTATGAGGGCAGAGATAAATCTGCCCTCTCTATAGCAATTATCTGCAACGTCTACGCAGCTTATCAAGTTCACGCTGCCGTCGCCTTTGGGCTGCTTTCAGACGATTCAAAGCGTGTAGACGACGCTGACGATCGCGAGCAGCTTGCTCAATTGCTTGTGCAGTTGAGGCTCTCATGCTTTTGTCCTCCCATTTGGCTAATGTGTGTATAGCGTACGGATGGGTGCGTTATGCACAGCCAAACAAAATATGTGTATTTTATTAGTTGTTGAATTTTCGTCACCGTAACAAACAGCGTCACTTTCCGATGTCATTCGGTGTTGGCAGAGCCTGCCTCGTGCGAGGCAGATGACATTGCTCTACCAAGTGACGTTCTGATTATTATACAATTCCTGATATTTTTTATCAAATTAAAAATTTCTCAAGTTCAAAAACGACTAATTCCGAATACTAATTGCGAATTTTTATGGAAGGATAAAATGAGAAAAGAAATACTGCTGGCGGACAAATCATCACTGCAAAGATTTAGTAAACGAGAAAGAGAATCTTTGGATTATATATATGATATTAGGTATAGTCCTATATTAGATTATGAACTATTAATTGGTTCAGTAAAATATGGAGCGGAAAAAATAGAGCAATTTATTCAGTCAAAAATCAAGTCATTAGAAAATGTATATCTTGATGCTGTTGCAGAGCAATATATCTGTTATCATACCGTGGCGGAATTAGTGAAAAAAGAGATTATAGAAGATATACCAATTACACAAATGAATTATGCGAGTATGGGGGACAGAAGGGATTTAAAGCAAGCGATAAGAAAAGAATCAGTATATGCTCAAGAACAATTTGATGAAGAAAAGAAAATTAGTGATATTTTGAAAAAAGAGATAAAAAACAAAGAGCAAACCAATTTATACATTGAATTTGCTGGTATAATAAAGCAAATAGGAAACCCTCGTACTAATCAAAGAAGACTTATTGAAGCTTTCCGAAAAGTCTTATCAAAATATGAAATTAAAGATAGACAAACAGAACTGGAAAAATTTATTAAAGATAACATCAAAAATAGCAGAAAAAGTTTTAAAATAGAATTAATGCAAAAAGTTTTTTTAATTGAAGTGTTTATGGAGCATATAGAAAGAAATTTTAATGAAAATGCAATAGGCAATATTAAACTTGTCGGGTCAGCTGTGAATTTAACAGAGGAAAAAATGCAAACAGCAGAAAAGATTATCGCCAATAGTAGTGATGTAAAAATTAGCCGAAAGTATCCATATACTTTCTTCTGCTATTGCGTATATTTGCTATACTTTCATATAGAGAAATGTGAATTTATGATAAAAACTCAAGTCACAAATTTTACAAGGGATATAAGATACCTATTACACCTGCCATTCTGTGATATTTTTCTTTCAGAGGATAAAGATTTACTGACAATATGTAAGAGTATAAACTATGAATATTTTGATAGATTAAATCTTAAACCAGAAGGGTTTCAAAAATTTCACCCGAAAATAATGACAGCAGAAGAATTATTGGCACAGATAAACTAAATGCGGGAAACTGATTATACTTCGGGAAATAACCCTATACGAAATGTTATACCAAATTTAACCAATCCCAAATCTACTAATTGCGAAAATCTTTTGGAAAAACTTCCGGAGCACGAGCGTACCGTCGTGAAACTCCACTATCTCGATGAAATGACAGCCAAAGAGATTGGCGAACACTTAAATGTGCCCGTAAAGACGGTTCATAGTCGGCTCCATCGGGCACGAAAACGTTTACAAGCAGAAGGGTTTCCCATGACAGAAGAAGATAGAGAGGTACTTAAACAGGCGGCTGAAGAATTAAGCCTTACCATAGAGAAAGAGATTCAGGCTGAACTTCAAGCGCAACTCGGGAAAAGTATTCCCAACACACAAATGAATAGGGATATACTTAAACAAGCGTCTGAAAAGATGATGGATGATATTAAGGAAAAAATACTGGCGCAATTCCGAGCACAATTCGGAAAAGATTTCTAAAGCAGGAGGTCTTTTCAACTTCGATTTTCGGGCAACCATCACAGGTTAGAGTTACAATTCATCAACATGTGTCCGAATTTTCTGGAATGCGTCTAATATGCACTGCATGTCGTCTGTATCGCCTAAGAACATGGCGTGGCTGAAACTGCAGACCTCTTCTCGATAGACGCGCTCTGCGTTTGGGCAGTTGAGCGTGCTGTAGTCAATTGCATGGTCGCCGAGGTATTTGCGAGGCAAACCGAGTTGGTCAAACAGTTCTGGGTTACCGAAGGGACCTTCGTTATAGATGGGTTCACCGTGTGCGCCGACACCACATGAGATTCCCTCTGCGCTGAGTGCTTCCATGAACCTTCCGCGTGAGATGCCGCCGAATTCCTCGGAGACGAACCGGAAATCCCAATAGTAGAAACACCAGCGTGTGACACGCTCGTCGCGCGGGATCGGGTGGAGTCCGTCTATCGCTTCCATACCTTTGGAAAGGTAAGCGATATTTCGTTCGCGTGTCTCGACCTGCTCCTTAAACCGTTCGAGTTGGCACAATAGGAGCGTCGCTTGGAAGTTTGTCATCCGCATATTCAACTGTGCGAAGCTGCCTGCCTTTCCTGCAAGTTCTTCATCGTTTGTTATGACCATCCCGCCTTCGCCACAGGTAAGCGTTTTCCCCATCTGGAAGCTGAATGCGCCGAGGTGTCCTATGGAGCCCATCCCTTTTCCGCGCCATTGTGAGCCGTGTGCGTGTGCGCAATCTTCAATGACTTTGAGATCGTGTTTTTTGGCGATCTCCATAATTGCGTCCATATCCGCGGGGTAGCCGCCGTTGTGTACGGGGATGATCGCCCGTGTTCGTGGCGTAATGGCTTCTTCAATCGCGTCGGGTGCGATGTTGTAGGTGAGCGGATCGATGTCAACAATTACCGGTACGGCGTTGACGCAGACGGCCGATGTTCCGGTTGCCACAAAGGTGAGTGCGGGGACGATGACCTCATCACCGGCGGTAATACCTGCTGCCTTTAGGGCGCACTGTAACGCTACGGTGCCGTTTGCGAGTGGAATCCCATATTTTGCGTCCTGAAACGCTGCGAATTTTTCACCGGCTTCATCGACTTTCTCGCGTCGGTTCCAGGCACCGCTTCGTAAGGTTTCTAAAAGTGCGTTCTCTTCGGTTTCATCGAAGATGGGCCAGCTTTTACCCAATCCGCCTTTGACGATGGGTTCGCCGCCATTTATTGCTAATTTTGCCATGTCTGTGTTCTCCTTCTTTTTCTATATAGCAGTTAGGGATCAATTTCTGTGCCAAGGCGGAAATTCGGAACCTGCTTACGATATCTATCAATCGGTGTCATATCTTGGATCGGATTCCCCTTGATACGTAGAAAGTGTAGGTTCTTAAGGTTTTCAATAACGCTGATGTCCCGGATTTCATTTTCTTGCAGATGTAAGTGTGTCAGTCTCATCAATGCTCGAAGTGGTGTAATATCCGTAATTTGATTATTGTTGAGCCTTAAAACTCTAAGTTGCTCCAAGTCCGAAATCGGTGTGATGTCTTGAATCCGCATATTAGACAAGGACAGGTCTGTGAGTCGTTTCATTTTCGTGAGTAGTTGCACTAGAGGGGTAATGTCGCTGATTTGACTATTTCCAAGACTTAAGCTTGTCAGTCCATTCAAATTTGTGAGGGGTTTAAAATTGCTGATTTCGTTATTATCAATCCGTAACTGTGTTAGTCTTGTCAGATTTCTGAGTGGCATAATGTCTTGGATATGATTACTGCTGAGACCCAAGTTTGTTAGTTTATTCAATTCGGCAATTGGTGCGATATTGCTGACCTTATTACCATCAAGCCATAAGGTATCAAGTTGCTTTAATCCAGCGAGCGGTGTGATGTCTGTAATTTTATTTTCTCGGAGATATAGGTGGCTGAGATGCGTTAACCCTGCAAGCGGTGTAACATCCGTGATTCCACCACGCTCAAGTGATAACCAAGTTAACTGCGCTAACTCAGTAAGAGGCGTGATGTCGTTGAGTTGAGTATCTTCAATTTTTAATTGCCTAAGTTGTGTTAGTTTTGAGAGTGGCTTAATGTTCGGAGCTTGGCTATTCGCAAGATATAACTCTGTCAGTTGTGTTAGTCCCGCAAGGGGTGTTATATCGTTGATTTGATTCTTATGGCTGCCAAAGTCATAAAGACTAGTGAGCTGTAACGAGGTCAGTTGTGTTAACCCAGCAAGGGGTGTGATGTCCGTAATTTGATTCTGACCGATCCGCAGGGTGCTTAATTGTTTTAATTTTCTAAAGGGTGTGATGTCCGTAATTTGGTTGCTCTCAAGCGATAGGTACCTGAGTTGTGTTAATTTAGCAAGAGGCGTAACATCACTGATGTGGTTATATGAAAGATTTAATTGATTAAGTTTCGTCAACTCAATAAGTGGTGTGATATCCTTAATTTGATTTTCCCAGAGAGATAACTTTGTTAGTTCCGTTAATCCTGCAAGTGGTGTAATATCCGCAATTTGATTCCTATCAAGTGTTAAAGTCGTTAAGCCAGTCATTTTTTCTATGCCTGTTATATCTTTGATACCTCTATTATTCACAATGGACAAAGATTTTAACGTTTTCAAATTCTCTTGATGGAACGGCTCGTTTGGACCTAATCCGAGGGTTTCTCGGACAGCTGCAGCTAAATTTACATCGGGTATTGTTTTATCTGGGTTAACTGAATCTATGTTTTGGATTGGCACCTCGCCGCCATGTAATGTATCTTTCTGGTTCAGCTCAACCCCTAAGACATGAGTAGATTTCGGTAGTTTTGTGAGTGGTGTGATATCCTCAATTCGATTTTCCCGTAGGAATAGGGACCTTATCTTCCGCAGTTCTACAAGCGGTGTAACATCGACGATTTGATTTTCTTCGAGATCTAGACGTACCAGCTGCGTCAACCCGCGAAGTTGTGCGATATGGCTGACTTGATTGCGAGCAAGGTCTAAGTCTGTAAGTTGAGTCAATCCTGTAAGAAAAGTGAGGTCTGTAATTTCATTATTAGCAAGCGATAGCGTTTTAAGTTTACTTAATCTTGCAAGTGGTGTGGTATGACGAATTTCATTTCCGCTGAGCCTTAGTCTAGTAAGTTGGGTTAATCCTGCAAGTGGAGCGATATCTCTAATTTCGTTACTGCTAAGTGCGAGATCGGTAAGTCGTATCAATTCTGTGAGTGGGGCGAGGTCTGCAATCTGATTATTACTGAGAGATAAACGTGTCAGCTGTTTTAATTCGGCAACTGGTGTGATGTCCTGGATCCGATTCTTGTTAAGTTGCAGTAAATCAAGTTGCTCTAATTCCACAAGTGGCGTTATGTCTGTAATTTGATTGTACTGAAGTGCTAAGGTTTTTAGTCCTGTCAACCTTACGAGTGGAGATATGTCTCGGATTCGGTTGCTCTGAAGCTCTAACCTCTTCAATTTTGTTAGTCCGGCAAGGGGTGTTATATCTGTAATTTGATTCTGATAAAGACTTAAATGTATTAAACCTGTCGCTTTTTCGAGTCCTGTTAATTCTTTGACACCTCTTGCTGTGGCATACAGGAAATTTAATTTTTTCAAATCTTTTTTGATGATAGGTGCGTTTGGGTCTAAGCCTAATGCCTTTCGCACGGCTGCGGCTAAGTTGGCATCGGGCATTTCCACTGGGTCCGGCGAACAACTCAGAAAAACGATGAGAAATACAAAAAGGAGGCAAATATGTTTCATAATACTATATCCCTTTTAATGTCTCGTTTATGGATCAATTTGAATATCAACCATAGGTGTCAATTTAGTGATTTTTGACGGTATTTTGTAGGAGTCTCTACAAATGCCGCCCCTACGGGGCTGAAGTTTTTTGGTTACATGCTGCTATAAACATACCGTCGCTACGCGACTGAAGAGATTTTTGAAGTCTTCGAGGTTTCCGCGTAGGATCCGGTTCGGTTAGAATGCAGATCGCATTTGGGCGTGTACGCCGCAAAACCGAACCTACCGGGCCTGGGTCTGAGACGTTTACTTTTTCTAAAATTGACACTTATGGATCGATTTGAATATCAACATACAAATCCGGAATCTGTTCGCGAAGTTTGCGAATCGGTGTCATATCCTCAATGGGATTCTGGTTTATATGCAAACGCTCTAAATTCTTTAGACTCTCAATGGGACTCATGTCGCGAATTTGATTTTGCTCAAGCATTAAGTACTTTAGTTGTTTTAACGCTTTGAGGAATGTGATGTCGTGAATTTGATTACGAGAAGCCCCTAATAACCTAAGCTGCGTCAATTCCGAGAGCGGTGTGATGTCGTGAATTTGGTTATTGAGAAGTACTAAAAGTTCCAACTGAGTCAGCTGCGAGAGCGGTGTGATATCTCTAATTTGGTTATCATTAAGTAATAAATCTTCAAGCTCCTTCAAATTCAGGAGTGATGTAATATCACTGATTTGGTTCTCGCTAAGATCCAAATTTGTTAGTTTGCTCAGTGGTGCCAGCGGTGTAACGTCGTTGATTTGATTGTGTTTAAGAGATAATCGAACCAACTGCTTAAATCCTGCGATAGTAGTAATGTCGTTGATTTGATTATGTTCAAGCGATAACCTCGTCAGCCCTTTAAGTCCTGCGAGTGGTGTGATGTCGCTAATTTGGCTACCATTAATGTGTAACTCCGTAAGTGTATCAAGTCCTGTGAGGGGTGTGATATCCCTGATTTGGCTACCACCCAAGGATAATGCGTTAAGATGTTTTAAACCAACAAGCGGTGTAATATCACCAATTTCATTATCATTGTCTCCACGACCATGCAGATTGATGAGACGTAACGATTTCAGTTCTGTCAAATCTGTGAGTGGTGTAATGTTATTGATTAAGTTTTCACCCAGTGATAGCCATCTCAACTGTTTTAGGCTATTGAGAGGTTTAATATCACGGATTTGATTCCCAGTAACATCTAATAGCCAAAGTTGTGTCAAGTTTGCAAGTGGTGTGACATCCGCAATTTGATTCTCACTCAACCATAAGTGCCTAAGTTTCGTCAATTTGGAGGTTGGTGAGACGAGAGGTATCAAATCACGAATATTGTTCTCCTCAACACTCAAAGAAGTAAGGTCTTTTAATCCAGCAATACCTGCCAGGTCTTGGATACGATTGTTTCTGATAGATAGATCTGTGAGTTGTATCAAACTCGCAAGCGGCGTTAGATCACTAATTAGGTTGTATGATAACTTTAATTTTTTCAACTCGGTTAGCCCGGCAAGGGGTGTAATGTCACTGATTTGATTAGCATGAAGGTTTAAGTCTGTCAGTTGTGTCAAACCTTTAAGGGGTGTGATGTCGTTGATCTCGTTACTATCAATTTCTAATTTCATCAGTTGGGTCAACTTTGTGAGCGGCATAAGATCTTTGATTTGGTTGTGTATAAGTCTTAGATTCTTAAGTTGTATCAATCCATTGAGAGGTGTAAGATCACTAATCTGATTATAACTGAGGAATAATTCTCGCAACTGTTTTAATCCAGCAACGAGCGTAATGTCGCTGATCCCGTTGTTAGAGAGACCTAAGAAAGTTAGCTGCTTTAATTGCGTGAGCGGAGCGAGATCAGTGATGTTATTATTCCGCAGTTGTAAGGAACGCAGTTGTTTTAACTCAGCAAGGGGTGTGATGTCGCTGATCCGGTTATTAGAGAGACCTAAGAAAGTTAGCTGCTTTAATTGCGTGAGCGGAGCGAGATCAGTGATGTTATTACTTCCGAGTTGTAAGGAACGCAGTTGTTTTAACTCAGCAAGGGGTGTGATGTCGCTGATTTGGTTTCTATTGATTTCTAACACCCTTAATTCTGTCAACTGCGCAAGAGGCATGATATCGCTAATCTCGCAGCCTTCAAGGACTAAGATTCTCAACTTTTTTAGTGCTGTAAGGGGTGTCATGTCTACAGTTTGGATTTCATGAAAGCCTAAGTGCGTTAAACTTGTCGCTTTTTCAAGTCCGGTTAATTCCGTAATAGTTTTTGGTCCGAAGATGAACAAGTCTGTTATTTTTTTTATATTTCTTTCTGTGATAGGGACGTTTGGTGGCAAGCTTAACGCCAGCCGTACAGCAGCAGCCAAGTTAGCATCAGGTATTTCCACGGGTTCAGGTGGTGAACAACTAATGAAAACGCTGAAAATCACAAAAATCAAACATATCTGTTTCATAATGCCAACCCCTTTTTAATGTCTTGATGTCTTGATTAGCGATTAGATTCCATAATTCGTAAATTTGGCATCTGTTTGCGGAGTTCACGGATTGCGCTCATATCTTGAATCGGGTTCTCCTGGATATCTAACTGGACGAGATTCTTAATATTTCCAAGGACGCTGATGTCGCTGATTTGATTATTGCTGAGTAAAAGCCCCTTAAGTTCTGTCAATCCAACAAGTGGAGAAATATCGCTGATTTGATTATTGCTGAGAAATAAGGTTTCGAGTTTTGCCAGTCCGGTAAGTGGAGAAATATCGCTGATTTGATTCGCGTCAAGCATCAAGCGACTCAGCTGCTTTAGTCCACTGAGAGGTGTTATGTCGCTGACCTGACCATTCGTGAGTGATAGGGATCTCAGATGCTTTAATTCGCTGCAGAATGTTATATCTTTGAATTTTATATCTTTAATGTAAGGATCACCAAAATGTAAGGATTCCAACTGCGTTAGTCTGGCAATTGGCGTAGCGTCGCGAATATCATTATCCATGATCAATAAACTTTTAAGCTGCGTTAATTCAGCAATAGGGGTAATGTCCGTAATTTGATTTCTTATGAGTCTCAAGCTCTTGAGTTGTGTCATTTCAGCCATCGGCGTAAGGTCTGTAATTTGGCAGTTATAGAGTGACAAGTTCGTGAGTTGCGCCATTTCAGTGAAGGGTGTGATATCCACAATTTGGTCGCTATCAAGTAATAAACTCCTCAGCTGCGTTAATCTCTTGATTGGCGTAATGTCACCGATTTGGTTGAGTCGCAGCTTTAGCTTTGTAAGTTTGGGCAATTCGGCGAGTACGCTAAAGATTTGCGTTGCGTCACTCATCTGAAGCTGTTGAAGTTCTAACTCTGTGAGTTGTTTTAACGCTGTGAGCGGTGTAATATCATCTATTTCGTTGTCAAGTTTTAATCTGTTAGGTGAACTCAACGTCGTAATGTCAGAAAGTTTTAATGTGTTAAGTTTAGTCAACTTCGTAAGCGGTGTGATGTCGCTAATTTCATTACGACTGAGTTCTAAGTGTATAAGTTGTGTTAGATTTGCCAGAGGGGTAATATCATCTATTCTGTTGTTGGTAAGTATTAATGTTTGAAGTTCAGTCAACTTCGTAAGCGGTGTGATATCACGGATTTCATTGCGCCGAAGAATTAAGCCTTTGAGTTGTGTTAGGTGTGCAAGAGGCGCGATGTTCACCCCTGGGTTACCATCGAGGTATAACATCTGTAAATTTGTTGCTTTTTCCAAGCCTGTCAGATTTTTTATGCCACTATTTATGGCAAATAGGCGTTCTAACGCTCTCAAATCTGTTTCTAAAATAGGTTCGTTTGGATTTAAACCGAGTTCTGCTCGCACGGCAGCAGCTAACTTCTTATCAGGTACTATTTTCGGTTTTGCAAGTGAACAGTTGAGGAAAACAGTAAGAATCAGGAAAAGTAGATAAAAACGCCTCATAACGTTAGCCTCCTATTTGTTTGATGTTAGTTGGATTAAGGTTTCTAAAAGCGCAATTTCTTCTGTTTCATCAAAAATGGACCAACTCTTCTTTAAGCCCTCTTTGACAACGGGTTCACCACCATTAATTGCTCATCTTGCCATATTCATATTCTCCGTATTTTTCAATACTCAGTCAAGGAGATATTTTCCGTGTTCAGTTCCAAATGCGGGTTCTGTTTGCGGAGTCTGTGAATCGGTGTCATATCCCGAATAGGGTTCTCCTTTATATGCAAATGTGTTAGATTTTTAAAGTTCTCAACAACACTGATATTGCTAATTTGGTTATGTTGAAGCCATAACACTTTAAGTTCCGTCAATTTATTAAGTGGCGCGATGTCACTAATTTGATTATCTGTGAGTATTAAGTACATCAGTTGTGTCAAATTTGCGAGCGGTTCTACGTCGCTGATTTGATTATCGCTCAGTGATACACCCTCAAGTGTTGTCATCCCGGTGAGTGGCGTAATATCGCTGACTTGATTGTTCATAAGGAATAGGGTCCGGAGTTTTGTCATTCCGGCAAGTGGCGCAATATCGCTGATTTGATTGTTCTTGAAGCGTAGGTATTCCATCTGCGTTAGTTTACCAAGGGGCTTTAGGTCTTTGATTGGGTTATGCGCAAGTGTTAGATAGGTTAACCGCTTTAGTTCACTGAGAGGTTTTAGGTCGCTAATTTGATTATACCCGAGTGCTAATATAGTCAAGCCCGTCAATCCAGTGAGCGGCGTAATGTCAGTAATCTCATTACCGCTAAGGCTCAATGTTTTCAGCTGCGTTAATTCGGCGATAGGGGTAATGTCACTAATTTTATTCCTGTCAAGCAGTAAATCTGTGAGTTGGGTCATTTCAGCAAACGGGGTGGTATCCGTAATTTGACAGTTATAAAGTGATAACTGAGTGAGTTGAGTCATTTCAGTGAGCGGTGTGATGTCGGCATTCTGACAGTTGTAGAGCCATAGTGCTGTAAGTTGCGTTAATCCCGTGAGTGGCGTAACATCCGTGATTTGGTTTAGTTCAAGTTTTAGGTGTGAAAGATACGTCAATTTCTTAAGTACTGCAAAAATCTGGGTCGTATCGCTGATTTGATTCTGTTGAAGTTCAAGGTGCGTAAGTTGTCTTAAGCCTGTGAGCGGTGCGATGTCCTTGACCTGGTTTTGCTCAAGTTCAAGGTGTGTGAGCTGTTTTAACCTTGCGATGGGTGTAATGTCATCTATTTTGTTGTTGGGAAGGATTAATCTATCAAGTTCAGTCAGATCAGCGAGGGGCGAGATATCTCTAATTTCGTTCTTCTCAAGCCATAAGGTCCGTAAATTTGCTGCTTTTTCCAAGCCATTCAATTTTTTTATACCTTTACCGACAGCTATCAGGAATACTAACTCTCTCAAATCTTTTTCTAAAATAGGTTCATTTGGGTCTAAACCGAGTTCTGCTCGCACGGCAGCGGCTAAATTCTTATCCGGTATTAGTTTCGGTTTTACAAGTGAACAACTGAGAAAAACGGTAAGAATCAAGAAAAGGAGGTAAAAATGTTTCATAGCATTAGATCCTATTGATTGAGGAACACGGTGTCCACTAAAGTGAATTGGAACTTTAAGGGGCAATTTGTTTGACCTTGATTGGATTATAGCATCTTGTGTCGGAAATTGTCAATACCGTTTGAAGTGCGTTGCAGGGTGATTTAGTTCTCAATTTTGATTTTGATTTCTGTTTACATAAGTTGACGTTTCCTTATGAAAGATCGCGAGCGTGAAGAAACCCCCAAGCAAAAACACTCGCTCCTACAGAGGAGATTATACACAGATATAAAGTGAATCTGTAAAACTAAATCGCCCTGAAGTGCGTTGTAGTTGTGCGGTTCATCAGATGTTCTACAAGTGTGTTTAACGGGCAATAAATTGCCCTACTACAAACCTGTAGCAGATTTAATCGGAGTATGCTATAGTAATCTGCAGAAATCAGAAAAGGTGTGTCGTTTATGGAGCCGATAAATCAAACACTTACTGCAATAGATGGAATCAAGGTTGGGCATGCTACCGACGCAACTGCCCGGACGGGATGTACCGTTATCCTCTGTCCAGCAGGTGCGATGGCGGGTGTCGATGTGCGCGGTGCTGCACCCGGGACGCGCGAGACGGAAGCCCTCCGTCCCGGACGCTTGGTCCAAAAGGCACACGCGGTGCTACTGACCGGCGGCAGTGCCTTCGGATTGGATGCAGCGAGCGGTGTCGTCCAATACCTTGAAGAACAGGATATCGGTTTTCCTGCGGGTCCTGTCCGTGTACCGATTGTTCCCGCTGCTGTGATTTTCGATCTGGGGGTTGGCGATGCGAAAGTCCGTCCTGACCGTGAGATGGGGTATCAGGCGTGTCTGAACGCCACGGATGAACCTGTGGCGATGGGTGCTGTTGGTGCAGGTACGGGTGCCACGGTAGGTAAGGCACCGGGTGTTACGTCTTCTCCAGGGGGTGTCGGTTCGGCGTGTAAACATCTCGATTCGGGTTTGATTGTCGCGGCAGTTGTCGTCGTGAACGCGTTGGGGAACGTTGTGCACCCAGATACCGGTGAGATTGTTGCGGGCGGGAAAGTAAACGGCAGTTTCGTGGACATCACAGAACGGCTTTTAGATGCGAATTTGGTTTCGGGAACAAACACGACGATCGGTGTTGTCGCTACAAACGCGGCACTCTCCTCAGCGGAAACGACACGGGTTGCAGAGATGGCGCACGATGGAATGGCGCGAGCGATTCGTCCGGCACATACGATGTTCGACGGCGATACGCTTTTCAGCCTCGCGACAGGAACACACACCGGCAGCAGTGTGAACACTATCGGTATCCTTGCTGCAGAAGTTGTAGCTGAGGCGATCGTTAACGCGGTGAGGACGAGATAACCTCGCCCTTACATCGGTTGCCCTTGCATTGCTTCTGGGATGTCGATACCGAATTCGTTCAATACCGTCGGTGCGATGTCGTATATGCTTTTGACGCTATGTCGCGACCGGGAGGTTGTTCCTACAGCGGGATGGGACACAGATTTGAGGATATAAATGCCCATCTCGGCGTGGTTGCAATCGTCGGGTCCGGTATCATTTTCGTAGGTGTAGATGCTGTTATATCCGACGCTTCCGACCGACCGCCAAAAGAGATTACCGAAATAGACGATCAGATCGGGTGCGATATTTCGGCATGCTCGGTAGACCTCTTCGGGTTTGAACACCTGTGTGTTGATGTTATTGCCGTCTTCGTCTACTATTGCTTCGAGCTGCGCCTTCAAGTCGTCTCGAATCGTTTCATAATCTTCTGTTTTAACAGTCCCGTCGGGTTCTCTGCCTTCAACGTTTATGAAGATGCGTCCGTAATACCCGCCTTCACCCCACGCCTTCGTATTTTTCCAATCGACCAGATCCGATGTCCAGCGCGTAATCTCGTGTGGTTCGGATTTAAGTGTCAAGTAGCCGTGTTTTTGGAGCCATTCGTTGACACAGATACCGCCGTCCATCCGTTTTGCCCCGTGGTCTGAGACGATGATAACTGTTGTGTCTTCATCAACACACGCTAACACCTCTCCGAGTTCTGTGTCGAGTGTGCGGTAGTAGTTCCGCATCGTCTCTGAGAACGGCGAATTCGGTTCATATTTCCGGTGCGTTTTATCCCAGAACCGCCAGAAGGCATGGTGGAGTCGATCGGAACCCATCTCAACCATAGTGAAAAGATCCCAATCTTTTGTTTGGAGCAGATGGCGTGTGAGTTTGAAACGTTCGGTGGTCATCTTGAGAAGTTGCTGTTCCAATTCGGCGCGCAGATCCGTCCGGAAGTTAGGAATATCAATCATGTAGTCGCTTGCGACCTGCGTGATTTCGCGTGAGAGTCGTCTGGGGAACGTCCACTGTGAATTGCGGTCAGGCGTGAGAAAACTGGTGACCATCCACCCCGGAAACGGTTTGGCAGGATAGGTGAGCGGTACGCCGAGAACGACGGATTTCTTTCCGGCTTGCCCTAAGAGGTCCCAGAGTGTTGGTACTTTCACGGCGTGTGCGTTGGCAATTGTCAAGGCATCGTAGGAATAGTCTTTGCGGTTTCGGAAGCCGTAGATACCGAGTTCGCCGGGGTCGCGGCTGGTCATCATACACATCCACGCGGGGACGGTGATAGGTGGAATCGTACTCTCGAGTTCTCCGTACGTACCTTCTGCCATTAAGCGATGCGTGTTGGGCATATCGTCTTTGAATGCGTCAAAAACGAGTTCTGGTGTGGCGCAATCCCAACCGATAATGAGGACGCGTTTCTTCATTTTCAATTTTAGCGTTGGTTTGTAGTAGAGAGATTTATCGCATGCCACGGTTCAATAACGGGCAATTATGCCCAGCGGGGTTTTCTTCCGCCGAACCGCTGCTCGCTGATGTTCCAGAGTTCAGATAGACCGAGTTGTCGGATGTGTTCAATTCCGGGTAGGAATGGATCGTTTACTCGGGTTAGCCATTCTTGAAGTTCCGTCTCTAATTCTGATCGAAGTGCCTGTGAATCTGCATCGTCTATGAGGTTGTTCAATTGATACGGATCGTTATCGTTGTCGTATAGGAGCCAACCTAAGCCGTCGTAATGGCGTGCGTAGGTGTGCCGATGTGTTCGGACCCCGCGCCACTCTCGGATACCGAAGTGGAAGCCTTCACTGCCGTGTAATGGGACTCCAAGGAAGACAGATTGTGGCTCGTCAATTGTCTTGCCGAGCATCGCTTCTGAAAGGTCAATGCCTTCAACACCTTCAGGGATCGGTAGGTCGCATAAGGATAGCATTGACGGCATAAAATCGACGAGGCTTAGCAAAGTGTCACGGGTAACGCCTGCCGGTATTTTACGGGGCCAGCGGATCATGAACGGGATACGGCTTGATTCCTCCCAAGGACGCTCTTTTCGGACGTGTCCGTGGCTGCCGAGCATATCGCCGTGGTCAGATGTGTAGACGAGGATGGTATCGTCAGCGATACCGAGTTCGTCGAGTGCCGCCATCAAGCGTCCGAGATTTTCGTCTAAAGCTGTGATGTGTGCGTAGTAACCGGAGAGGTCTTTCCGTGTCGCTGGTGTGTCTACGGCGTTGGGACGCAACTGAATCTCGTCTGGTGGGTACATCTGCTTATAGCGTTCTGGTACATGCTGATAGGGGTTATGCGGGGGTCCCCAGCTCATGTAGAGACAGAAGGGTTCATCAACGTGATCTCGGCAGTATTGGATCGCCTGATCGGTCTGGAAGTCGGGTTCGTACCCTTCGATTTGCATCTGGTTTCCATCGGAATCGTGGTATGGTGCGTTGAAATAGTTATGATGACAATTCCATCCGATCCAGTGGTCAAACCCGAAACGCATCTCATGGGTGATGAATTTATCTCTCGGCATACCACCGAGGTGCCATTTACCGATGTAGCCGGTCTCGTAGCCGTCCGCTCTGAAGACCTCCGCGATTCCCGTTTCGGACAGAGGAAGTGGCAGATCGTTGGAAACAGCCTTATGGTTCAACGGGTATTTGCCTGTCATCAGGCATCCGCGTGCAGGCACACATATCGGGACGTTGGTGAAGGTGTTCGGAAAAAACATCCCTTCTTGTGCGAGCTGATCCATAGCTGGCGTTTGTACTTGCGGGTTACCTGCGCAACCGACATCGCATTGGCGGTGCTGGTCGCCGAAAACAAAAATTAGATTGGGTTTACGGATGGTCTCCATTGTCTCTCCTTACTGCATCCAGGTATAAATCTGACGGAGTGCTCCCTCGCTTCGGGTCCACAACGTCCTTTTCAGGGGTGAAACGACTTTTGTGTAACTGGCGAAATTTGTCCGAATTGCGCGGTACTGCTCTTTATGTGCGATTAACCCTGCGTTCTCCGGTGGCGATGCCCCGAAATCCACCCATTGGTATCCTTCACGACAGGCTTCTGTAATGATGTAGTGAAAGATGGCGTTGTTAGGACGGTATTTCAGGAACGCTGGCACAGATGCCTCACACCACAGCGTCACAGTTCGATTGAAACAGAGGTAGAGGAGTCCTGCGATGATCGTCCCGTTATATGTTGCGATGGCGAGTTTCGCTATTTTTCGTTGTAGGAGTGTCCGCATGAGTGATCTCGGTTTCGGTGTCCCGCCTAACCGTTTTACGGTCATAAGATACATGTCGTAGAATGCAGACAACGCCTCTTCGCTGTCTGTATTGTTAACTTCGACCCCTGATTTTTCTGCCTTCCGCACTGCGCCTCGGACGCGTTTGTTGTAGGCGTTCCAGAGAACGTCAACGTCTCCGTCAGTTTTCAGGAGATGTGTGAAGTGATCTATCGGCTTGTAGCCGTTTTCAGTGAAAAGGTCGCCGTAGGTCGTTGTGTGTTCTGGGGTCAGTGTCCAGCGTATTTCACACCATCGGTTCTCCACTGCTGCGGTTTCGATAGATGTTATGAGTGCTTCGGGGCTTAACGTCACATTCTTTATTAGGTGTATGCCGCCGAACAGGTTCCACGGCATGGAGTGCCACAACCGGATACCGGGTATGGGTCGAAAGACGAAGGCAGGCAATCCACCGACTATTGTGTCTCGCTGCTTGATGAGCCGATAGACCGGATTGAGTTGCCTGAACGCATCTGCTAAAGCGTCTCGCCATGCGAGGCTTTGGAAAGCCGTAGTGTTCGGACATCGTTGAATGACAGCGTCCCACTGCTCTTGATTCTGAGAGGTAAGAGGTTCTATCGTATACACGTGCAGATATGCGGCTATGCGGCGAGTGCCGCAAAGAGTGCTTTGATGTAGCCGACGGAGTAGGCTAATCCGACATTACCTTCCAATCGCGGAATGTGGTCTGCGTTAATACATCCGTCGAATCCGACTTTTTGTAGTTCTTTGACGATTTTAAAGACGTTCATATCGCCGTCATCAAGGAGTACTTCTTCAAACGCGCCAGCTGTTGCGAGGCTGCCGCGTACATTACGCAGATGAACCATAAAGATGCGCCCTTTGCGTCCGTAGTTATTGATTTCGTCGAGGACGATGGTACTGCCACCGGCTTCGGCACGCGTGCCGCAGCAGTAGAGGTAGCCGACGTTCCTGCTCGGAAATGCATCGATGACGCGGTGGAAACCGAGACTACCGAGTGGGGTATCTGGGTTTGGGACATCTGAGGGATGGATAGCGAGTTTGATGTTGCATTCATCGGCGATAGGGACGAGTGCTCCGTAGACTTCCGTGAACCGCTTCCACCATTCGTCGAGTGCTTCCATCGTCGGTGTGTCGGGTGGATTCTTGGTTGCGGCACGGCTTTCACCGCGTGAAGTGTACCCGCCCCTGTGAACGGAGGAATAACGCGTCATGAGGTAATCAAACGTATCGCCCCAGAACCGTTGACGTGCGATCGGTACACCGGCTTCAGCGAAAACACGGAGTGCATTGCAGGTGTTCTCGAGTTCCTTTTCACTATCGGGTTGCCCGGTCATGAACTGCTCTGTGATGTTCGGAAGCGTTACACGATTGATGTCAAGCCCCCAAGAACGGATGCGTTTTTGAATTTTCAGCAGTTCGTCGAAGTCGGGGTAACCCTGTTCGTTAACACCGGGAAAAGCGGCACCGTTTCCGAAGTCGATGCAGTCGGCACCGAGTTGTGTGACCTGTTTAAGGTAGCTATCTGAAAGTCCGCCATCCCAGACTGAAATCTTCATATTTTAAAATTTCCTTGCGGTTCGTTTAGGGGGGTTAAGCATTCACATCCCCTGCCGTAGACCCGCCCTCCATTTCATTACGGGCTACACTTTAGTGGATAGAAAAAAACACCAAGACTCTTATGGATACCTTGCGGTTCGTTTAGGGGGGTTAAGCATTCACATCCCCTGCCGTAGATCTGAAGAAATCCGCAGAAACACCCAAGCAAATACCCCCAGCAATACGCAGAAATACGCAGAAATCCACAGAAACACCCTATCAAATACCCCAAGCAAAAATCCCAAGCAAAAACACCCCTCCATTTCATTACGGGCTACACTTTAGTGGATAGAAAAAAACACTGAAACCCTTATGGATACCTCTATTTTCGGAAGATGGCTTCCACAATTATAGAGGCAGTGGCACGGGTTGTCCGCTCTCGACGGATTGATATGCGGCGAGAGCGATTTCAACGGCTGCGCGTCCGTCTACCCCTGTGATTAGAGGTGCTGTATCGTTTCGGATTGCATCAACAAAAACCCGGATTTCTTCTTGTACGGGTGGTGGCACGTTAATATCGGCAATCGGGATGTGTCGTCCTTCACCGTCAAAAGGTTTGATCTGAATTGTTGCGTTGCCGCCCCAAATCTGTGGGAAATAGATGGAGCCGCCTTGACAATCGACGCGTCCGCCGTAGCCACCGACGGCAGAGATGTGGCTGGAGTGGAGTAGACCGACTGCACTGTTCGCAAACTGTAACGAAGCCAGCACGACATCTGGGTAATCGCTTTCTGTTTGGACGTACTGACCGCCAACAGCATAGACAGAGATGACATCGCCACATGTCCAACGCATGAAGTCGATTTCGTGTGCGTTGATTTCCATGAGGCTTCCACCGGATTTTGCGCTCTCCAGTCGCCAGGGGACGTAACTCCCGCCGCTTCGCCACGGTCCACCGATCCGATGTACCATCATACAGGCAGGGGCACCGAGTTCGCCGCTCTGTACGATTTCACGTACTTTGGAATGTGTTGCGTGGTAGCGACAGACCAGACCGATTGTAAGTTTGACCCCGTTATCTTCAGCAGCGGCGATCATTGCATCACAGTCCTGAAGTGTCGGTGCCATCGGTTTCTCGGAGAAGACGTGTTTGCCTGCTTTTGCAGCATCGACGGCTATCGGTGCGTGCATAAATGGGGGTGCCGCGATCAATACCGCCTGAATCTGATCATCGGCGAGTAGTTCGTGATAGTCCAATACATAGGCGGCATTGAGGTCTGTCGCCAGTTTTTCTGCGAGTGCTTCCTGCAAATCGCTGACGCAGATAACATCTATCCCTTCAACGGCATGAGCACTATTGGCGAGGCTTCTCCCCATACCGCCGCATCCGATAACGCCAACTCCTATCGTTTCCATATTTTTAACTTTCCTTGTGGTTCGGTCAGACAGGTTGAGAGATTAACGTGCCTTTCCGTAGATCCGCCCTCCATTTCATTACGGGCTACAGTTATGAACAATACGCTAAAGAACCTTTTTCCCTTTCCTGGCGGTTCGTATTGATTACTTATCTCCGTCTTGCTTTGATGTGTCCCCATGTCGTGCTCAAGTGGTCTGCTGAGGGGCTGACATCAAGTCCTGTGGCATCCATGTTCTTCTGAATTTCTGCTGGGCTTAGGACTCGGTCGTAAATTCGGAATTCGTCAATATATCCCTGAATTGTATCGCAATTGCATCCATCTGATCGGTCGCCGATCCCGAGGAGGAGTCCGCCTTTTGGGATTTTCCCGCCCTTCATAGCGTACTTTTTCTCCTGCTTTCCGTTCACATAATAGTGGACTGTTGAACCATCGTAAGTGCCGACGAGGTGGAGCCACTCTTCGAGCGGAATATCTTCAAGGACATTGTCTTTCGCTGCCTGCGTTGCCTGTCCACCTGTTTTCACAAAAAAGCCGTGTCGGTCATCATCATCGTCGTAATAAAGGCTTACGACAGCTGTGTTCGCTGGCATATCGTCAAGCGAGATAATTCGGTTCCAACTGTCATCCAATGCGTTGATATAGACCCAGCACTCCAGCGTAATTTCATCCCAGTCTTGATCGATTTTCGGTGGGTCTGAATCTTCGACGAGGAGTCGATCAACGTCGCCATCAAAAAGGATGCACTCGCCAACTTTACAGTCTGAGGCGGGTGCGAGTTCTGGGTCACCGTGAACAGTTGCAACGAGTCCTGACAAGACATCGGCTGCCTCTGTTTTAATTTTTACCGTGTCTTTGTTGAAGGACCAGTAGGCAACTAAACCGTTTTCAACTGCGCCGACGATTGCATTGACGGGTTGCGCATTCCAAGCTTGGAATACGAGTAAGGAAAGAATGATTGTAGCGAGTAACAAGTTGTTGGCAAAATATCTGTGCTGGTGATAGGTGCTGTCTTTTGCGCGCATAATATTCTCCTTATATCTGATGAAACGGTGTAGGGAAACCGAGGGCTGAGACTCGTGCTTCCCTATCTTATTGTTAGTTCACACGGATATGAAATACAAATCAAATATACGGCATTACAGCGAAAAGCGGACGATCAAAACCTAAAACAGGTCTCGCGCGGCGCGTTCACGTCTGTCTGCGACTTGACGTTCACGTTCCTCATCAGAGACTTGATCGATTTGTTCGGCGATGAAAGGCTGATATTCAGCGACTTCGCTTTTCCGCTTGAACACCCGGAAATAGTCGAATCGGGTTAGTGTCGGCGGTATGTTCCCTGGGCAGAGTGCGTGTAGACCGACATCAACGGCTTCTCCCATCCCGACGTTTGTTTGTCCACAGCTCCGCCACTGGATGCCGTCGGCACTGGCGAAAGAAGAGAATTGGTTTCCTCGGCGTTCTAACCGTAGAAAAAGTTCTCTGGCGTTTCTGAGTCCTGCGGCGCGTCCTCGTAGGTTAAATATCCGTCCGACATGACGTTCAAATCGGACGTCCCCTCTGAAGGCGTGTGGACCTGATGTTTTCTCAAGTCTGAGGAAACGATTTGCGTTTTTCCAGACCAACAGCCCGCCGTGTTCTCTAAGTTGTGGTGTGACACGGACGCGCGTCTCAATGGCGAAGTCTCCGGGTACTCTCATGAGGAGTCTGGGTGCGCTCATATCGCCGCCACTACCGTTGGGCCCGTGCCAGAGGTCTTGCCCGGGTTCTGTTCGCATTTCCAAGTATCCTTGTCGTTCTGCCCAGGTACCGCCGCCTTGCGGGTCCTCCCATCGCCATTCTGGGCGCATACGGTTTCCAATAAATTCGTCTTCAAACACGAGTTCGGTGAATTCGCCGGAGGATGCCCATCCTTCAATTTTTATAGCGGAGATAGTGTCTCCAAAGTTTACGGGAAGCAGATGGAGGTTGGGCAATTCTTTTTTATATTCGCTCGGCTCCATCCGGATCGGGATGCCGACCCCTTCAAATTCGGGGTGCTCGTAAAAGACGACTTCGGCGCCGTCTCGTGGGAAATCTGGTCCTTTAAAGATACGGATTGATGAAATCCTGTCTTCGAACCAAGACCCGCCTTGTGGATCGCGTAGATTGATGATATCACGTAGGATAGTGATCTTCCTGCCGCGGAATTCGACGTGCTCGTAGCAGTCAACAATTAAGGGGATCGTTCCCCACTCGGGTCCAGGAACATCTAACGATGAGCCGAAGTTGATTGAGGAAATCCTGTCAGCGAAGTTGTAAGCGGTATCGTGGAGGTTCGGGTAAAATCCGGGACCGAGTGCCAATCTTTTACCGCGATAGTCGCGGTGTTGGTGAAGGATGACCTTATAATTCGGATTCGACGAGAAGCTGGGTCCCTTGTAGACTCGAAGTGAGGAAATATTGTCTTGAAATCCGATGTGTCCTGTAAAAGGGACCGGTTCTACAATATATCCCATTCTACCTCGGTAGTTTGTATGTTGGAACACCTCAACAACGAGGCGCGGTACGACAACTGGCATTTTTTTCTCCTTTTTTGGATGGCTATCAAAGGCGATTCGGACGTATCTTTATGTTTTCGATTTAGTGTTGTGCACTTAGGCGTGCGATGTCTCTATTTGTCCAGGGCGATTTAGTTTTCAGTTCCGGTATCGGTTTTAGTTTACATAAGTTAATGTTTTCTTATGGAAGATCGCGAGCGCAGCTCGCTCCTACCGAAGAGACTATACACAGATATAAAGTGAATATGTAAAACTAAATACCCCTGCTATTTGTCTATAGGGTTATTGATGGTTGCCTCATAGATTTGTGCATATCCAGTGCGATCAGATGTGAATACGATATATTTCCCATCTGGGCTGAAAGATGGGTGCGGATGCGTATGCTGCGGTGCGTAAACCTGAATGGGTCCGTCGGCATAAGGAAACGGAGCGTTCCAATGTTCACCAATAGACGAAGCGTCAGGGTAGCATAGCGTTTTCGGTTTGCTGCTACCGTTGCGTGGATCGAAAATCTGAATACCGATGTCTGGAAAGTTGGTATCCGCGACCATAGATGTTCCAGCGGGGTTGCTAATAGCGTGCCATGCGTTGAAGGTTGTCACCTGTCGTTGTGTCCCGGTATCAACATTAATACATCTGATGCCTCGGGGCCAATCGACAAAAGCGAGTTCACGTGTCCGTGGGATCCATGTTTCGTGTGTAATCCACTCATTCTTTTTAACATTGCGTGCGTAGAGCCGTCGGTTCCCGTTGCCATTGCGCTGAATTACCCATAGTCGGTCGGTGAGGGGTCCAGCATAATAGAGTAAATTAGCGTCGTCTGGGCAGAATTGAAGATGTCCGATGCTGTCGCGTCGGAGGATGATGTCGCTCTCACCGGTGTCTGTATCTATAATAGCGAGTGCGGATTCTTTACCGATGTTGAATCTGACTGCCCACCATTTATCGTCGTGGCTGAGTGCGGTTGTTCCCATCGCTGCGGCGACCATACCGTCCTCTTTCATTGCCGTTGCAGTCCTTTTAAGAGCATTAAGAGCAAGTTTTGACTTGCAAAGGAGCTGAAAATTAACGAGTTCTCGCTCCTCAAGCGTTTCCGAGTCGAGTCGCCATCCACTCATCCCTGCGGTAAAGAAGATTGCCTCTCCATTGTGTGCTGGATGTACGGACCATTCTGCGAGGTCGTTTCTGTCTGTTAGTTGGCGAAGTTCTCCTGTCGTCCGTTCTTCTGCGAATATCTGCGGTGTCCCGTTTCGGTACGAGATAAAGATGAGCCGTTGCATGGCGTTGTCGTACGCTGGTATAATGAAGAACGGGTGGTGATGCGGTGCGGACGCAGTCGTAACCTGCCGGATACGTGTTCCTGTGCGTCGGTCATAAAAGGTTCGCGATTCGGATGTGTAGCCCGTTCCCTTCGCCATTTTTTACCTCGATAGCATCGGCGGGCATTCATACCCGCCGAAACGGTGTTTATGTTTCTTATTCTTCAAATGCGGCATCAAAAGCGACAGCAGAGGGTTCAAAATCGTAACCTTTGACAGCGCCACAAGACTCGCGAGCCCCGTGTTCTCGATCCATACCGCTGTCTTCCCATTCAATGGAGAGCGGCCCGTCATACGCTATGTTATTGAGTGCTCGGATAATCGCCTCAAAATTGATGCTGCCGCGCCCGATAGACCGGAAATCCCAATATCTTTGTGCGTCTCCGAAGTTCAGATGTCCACCGAACACGCCGGATAATCTGGGTGTGTCTGACCACCAGACATCTTTCATGTGAACGTGATATATCCGCTCGCTGAGCCGTTCGAGGAAAGCGACGTAATCGACACCTTGATAGCCGAGGTGGCTCGGATCGTAATTGAACCCGAAGGTTTCTCTACCGTTGACGGCTTCGATTGCGCGTTCGGCAGTGACGATGTCGAAGGCGATTTCGGTTGGGTGGACTTCGAGTCCGAACTTGACTCCAACTTCATCGAAAACATCAAAAATCGGGTTCCAACGGTTGGCGAAATCTTCGAACCCGGCATCAATCTGTCCCGGATCGTTGGGTGGGAAGGAGTAGAGGAGATGCCATATTGAGCTGCCGGTAAAACCGTTGACGACGTTGACGCCGAGTTTTGCGGCGGCGCGTGCGGTGTTTTTCATCTCTTCTGCGGCGCGTTCTTGAACGCCTGCAGGCTCGCCATCGCCCCAGATCGCTTCTGAGAGGATCGCCTGATGCCGGTTGTCAATATTATCACAGACTGCCTGCCCGACAAGATGATTGCTGATCGCCCAGACCTTGAGTCCGTATTTTGCGAGCAGGTCGTGTCTACCTTGGCAGTAGCTATCGTCTGCGAGTGCTTTATCGACTTCAAAGTGGTCACCCCAGCAGGCGAGTTCTAAGCCGTCATAGCCCCATCCGCTTGCCTTTTCTGCTAATTCTTCTAATGTTAAATCTGCCCATTGGCCTGTAAAGAGTGTTACAGGTCTTGCCATAATAGTCTCCTTTTAATTGGCTGTCAGCGGTCAAGACAAGAGGCGGTTGTGGCTGTGAAAGGTTGTTTCCACAAGTATACTGATAGCCGATAGCCGATAACTGATAGCCAGTAAAAATTACGCGGGAGGCGTATAACTTGCGTCAATCCATGCGCGCTGTTTTCCGCTTTCTACGGCTGCGTTGATGAAGTGTACCCCGCGTGCCCCGTCCTGGACGGTTGGGAAATCTGTATCGAATTCGGACGGTGTTTCGCCTGCGATTTTTGCGGCGATTGTCCGACCGGCGTTGACGTAAATATTTGCGAATGCCTCAATAAAGGCTTCTGGGTGTCCGAAAGGTATCCGTGAGTTGTGCTGGACGATTTCCGCGAGATAGTCGTTCCCGCGTTTGTAAACCTGTTCGGGCCCGTCAGGGAACCGGAGGTAGAGATAGTTCGGGTTCTCTTGGTGCCACTCTAATGAAGCATCTGTGCCGTAGACGCGGATGCGTAGGTTGTTCTCCTCACCGACTGAAATCTGTGAAGCGTAGAGGACCCCGCGTACTCCGTTTTGATAATGGACGAGTAGGTTTCCGTCATCTTCTAACAAGCGTCCCTCTACGAAGGTTGTCATGTCTGCGCAGATTTCTTCGATTTCGAGTCCGGTGATATAGTGTGCCAAGTTTTCGGCATGTGACCCGATGTCGCCGATACAAGAGGATGCGCCTGCTTGTTTGGGGTCTGTGCGCCAGACGGCTTGTTTCGCGCCTTCGTTTTCTAGGAAGGTTGCGAGCCAACCTTGTGGGTATTCCACAACGATTTTGCGGAGCGTTCCGAGTTTACCGGCTTTCACGAGTTCTCGTGCTTGCTTCACCATCGGGTAACCTGTGTAATTGTGTGTGAGTGCGAAGACGACATCGTGGTGTTTGACGAGTTGACACAGCGCCTCAGCATCGGCGACCGTTGTTGTCATGGGTTTATCACAGACGACATGAAACCCTGCTTCAATGAAGGTTTTAGCGACATCGAAATGGATGTGATTCGGTGTTACGATTGAGACAAAGTCAATGCGTTCACCTTCAGGGAGTTGGCTCTCTTTGTCTGCCATTTCTTGGTAAGAACCGTAGACACGGCTTGCGTCGAGGAAGAGTTCTGTCCCTTGTTGGCTTGATTTTTCGGGTGATGATGAGAACGCACCTGCGACGAGTTCGATTTCGCCGTCGAGTGCTGCCGCTTTACGATGGACAGCCCCGATGAACGCATCTGGTCCGCCTCCCACCATACCGTAACGTATTTTCCTTCCCAGTGGCATCTTGCGTATTTTCTCCTTTGATATGTAATATGGGCTTGCAAGTTCCGCCCCATACGGATATGTTGATTCTATTATGCATTATCTCATATTTGACGATTTTTTTCAAGATTATTTGTCAAAACCCAAGACCTTCTTAGAACCATCGGTATCTGTTACCGTTTCCTGCAAATAATTAAAAAAAGTATACCACAATTCGCGTCGGTTATCAACGGTTTTAGTGTAAAATTTGTAATTGGCGGGGTTAGAGGTTGGCGTTTTCTTAATATCTGAATGGGGGTCGCATTTGGGCGAGTATGTCGCAAATCTCGGATTGTCCTGGATAACACAGATTTCTGCGGATTTCTTAATCAAAGACACAGGGTTCTACCGCTGGAATGTCAAAAAAAAGATGCATGAAAACGGAATATGTGGTATACTAATTTATCGGTTTTTTATAGTGGATTTCAGAATTAATGAAGCACTCCACAGCGGGTGAGGGGCCCTCGCCCCTACAAGAGCGGGCGAGGGAACATCGCCCCTACAAGAGCGGGTGAGGGAACATCGCCCCTACAAGAGCGGGCGAGGGAACATCGCCCCTACAAGAGCGGGTGAGGGGACCTCGCCCCTACAGGTCGTGAGGATACTTTGCCAAATTCGGTTATTGTTAGGTTTCACGACAGTTAAGAGAAACGCAATTGGAGGAAATGGAATTTGTCAGCCGAACTCCTTAATGGTAGTCGTCTTGCGCAGCGTGTCCGGAGCCGGATCCGGCGCAGCGTAAAAGACCTAAAGTTTACACCCGGTCTCGCTGTGGTGCAAGTCGGCGACGATCCGGCATCAACGCTCTATATCAAACATAAACAACGGGATTGTGAGAAGGTCCATTTCCACTCCGAAGTTCACCGCCTCCCTGCAGACATCAGCCAGGAAACGCTTATAGTGCATATTGAAGCCTTGAATGGGCGCGTGGATATCCACGGGATATTGGTGCAGATGCCGCTGCCGGCGCATATAGAGAAAGAGGCGGTTATTGATACAATCATGCCGGAAAAAGATGCTGATGGATTAAATCCTGTCAACTTAGGGAATCTCCTTATTAACCGAGAGGGTGTGACCCCGTGTACACCGACAGGGATAATCCGTCTGATTGAATTGAGTGGTAAAAAGATTGAGGGCAAGCATGCGGTCTGTGTCGGTAGGAGCCCGCTTGTGGGTAAACCGGTTGGTCTGATGCTTCTGAATCGCAATGCTACCGTTACTTATTGCCATTCTCGGACAGCGGACCTGCCAGCGGCAACCGAGAGAGCGGATATTCTTGTTGTCGCTATCGGTAAAACTGAGTTCATTACTGCGGAAATGGTAAAACCGGGAGCGATCGTGATTGATGTGGGTATTAATCATGTAAACGGTCGGGCTATCGGTGACGTTCAATTTGCGGCAGTTAAAGAGGTGGCTGGGTTTATCACGCCGGTTCCGGGTGGTGTGGGTCCTATGACGCGTGCGATGTTGTTAGAAAACACGTTGAAATTAGCGATAGGAGATTAAAATATGGCATTTCCAGGATTTGAGTTGAATGATAAGGTGATGTTAATTACCGGTTCCGGCAAAGGCATTGGTAGAGGCATAGCCCTTGCGGCTGCTCAGATGGGAGCGAAGGTTATTTTGAATAGCCGTACGCCGTCTGACCTCGAAGAGGTAGCCGATGAAATCCGTGCGAACGGTGGTGAAGCGGCGTCGGTTGTCTTCGATGTTAGTGATCTGGTGCAGGTTGCCAAAGGCGCGCAAGCAGCGATTGATGTCTGGGGTAGAGTGGATGTTCTGGTTAACAACGCTGGCACGAACCGCCCGAAACCTGCCCTTGAACTCACCGAAGAGGATTGGGATGCGATCTATGATCTGAATCTGAAAGGTCTGTTCTTTTTGACCCAGACGCTTGTGAAACCGATGATAGAGAGAGAAAGCGGAAAAATTATCAATATATCTTCAACGATGGGTTTAGTCGGCGGTCCTCTTCGGACTGCGTATTCTGGTAGCAAGGGTGGCGTTGTCTTGTTAACCAAGGGCCTTGCGGTTGAGTGGGCACCGCATAACGTTACAGTGAACGCTGTTGCGCCAGCGTTTACTCGGACTCCGCTTGCGGATGTCCTTTTACAACGCAAAGAATTTTATGAGGATGTTGTCCGCCGTATTCCGATGGGGCGTGTCGGTGAGGTGGACGAGGTTGTCGGTGCTGTGCTATTTTTAGCGTCAGATGCCGCGAATTGGATAACGGGTCAAACGATAGCAGTTGATGGCGGCTGGGTCGCCTGGTAATTCAATTGCTAAACATTGTGTAAACCCGATTTTAAAAACTAAAAAACAGACAGATAGAGGCAACTCTATTCTGGAGGAATAAATATGAGAAATTTTCTTGTGCTCGCAAGCATCGCTATATTGGTTTTCAGCCAGTTTGGTTGTTCTTCTGATGAGGAGCAGATATCGGTTGAGAATCCTGCGGTAATTGATGAAGCCTCAGCATTTAGTGGGGCGCCGCTCTTAGGTGATGTTGTCCTCGAAAACATGTATGAGGATGAAGCGCGGCAACTGATGGATAAAACCCGCGTGCAAATTGTCACAGTAATAGAAGGCACGAACAGAGTGACCCTTGAGGCTCGGTTCCGTGGGGTTCGGGATTTTGGGTTTGGGTTTCCGCTCTATGAATTTGAATTGACAGATGAACACGCTGAGGTGCTGGGTGGTATCGCGCAAGGTATGTCGGGCAGTCCGGTGGGGCCTCCTGGACGTATTATGGGTGCGCTTGCTTACGGGGATGCGTTTGCTCGAGCCCCGAGTCGCTTCTGGGCAACGTCCATTGATGCGATGGAAAGGACGCTTGACCACCAAACCTTTGGCGAGATGTTGGAAGCAGAAGGCGTTGCAGCTGCACCGGGCGGTATCCAAGCGGCATATACGCCTGTGAAAACGCCTCTTATGATCTCTGGTATCCAACCGAACAGGTTAGGGCAACTTTCGTCACATCTGGCAAACTCCCGCTTCGATTTTCTCCAATTATAGTGACCATCAGAATTAAAGAGACATTTTTTGTATTTTGTAATAGACTGTGTCTATTATGACATATTCAACAGATTTACGCAAACGCGTTTTAGATTTTATTGAAAAAGGCGGTAAAAAAGCTGAAGCCTCCCG
>JAJDTJ010000019.1 GCA_022827225.1 Candidatus Poribacteria bacterium | reverse complement strand
CGGGAGGCTTCAGCTTTTTTACCGCCTTTTTCAATAAAATCTAAAACGCGTTTGCGTAAATCTGTTGAATATGTCATAATAGACACAGTCTATTACAAAATACAAAAAATGTCTCTTTAATTCTGATGGTCACTATAATTGCCTTCGCTGAAGAGGTGGAAGTCACCAATATAGAAGACAACAAGAAGGGTGTCTACCAGGCCACAGAATTGGAAGAGGGCGGGAAATTTTTTCACGATAGGAACTATACGATTACCAATATCCCGAAAGAATTTCTCGGATTAACGCAAGTTTCCACGTCAGCAGACTGTCCCGGCGGGCAGGACTATCGCTTAACGTTTGAAATCGATCGGTCGGCTTATGTCTACCAAGCTTGGGATAGCCGTCATAAACGACCAGAGGACCGCGGTCAAGATCCGAAGGGTTGGTTTACAAAGGGATATACTGATACCGGCGAAATTCTCATGTTAGATGCACCGCACGACCCGACCGAGTATTTTATCTACAAATCCAATGAACCCTATCCAGAAGGAAAGGTGGAATTGCTCGGTATTGACGAGGTTATCGGGGACCCAGTTATCATGTGGACGATCTTCCTTGAAGAGGGACAGCTTCCGGTAAGTCCAGTTGGGAATTTGACCACAACTTGGGGCGACATCAAGACCGATTAGCAGCGGTGTCATTCAAACCGAATTCCATTACAGGCGGGTGAATCAGCCCGCCTTTTATTAGCTCCTACCTCCAGCAAATGGACAGCGTTGAATCTAAAATTCTACTATCCTTTTTCGCCATCGCAGACTCTATAATACAGGTAACTGAAACTGATGTGATACTTGGTGCTATTTTCAATTAACATGAAGAAAATTAATCCGTCACACTGCAAAACCGAAGGAGGTAGAAAATGAAACGCCTATTTTTTCTTGTTATTTTCTTGAATGCTGTTTTTCCTCTTACCAGTTTCGCGCAAGACAATGCGAAAGTCGGGTTACCTGAAGGCGCGATCGCACGCCTTGGAAAGGGTGGTATTAATCTGATGCGGTTTTCGCCCGATGGGGCTCGGCTTGCAGTGGGAACCGATGTCGGCGTGTGGGTATACGATGTACCCGATGGAAAAGAGACCGCGCTGTTCACAGGACACCCCGGACAAGTCAATGCCCTCGCGTTTTCAACAGATGGAAAAATACTCGCAAGCGGTGGATTCGCAACCCCTGTGATACAACTTTGGGATTTGGAAACTGGCAGTAAACTTTCAACCCTTAAATTATCTGAGAGATACAAAGCTATATACAAGTCTATAACAACACTGACATTCTCGGAAGATAATACAAGGCTTATTAGCTTGGATAAACTTGATAAAATTACCCATTGGGATGTTGCAACCGGTAAAAGATTGGTAAACAGAAGTAGAAAAGTGAATTTTTACGATGTAGTGACAGTCTCTCAGGACGGCACTACCTTTGCTACTGGAAATCAACAGGGCAAAATCTATCTATGGGATTCAACCACAGGCGGACAGTTGGCATCCTTCAGAGGACACGCCCAACTTTGGGCATCTGTAAAATCAATCTTAGGTTGGGCTGACCAACCGCCTCAAGGTGAGGAGGTCCGGGCACTGGCGTTCTCATCAGATGGAAAAATGCTCGCAAGCGGGAGCGAAGATAAGACTGTCCAGTTGTGGGATACAGAGAAACGCGCTAAACATGTCACACTCAAGGGACATAAGGAATGGGTTACTGCTGTCGCATTCTCTGCTGATGGCAAAACTGTTGCCAGTGGAGATGCTGGTAAGGTCATCAAGTTATGGGATGTTCTCACTGGAGGCGAACGTGCGACGCTTAGCGGGCACAAAAGCGCTATCAATGCGCTAACCTTTGTTCCTGATAACGCGCCACTTTATGCGGGATGTCTTGCCAGTGGCAGTGCCGATGGCACAATTCGGTTCTGGAATCCAAACACTGGGCAAGAACTCCTCACCTTTACGATGGGACATACAGAATGGGTGAAAGCAGTCGCGTTTTCAGAAAATGGAACTACGCTCGCGAGTGCAGCTTTCAACGGCACTGTTGAGGTGTGGGACCTAAAAACTGCACAAGAATTGACGACTTTCACTGAAGCAGAGAGTGATTTGACTGCAGCAGTCGCGTTTTCGCAGGATGCTAAGCACTTCGCGATCCGTGGTGGAAGTGGTGCAATTGCGTTTGACCCGTTAGGCTTCGGAGGTTCCGCAAGTGGACCCGGTCCCGGTAACATTCAATTGTGGGATGTAACCACCGGTGAACAGATTCTTGGACCTTGGCAGGATGCTGGAGACAACGCGAATGCGCTTGCCTTTTCACCCGATAAGAAGATACTCGTCGCTGGTTTTGGTCGTCAAGGTATTCAGGCGTGGGACCTAAACACCCAACTTGAACTGTTTCACTTTAACACAGCAGAGCCGTTTGGAAGGCAGTTTGCGTTCTCACCGACTGGCACCTTACTCGCTACCAATGGCACGCATGTCCAAACACACGTTTGGGATATTGCCACACAAACCGAAATCACGCCACCGAGTATCCAAGAAGCCAGCGCAGCGGCATTCTCATCTGGCGGTATTCTTCTTGCCCACGGGCATCATCGGGATGGCGTTGTTTTTTGGCATGTAACGCCAACAGGCATAAAAGAACACAGCAGAATTCCGAAGAGTCAGCGCGGATTTAGCGATGTGTTAACATTCTCCCCGAATGGGAAAATCCTTCTTGACCCTAAATTGGGGACTTGGCGTTTGAATTTTATCATTCAGTTGTGGGATGTGGATACTGGCGCTGATCTGGGAACCCTTTCTGGGCATACCGAAGGCATAGAAACGCTGGTGTTCTCACACGATAGGAAAACCCTCGCTAGTGGCAGTAAGGACGGCACGGTCCTTCTCTGGGATTGGGAGAAAGTCATCGCAAAACGAACACCTGAGAACAAAGGAAATTGAAAATGAAAACAGGACGACTCTTTTTGATCGCGTTATTGTTGATAGTTGGAATACCCTTAATCAGTTTCGCACAAGACAATACGAAAGCAGGATTACCGGAAGGCGCAATTGCACGCCTTGGAAAAGGCGGTATTAACCTGATGCGGTTTTCACCCGATGGCACTCGGCTTGCAGTTGGAACGGATGTCGCAGTATGGCTATACGATGTGCCTGATGGCAAAGAGACTGCTCTGTTTACTGGACACATAGGACAGGTGAATGCCCTCGCTTTCTCAGCAGATGGAAAAATCCTCGCAAGTGGTGGATCTGCAAACCCCGTCATCCAATTATGGGATCTGACTACCGATAGCAAACTCACAACCCTTAAATTAGCTGAGAGGCACGATTCGATAACAGCATTGGCGTTTTCCGAAGATAGCACAATATTGATCAGTCTGGACAAATTTGGTGATATTATCTATTGGGATGTGGAGACCGGCAGCAAATTGTTGGATCCAAGGAATGTAGACCCCGTAGACACATACGAAATAGCAGCACTCTCCCCAAACGGTAGTATAGCCGCTATTGGAGACAAGAACGGTACACAAATCCATTTATGGAACACAGCAACCGGAAAACGACGGGTAACCCTTAATGGACATACAAATTTTTTCAAAGAGGGACCGGATGAAGACGAAAAGGAAGCAGACATTCAGGCAATGGCATTTACATTAGACGGAAAAACCCTCGTTAGCGGCAGCGAAGACAAGACAGTGCAGTTATGGAATACAAATGGTGCTAAACACTCAACGCTCAGAGGGCATCAAGGTTGGATTACCACCGTTGCCTTCTCCGCTAATGGTGAAATCGTTGCCAGTGGCGATACGAATAAGATAATCAAGGTATGGGATGTGGACACTGACCGCGAACGCGCTACGCTTATAGGACATAAAAACACTATTAATGCTCTAACCTTTGCACCAGAAGGGACATCTCCTTATAGCGGGTGCCTTGCCAGTGGGAGCGCAGATGGCACAATACGATTCTGGGATACAGAGACCGGACAGGAACTGATTACCTTTACTGTGGGCCATACAGAATGGGTGAAAGCCGTCGCATTTTTTGTAGATGGCACAACACTTGCGAGTGCTGGGTTCAACGGCAGTGTTGAAATATGGAGTCTAATGACCAAGCGGGAACTTATCGCATTTACTGCTGGACAAAGTGATTTAGCCGAGTTAGCCATATTTTCGCCTGATGGTAAATTCTTTGTGACTAGAGGGTACAACGGTCCAATTGCGATTGCGTTCAATCCATATGGGTGGGGTGCCCGTTCTAACCCGAAAGAGCGCGGCAGCATGCAGTTATGGAAAATCACTACTAATGAGCAGCTTCCTGGTCCCTGGCAGAACGTTGCAGATACCACGATATCACTCACATTCTCACCGGACAATAAAATACTCGCAAATCGCGGTCCTCGAGACGTTCGGGCATGGGACCTGAACAGCGGCGTTCAAATATTTGGGTTTAATACGGTAACACCATTCCCGCAAAAGTTGATGTTCTCACCCAATGGAACTCTACTTGCTGTGTACGGTATTCACGGCACCCCACAAGTATGGGATATAAATGCGAGACGCGAATTCCCCACATTTACCGACGAAAGAGCCAATAGCTTGGCATTCTCACCCGACGATGTTCTCCTCGCTCTGGGACATACGGATAGCATTACTTTGTGGAACGTAACAAAGACAGGCATGCAGGAACACAGTATAATTCCTGATAATCACCGAGGATTCAGTGACATATTAATATTTTCACCCGATGGAAAAACGCTTCTTGATTCCAAATGGAGTGAGTCTCGAATCCAGTTATGGGATGTAGACACCGGTAATCGACTGTCAACGCTTACTGGGCATACAGAACCGATAGAAACTTTAGTATTCTCACCCGATGGAAAAACGCTCGCCAGCGGTTCTGAGGATGGGACAGTGCTTCTCTGGGATTGGAACAAAATCATCCACCGGAAGTAGAACAAGCGTGACGATGGATAACTTGTCTGTTCTCTTCGGTGCAATTGATGCTGTCTTTAAAGCGAGCACTGAGGCGCAGTCAAAAACCGACTAATAGATGAGGCATGCGCCACCAGAACAGACGCTTCCCGACTTCTGTGTCACATCACCGGCGACATTTTCCGCCTCACCTGCTTCAAACTCAGCGACAAGCGACATCGCTTTCTTTGTCGGTTCCGATATGCTCAATTGGAGTGTGTCGCTTTGTGTGAAAGTCACAGTACATCCTGAAAAGACAACGGCAACAGAGAAAAAACAGAATATTAAAAATAGAGAAATTCGTCTACGTTTCATGCTTATCACACCTCGACTTGCCGAAGATCTGCTTGGTCAAGTGTATTTGTGCCTAAACCGAGGCTACTTGCCGAATTAATATGGTTGGCAAATTTAGATACAGAGTCTAACGCCATCTCTTCACGTTTTTGGTTGACCGTCTGGAGTACCAACACATCGAGGATAACGGGATCAGCGCTAACAAACAGGCTCCCGTATTGCCACGTGCTTTCGGCGTGATATGTCGGTCCTCTGTCGAATGAAGCGAGCAACCCATCAACGATATTGAGGGTCAACTTGTCTTTCAGCACTTTATGCTCCAGGATCTCGCCGATAGCGGGATTGCAATAGATCGGTTTTCCGTGGAACCGACGCGTATTATCGACACTTCCGAACGCGAGGTTCTTTAAGCATCCGCTCACACCTGCCATGGCGTGATGCTTCAAGACTGGCACATTGATAATCACATCAACCTGCTCAGTGACGATTCGGGAATACCGAGAGTGGGTGCTTTCGTTTTCTCGGCGTGCGATACTATCCTTCTCGCTCTCGTAGTATACCTCATCGTCGTACCCGATGCCCTCCGTATCGGAGGCGAAGGTTCGCACATCACTCTCGTCTTGCTTGATGGGGTAACCCGCATTTAGGAGATGCTCTTCAAACCGGTCCCAGATGACAATCTGCTTCCGAAGCACCCCTGCACCGTATAACCCTTCAACGATTTTGTCGACGATAATAGAATGGGTGCTGAGTTCCGGTCCGGCGAGCGGATTAATTTTTATGCCGACAACATCATCGGGTAGCACAATATCTCGCCACGCCTCTTTCGCAGAGGAACGACCCGTCAGTTTCATCATCGCCTGGTCCATGAGTTCACTCACAGCGTCTTCGTTGAGTTGCTCGTTTTCCCAAACTTGTTTACCGGTAGCCTCAACGACAGGTGTAAGGGATGCTGTCTGTGTGGTCTCAGGTTGTAATTGCCCGCTACTTAACTGTGCGAATGCTGGAAGTGTACCAAGGGCACTCCCGATTCCTCCGACGGTGGTAGCGAGTCGAGTTAAGAACTCCCGCCGATCAAGCGTGGCCGGCTGGTGCGCCATCTCTTGGCTGTCAGCGATAATGTTTGCTGTAACTGTGTCGTAAGGTTTCATCAAAGTTTACCCAATTCTGTGAGGATTTGCGCTGTCGGTACACGGGCAGTCTTGGTATTCAAAGATTTCCAAGCGATCGTTCCATCCTTGCCAACGATATAGGCAGCAGGACGTGCTATTCTATTGTTGCCAGGATCGACGACGTTGTAGGCGATGATCCCTTTTGTGTCTTTATCAGCAAGTACCGGAAATTTAAGTCCGTGATTTTGAACTGTCCGTTTGGTATCGCCTTCGTTATCGGAACTGATAGCAATAAGTTCCGCCCCTGCGGCTTGAATCTTCGCGTAGTTCTGCTGCAACTCACCGAGTTGCGTTCTGCAGAACGGTCACCAACCGCCGCGATAAAATACAAGGACGACATTTTTGTTGGGAATATAATCAGCAAGCGCGTGTGCTTTACCGTTGCCATCCGGTAACGCAAAGTCTGGTGCTTGGCTTCCGATGCTCAAGCCTTGACCGGGCGGTAACTGCTCTGCTTCCGGCAGTGGTGTGAGTTCAACAGTCAGCTCCAGTGTTTCATCCGCCGGTATCGGATTCACTTCCACCGCTTTGTCTTCGTAACCGGCGTGAGCGATTGTTAAAGTCATAGATTGCTGTACAGGGAGATTTTCAAAGGTGAAAACGCCTGCTGCTGTGGTTAACGTTTCGTAGATGTTCCCTGCGTTATCCGTGAGTTGGAGACTGACACCCTCAAGCACTTCACCGGTTGTTTCGTTCGTTAGAACACCGTGCAGGTGCGAGACAGGCGTTTCCAACGCGACGAGCGTTACCTTGTCAAGCGATACAACCTCTTCGGCGATGACTGTGACAGCTACCTCTTTCGTTTCATAGCCTTTCGCTGATATCTGGAGCGTATAGTTTCCAGCCTCGATTGCGCCAATTTCATAACTCGCCTGCGTCTCAATTTGCGTCACAAGTTGTCCATCTTTTAGTAAGCGGACCTGAATTAGTACGCCATCAATTGATTGGACATCGCCACGCAAAGTCCCCGTTGTATCGGTTTCCACGATATCTTCGACCGGGTTTTCTGTCTCGCAGCCCGATCCTACGAGCAGTAGGAGTGCAAGCGCGAAGGGTGCCAGTATCTGTTTCATTGTTTTTTCCTCAGACTATTGCTGTTTGATTCTGCCCCACGTTGTTGTGAGTTTGTCCAACGGTTCAACGGGGGTGACAGATTCAATACCGTTGTTCATGATTGATGCCATGTCTGCTTCATCTACAGCGATATTGAAGAGGATAACCTCGTCAATGATACCTGTGGTATAGCGGTCAAAGTGTCGTCCGATATGGAACACACCTTCACCGGTGCCGTACCCGTCGTCTGTATTGAAATCGATCTCACTCTCCTGTACGCCATCGACCCACAAAGTTGCTTTGCCGGTGTCGGCATCTGCTCTACCGGCGATAAAATGCCAAGTATCGTCAGCGATATCCGATGTGCTGGCTGCCCTGAAGCTGCTACTTGCGTTATCCCGGAGGAAGAGGGTTATTTTACTATCGCCGCCGCCGTTCCAGAGCATATACCACGGTAACACCTGTGATGTATCCTCGTAGTTTTTACCGGCGAGCGATCCACCGACGCGAGTCCCTTTAAAATGGAGTGTAATCGTGAAGGATGTTCCGGCGGTGAATCCGACAGTGTCTGAGTGCGGGACTTCGACCCAATTGTCGGTACCATCAAACGAAAGTGCTTTGCCGAACTTTCCGTCCACCCATGTAGCACCATGAATTGTGCCGTCGTTTCCGTATTGCGATGCGTCGGTAGCGACTGTGCCGCTCCCTTCGTTAAAGAGCCACATTCCGGTAATATTCTCGGAGGCAATGTCTGCGAGACTCGGTAGCACGCTGAGTAAAAACGCGCCAATCAGGCATGTAAGACCTATCCACTTGGTTTTATGAAACACCATTAATTCTCCTTGTTTTTATAGAATTTGCGCCTGTCCTATTGCTGTTTGATTCTGCCCCAGGTTATTGTCAGTTTGTTCAGGGGGTCAACAGCGGCGGCAGTTTCAGCACCGTTATTCATGAGTTCATCCATATCGGCTTCGTCCAGAGCGACGTTGAAGAGGGCAACATCATCAATGATGCCTTCGGTATAGCGGTCAAAGTGTCGTCCAATATGAAATACGCCTTCACCGGTACCGTATCCATCTTTTTCATTGAAGTCAGCCTCGCTTTCCATTTTGCCATTTATCCATATTGAAATCTTCCCGGTATCTGCGTCGGCTCTGCCGGCGACAAAGTGCCATTTGTCGTCTCCAATTTCAGTGGTGCTGTCTGTTCGGAAACTTGTTGACGCGCTGTCGCGCAGATAGAGGGTCACTTTGTTATTCCCACCGCCGTTCCAAAGCAGGTACCAGGGGACCACCTGTGATGTATCCTCGTAGTTTTTTCCAACAAGCGCGCCAGCGACCTTACTGCCTTTGAAATGGAGCGTGATCGTGAATGATACACCCTCCTTGAATCCGACGGTGTTTGAATGCGGAACTTCGACCCAATTGTCGGCACCATTAAACTCAAGTGCTTTGCCGAATTTTCCATCCACCCATTTTGCCCCGTGGATTTTGCCGTCGTTACCCTGTTTCGATGAATCGGTAGCAGTACCGCCGTTCCCTTCGTCAAAGAGCCACAACCCCATGATATTCTCGGGATCAATTTTAGCGAGACTCGGGAGCGTTATCAGCAAAAAGATGCCCATCAGAGCCACAAAACTGATTCGTACATGCTTAGATAAGTCCATACAATACCTCCTTAAATACAGAACAAAATCGTTCTCAGTTTACCACTTCAGTTTCACAACTGTCAGGTATTTCCTGCTCTTATAGTATACCATCAACAATATGGGCATGTCAAATAGAAACGTGGCAAATTTTTATAGCGATTTCTGATGCCAGAACGGAAATAACAATAGAAAGGCGCGTTCGGCTGCTGTGATTTTCGTCATAAAGGCACTTTAATTTTTTTTGTACGCAAAAATCTGCGTTATATTTTTTTCTGCGATGGGTTAGGGGCTATTGGTTCAGGTTCGGGCATTTCAGGTTCGGGTTGTGATCGCAGGTGTCTGCTTATCAAGGACTTTAAGAGACAGTGCGTCTGTCTTTAAAATGTTACACCTGTGTAACATTGGGTATGGATGTGCCATTGCGATAAACTTAGTCGTTGTAAGGGTTCAGAGGCAATTGTGTTATGGTTTCGTATTTGAAAAAAAGGCGAAAAGTGTAACATTTGGGATTTGCGTTTGGGGCGACTCTGCGTCGTTAGGCAAAAGGGTTTTCGTTTTAACGGAGTCTACGTTTTGTGCTCCTTTGTCTGGGTGAAGGGTTATTTTTATTTTTTTCCTTGCTTAATATCATTCAATTAGTATGTATATGATAACATATATAATGTAGAGATGCAAATTTATTTTTTATTTTAGGTGAGTTTGATAGATAGTTGAAAGTTTTTGTAAAGTAGCCTCGAAAAGACGAAACACCTTGACATTCTCTGACATTCCGTGTAACCTGTTAAACATAAGGTTTGCGCAGACATCGATTCGGTTGAATACAACATCGAAAATCCACAGTATTGCATGAAATTCTTAGGGCAGATTTTGCCTCACACCTTCCAAATATGAGTGAATCCAACATATTATAAAAATTGGAAAATATATAGTGCTGCCTTGAGTTAAAGGTTACGCGCTATTAAGTCTCCCGTAGAAAGTCACGGTAATACACCGTAATAGTCGGGATAGAACGCAATCTACGACGTGATATAGGAAGTAACAGATGGCGCAAAAGCGAAAACAGTCGCAGCGAAAAATGCAGATAGAGGAATGCTCACTGAAAATGCAGGAGCATATCCAGCAACTCGGTATATCTTCGGTAGCGGATTATAAGGCGTGGTGCCGCACCCACAATTTTAGTCAAGGGTTGGATAAAAGTCCGCGCCAACGCCAAGATGAGCTTTATGCTGTAGTCCGTACACAAGCCTCGAAAATGATGGCGAAAGAGAAGAGGGACCGCAACTTGAGCGAGGTTCTACCGAAAATATACAACCAAGAACTACCGTTGGATAAACTACAAAATGCGGTTACTAGAGCCATCTCGAATGCCTTTGAGGGAAGCATGGCTCCGAAAGTACTCTTGAAGCTTCTGCTGTACCTCGAAACCAATTCAGACCTGTTAAAGGACGCTACCTATATTCAAGGCATTTCCGCACTGGCAAACCATCATGAGAGTTGGATTCGACCGCTTGAGGCATGGAAAGTCAGAAAACATAACCGCGACCGTCAATTCTCCGAACTCGCTCGACACTTACTTGCTGCCTATGAGGTGCCGCTCTTTATGGATAGCGTCTGGTTTAACGGTAACGAGGTGCATCAGAACTGGTTTAAACATATCGGTGCCGGTCAAAATATCCGAACCGCACGAGATATCCCTATACCCCTGACGAAAAAGATGGCGCACCACTTTCTGAAGGCACCAAAGCATTACACGGTTGAAGAGGCACTCCGCTGGGGGCAAGTCTATGCCCTCGGTGGTGATAAGTATCTGGTGGACGCGCTCCGCCAAACACGTCTGACCCAAGTTTTCGACAACGATGATTTCTGGTTGAGTGTGATTCGCTTCTTCATTGGGAATCCGATGTTGGATGTTAGTCATGTCCATCCGATCATTGATTACATCTGGCACCAGAGATACGAGAACCGTCGCGTTTTCGTTGAAAGAGGCGTTGCGCGAGAAATGGGACCCGCTCAACCGAACTTTAGTATGAGAGGGAGAACGCCTGAGACGCTGCTCCGTCAAGTTGAAGAATGGCACGGTGAACTCGGTAGAGAATCGAAAGGCAGAGAACTTGAGTGGCACGGTTCAGGGATCGGTGACTTTCATCGTTTAGAAGGGAGTGAGGCGTCGCGGAATATGAAATTCTGGTCTATTCGAGAACTGCTCAGCAGCGAGGAACTTATTGACGAAGGGCGGGCACTGCAGCATTGCGTTTCATCTTACGCGAGATCGTGTCATACCGGACGGTCGTCTATTTGGAGCCTGGAGATTGAAGACGAGAATGGATGCCGTAAGATTTTGACGATTGAAGTCGCGCCACGTCAAAAAGTTATCCGTCAGGTTCGAGGCAGACGAAATCGGCTACCGACTCCGGGAGAGAAAGTACTTTTACGAAGATGGGCAGCGCAGGAAGGATTACAAATCGCTGGGTACATATTAGGGAGCGTCCTTTAACAGGATGGAGAGAGAGTTTTCGCTTTAATAATGATTTCGCTACATTTCCAAAACGTGAGTCGCTGATGGTCTAAGTTCTCAATCTTAAAATGCTATATATCATTACCTATCCGAAAACCCTCGATGGAGATGGCTATTCTTCTGCCAGTACGATTACGCCACAACCGATGCGGGCACCAGCATTGCCTGAAGGCTGCGAGATGAAATCGTCTGCATCGGCATGGACAATAATGCCTTTGCCGACAACATCTATGTCAGAACCTGTGCCGATTTCCCAGAGGTCTGTCGTCAATTCGATGCTGCCTGTACCGTCTTCACCAACGGTGATATTGCCGATGTCTCCGAGGTGGAATTCACCTTCACCCCACTTCCCGTGTGCGACATCGGTCGGATTCCAGTGACCGCCCGCGGATGTACCATCAGGTGCGCTGCAGTCGCCATTTTCATGGATATGGACGGCATGAATGCCAGGAGATGCATTTTGAATTTGAATGGTAAGTGTGATTTGATCACCGTTTTGTGTGAAAACGGCCATTCCGGTTACGCTACTGTCGCTTGTTGGACCGATTGTGGCGATTGCTTGTTTTGCTGATGGTGTTGAGGGCACCGTTACTTGATTTTGCATTCTCTCGCAGCTGGTCAAAGCAATCGGAATTCCGATCAATAGCAGAAATGAGACTTTTATGCCGAATATAGATAGGTTGTTTTTCATTGTTGAATCCTCCGTTAAAAACGTTAAGCCTGCTCATGTCAAGCGTAAGTGCTTTTAGCAGTTTGATATAACTGGGACAGAGCAATGCTCGCCAAATCGAAAAAAGGCGAGGTCTTAGTCGAAAGGAATTTGATAAAATTTATGCCGATTATACACGATGTCCTGACGAAATTCAAGGCTTTTTTCGATTTTTTTTCATGATGCATCTTTTTAGCCTCAAAATTCGTCTTTAATAATAGAGAATGTAAATTGTATTGCATTAAATGTTATAAGGCGCGCCATCAGATTCAGTTTTGTAATAAATAAGGGGCAACCTCATCTTTTCATCAGGAGGGAGTTTCGTGGAAAGAGAAGACGATGTTCAACTGATTCAGAGAACGTTATCGGGTGACGATGCGGCGTTTGGTATCTTGCTCCAAAGGTACCAGAAAAGTGTGCACGCGCTCGTATGGCGGAAGATCGGGGATTTTCACATTGCTGAAGATATTACCCAAGACACCTTCCTTCAAGCATACAAAAAACTCTCAACACTCAAGAATCACAATCAATTTGCGGGATGGCTGTATGTCATCGCGGATCGGCTTTGCATTGATTGGAGCCGGAAGAGAAGGTTCAGAACACAATCGCTGGAGGACACACTTGTGGAAGAAATCGAGAGATCCTCTTATACACATCACGTATCAGAAGCGCGAGAAACAGAACGTACCGAGCGTCGCTATGAACTTGTCAAGAAGCTGCTTGCAAAACTTCCGGAGAGTGAGCGTACAGTGGTTACGCTCTTTTACCTCGGTGAAATGACGACGAAAGAAATTGGAAAATTCTTAGGCGTGTCTGTGGGTACAATTAAAAGTAGACTTCGTCGGGGACGTAAGCGTTTGCAAGAGGATGAGGAATTGATGATCCAAGAAGTTTTCGGTAGTGTGCAAATACCGGCGGGTTTAGGCGAGAACGTCATGCGACAGGTTGCTGAGATGAAACCTACGCCGTCTCCTGCTGCTAAACCGTTTCTTCCATGGATGGCTTTAGGGACAGCTGCGGTTTTGGTTGCCTTACTTCTCGGTGCGAGCAACCGATACCTCACCCGTTTCCAGAAGCCGTATAGCTTTGAAGCACAATCTGAACCGACGATCGAAATCATCGAGGCACCTATCATCCTTGATACAGTAGCGAAACCCGCTGTGCGAAATCAGGTCGGACGGGATACCAGCCTGAATGAAACCAGCCGTGCCGGCACCCAAGTTTCTAATGTAAGCTCGGTATCTGTCGCCCTGGAAAATGCTACCAAACAGTGGATACCGAGGACAGACATGCCAACGGCCCGATTTAACTTTGGGACGTGTGTTGTGGACGGAAAAGTATTCACAATAGGCGGCGAAGTTGACAAGTTTGGTGACACTTCCATTGCAACGGTAGAAATGTACGACCCTAAAACAGATACATGGGAACGGAAGGCAGATATGCCGACGGCGCGAACTGGCGTGGCTACCTTGGTTGTGGATGAGAAAATTTATGCCATTAGTGGAGCAGAAACAAAGAAGATTCAGCGTGGTGGCGGTTGGGTGAACAGTGTTAGACTTCTCCCAACTATAGAAATGTATAATCCAGTCACCGACACATGGACCCAGAAAGCGGACATGCCTGTGCCGAGGAGTAGTAACAGTACCTGTATCGTGGATGGGAAGATATATATCATTGGTGGCGTGGCAGCCAACAGGAAACAGTGGCGCTTAGATAGCGTGGACATCTATGATCCAGCCACTGATACGTGGACAGAAGCGAAAAGTATGAATCATGCTCGGGGTGGTGCGTCAGTGAGTGTTGTGAATGGAAAAATTTATGTGATGGGCGGGATGGGATGGCCCCAGATTCCAAATCATCCAGGTCCCTTTCTTTCCAGTGTTGAAGTGTTTGATCCAAAGAACAATCAGTGGACAGAAATAACTGAAATGCCTGCCCCGAAAGCAGGGCACACGGCAAGTGTAATCAACGGAAAAATTTACGTAATAGGGGGTGGTTTTCGAGGCAATGATGAGTTCGAGTATCTCTCAACAGTTGAAATTTACGACCCTGAAACTGACCGTTGGACACAAGAACCAGATATGCCGATTGGCAGATGTGTACATAGGGCTGAGGTGATAAATGAGAATATCTATATCTTTGGGGGCATTAGTGCTGTTTTTGGACACCTTACAATGATTAACGTATATGGCACAAGCGAGGCTTCTCGGAGCGTCGATCCGACGGGGAAACTTGTGCAAACGTCGGAAAGGACTAAAAACAGCAATCATTGAATCTTCAAGGTGTTTTATTTTTCATTTTTACTTAACGTGCGAAAAATGTCTAACCTAAGAAAGCGGATTTCTGATGTATATTAACTTTAAGTGCTTACTAAGTGTACTAAGTGCTGTGTTATTGCTGAGTTTAATTGTACCTGTTTTTTCTTTCGAGCCTTCCGGGGGTGTTTTGATGCTTGATGGTGCGGATGACTATGCGATCCTCCCATTTGCCGAACACGGCTATATTTTCCCCAGAAACACGGATGAATTTACGGTTGAGGTATGGTTCTATCCGAAATCTGAACCGGAGCCAGGAACGCCAAATATTATTCTGAGTCAGCAAGTTCGCTTCAGTTTGAAGCCAGATAATTGTGCGGTTCCGCTTGGTGGGAGGGATGAAGTGTGTTCCTCTGGTGCAGCATATCTTGAAGGTGCAGCAGCGCACGGTGTCATAGTCACTGATACTGCCATCAAAAAGGATCAATGGAACTATCTGGCAATTATTTTTAAGGAGAGCACGACTTATTTGGCTTATAACGATCAGATTCTTCGAGGGGCGAAATGGGACATTATGAACATCGTGGCTGGGGATCTGCGTCTCCCTGAAGGGTTTAAAAATTTCTGTGTGGGCGGGTATGCTGAAGATCTATTAATCCCAAAGGCTTACTTTCATGGCGAGATTGATGCGATAAGGTTTTCCGATATCGCCCGGTATGATTTACCCGCGGAGGTGGGAACCTCGCCGTTTGAAGCGCCACACCGTTTCTCAAGCGATAAACATACGTTGGCACTCTGGGATTTTAATGATACGGAAGGTGCAGATCGCTTTGAAGACACGTCTGGGAATGGGTATACATTAATCGGCGTGAACGGTGCCGCTACCAGCCGCCCACTTGCTGTCAATCCAAGGAACACCTCTATAACGACGACATGGGGGCAAATCAAGTCAGAAGCGTTTTGAAGCAGAATTGCGCTATGATGAACCAATTTACTTTTCAGCAATTCATCTATTCACAAGAAGTTAAGGGGTTTATGATGTTTATCAACTTTAAGATATTGTTCAGTGCGGTGTTATTACTTAGTTTAGTTGTGCCTGTGTTTTCTTTTCAGCCTTTTGGTGGTGTTTTGGTGCTTGATGGTGAGGATGACTATGCGATCCTTCCATTTGCGGAACACGGTTATATTTTTCCAAGAAACACCGATGAATTTACTGTTGAGGTATGGTTCTATCCGAAAGCTGAACCGGAGGAGCCAGGAACGTCAAATATTATTCTCAGTCAGCAAGTTCGCTTCGGATTGTTACCAGATAATAGGTGTGGGGATAGGATCAGTGAGAAGGATCAAGTGTGTTCATACGGTACAGCGTGGCTTGAAAGCGCAGCAGCGCACGGTGTCAGAAGCAATAAGGCTGCCATCAAAAGGGATCAATGGAACTATATGGCGGTCATTTTCACGGACAGCACGTTTTATTTGGCATACAACGATCAAATCGTTCGAGGACAGCGTGACTTTCTGAACGTCGTGGCTGGGGATCTGCGTTTCCCTGAATGGTTTAAAAATTTCTGTGTGGGCGGCTTTGCTAAAAAGGAATTAGTCCAACATATCCCTTACTTTCATGGCGAGATTGATGCGATAAGGTTTTCAGATATCGCTCGTTATGATTTACCTGCTCAGATGGGGACTTCGCCGTTTGAGCCACCACACCGTTTCGTTGCCGATAGGCACACGTTGGCACTTTGGGATTTTAATGATACGGAAGGTGTAGATCGTTTTGAAGATACGTCTGGGAATGGGTATACATTAATCGGCATGAACGGTGCCACTACGGGTAGTGCGCTTTCTGTCAATCCAAGGAACACTTCTATAACCACGACATGGGGGCAAATCAAGTCAGAAGCGTATTGAATTTGACATTCATTGAGAGATTCGGGAATATGAGTCTTTGGCTTTCTGTCTGGAGGTCCCGACGCTATAGGATTTTTTCGTAGGTTCGGTAGAGTGCGGAGAGATAAAAGGAGTATTTCATGCCTGTTAATTTTAAATTGCTATCCAGTGTGGTGTTATTGCTGAGTTTAGTTCTACCTGTATTTTCCTTCGAGCCTTCTGGTGGTGTTTTGATGCTCGATGGTGCGGATGATTATGCGATTCTCCCACTGGCAGAACATGGCTATATTATCCCAAGAAACACTGATGCGTTTACTATTGAGGTCTGGTTCTATCCGAAAACTGAGCCCAAGAAGAAAGAGAGAAACCTCGTTCTGGGTCAGCAAGCTGCTATCGGATTGACTTCAGAAAATAAGTGTGAACTGAGTAAGAATCAAGTTTGTTCCTACGGCTCCGCATTTCTTGAAGGGAAAAGAGTTACCACAGCCATAGATATTCATGTTCTAGTGGAGAAGGATCGATGGAACTATATGGCGATTATTTTCAAGGACAGCACACTTTCTTTGGCGTACAATAACGAAATTCTTCGCACAGGAAGGATTAACTTGGTGAACTTTGTGGCTGCGAGCGTCCCCCTCGGTGAAACATTTAGAGATTTCTTCGTGGGTGGCTATGCTGAGGATATGATAATAGTCAAGGATGGCGAACTGTTATCCCGGAGGACTTACTTTCATGGCGAGATTGATGCGATAAGGTTTTCAAATATCGCTCGGTATGATTTACCCGCCGAGCGGGAGACTAAGCTGTTTGATCCACCACCCCGCTTTGTGAGTGATGAACACACGTTGGCGCTCTGGGATTTTAATGATACGGAAGGTGTAGATCGCTTTGAAGATACGTCGGGTAATGGGTATACATTAATCGGCATGAACGGTGCTACTACCGGTAGTGCGCTTTCTGTCAATCCAAAGAACACCTCTATAACGACGACATGGGGTCAAGTCAAGTCGGAATCGTCAAATTAACAGGATTTACGCAATTTTGAGTGTAGGCGGTTCTGTCAGATGAAATTTTTCGGAAAACACAGTGTTTTGGTAGCACAAACTGGAAGTTTGTGGTCCAAAAGAGCATCATGCGTAAGTCCTAATTAAAATCAAGGAGACCTACAAAATGAAAAATCTACGAAATCTGTCAATTTTTGCTTGTCTTGTTCAAGAATGACGTAAAAACGGTTGCGTTGTGGCATTTTGATGAACCGAGGGGTATGTTGACTTCAATAAGTTTTTTTCGATAATTAGTCATATTTACGCTGTTCTCACTGCTGTGCAGGCGAAGCCCTTTCTTCTTTTTTAGTGTTTTGCAGTTCCGGGTGTGCCTGCCTGAGCGTTCCAAGGTTGGGTGCTCTGGCAGCGGCAATGAACACCTGTTTGAGTTCTGACAAATCCTCTATCCTTTGAATGGCGGGGGTTACCTCTTTCACTACATCCTCGCCAAGCTGCAGGTAGATTAATACTCGGATATCCCCGATGATGCCTTCTCTGGTATGTTCCTCGCTATTGAGGACCCGTTCAATGACTGCGGTGTATGCAGCAAAAATCCAATCCTCCATGAAGGCGGCAAGTCCCATCAATTTTTTAATAATTTGCCAGTCGTCAATATTTTGGAGATATGTTTTTAGGGGTTGCTCGTCCTTAAGTTGGCACCGGTCCTTGAGCATTTCAAGGATAACTCCGATAGCAAAGTCTCTTTTCCCCCCTTCATGTGACCATTTTTGAATGAGCTCTTTACATGTTCGCTCAAGCAACTTGTCAAAGGCTTCATTTAGGTAGCTGTCAATAGTCATCATGAAAAGACTGCGTTCGCGCTCTGTCGGACGGTTGAGCGTCATCTGCTGCATTTCTTCCTGCGTCCTGTTACGTTGTTGAAGGTCTTGTTCAAACCACCGCTCCACCCCTTTTTGCAGGTTTTTGTGCAATATCTCCATTTCTTCAAACATGATATTCTCCCGTACCGTTACGGTGTTAATAAGGGCGGCCCCCGTTCCTACCGCCATCCTCACGGCTATTCGTGCAGCATCTGCTCAAAGGTTTCAATATTTTGCACCCTCGCAGCAGCGACTAACAGTTGCTTGAGTTTTTGCAAATCGTTTATACTGCGAAGTTCAGGCGTTAAGGCATTCACTGCCTCTGCCTGGAATTGATCTTCCAGCAAAGCCAGCGTGTTTTCTATGGTAGCCTCTCTGAGAAATTTCTCGCGTAGGTATTGGTAAGTCTTAGATTCTTGCATGAGTCCCTCCTGTATGAGTTGGTCAAGCAGTGCAGAGGCATACACTATCCCGCCAAAAAGGTAGATTCCGTAAAGTAAATCTGCCTGTGTCCTCTGATCGACAGGCACAGCACGTGTTGCATCAATGCACTCTTGTAACCACCGTTCAGGGGCCATTCCCGTGGGCGGTTTCATGAGGGGTGTGAAGGGCAGGATTCCGGGTGCCAGCATCTCCAGAACCGCTTGTCCATCTATCTCAATGAGTCGTATCACTTTATAGCGATTGGTGTGTTCGTAATCGCTCCAACTATAGGTGTATCCGCCTGGGTCGTTTCTGCCCGCGTTCGGGTGAAAGTAGATGACGTTAGAATAGACTGGCATCTGGTATTTGCCGATGAGGTATCCCTGATATTGGGTGTTTCTTGCCCACATCGGTGTGTCTGTACTATCGCGGAGTTGCAATTCGACATGGAGAATGGCTTCGCGACCGTTGATGCGGATCCGTTTTATGATATCAGTTTCGCGCTCGATAATCTGCTGCTCGGTGCCCAGGTCTGCCAGCACTTCAACATTATCTGTGTCCAGTACGAATTGCGAAAGGTCTTCGGCGTGGTCTGCCCATATTTTTTTTCCGATATTGTCGTAGTCTTGTGCCATGGATATAGTATACTTGAAACAGTGGAAAAATGTCAAACGAATATAGGGCGAGGTCGCACAGACACAAACTATAGTAAACTTTAGAATTAATAGGACACTCTGCGTAGGTTCGGTTAGGAGGGAAATCCGCAGAAATCCGCAGAAATCCGCAGAAACACCCTATCAAATACCCCTATCAAATACCCCTATCAAATACCCCTATCAAATACCCCAAGCAAAACACCCAACCTACCGGGGAATGAAAGTGTTCTTTATTTTTACAGTTTACTATAAATCCCCCTGCTGAGCTGCCGACGATTATTGCTTCATCCAATTTGATTTTAGGGCAGGTTTTTGGTTGTGCGATTTGGCGGCGTACTTGAAGAAATCCGCAGAAATACCCAAGCAAACACCCCATAAGCGAAATGCATTATCGCAGGTCTACATGCCCTACTACAAACCGCTCTTACTTTAGGACCGCTCTTGCTTTAGGACGCAATTCGGGCACGTCTAAGGTGTCTCCTCAATGCGGATGTGCTGGTTCGGTTTGACATTTTTGCGTGTGGTGACGGCACCACTGGGCCATCGGACTTCAATCGTCTCAATAGTCGTATCGTCGTTTATGCCGAAGATAGCGGTGAGTTCGCTCTGTGAGCAGTAACTGGAACCGCTTTTGACCGTCCGAGTTTGTGTGCCGAGTGCTGAGGTAATACGGATCTGCGCGCCGATACCGTCACGATTGCTTTTTTGTCCGACGAGTTGGATTTTTATCCATGCGTTGCGGTTGCCGCCGTCGTTTCGGAAGAGGTGGGCGGGTCCGTTGGAGGTAGTAATCAGGAGGTCGCAATCGCCGTCGTTGTCGATGTCGCCGTAGGCTGCGCCTCTCCCAACCATCGGTGTCGCCAAATCTGCGCCGACTTTTTTCAGAGCGTCGGTGAATCTGCCGTGGGAGTCGTTATGGAACAGGTGTGGGAGTTGCGCGTAGGTGACCTGACTCTGAATAGCATTGATGTCGGTTTCGACGTGTCCGTTAGCGGTGAAGATGTCGAGGTTTCCGTCGAGATCGAAGTCGAAGAAGAAGCAAGCGAAAGTGAGGGTTAACAAAGTGGCGTTCCCAAGTTGTGCTGCGGGTGCATCGTCCATGAAGAAGTCGCCATCGTTGTGATAAAGGTTGAGCATCTCGTTGGAGAAGTTGCCGATGACGAGGCTCTCCTTACCGCTTCGATCATAGTCGGCGGCATCAACTCCCATTGCCCCGGTGGCGACACCATTTTCGTTATGGGAAACCCCAACATTCAGTGCGGTTTCGATGAAGGTACCGTCCCCGTTGTTTTGGTAGAGTTTATTCGGCTGCGTGTCGTTCGCCTCGAAGATATCCGGTAATCCATCGTTGTTGTAATCAAAGATGCAAACACCGAGCGATTTGCTGGTGTCGTCTTCAATCCGTGCGATACGCGAGACATCGGCAAAGGTACCGTCCCCTCGGTTTCTGAAGAGTTTGCTGGATTGTCCTGTATAGGATTCGGGTGTGCAGTAGGATTTATTGATGCCGTCGAGGGTACAGAACAGGTCGTTCTCTCTGCTCCATTCGACGTAGTTTGCGACGTAGAGATCGAGGTGTCCGTCGTTGTCGTAATCGAACCAGGCGCAGCTCGTACCGAAACCGGGGTTGTGGATACCGGAGGCTTCTGTAATGTCAACGAAGGTGCCGTCTCCGCTATTTTGGAAGAGTCGATCGGTTTCGAGGCAGCTAATATAGATGTCTGGGTCGCCGTCGTTGTCGTAATCGGCGATAGCAGCCCCGATGCCGTAAAGGGGAACAGCGAGTCCTGCGGTTTCAGTGGCATCAATGAAGGTGCCGTCTCGGTTGTTTCGGTAGAGTGCCATTGTTTGCCGTTTCTCTGTCGGATTGCCTTCCCAATCTTTTCCGTTGACGAGAAGGATGTCCTGCCACCCGTCGTTGTTGTAGTCGATAAAGGCGCACCCTGAGCCCATCGTTTCTGGGAGATATTTCTGTCCGAAGGCACCGGAGTTATGGATAAAGTTGATGCCTGCTGCGTGTGTGATGTCGGTGAATAGCGGCAGATTTTGTGCTGTGGCGTTTAGGGGCAGAAGCAGAAAGCAGCAGCGTATGATATTGGTTCTCAGTAACCAGGAACCAGTAGCCAGGAACCAGTCAAAGAGATATTCTATTAACCAACACCCTCTTCTCTGGCAACTGGCAACTGGCAACTGGCAACTTCCTATTGTGTGTTTGGTCTCCATTTTCGTTTACTCTTTGTCAATCGTTTTCAGATGTCCCCATGTGGTTGTGAGTTTGGTTCGAGGTTCGACAGGTCGCGGTTTTCCGGGGCCGCCATTCGAGACGTTTTCACCTGTGACTTCAAAGTCATCAAAGTGTGCGCGTCCGTCTGCGACAACAAGTCCGGCTTGTCCACCCTTCAAGATATCCTCGTCAATAGCAGTAAACACGGCATCGTCAATTTGAAATTCGAGGATACCGTCTGCGTAAACGGTGGCAGTCAGTTGATACCAGGTATCAATCTCTGCATGAAATAGATATTCGATAACGTCCCAATTGTCTTGAACCGCCCTTATGATTTGGACGGTACCGAGGATATAATTAAGAAAGAAGAGGTATCGGCTATCCTCTTCGCCTCTATCGTGGAGTGTGAGTCCGATGGTTGGTGGCTCGTTTTTGTCTTCGACTAACTTTGCGCGACAGGAGACGGAGTAGTTTTTCCAGGTGAGTTCGCCTGTTAGCCAGAGGCTCATAAAGCCGGGTAGGAAGATTTCGCCGACGGCTTCACCATCGTCAATCCACCACTTTTCGACCTTCCTGTCAATATTAAAGATTTTCCATTCGTGGGTGTCGTTGTCTTCAAAATCATCTCGCCATGTTCCCGCCAACGTCTGTTGCGATTCCGCTACTAAGAAGCAGGCGAGTGTAATAACTGCGATCATTAACATCAGCTTTTTCATGGTGATTCTCCTTGTGGGTCACCGACTATACACTGGTCCTCTGCATCAGCGTAAGGGCAAAAATTGCAATGATTGAGATTTTTCTGGTAAATGCCTTGTTGCAATGCCGAGATTTTTTTTCTCCACTGTCCGGTGGTTTCTTCTAATTCTGCAACACTGAAGTGTTTCTGTTCACACTGTCCATGTTCGGTAAAGAAGATATTTATCTTTACCGTCGGTTGTTCTGGGTAACACCGATGTATCAGTAGGCTATAGAGTCCCATCTCTGGCAAACACACCGCTGGCTGTTGAGCATCGCCGGTTTTGTAGATGATTGCTTGCCGATGTCCTGTTTCATCTTTAAAGAACCTGTCAACGCTACCGTCAAGAATATGTCCGTCAACATCGGCGTAGAGATGCTGATTGGTTTCGGTGTTTGACGCTGCGAGTGCCGTTTGTCCGAGTTCAGAGTCGAGGAAACTATTGATATGCTTCCGAAGTTCGGTTTCCGCGTCCGCTATTTCTGAGAAGTTTTCGCACGCTTGTTGGATTAATGTGTCAAGATTTTGGGTATCTGACGATTTTTTCATTCGCGTAAGGACGAAACGTATCGCAACACTCATTTCATCTTCATCGGGATCCAGTTCTGTGTGTTTGGTTGATGGAATTCGTAGCACATTTTCCAACTGATACCGTAGCGGACAACGTGCGTAGTTCGCGAGTTCAGGGACGGAGAAAGTAGCGGGAACCTCAGTCGGTTGTAGCGGCGATGGCAAGGCCTCTGGGAACTCGACGGGTATCGTTTCATCTGAAGCCGCGTCCGTATCCTGAGTATCCGCAAGTGCGCGAACAATCCGGATTTGAAGTTGGATGCGTTGCTTGCTTGTGCTGCCGTTTTTGTATATAGCCTGCTGAACCGACAGACGCAGTGAATCGTTTTCTTCAGTGATGCCGAGGTATGTGTGGAGCCAGTCAAGCATCTGTTGGGGGTTGCCATTGTCGGGAAGGGTCCCCGATAAGATGAGGCGATCCTCAGCACGTGTTGCGCCGACATAAAACAATCGTTTCTTTTCTGCGAGCTCTTTCTCTTTTGACCGATTTTTCATGAGAGTAACGATCACAGGTTCGGTCTTTTGATAGTTGTTATCTGGGTTAAGTGGACTAAAACCGATCCCGAATTCCTCGTCGATGAAAGGTTCTCGATCCGTTTGCCCCTGCCGGTCAAGTCTCGGAAGCATGACAACAGGGAATTGTTTTCCTTTGGCAGCGTGAATTGTCATAATCTGTACCGCGCCGCTGCTTGCCTCAATGGGTGCTTGTCCTTCGCGAGGCTCTTCCGTGATTAGGATGTCCAGAAAGTCGATGAAATCTGGTAAGATCTGCATGTTTTCATCGCCATCAAAGTTTCTCGCGAGCTCCAAGAGTTTCTGGTAGTTTTCCCAACGTTGTTGTCCATATTTTCCGGTTTTTAGTGTTCCAATCAATCCTGTTTCATTAACGATTGTCCCGACAAGTCGGTTTACAGGGGTCCGGTGTGCGAATTCGATATGCGTCTTTAAGATGTCTATTGCGCGCCTGAGTTGATCTGTACAGCCTTGGTACTCCAGCGTTTTTTCCGAAAAAGATTTCTCTTCCTGTTTTTCCGTTGTCTGTTTTGTCTTCTTTTGTAGTGAGATTTCATAGAGCTCAGTATCGGAGATACCGAAAGCGGGACCGCGGAGAACGGCGGCGAGGGATGCGTCGTTTTCAGACGGATTGTTAAGAAAGTTGAGGTAATTCCAGATGTCGTAGATTTCTTGTCGTTGATAGAAACCGATGCCGCCTGTGGTCAGATACGGGATGCCTGCTTCAAGTAAGGCGTGTTCGATGTCGGGGAGATGCGTTCTGCTTCGGATGAGGATCGCGATGTCGCCGTACTGGATTGGACGTTCCGTCCTCTTTCCATCCTCGCCACGCACCCATACGGTCTCTTTTTCGTCTGCTATCATATTTTCAATGCGCCGCGCGATGAGCTTATACTCATTTGCTGACGGATCGCCATCTTGTCCAATCAGGATTTCAATGCCACCGTTTGTCTTGGCGTGGCGTGCTTGGGTAAGTGCTTCATATTCTACCTCGAATTCGTTCTCATTTCCCTTACCCATCAAACGCTCGAAAAAGTAATTCACAAATCCGATAACATCGCGTAGGGAACGGAAGTTTTCTGTGAGGGAGATATCTTCACCGCCATCGTCAACGATTTTTTCTTTGGTTTTGTTAAATACGCGGACATCCGCATCGCGGAACCCATAGATACTCTGTTTCGGATCACCGACGATGAAGAGGTTCGCACTTTTGAGTTCGTTTGTCAGGAGCATCACTAACTCGTATTGTAATTCGTTTGTATCCTGATATTCATCTATCATGTAGTACTGATGCCGTTTGACGAGTTCATCACGGATTTTTTTGTTATCGCGGAGCAGGTCTCGGGTTTTCAGTTGTAAATCGTTAAAGTCGAGCATGCCTTGGGAGAGTTTCGCTGCATCGTAGTCGTTTAAGACTCGGGTGTATAACGTGAGCAGGTCGCGGACCGTGCTGAACAGAAAATCGTCATCGGTTTCAACGGTATCTGTCTTAGTTTCGTCATCCTCGGTTTCAGCATCGCCTATTTTTTCATTTTCTTTTTCAGTTTCAAGGTCTGGTAGAATCTTGATCTTTTTTACCGTCGATACCAAAAAATTGATTTCGGTTTCAATACCTGTTGTATCAGTTTTCCTACCAATAAAAGCCGTTGTCGCGATACCACCGTTTTTGATTGTGATTAGGTGAATAAATTGTTTGAGTAATTTTGATACTTCAGGCGAGTTCGGGTCTTGGGCATATCGTGCTTCTAATTGTTGGGTCAAATCTTCAACGGTTTCCACATTTTTTCCGGATGCCATTTTCGACACTGCGTTAAGGCATCGAATAAATTCGGAGACATCAATTGCTGACATTGATTTTTCGAGAATCCGCTGTTCCAAATCTGCGCGTATCTCCGCGCTGTTTCGATCATCATAGATTTCCTGCTTGAGTTTTGCGATGATGTCTCGCTTGTTAATCATAGTGGAGAGAAAATCCACCAGTTTTTTCTGTGCCCCATAGCGTTGTAGCAAACGGGTCAGTTCTGGACGGTGCGGGTCGTCAGGATTCGTTGCGATGTCTTTGAGGGTTTCCTTAAGGGTCTTTTGTAGTAAAAGTTTCTGATCGATGCCTTGTAAAATGCTGAAGTTGGCTGGGACCTTGGCTTGGAAAGGAAATTCTCTCAGGATACGTGAGCAGAAGGCGTGGATGGTTGAGATGTACGCCGAACTCATCTGATCGAGGAGATTCTCACGATCGGTTATGTCTTCGGCATTATTGAGTTCCTCAATAATGCGTTCCTTCATTTCAGCGGCGGCTTTTTCTGTGAAGGTGATGGCGACAATTTCTTGAGGCGTAGTTTTGTTTTCACGCAAGATTTTAAGATAACGCTGGACCAACACAGTGGTTTTTCCGGAGCCGGCACCAGCGGTTACACAGATATGTTTTTCTATGTTTAGAGCGTTTTGTTGTGACGGGGTAAATTGCATTTTTATATTGCTGATCCTTGATTAGTGGTAGATCGGCGCGTGCTTACTATTTTATTTTTTATGGAGAACCCGATGGCGGGTGCCTACTACTTTTAATCTGGTAGTGGTATAACCGCTGTTGCTGCTATACCGAGTTCCACGGTATCGCCTGCTTTTTTGATTTCGGTGCCGGGGTTGTAGTGAACGGCTTTGAGCGGGATGTCTGCAGCGACCAATTGATATTCTTCCATCCTGCCTAAGTAGTGGACTGCGGTAATTTTCGCTGTTATTTGGTTTTCGGTGTGGCTGCTGCCGTTCTGGTTGCTGTCAACGATGAGTGCCTCTGGTCGAATAGAACACTGCACTGGCACGCCCTCGCGCAATTCGTGATAGACGGTTTCGGAGTGGAGCATCCCGACCGGTGTTTCGATGGTGGCATGACCGTTTGATGTCTGCTGAACTTTCCCGGAAATAAAGTTGGTTTCACCGATGAAACTTGCCACAAAAGTGTTCTTCGGGAATTGATACACCTCGCGCGGGGTCCCGACTTGAACGACAACGCCGTCCTTCATAATCGCCATCCGATTTGCCATCGTGAGCGCGTCCACTTGGTCGTGCGTTACGTAGAACGTTGTGATATTTGTTCGTTCGTGAATCTGTTTTATTTCTTCACGCATCTGTTGCCGGAGGGCGGCATCGAGGTTGCTGATCGGTTCATCAAGCAGTAGGACGCTCGGTTCAATAACAAGCGCGCGTGCAAGCGCGATACGCTGTTGTTGACCGCCAGAAAGGGTGTTGACTGCCCGGTCGTGGTAGCCTTCCATTTGTACCATCTCAAGTGCACGCGTGATTTTTTCAGACCGTTCCGATTTTTCGAGTTTGCGGAGCGTTAATCCGTATTCGATATTTTCGGCGACGGACATGTGGGGCCATAAAGCATAGTTTTGGAAGACCATCCCGGTATTCCGTTGATGTGGCGGGACATTGTTCATGACGGTATCGTTGAACCGCAATTCACCGGCATCGGGTTTGTAGAACCCGGCGACAATACGGAGGAAGGTCGATTTACCGCAGCCAGACGGGCCAAGGAGGAAGAAGAACTCTCCCTGCTCAATTTTCAGGCTCACATCGTTGACGGCGAGCGTTGTATCAAATGCTTTTGTGATATGCGTTAATTCAACTGTAACTGCCATAATAGTTGTCGGTTATCGGTTGTCAGTATCGGAGGCTTGGGCGAAATTAAAAATCTTTAACGCACCGGAATCCGATGGTACTGCCAGATGAGAGGTGATACCATCTATCTGCGACGCGGAGATCTTCGGGGCTGCCGCCCCATCCGCCGCCGCGTAGGATACGAAAATTTTCGTTATCTGGTGCGCTCTCTCTACCGAAACGTGGGTTATTTTGTGGGCTTTGGCTATAGAATTCGGCGTTGTATTCATCGAAACACCATTCCCAGACATTCCCTGCCATATCATACAATTTATAGGCGTTTGGCGGGAAGCTGCCGACGGGTGCTGTCCACTTCCAGTTATCTGCTCCACCTGTCCCGCCGAGGTTGGCATCGGTATGTGTTATTATATCACCATTCGGGTATAATTTTCCAGTAAGATTTCCGCGTGCGGCGTATTCCCATTCTGCTTCGGTGGGTAACCGTTTGTTTGCCCATGCGGCGTAGGCGGCAGCGTCGTGCCACTTCACGCCGACAACGGGCGAATTAGGTGCATTGAAGCGCGGGTTGTGCGACAGCGGCGGCTGCGGGTAGCCTGTGCTTTCGACGAATTTCTCGTAACGCGCATTCGTTACTTCATGGACATCCATATAAAATGCGTCAAGGGTGACGGTGTGTACCGGTTGTTCGTCGCTATCGCCGGTGGTGGAACCCATCTGGAATGTGCCTGCCGGGATCATCACCATTGTGGCATCGTCAATTTCAGAAACGATTTCAGGGGCATGTTCGATGAGTGGCTCTTCATCGCGCTGCGCGCAAGCGGATATACTAACACAGATGATACAGATGAGAAGGATGTCGACAATCTTCATAGCGTTTCTGCTATCTGTGTGGCGGCTTCGACGATCCACGCCTGTTCTCTTTCATAGACGGTGCGGAGATCTAACCACAAAAGCCCATCTTTAATCCTACCGATGATCGGAATTGTGGCGTTTCGGAATGCTGCAGCGAGTGTTTCAGCGGATACTTCTGCGGATTCAAGGACGAGCGCGACGCTAGGCAACGTCTCAACAGGTAGGGCACCACTCCCGATCTGCCCATAGGTCTCCGAGATATGGACATCGATTTTTTTGCCGAAAATGTCTTGGAGTTGTGCTGTTAGCTGTTTCGCTATGGCATAGAGGGTTTCTATGGATCGGGTATAACGGTTAAGCATCGGAAACCGTTCAGCAATAGTGTTGCCCTCGGTAAGGTAGCGTTGCAGTGTCGCCGACAGGGCTGCGATGGTGAGTTTGTCAACTCTGAGTGCGCGCATCATAGGGTTCTTACGCATCTTTTTGATCCATTCGGCTTTACCGACGATGATTCCCGCCTGGGGTCCGCCGAGTAATTTGTCGCCGCTGAAAGTGACGATATCGACACCGCTGTCGATGCGTTCTCCGACGAGCGGTTCGTGCGGAAGTCCGTATTGTGTCATATCAATGAGTGCGCCGCTGCCGAGGTCCTCCATCGTTGGGATATGGTATTCTGTGCCGAGTGCTGTCAATTCTTCCATTGCTGGTGTCGAAGTGAAACCGAGGATTTTATAGTTGCTCGGATGTACCTTGAGCAACAGCCCTGTGTTTTCATTGATAGCGTCAGCGTAATCCCGCAGATGGGTTCGGTTGGTAGTCCCGACTTCGCGGAGTATCGCGCCGCTTGCCGCCATCACGTCGGGGATACGGAATGCGCCTCCGATTTCGATGAGTTCGCCGCGTGAGACGAGGACCTCTTTACCGTGCGCTATTGTCTGCAGTGCGATCAGAACAGCGGCGGCGTTGTTATTGACGACCGTGGATGCCTCGCAGCCTGTCAACTCCTGCAGGAGCGGTTCGGTGATCCGATCGCGATGCCCGCGCTGACCGGTTTCGATGTCGTATTCGAGGTTGACATAGTTTCGTGCGGCTTGCTGGATGGCTTGACAGGCAGCATCGCTTAGTAGGGATCTGCCTAAGTTGGTATGTGTAACGGTGCCTGTTGCGTTGACAACAGAGCGCATACGGGGCGCTGTTTTCGCCGCAATTTTCTGGAGCGTCCGTTTGACGTACTCTGCCTGTTCTGGTAGTTGTGTGGACTCCCCGCTCAGCATCTCGTTTCGGATGTCAGTGACGGCATCGCGGAGCGCTTCCGTGACAAGTGGGCGCGCATACGTGGCTTGCAAGTCGAGTATCTCCTGCGTGTTCAGGAGTTTTTCAATGGCGGGTAATTGTTGTAGGAGGGTTTTATTTATATCTGCGTTCAACCTCTGTCTCCATTGATATTTTTGTTCCTATGCTTTTTGGTCAACCATACTTGAGAGGATGCCGAGGATCTCGCTGCACTGTTTAATTGGGTAAACTCCCATATCAACGTAGATCTTTTGTCCTTCCAATTTGAGGAATAGCCACTCAGTGCCGGTAGTCGTGGCTCCATAAATGCACGGAATCTCATTTCCTTTTTCTGCGTTAAAGCGTTGGGCAGCGAGCATCTCCGCAACGCACTGCCCTAATCCAGTTGCCGGATCGGCGTTCTTCGCTTCAACAAGGATAATGACAGGAGCTTCGAGATAAAATTGGTCTGGCGATAGACTCACCAAAAAATCGCACACACCCGTTAATCCGCTTTCCGGGTCAATGCTGAAGTCAATTCCCGAAAAGAAACTAATGCGGTGTTCAAAATGCTCTCGGAGTTCAACGAGAATGTTAGCGACAATCAACTCCGACCGCGCTTTCTCTGTTCTTATGGCAATTGCTAACGGTACTTTTTTTCTTAGTTCCTTCGTGAGGTCTTCACTTGGCTCCACCGGCTCAATATGAGAAAAGATGTCTGTAGATTCAATTTTTTCAAGTTGAAACGTTTTCTGAACGGTTTCTAAGGTGAAGTTACTATAAGCCATTGCTGAAAACTCCGTTCATGAGCTATAAATCTCTCGTTCTGTTTTAAGATGTGGATATACTGTCCAAAGCCTGTCCTGCGATCATTCCGCCATGTTTCGTTAGTTGTATTAGTATAGCATATTGTATGCGCGTTGTCAAACTGACTTGGAGAGGATTGGAGAGGGAGAGTCGTTTTCAAAGTTGAAGATCCGAAATAATTTGGCTTCTGGCACTTTTTATGATATGCTTAATAATGTTGAAAATAAATTTGACATCTATCTTGAGAGACATCAGAGGTTTCGCAGGGCTGGTTTCAGCATACAATGTGAGGAGGAAACCGTGACAGGGAAAGAATTATCGCGTGATTTGTCTTCTCTTGAAGACCAGATCACCGAACAAATGTACGTTTGGGCAGCGTCCATCGGTATAGATCCGGAAGTCTTAGACGAAGCACGTTTTGAGGACACTACGGAAGATATAATGACTCCCGAGCAACATGAGATCTATAATGTTTTCTCATGGACCATAGGAAGCCTAATCCACGATGCTATTGAGTTAGACGGTTTTGAACGCATGAATGAACAAGTCAGTATTTTTGATATAGACAGCCTGCATGAAGGTTTGTTGTTTTTACAAGCGCAAGTGCCTGCAGACTTTATTGAGGATATCGTTGAGAGGTTTAATCAGTTATTGCGTTGGTATTCAGTGCCATTTGGCGGGTTAGATGCTGCCTTGACAGAAGCCGAAAAGGTCAGACAAGAAGCCATGCGGTCATGGTTAGGCTAAATGGAATTAAATTGAGGAGTGCTGATGCTTACGGGTTGGATGGTGGTTCGTAGCTATTGGTGTGTTCATGAATTCGTTGGCGTTCGCGGTTGACGTGCGGATCGGCGCGGCGGGGGATGCCGGTAATCGCATCAACGGATTCGTCTGCTTTAAAACGTAGATAGAGTTTCTGCGATTTCGCCGCGAGTGAGGGGTTCTTCAATGCGCGATAGCAACGCATCATGTTGTAGTGTGCATCTAAATCTTCCGGATCAACGGTGAGTGTCTTCTGGAATTCAGTGAGCGCGGTTTCGTAGTCGCGTTTTAGGAAGTACATCCGTCCGAGTCTGTTTCGGACCCGCGTATCGCGTGGGAATTGCGCAGCGGCACGCTGGAGATGCTCAATCGCCGTGTCGTAATTGCCGTATGTTTCCTGAACGAGCGCGTAAAAGTAGTGAACCTTCGCACGATGCGGGTTTTCGGGTTGCAGTGTCCTCTGGATTTCAAATGCCTTTTCAAGCATCGCTTCGGCACCCTGCATATCGCCTTCCTCGATTCTGGCTCTTGCGACATTTACCCATCCGTCAAGGTATTCCGGTTCAATTTCAGTTACTTTTAGGAATGCCGTCTCAGCGGCTTTCAGGTCGCCTTGCAGGAGAAGTCCGATGCCGTAGTCGTTCCAGCGTTCGCGCGCGTTTTCAGACGGTGATGCTGACGGCATAGGAGTTGTGTCTACTACTTTTAAGGTTGCTGTGGCGGCTGCCATCGTGGTGATCGGGAGGTTCGGGATCGCCTTAATTTTTCCGGCGACATCTGAGGTATCACCCGTCCAGACCCATTTGCCGTCGTCGTAGCCTTTGTCTACTTGGAAATCGGTGTCCTCTGGGTCTCGGACGCCGGCATAAGCCCATTGGGTATGCCACCAGTTGAACTTACGATAGTTGAGTTTTGCCTCCACTGTAAGCACATCTCCACAATCGGGTGGGATTTCGAGTCGGTAGCGCGCGGTATCCGCGGCACCCGGTGGAATTGTGTTTGAATAGAGCACGGTTCGCAGTGCCCAAGCGTTCCGTTTGTTAATCAGGTTTCCGTGTGCATCCAGCATATAGGCGCGGTAAAAATGTGCACTCGGATCAACCGGTCCGTTGCCATCGGGTGCGTCAATCCTACCGTTCCAGAAGACAATCTTTCCGTTTTCGTCTGTGGCTTTCACTTCCAGCCAGATATCAAAGGCGTCAATCGTGCCAGCGGGAAATCGGTGTCCGATGTTGCGAGTGCGTACGACGACATCAATCCGTGTATTTGTGTCTCGTGCGATTTCAACGCCGTCCCTTGGGATCGGTGCCCCGTTTGTGAATAGGTCTAACGTTACGACATCATCCTGCAAAAAATCTGTCGCGGCTTTGAGTTGGTCGGGGTGTTGGTTGACGAACGGGAGTGCCGTATTTGCGGCGGGAAAACGGTGGTTGTGAACCTTACCGTTGATATTTGCGGCATCCGTTGAATCAACGAGCGGCATGTGGCAATCGACGCATTTCTTCGCCGTTTCGGGATAATAGAAGGAGAGCGCGCCCTGGTGTGAGACCCCACTTTTCTGCCACTGGTCATAGTCATTAAAACCGCGTACCCAACGGAAATTGTTGACCGGTTCATCGAGGTGTACTTTATGGCAGGTTGAACAGAATTCGGCGGTGTTTTGACGGTGGAACGGCTTGAGGAAACTCTTTTTATGGGGTTCAGGATCGAGTCGGATGAGATAGTTGTGCAGACTCCGAATGATCGGGTTATCGCTGGCAGCGATGTCGTGAAGTGGCGGATATTTGATGACGTAACCACTGTTCCCCATTGTATCTTTGACGCGTTCGATAGAGTGGCACGCTGTGCAGGCAAGTCCGGCTTGTGCGGCAGGCGTATGAAGATTCTCGCGGATGGGTTTGTCCATCACGCCGTTGAGTAGGATTGCGGGGTCGTGGCATCCGCCACACCACTTCGAGGGTTGGATACCGTTGACCTCCTGCATATAGACAATTGATTTGCGGTACCACTGATTATTGAACGAGGAGAAGTGGTGCGCCGATTCATTCCACTGCCGATAGATATCTGGATGACAACCGCTCGTGGCGCAGGTCTCCGATGTGAGAAAGAAATCGGTCGGGATGAGTGCCCCTGTTTCCGTTTCGACGGATGCCGGAAAAAAATGCCCGGTTGTGCCGCCGCCTTCTTCGTACATGCTCGTCGGAGGTAGTGCCGGGTTTTTAACGAGATATGTTTCGTTCGGCAGATAGTGTTGCGCCAGTTTCGCACCAATCGGGAAAATAACAACGATAACCAATACACCTACTATTATTTTCCGCAACAGTGGCGTAAGAAGTTCAGCACTTCTCAGTAGGTAAATGCAGAACAGGAGGCAACCCGTGCTTACACTGACAATGTGTGTGATGAGGAGCCACCGATAGGGGGTTGTCGCACCGACGATCATCAGATAGATACCGCTGATGATACCAACAACTATTCCGATACCCCCCAATTGTCCGAGCGTTGAGGTGGTTTGCTTCTGCATAGGGGCTTGCAAGCGATACCCTAAATGCTTATAGACATAGACGCAGAAGGGAGGTATCAGGACGATGCCGAGTCCAACGTGAAGCAAGACGTTAGCGATATAAAAGAGCGTCGGTTCGCCGAAGCTGAACAGGTACGCGCTGTTGAGCAGTAGAACAAGGAAGGCAGCTAAAGAAAGTTTCCGCATTTTTAAACTATTCGTGGATTGGACGATCAATCATACATATTCAATCGGCACGTTTGTAAAGCGCGCCCCGGTGTGATATCTATATTTCTTTATATTTTATCATATTTTTCTCTGAAATGCTATATGTTAAACAGGACTTACGCGATTTTGGCTGTAGGCGGTTTTGTTAGATGAACTTTTTCTGACAACACAGGGTTTCTGGTAGCACAAACTGTAGTTGGTTAATGGTTAATGGTTAATGGTTAATGGTGCGGCGAGTACGCCTTTTGGTTTTTGGTTATAAGTTAAGAGGGTTTTCAGAGAAAATTCGCTCTTAACTCACAACCAAAAGCGTAGCGTACCAATAACCAACAACCATTCCTCCAACAACCAATAACTAATAACCAACAACCACTTGCTGCAAAAGAGCAATCTGCGTAAATCCTATTAAATATAAATGGCGAGGTTTGGATGCCTCGCCAGTGAAGAAATTTTGGTGAATGTTGTTGTATGAATTATTGGTCTTTGATGAGTTTTACGCCCTTATAGTGTATCTCTCCGTACCACTGGCGGAATTCTTCTTTGGATAAATTCTCGCCTTCGGCTCCTACTTGAATGGTGGCATTATCAGGGATGTCAACGGTGAATACTTCAACTGGAACCTCGTGATTCACGATGAAGTTCTGTGTCTCTATGATGGCTCTACTGATGAGATGTTCCGTGCCGTCTGAATCAATCCTGAATGTTTCGGCGCTGCCGTTTGTGATAAACCATGCGTCCTCACCGTATAGCCCGTAAGAGAGTCTAACGCGCCTGAGGATGGGAGTGCCTTTCTTGATGTGTCCATCTTGGGAATCTGCCTCGCTTAGGGACCTGTTTTCGTATTGCAGGTAGCGCAGACCGAGTTCAGGCGAAACCCAAATCCTTTCAAAACTACTTTCCGGTTGATCTGGCTGTTTTGCTTCGAGGACATAACACGGGAAACCGTTGAAAAATTCGGATTTTAGGATACGGAAGTTGCGTTCCTTCAGATAGGTCGGCAGATCCTGTCCATCGGCGATGCGGAGCCACCGTCTCGGATCCACCCAACTTCTTGAGGCATCTAACCCGGTTTCCCTCTGGCTTTTTAATAGCAAGTTTTCGGCTTGCGAGCTACGCCGGCTTTTTAATAGCAAGTTTTCGGCTTGCGAGCTACGCCGAAAATAATAACTAGGTTCACCTGTTTTAGCGGACACTATCTCCAAAGTTCCGCTTGGCGTTGAGAGGACCGTTAGGCTCGGTGTCTGCTTATTGTTGGAAATGCCATCTTCAAATTCCATGCGTGTATGCCATGGATCAAACGTAAGGCGAGCCTTCCATGTGCTATAGTTATCAGGTATTCCAGGTTGTCTAAAGATGTAGAGACATTCGCCCTCACCGGACAGAACGGATCCATCGTAATTCCGCATGCCGAGTAGAATCATATTGAGGTCGTTTTCTGCTTCTATGGCGTTCTGTGGTAAGACGGGTAGCAATTCTTCTTGCGCGAATGCTGTCGCTAAGCATACGAAGAAAACAAAACTGGCAATTACGCAACGTATCATCTTGATGTTTAATGAAAACATTGTTTAACTCCTATTCGCCCTTAAGAAGGTTTATTGAGATGTGTCACCGGGTGTAACCCGCATCGGGAGCGGTTCCATTAGCTCATAGATCCATCCGCCCGGGAGTATCGGATCACCCTCAACACCTGTTACCTTCAAGAAAGATCTATATCTCAGAATCTTTCCGGTATAAGCGAGGTCTTGGAACAGTCGCTTTACTTCTTTCCAAGTTTCGTCGCGCCAGGCAGCAATCTCAGGTGAGAAGTACGGAGGTGACTTACTTGCCAATCCATCCGTACTTCTCAGTTCGGCATAGAGCTCTACAGCCTTTGTGAGATTGGTTCGGATTTCGTTCTCAAGTACAGGGATTCTCTCTTCGATTTCAGCGAGCGTTAATCCGAAGAACCGTTCCGGTTTAGGTTCAGTGACATTTTCGGTTTCAGTGTTAGCAGATAGCGTATTTTCTTCTGTCTGTGTCTCTGTTTCGATAAATCGTGTATCCTCTAAACTAAAATCTTTGGTATCTGTCGGGACATCGGCATCAACAGGATTAGAAATGACCCCTGTTTCATCTCCATTATCGCTTGTTTGAACCGTCGGTTTATCAGAAGATTGAGACTTGACGCGCCGTTCTGGTGTGACGGTTTTATAGATGGTGATCGTTTCTTGCGGCTGGGTTGTGTTATGAATCAGGATACCGAGAAGTATCACTACACTACAGAGTAAGACACCACCCCAAAAGAGTTTCGATTTAAACATGATAAATACTCCTTAGTGTTGTCCAGAGAGGCGCTGTCCGTACCGTTTGAGGAACTCCATCTTTGACAATTTCTGTTTTTCATAATTTACCGTAATCATTGCATCGTCAGGGAGATCAACGATAAACGTTTCTGGTGGAATCTCGTGATTGATTTTGAAATTCTTTAGTTCCAGTTTATGTCCGGAAATTATAGGGTCCTCTGGCTTAAAATCGACCCAAGCGTATTCGTGAAAAACTGCTTTAGGGAACCATACCTCTCCGTGTTGCTGATAAGAGATTGTCGTGCGAGAGACGGTGGGTGCCTCCATCGGAACATCGCTGTCCAGAGCGTCTACTGGGGTAAGGTGCTGGCTTTCATGTTTTAGGTATCGGAACCCTCGCTCGGGTGCGATCCAAATTTTTTTAGGTCTATCCGCGTCTTTTTCTTCCAAAACATAGCAGAGAACATCGTTGAAACCTTCGCGCCCTACGATCTGGAAATTTTTACTTTCGAGGTAGGTTGCTAAATCTTTGCTTTCCAATGTGAGCCATTGTCTCGGATCCACACCAGGATAAGGATTGATGAATTTGGGTTCTTCTGTGTTAAAGGAATAGTCAGGTTTTCTGTTTTTATGAGGAACGATCTCCCACGATCCGATCGGCGTAAGGATAGTCGTACTTTCCCCTGGATGGAAAGGTATTTTCTCCGAATCGAAACGTGTTTTCTCTAAATTAAAAACGATGGTACCCGCAACAATACGGGTGTCAGTATCAACGAATGGGGGGACCCCAAACGTATAAACGACTTCTCCTTCACCGGATTTCAGGAGTGCGTCATGCTGTTTGATAGCCGCTAAAAGTGTTTTCAGGTCAAGTTCATCTTCTGCTGTATCTTGAAACAGTGTTTCCTGTGCAAGTGCTGTTGTGAGACCTACGAAAAACACAATACAGAGAATTGGGAAACGATATGATTTCAGGTTTAAACGCGACACTGTTTTCCTCCTTGGTTCAGTTTTCATTTTCGGTGCTTTTAGCACTGTTTTCTTGAACAGATTCATTGAATGTTGTGTTGGGTGTAACCCGCATCGGCAGCGGTTCCATCAGTGCATGGATCCATCCACCGGGAAGTATGGGATCTTTCTCGACACCTGTCACCCGCAAATAGGATCTATATCTCAGAATTTTTCCGGTGTAAGCGACATCTTGAAACAATCGCTTCACCTCTTGCCATGTTTCGTCGCGCCAGGTAGCAATTTGGGGTGATATCCCTGCTGTTCCATCTGTGCTTCGCAACTCGGTATAGAGTTCCGCTGCTTTGGTGAGATTCGTCCGGATTTCGTCCTCAAGTTCGGGGATTTTCGCTTCAATTTCGGCGAGTGTTAAACCGAAGAACCGTTTTTCTGGTTGCGGGATATTCGGGGTTTCGCTGTCAGGGGATGTACTTGTACGGTTGTCCCTATTGGGTATAATCGTTCTTCCGAACTGGTTGCGCAGTGCCAATTTCGCGTTAAGGTCAAGGATAATAGGTGTATCCACGATTTCGATCAGGTGCTCAGATTGTGCCTCAAAATTATACGGTTTCTGATAGCGGACGAGGTATTGGTTGCCGACACCGAGTCCTAACACAATTAAAACAGCCGCCGTACCCAAAGCCGTCCACGGCAGCAACGGTTTCGCTATTGGCGGCGATGGCATCGGTTTTATATTCGCAATTTGTCGCCCGATGTTCTCTATAAGGTTAACAGGCAGTTGGATGCTACCGAGCATCTCCTGAATCAAGTGTTCTTCTCGTTCCTGTAGACGCTTTTTCGCTCGACGGAGCCGACTATTGATTGTGTTCACCGACACACCTAAAAATTTGCCGATCTCCTTCGCTGTCATTTCGCCGAGGTAGTGGAGTGTTACGACTGTGCGTTCACTCTCTGGTAGTCTTTGTAGAAGGTTTTTGACGATTTCATGTCGATGCTCGGTGGTTTCTGCCTCGCGTTGCTCTGATACGTAACGTTTGTAAGAAGTGTTCTCTATCTCTACCACAGATGTGCCCTCCAGCGATTGTGTCGAAAGTTTCTTCTTTTGGTTCCACCGCTTGCAAAGGTTATTCGCGATAACATAAAGCCAGCCAGCAAACTGATTGGGATTTCTCAGTGTTGCGAGTTTTTTGTATGCCTGAAGGAAGGTGTCTTGCGTAATTTCTTCGGCGAAATGAAAGTCGCCAACCTTGCGCCAGGCAAGGGCGTGGACACTCTTTTGGTACTTTCCGACCAAAATAGTGAACGCTTCGTCGTTACCTGACAAGATACTTTGAATGAGTTGAACATCGTCTTTTTCCATCAGGAGTCTCCGTTATTATAAACCTCTTTACCAAATTCCCGCGCGTTTTTGGTGTTCAATTATTAAAGATACAATTTTTGGGGGGAAAACGTGCATAATTTTCAAAAGGAGTGGAAAAAGTTGAGTCCATTTGCTGCAAACGCTTAGGACATCACGGTGTTTTATTTTTTAAGTAAGGTGTCATATCCCAGAGCAGGATGGTGCAATCAAAACTTCCGCTCGCTAAAAGCGTGCCATCTGGTGAAAAAGCGAGTTCCTGAATATCTGTCGGATGACTCCAGAAGGTCGCAATATTCTTACCTGTTGAAACCTCCCACAGCCCGATAGGCACCTTCTCGTGGTCTTCTTGCCACCAAGAACCGGAGACAAGATACCGTCCACACGGCGAAAATATCAACGCATAAGGACGCTGATAACTGCCGGGAGGGACTATCACTATATGAGTCTCGTAAGTTGTTGCATCCCATAAACGTATCTCACGATGCAGCCCACCAGCGATGAGATCACCAGATGGAGAAAACGCGATTGAATGAAGGGCGGACTTATCACTGTACCCCTGACGCAAACGCTTTAAGATGCGCCGGATTTGCCGCGGGTCGCCTCTATACAGAGAAACATCCGATACCTCGGCTAAGGGCAGCGAAGCGAGTTGTTCACCGCTCTCAAAATCCCAGACGCGGGCTGTGTAGTCGCGGGCCGCCGTAGCAACCTTCGCGCCACTCGGATGAAACGCTAAGGTTGTAACCCAAGTCGTATGTCCGATGAACTTTCGCAGCTCCCGCCAAGACTCAACAGACCACACACACAAGTTTCCTTCCAAATCTCCGCTAACAAGGTGTTCACCCGTAGGTGAGAACGCAAGGGCAGTTACATCCTGTTTATGTTCAGTGAGCGTTGTCATCGGTGTCCCCGAGGCAACCCGTAAGACTTCAATCGTTTCCCTATTCTCGCCAACGTTGATAGCCAACATGTTTTCACACGGGGATAAAGCGCACTTTCCATTAGCAGGACTAAGTGTTCGTCGGACCCGCCTTTGGACAACATCCCAGAACATAATACCGCTTTTGCCGCCGTCCGCGCTCACCAATGTCTCACCGCCTTGGATAAAAAACAGTGTCTGAACCTTGCCCGCCGTATGTTCCAGATGAGATGCTACCGTGAGCGGGGCATCCGCGTGCCACACCCGCATCTCACATTCCGTGGCGATTGCGAATTGCTGCCCATCAGAAGAAAACCTGAAGGCGTTTCTGGCATTTCCGCTGTATTCAAAAGTGTCAAGCTGCTCTCGCCGGGAGGCGTCCCACAGGATCACCTTGTCCTTATACAAATCAGCAACCCGTAAGGTTCCATCAGACGAGTAAACAGGTATCAATTTATCTCCACAATAATCCGAATCAGTCATCTCAAGGGTTTCTTCATCAATATTCCAGACCTGTAACTCGGTAGTGCTCTGACGATTAGTAGATGTATTTTGACTACTAACAGCAAGGTACCTTCCACACGGAGAAAAAGAAAGACCTTGTATACGTTTTAGTCTTGCTACATGCTTGAGGCGCGCGATGTGTTCTTTCGTCTCTATATGCCGGACAGCAAGCTCGATCCGACCAGCAACATAGGCGAGATACTGCTCATCCGGTGAAAAATGGACTAAAAACCTAACAGGTGTCTGCTCTCCTTTCTTATGTGATCCGCTGCCTTTGAAACTTGTGACATGCATACCGGTCTTTGCGTCCCATACATAAGCACCGCCGTAACCACTCCCGGATGCAGCGAGGTATCGGCTATCCGAGGAAAAAGCAAGGGCGTTCCGATAGTGCGTTCCTTGTATTTTAGCGGTGCACCGTTGCGTCTCGGCATCCCACACCTTAATGACACCATCCCAGTTGCTGGTAGCAATCCATTGTCCATCAGGAGAAAAGGCAACAGTAGAAACCAGTCCCCTTTCAGTTTCCCACAATGCGATCGGTTCCAGGGTAGCGAGTTCATAGAGCCAAACCCCGATAGTAGTCGCAACTGCAAGGGACTCGCCATCCGGCGAAAACGCCAAATCATTTATCTGTCCCCTACCCAACCTACCAATCGCACCTTCTGGGAGTGCCCAAGTAGAAACATCACTGTTGCTAATACGATTTATTACTTGTTCCATTTTTCCTCCTCTACATTCCATCCTGAACCGGTAGGAAGACATGACTTCACCGGTTAGGTATCATATTGGGTATACTAACTAAGGGTAACAGGCTATCTTAAAATTGGCAAATTGATAGAAGTGAAGATTTGATAGATACATATCAGTTCGGAAGAAAAAGTAGAAGGTTTTGTGGTAAAGGAGAGCCCATAGCATGATCCGGGTTTCGAGTCATCCCGTAATGCTATGGGGTGGTTTTAAGGTTTCAAACTGTCAAAAAAGAAGCTCGTTAGGAAACTACTGAGCTTCTGATGAAACCGTGTAGAATTCGACGGTGCGTATCTGCCCTTTGCCTGTCAAAGCTCTTTGCGAAATCCGAATAGCATCCGTATTCGCGACCATCGTAATTTCAAGCGGAAAGGAAACATTGTCTTTAAACCTTTTAATCTCCTGCCAATTGAACTCACCGTCCCGGGCATAAATATCTATATTGTGAACCGTTCCTTCACCAAGAATAATGATCTTCCGAATCTCTTTCGGCTCTGGAATAGAGTAAACGAGCCCAGAAGCGATAAACTTTTCTGTGACCGGGGCATCAACGCGAACATACGTCTGTTCCGTCATCAGTGCTGCGCACCCGATTGAGAGGGCGCATATCAATAGAATCCCGTAAAGTCTATTCATTTTTTCTCCTCTTATCTGTGGTGGCTTTTGTATAGAACCTGTGAAAGATTTCCAATCAGAAATGGTGTAAGTTATCCGGCGGTGTAGCCGCCATCAATCGGTAAGGCGATGCCTGTGACGAATGCGGATTCATCGGATGCGAGGTATAGTGCGCCGTAGGCGATTTCTTCAGGCTGCGCGAGTCGGCGCATTGGATGTTTATCGGCAAGGTTCCGATATTCCTCTGGTGTCTTGACGACCCCGGCGACTAAGGGTGTCTCGACGAAACCGGGACAGATACAGTTGACTCGGATGTTGTTTTCGGCGTAGTCGAGTGCCATCCCGCGGGTGAGGTTCGTCACGCCGCCTTTAGAGGCGACGTAAGCTGCCCGAACCCCCGCGCCGACAAGTCCATAGATAGAGGACAAGTTAATAATTGAACCCTCACCGTTTTTCTGCATCGCTGGAATTGCCGCCTTTGAGCAGAGGTAGACCCCGGTAAGATTGACATCTAAACAGCGGTGCCAGTCTGCTTCCGGTAAGTCGGCAACAGGGAGTCGCATCGCAATGCCGGCACTGTTCAACAGAATATCCAGTTTTCCGTATCTGTTGACGGTCTCCTTTACCATCCGCTCCGTATTGTCTGATATCGTCACATCAGTTTGGACGTAGGTTGCTTCGTTGCCTGCGTTTCGGATGGCAGTGACAGTCTGGTTCGCGCCGTCTTCATTGATGTCGGCGACGACGACTTTCGCGCCGTGTTCGGCGAACAGGATCGCTGTGGCTTTGCCGATGCCGGATGCGGCACCCGTGGTGATGGCTACTTTGTCTTTGAGTCGCATTTTTTAAGATTCGGTTTTTCGTCGGTTTGACTTTGTTTAGAGACCTTTTTCTGTCCACTCTGCAGGGTTCACTTCTGGTTCACCGATTCGGTTTCTAAGCAGACCGATCTTTTCAATCTCGAGTTCAATGACATCACCGGGTTGGATCCAACGGTCGAGTTCCCATCCGCATCCTTTTCCGACGGTGCCTGAACCTAAAAACTCACCGGGATAAAGTGTCTCTGATTGTGAAACGAACGAGATCATTTCGGCGAAGGAGTAATACATATCTGATGTATTTCCGTCTGTCCAGACTTCACCATTGACTCTGGCAATCATTTGAAGATTGTAAGGGTCGCCGATTTGATCTGGTGTAACGAGACAGGGTCCCATGATGTTGCTGTTATCGAAGTCTTTTCCTTTAGCGGGCCCGAGTGCCATGGTCATGTGTCGGAACTGAATATCGCGTGCGCTGATGTCGTTGTAGATGGTGTAGCCTGCGATGTATTCGGGTGCCTCTTCTATAGAGATATTTTTTCCGATTTTTCCGATGTAGACGCCCCACTCCAGTTCAAAATCGAGTTTTTCTGTGTAGTTGGGCCAGGTGACAACGGCTTCGTGCCCGGCGATGGAAGATGGACTGGTGCTGCCGCGGTAGTAGTTCGGCAGTTTGAACCACTCTGGCGAGATCTCTTTACCGGTGATGCGTGCGGCGGCATCCATGTGGGTTTTGAATACGCCGAAGTCGCGCAGGCTTGCCGGACGTGGGAACGGCGCGAGTAGCTGCACATCGGCAACCGGAAAGATGCTGTCGGCTGCATCGCCACTGTCAACGGTTTGATTGATATGTTTTTGTGCGTCAGCAATACAATTCTGTTCAAAGAATTGGATCATGTCTGGAGCAACAGCGGTGAGGTCAACGATCCGGTCGCTGGAAATCCATGCGCCGAGTCTGGGTGTTGCCTCTGTTGATTTGGTTTGAAAAGTAACGAGTTTCATAGGGTTCGTTTTAAGGCAGTCGCGTCTCCTGTTTAAGTAATTGCGTGGTGTTGATTATACGATAGATGCGTTTAGAAATCAATATTTTAAAATTTGTCTTGTGTATACGATGGGGCTGTGGCATAATTAACAATGTATTTGCCGATGTTGACAATGCCCTTCTGTTATGAACGTCTTGAAACGGAAAAGGTGGCAAACATGGTTACTCGAGAAGACATTCAAGCGACATGTGATGACATCGTGCGCGAGTTCTCGCCTTTGCAGGTTGTTCTGTTCGGTTCTTATGCGTACGGTACACCGACGGAATATTCTGATGTCGATTTGCTGGTGGTGATGGCGATACCAGAATCCGAGACGCGCCGTCGGGAGATAAACATACGCGAGCATATCCCCGAACGCTTTAAAATTCATCTGTTAGTGCGTTCACCAGAAGAGATCGCCTATCGCCTTTCTCATAACGACTGGTTTCTCCGAGAGATTACCGAAAAAGGCGAGGTGCTTTATGAGACCCCTAACTTTTTCCTGAAACCGCCAAAGAAGGAACCGTGCGATATGAATCCATTGACGTTAGAATGGGTGGAAAATGCCGAGGAAGATTATATGGGGATGCAGCAGCTTCAACAAGCACAGCATCCACTCTATAATATTGTCTGTTTCCATGCCCAGCAATGCGTTGAAAAGTATCTAAAGGCGTGGCTTCAAGAGCGGAACATACCTTTTCCGAGAACACACGACTTAGAAGAATTGTTGAAATTAGTTGTTCCTACAATGCCTATGTGGCGCTTTTGGCATCCCGATTTTACATTGCTTTCCAAACATGCGGTGGCGACTCGCTATCCGGGTGTTTCGGCTACCACAGATAATGCAGAACATGCGGTGCGTATTTGTACTGAAGTGCGTCAAGCCGTACGTGAACAGTTAGAACTTCCGCTTGATGCGTCAGACAACTAAGGTGGCAAACATGGTTACTCGAGAAGACATTCAAGCGACATGTGATGACATCGTGCGCGAGTTCTCACCGCTACAAATTATTCTCTTTGGCTCTTATGCGTATGGCACGCCCACGGAGTCCTCCGATGTCGATTTGTTGGTCGTCATGCCGGTGGCGAAATCGGAAACCCGCCAGCAAGAGATAGAAATTCGGAAGCACCTCGCGCGTCCTTTCCGCCTGCATGTGCTTGTGCATTCGCCTGAAGATCTGGCGTATCGCCTTGTATATAACGACTGGTTTCTCCGAGAGATTACCGAAAAGGGCGAGGTGCTTTATGAAACGCCTAATTTTTTCTTGAAACCGGTAAAGAAGGAAAAACGTGCGATGAATCCACTGACAGAGGAATGGGTGCAGAAAGCTGAGGGCGATTATACTGTCGCACAACAATCCAAGCAAGGAGAGAATCCGGTAAATGATGTTATCTGCTTCTTGGCTCAGCAATGTGTTGAAAAGTATCTGAAAGCGTGGCTTCAAGAGGCGAACATCCCGTTTCCAAGAACCCACGACTTACAAGCGTTATTGAACCTAATAGTCCAGACTCTACCTGCTTGGAATGCATGGGGCGAAGATTTTTCAAAGTTGTCGGAACACGCCGTTGATCCGCGCTATCCTGGGAAATTCGCGACTGCGGACGAAACAGCACACGCGATGCGTGTTTGTGATAAGGTTCGGCGAGCCGTTCGCGAGCAATTGAAACTACCACTTGAACCTTCCGAATCCCATCAACTATGATGGAAGCAGAGTTGTTCGGAAAACATAGGTTATGCCGTTAAAGACAAGAACAGTTCCTCCAAGGAGACTTCAGTCGTGTGCATTTCAAGCAATTTCCAGCCACGTCCGACAACGGTTTCTGCTACCTCTGCTCGGATATCGGTTGTCGGTATGTAGTGGAGATGGAATGTGGCTGTGTCGGCTGTATCGGCACCGGTCTGTTCAACCCGAATTACGTCTGGAATATCTGTGATTACAGGTAATATCTCGTCGGCTGGTGCGCCTGCGATCTCAAGTGATAACGTTAAGGCTGTCGCTGGTACGTTCTCTGTAGCACTTTGGCTTGATACAGCGTGACCGCCTTCCAACTGAACATCCCCCGTAATTTCACCTCTACTGATGATAATCAACCGTTCGCATGTCATGCTCGCTTCAGGTAAGATATGCGTACTGAACAGGATTGTGCGTTCCTTGCCGAGTGCTTTGATTAATTCTCGGATTTCGACGATCTGCCGTGGGTCCAAGCCAGAGGTCGGTTCATCAAGGATTAAAACATCCGGCGCGTGGATGAGTGCTTGTGCCAAGCCGACGCGTTGCCGAAAACCGCGGGAGAGTTGCCCAATAATTTGGTGTCTGCGTTCGGTGAGTCCGCATGCTTCAATGGCATCGTCGAGTTGCCCTTTTATATTTCGGCGCGGCACACTGCGGATTTTTGCCATGTACCTCAGATACTTTGTTACCGTCATCTCTGGATAGAGCGGTACGTTTTCTGGGAGATAACCGATGCGTTTCCGTACTTCTCTCGATTCTTTGAACACGTCGTATCCAGCGACGGTAACATGTCCACTACTTGCAGGCATAAAACAGGTGAGGATCCGCATCGTTGTGGTTTTGCCGGCACCGTTGGGCCCGAGAAAACCGACGATTTGTCCCTTGTCTATTTGAAAGGAGATGTTTTTCAGTGCTTGGAAAGGACCGTAGTTTTTTGTGATGTTTTGGACTTCAATCATTTTATTAACAAGATTAGGGGTTCCGTGGAATGCTCAAATTTAAATCTCGATCTCTGCCGAGTAAGTACGGATTATTATCTGGTTGAACCGCCTCCGATTCGGCAAAGGCTTCCGGTAGATTGACGGTTTCACAACGGACCTCGACCCGATCGGGATAGACGAAGACCTGCCGCCACGTCATCGGATAGCAGATAATACCGGCGGAGACGATGCACAACATACCTTGTTCTCGAAAAACGCGGTTGAGGTGAAGGTGTCCACAAAAGAACGCCAAAATCTGCCTGTCGAATGGAGCGGTAATTTCAAGAATTTCCGCGGAGTTAGCGACCCTTGAACCAACACCTTGAAACTCGACATTTGGAAACGGGAGTTGATGTGAGAAGACGAATACTTCTTGATCGTAATCCCGTGCCCTTTTCAATTCACGCTCAGCCCACGCCAACTGATTTGTACTGATATACCCGTGCGTCAGGTCTTCTGGGACCTCTTGGGTATCGAGGAGGATAAACCGGATATTTTCATGAACAAAACTGAGAGAACCCATACCGTTGGTGCTGAAATGTGCTAAGTAGGCATCTTTAGACCCTGTTTCGGGATGTAAATCGTGATTGCCTGGAATGTAGTAGCACGGGGCATTCATTTTTTCACCGAGTGCTTGCGCGCTATCAAGCGCGACTTCATATTCTTCAGCGGACATTTCAAAACTGTTACCACCACACACAATGTCTCCACCGTGGATTACAAAAGCGGGTTCAAAAGCGTTTAATTGTTCGACCAGTTTTTCATAGAGTGCAACGCTATTTTTTTGCTGTTGCAGTCCACCGACGAAATTTCTCGGGGCATTCGGGTAGAGATGTGTGTCCGTGATAAAGGCAAATTTAAAAGGTGTCATGGTATATCTCGTTTTTCGGTAAGGTTCCGCCCACTAACAGAGGTGTTCTTAGCGAGAGAAGTTTCTTGGAGAAAACACCGAAGCAAAAATACTTCACCAACAGCGTACCGACAGAGACTATTAAAATTAAGAATGCTCGCGTTTGCATAGAATTGCAACATAAGTCGGTGTATTGGCTGCGTCAACATAGCGTTCAACCTGCCACGCTGTCCCGTCAAGGATGTCTTCCATCTCCGTTTTTGAAACAAACAGATAGTCAAACCAGGGTGTAGTATACTGTCGATAACGGATTCGCAGTCGGAGTTGTCCACTCATACGTCCGCGATTTCGATTAAATTGATGATATGCTAAGTGGCAAGGCTCCTCTGTTTGATAGGGATTAAGGGTTTCGGCGATAATTTTCGCGGTATCTGTTGTCATGGCAGCAAAGCGTCTCAATAGCCACTTCGCTCTTTTGTAACTTCCGACGAGTCCGAAGTTGTGTCCCATCATCAGAATTGTGCCAAAAGTGCCAATTTTGGAACTCACCTGTGTGACAGGTATGACAAGCGCATTTCTGAGTCCACGGTGTTGGCACGTCTGAATAGCTAACGGTGAGATGTCCGTTCCTAAAACATTGAGTCCCTGTTCCTGAAGGTAAATAGCGTGCCGTCCTGCGCCACATCCGATATCTAAAACACATCCTGCAGCGTATTTGATTGCGAGCTTTTGGTGTTCAGCCCAATCCTGATACTCAGCGAAGTAGCTACGAGGCCCCAGACCGCTCGTATTAATGAACCGGTCTTCTCTCTCCACAATTTCGACGCTTTCTTGTCCATTATGATAATCCCGAAGCAGGTGACCATAAGCATCTTGAGTGTCGTTTAGCACTTTAACGCTCCTTAACGTAGCCTGTCGTTCCGTTTGGATTGACCCATTTGTTTTCCCAGTGTGTTTCAATGCCTTCACGCCATGCCTGTGCTGCTTCTGTCAATTCAGCAGTGAGTTCTGGGTGTTCATCTTTCAGGTTTTTCGTTTCACCCATATCGGTTTCGAGGTTCGCGAGATGTACATCGTCTTCTGGGGGCGCGCCTTCTATCAATTGACCGTTGAGGACTAATTTCCAGTTGTCACGACGGATGGCGGTCTGTTTGCCCATCTCCCAGTAGATTTCGTTGTGTGGTGTCGGGTCACCGTTTGCGACCATCGGTAAGACCTCCAGTCCATCAAGTTCGTATTCGGATGGGTTTCCACCGGCTGCGGCGAGGAACGTCGGGAATACATCCATCGCTGCGCCGACTTCACCGAGAACCTGTCCTGCTGGAATCTGTTCGGGCCAGTGCATGATACCGGGTGAACGGATGCCGCCTTCGTAGAGGCTGAATTTATGTCCTTTCAGTTTACCAGCTGTACCGCCGTAATATGGGTCTTGTGTGCCGTCTAACCAGTTTCGTGTTTCACGTGAAGGACCGTTGTCACTTTGAAAATAGGAGAAGGTGTTCTCTGCGAGTCCAAGTCGTTCTAACTCTGCAAAAATTTCGCCGACACTGTCGTCAACTGCGCTGAGCATCGCGGCCATAATCTGTCTATCCCATGGAAGGTTCGGGAATCGGTCGACGTATTTTTCGGGCGCGTGCATCGGATAGTGTGGTGCGTTGTAAGGTACATAGAGAAAAAAAGGCTTGCCGAGTTCAACAGACTTGCGGATATAGTTGATAGCGTATTCTGTAATGAGTTCGGTGAAGTACTCGCCGTTTCGGTATATCTCCTCGCCGTTTTCCCAGAGATCGTGTGTCTGGTCGATGCCGCGCTGTGCCATACCCCAGTAGAAGATATGGGAAAAGAAGTCGATACAGCCTGCCATGAACCCGAACCAGTCGTCGAATCCGTGGTGTTCAGGACGCGAACCTTCTGCGAGACCCAAATGCCATTTCCCGGACATCGCGGTGTAGTAACCCCGTTCCTTCAGTACCGTTGCAAGTGTCGGAACAGAAGGTGGCAGTCCAGTAGCTGTACGATGTCCTGCTAAAATTGATCGGACCCCAGCGTGGCACGGGTATCGTCCTGTTAAGAGTGCTGCACGTGAAGGCGAGCAGACGGGTGAATTCGAGTACCAATCGGTGAACCGTGCCCCTTCGGCTGCCATTCTATCGAGGTGTGGCGTTTTGAAGTCGGTCGCCCCCATGCAGGACAGATCGCCATATCCTTGGTCGTCGGTTAGAAAGATAATAAAATTAGGTTGCATAGTTCTACGGCTCCATTGTGTTATTTCTTCCAGAAACTCCGGTCTAAGCTCCGATATTGTATGGCTTCAGAGACGTGAATTGCCTCTATGTTCGGGTTTTGATCGAGGTCTGCGATGGTGCGTGCTACCTTCAAAATCCGGTCATAAGCGCGCGCACTTAATCCTAATTGATTAATCGCGACTCGGAGTAGGTCTTGTGCCTGGTCGTCAACTTTACAATATTCTCGTATCTGCTTTGATTGCATACTGGCATTGGCGTGTATATTTGTCCGTGTGAAACGTTCATGTTGAATTTGGCGTGCTGCCTCGACGCGTTCTTGTACCTGCACTGAGGGTTCACCGGTTGTATCCGCGGCGAGTTCCGAGTATTTTACGGCTGGCACCTCCACTTGGATGTCGATTCTGTCTAACAGGGGACCGGAGATACGGGAGACGTAAGTCTGAATCTGGTTGGGTGTACACTTACAATCTCGGTTCGGGTCGCTGAAGAACCCGCACGGGCAGGGGTTCATCGCTGCGACGAGCATAAAATTTGCTGGATAGGTGAGCGATGCTGCTGCCCGCGATATCGTTACCTGCCGGTCCTCAAGCGGTTGCCGCATGACTTCGAGAACGTTCCGCCGGAATTCTGGGAGTTCGTCTAAGAAGAGTACGCCGTTGTGTGCCAGACTTACCTCACCGGGCCGTGGTACATTCCCACCGCCGATTAAACCTGCGTCCGAAATGGTGTGATGTGGTGAGCGGTAGGGACGCGTCCTAACGAGAGGTGTGTCGCTTGGCAGTACCCCGGTGATACTCTGGATCTTCGTGGTTTCTAGGGATTCCGCCATTGAGAGTTTCGGGAGGATGGAGGGAATCCGCTTTGCGATCATGGTCTTACCGGAGCCTGGTGGTCCGATCATAATGAGGTTATGTGCGCCCGCAGCGGCGACCTCAACGGCGCGTTTGACGTGTTCTTGCCCTTTCACATCGAGTAGATCAATGTGCGTTTCTGCGTGCGCGGCATGTGGGTCGTTGTCGAGTGTGTGCGGCTCTGGTGGTATCTCTTTCTCGGCATTGAGGAGTGCGATTGCGTCTGATAAGTTGGTGACGGGGTAGACGTTGACCTCTTCTACGATTGCTGCTTCTTTAGCATTTTCGGCAGGTAAAATAATATCCTTGATCCCGTTTTCTTTTGCGGTAATAGCTATGGGCAGTGCGCCTTGTATCCCTCGAATGTTCCCGTCAAGTGCGAGTTCTCCCAAAATTATGGCGTTTTCGAGCCTCGCGAGATTTACCTGATTAGTGGCGGCCATAATGCCGATCGCAATCGGAAGGTCGAACGCTGAGCCTGTTTTTCGGATATCCGCAGGTGCAAGGTTTACGGTGACTCGGGTCTGTGGGAAATAGAAACCGGAGTTTTTAATAGCTGCGATAACTCGGTCCCTGCTTTCTTTAATGGCACTATCGGGTAGACCGACAGTGGTGAAGTAAGGGAGTCCACCGGCGACATCTACTTCAACTTTTACGATATAGGCATCAATGCCGAGCAATGCGCTACTAAGGACTGTTGCGAGCATACGAATGTTTCCTTCCAATTTGCGTTATTTTCGATAGTTTTTGCGCTGTTCGTATTATGTCTGCGAATTTTTCGCCCTATCGTATCACAGTTGATATTAACTGGTCAACGCTTTTCCGTTCTTGCGCGATCTCCGAAGGGTTATGGCGAACTTAAGTCGCCTGTAAGTTTGTGTAACATTTGTAGTTGTCTCAAGTTAGCTATGACTAATATGGCATCCCCGGCTTGGAGTCTTTTATCACTGGGTGGATTATAGAGGAAAGTGCCGTCGTTATCACGGATGGCGATGATAACTAATCCGGTCTGTTCCTGTATACTTGCGGCTTTGAGAGAAATGCCGTCGAGGGGTGAATCCCGTCGGACAATAGATTCTGCGAAATGTGTGTCGTCCTGATTTTGGGTAATACTTTGTAGGAACTCTACGAGGTGTGGGTAGAGGATACTGGATGCAAGACGGATGCCGCCGATATGATCCGGCAGTACGACTTCATCTGCCCCAGCGGTGATAAGTTTTCCGGGTGAGTTGTCTTCGACGGCTTTAGAGGCTATTTTTAAATGCGGGTTGAGTTTTCGCGCCGAGATAACGACGAATAGGTTATCTTGGTCTCGACTGAGACATGTGATAAGCCCTTGGGCGCGCGTGATACCTGCCCGGACGAGCAGTTCGTCATCGGTCGCGTCTCCCTGGAGGTAGGAGAAGTTTAGTGTATCTGTCAGGTGAACAAGGCGTTCTTCATCGAGTTCGATACCGACGAACTCTACATTTGCCTTCAGCATTTCGTCAAGCACATGTACACCGGTATCACCGAGTCCACAAATGATATAATGGTTTGATAATTTATCGACAGTTCGGACCATTTTTTGTTGTCGGAAAAAGCTTTGTAGTTGTCCTTCGATGAGAAAGGCGGTGGCGACAGTAACGCTATAGGTGAACACCCCGATTCCACCGACGAGAAGTAATATGGTAAAAATACGTCCGTTATCGCTCATTCCGAGGTCGTCATGTCCTGCGGTTGTGAGCGTAATGACGGTCATATAGAATGCGTCCAGCGGTTCCCATCCGCTGTCTTTTTCGAGTACTAAGTAACCGGCGGTCCCGGTCACGAGCAGACCCATGAGCATCGCCAAGGCGATTATAAGCTGGCGTTGATAATTCATTCTCCGCTTTCATGGCGTGCGCTTTTCCGATAGCGCGTTTACAACAAACTTACTGTGATTTTTCCAGTTTAATGCCGCTTTTTAGCGAGACGTTTGACGACTGGGTTTGGATCGTGTCGCGCTATATCGAAAAGGTCTTGATGCGCGATTCTATCAAGTGTCGGCAAAAGTTTTGCGACTTCCATCCGTACACACGCCGCTGGGTCCTTTAGTCCGCGTTCAAACCACCGTTGCGTATCATCAAAATCGTGTTTCGCGAGTGCTGCGAGTGCGCCGGCACGAATGCGTCTGTTTTTCGATTCTGCGTATGGTAGAATGGGGGCGATATATCCGTCATCGCAGCGGCACATGATCCTTAAAGCATTACATGCGACATCCACCGATTCATCTTCAAGATGCAGTACGCACCAGTCAAATAGTTCTTCAGTTCCGAGTTTTTCAAGTGATCGAAGCCCTCGCATCCGTCGTTTCGGGTTTGCAGCGGAAAGGTCTGCTATTGCCTTCTCGGACGGTGTATCAACTTTCGATGGCTGAAGGACCCTTTCTTGTGTCTCCAGGCATACACGGACTGCGATCGTATCATTCTGAAGATGTTGAATAGGGAGCCTTTCAGGACTGACCGAAATCTTGTCAAAGAATGCTGGTAACCACTGCCTACCTTTCTGAAAGAACTCTTGCCAATCAATACGGTTTCCGGTCCCCGATTTCATTCGATTATTCATCCAGTGTGCTAACCTGACTACCCCCCAATGGTTTTGGCTCAAACCGTTGTGGGAGTAGAGCCCTACTTGATGGTTTATCCATTTTGCTAATGCCATTGGACAGGCTAACAATTCAAAGGAATTAGACTGTAAGAGTTGAACGCGCAACCGTTCGTTGATCGCTACGATGCCGCCTCGTACTTGAATTTTGCCGTTCCCAAGAGAGGTGCGAAGTTCTTGAATCTCCAACTCGGTTTTCAGTACAATAGGTTTGCCATTTTTTCGACGCGCCTTCTGTTCGGCGCGGTTTTTCGCGTAGTTCCACTGTGTCGTGAACCAAACTGCGCCGCCGCGGGGTCGAAACCCGTTTTCGATAATACCTCTTGCGTTGCTTAACGTCGTGCCGTGATAGAATTCCATAAATGGTTCTCCCGGAAAGTTTAACGACGTTAACCCGATTTCTCGCAAATCATTCAGAAAAATTAGCAGTGATCAGGTTTGTAATGCGCTATTGCCGTGTTTCAGTGCTTGTTATCGCTTCGGTTAAGAAGCATCAGGTTCGTTATTGGATGTCTCTCCTTCGGTTTCTTCAGCCGAAGTCTCCTCTTGGGTTTCGGCTTCTGTGGCTGTCTCCTGCTGACTGATTGCACGGACGTAGCCCATTCTCAGTTCATAGAGCGTGTTTGCCAGAAAATTGGCTTCGGGCGCGGTGAGATTGCCCTTCGTTTTTTCTTCGAGCATCTCAATGGTATCAATAATGCCTTTTACGAGTCCGAGGTTGACGACCACCTCGTCTGTTTCGGGGTCTCGGATTCCCTCTAAGTAGAGTTGCCCTGTTGCTACGAGGTTGTTAAGATACGTGATAAAATCTATACGTGGAAGTTGTTGTTCTTCTTCCTGCGTTGTTGTCTCTGCCATATATGGCTCCTGATTGCGATTTGTCTGATATATCCAGTTGTGTTGTTATGTGAAAGGTTGGACTACTCGTCGTCAAAAATGATGATTTGCGCGAGTAAACTACCTGCTTGATTGTTGTTGTTTGGATGTTCGTTCATAGCAAGAAAGATAACACCGTCTGCGGGTGCTGGATTGTCGTAACGCGATCCGATGGCGAAAACGGTGCTCCCGATCTTGGCGATGAGTGCGCCGATATTAGTGCCGGGGAGCAGGTAGCCATCGGAGCCTGGGGTTTGAGGGATACCGTCGGCACCACACCATCCGGTTCGATTCTTCAAATCTGGTGACCAAGCCCCTTCTCCATCAATAACGAGTCGTTGTCCCTTTTTCACACGCACGTAGCTCTCCTGCCAGACAGGACTCGGACGAGCCGTGCGGATAACAGTTAATGCCATATAATCCCTCCATTTTAGTCGTTATAAGTTGTTGGTTATAAGTTATAAGTCTGGCTTGTGCTTTATCAACGGTTTCTTGTGGATACCATGGTCGCAATTTAGTAATGGCAGTTATAAGGATGCGTTGATAACATCCGAAGGTGACTTATAACTTATAACTTATAGTTATTCCTTGTTGCGGATAGTGATGTTAGTGATAACGTCGTCTTGTGCGATACTATCAACGACATCCATTCCACTGATGACGTTTCCGAAAATGGCGTACTCACTGTCAAGAATGGTTTCATCTCGGCAGATAAAGAATTCGGATGCGTACGAGACGCTGGCCCCCTCTTCTTTTGCCATAGCGACAACGCCTCTCGACATCTCCTTGGCACCGTTTTCAATAGGGAGCGTTTCGCCGGCAGCGAGTTTTGAACCTGCTTGGATGAGGAGTTCTTCTACGCGATAAAACTTTTCGCCTTTGTAATACTCCACCTGCGCGTTTTTGATGAAATTCTTAGACGTTTCTGGTGCCTCGGTTGCAAGAAATTCAAATTCAATATTGCCTTTCGCCGTTTCAATAACGGCGACTGATGTTGCGGGATCAATCTGGGGTTTTGCTGAGGTTATGGTTGTACCTGTTCCACTGCGACGTGCGCGGGGTGCAGGTGCTTTCTTCTCTTCTTGGGCGCAGCTCAACACGAAGGTTGCAAACAGAGTTGCTAGGACCAAAAGTGCTGCGGATGCGAACTGCCGATGTTGCTTATTCTGTTGTTGCCTTAACATATTTTGACTTCGCCTCCAATCGGATTTTTGTCATGACATCGCCTATCTCTAAGCGATCGACGACATCCATACCTTGAATGACACCGCCGAAGGTGGTGTAATTACCGTCAAGATCGGGTTGGGGTTTGAAGCAAATGTAGAATTGGCTCCCGGATGAGTTCGGCGCGTTTGTCCGAGCCATCGCCACAGTGCCTCTAAGGTGTGGACGTTGGTTCGGGTTTGTGTACTCGTCGACGATGGTCCAGCCTGGCCCCCCGGTTCCGTCGCCTTTGGGACAGCCGCCCTGGGCGACAAAATCTTCAATGATACGATGAAATGTTAAACCGTCGTAAAACTTTTGGTTGATTAGGTTAATGAAATTGTCTACTGCTACCGGGGCAGCGTCAGGGTAGAACTCGATTACGAATATGCCTCTATCGGTTGTAACGACGGCGACCTGCTCTTCAGGCGTTAGATTACCGCCGAAAGGCAGCGCGCAGCTGACTATTAAGGTTAAGAGAAAAAGAAGAAGGATTGGAGTTTTGTATAGCAAATTTCGGTAACCTCCACGCTGTGCCAAAAGATGGCGATTTGCTTTCATCGACACTCCTTTTCAGTAGGGTTAGTCGGTCTTGAGGTGTCCCCAGAAGGTTGCCAATTTATTGTGCGCGTCAACAGATAATGTGACGGGTGTTTCCATGTCCTGGAGCAGCTCAGCCTTGGTTAAGGCGTAGTTATAGACTTTAATCTCATCAAGGGCACCGGTAAGGAACCGTTGACTTGCGCCGCGTGCCCCGATGAAAAGCGGGGCGTCATTCGGTGATAGTTTACCCTTACACGGCATCTCTGCTTCGAGTTCACCATCAATGTAGAGTTTAATGTCATCACCGTCCCATGTCCCGGCGAGAAAGTGCCATTCGCCGTCCTGAATGCTTGGACCGATATTGTCGTCGTTGCACGGTTCCGGGAGATCAAAGAATTGAAGGATCGTCCCACCGTTGTAGAGTGCGGCGAGATTATATAGCCCGGCGACCCAAGCGGATCCTTTCTCAACGCCGCTCTGGATTGCTTCACCACCTTTGACAAGTGCCCAGAACTCAATGGTGATAGCATCAACAATATCAAGGCTCGGACTGTCGGCGATTTCACCAGCGGTTTTGCCGTCGAACTCCATCGCTTTTCCGAAGACACCGTCAATCAGTTTTGGATTCCCTTTGTTAAAGGTCGCATCGTTACCAAATTCGGATAGGTCTTTTACAACGTCCCCTGCTAACTCGTTAAAGGAGAGGTGCAGGACGAGATCCTGGGCGCCACAAATCGTTGTAACGCTTATCAAAACGAGGAAAAATCCCCCAAAGATAATCTTCTGTTTCAAAATATTGCTCCGTAAATAGATATTTGCTCGATTTCTAAGCAATTGTTTTTCTAAGGTTCTTGCGCGGAATGGAACAGCTGACTGGCTTGAAACCGATAGTAACCAGCAACTGCCGAAGGTTAAATTTGTATGCTTTAACGGAAGAAAAACAAGAACCTACTACACAATTATAAATACTATAGCAGAAGTGCCGAAAAAAGTCAAAGGAAATGTTTTGATAAAATAGTCATCAGTTATCGGTTTTTGGAGGGAGTCGCGAGATAGAATCGGAACCCGAGATCCTTCTACAGTTGTAAATCATTGCCTGACAAAATATTTTTTTCACATGATGTAACGTTTTGCACAAAAAATGTGTCTATATATCATGATAACACAATTGTGTGGATTGTATTGCAAGGCACAAAGTCCGAGACTCAGTGCTTATTGCTTATAGTAAAGTCAACAACTAAAGAGGCATTTTAGTGATTTCGGAGACCATCCCTCTCGTAGGGGTTTTGCTTAGAAGAAATCCACAGAAACACCGTTTTTGATAGGGCGTTTCTTGTAAGCAAATACCCCAAGCAAAAACGGTGTTTCTTCTAGGTTTCCTGTCCCGTTGTGGAGTGTCTCATTAATTCTGATATCCACTATAGTATACGAAACCAGTTGGTGGGTGCACCAACAAATCTTAAAATCACAATAAGGAGAATGAAGTATGAAAATTTCTGTCCTATCTCTATTATTGATTGCAGCCCTATTTGGGTTGATGCTACTTATTGGATGCGACGAAGGCATGCAAATGATGAAACCGACTATGGAAAAACCCGTGCCACCCGAAATGGAACCACCGATAGATCCTGAAGGGTCTGTTGGGCTCACTAAAGAGGAGGCGTGGGAAAAAGCGGACGGTATCCTTATAAGAACCGTAGATAGATTGGAAAAAGAATTAGGAGAACAAGGATGGCTTAGTGATCTGGACGCTGCATCACTAAGGAATAGGATCGTCTTTGAGGAAACAGATCTTGAATGGGAACAAATCATTGCCCTCCTTAAGATATACCTTGAGGAAGATCCGCATTCTGTAAAGATATACCTTAAAGATTCTGATTCTATAGAGTGGAAATTAGCTTGGGGTAATATTACCGTTCATTACTTGTCCGATACTTTCCTCTATCCAACGAAAACAGAAGATGAAATATTAGAAATGTTCCGAGAAAAGTGCAGAAATGGCGGAACAACAGCAATATGGGATGACGTGAAAGAAACTCATTTTTCTGATAGATTAATCGACCACAGCAGCTATCTGACACACTGGCCATACGTATTTATATTTGCGGATACCCCGCTATATGAAGCCCGTTGGAAAGCACATGATATTGTAACAGGACCCAGTGAAAGGATAATAGAAGCACTTACTAAATATATTCAACGGGATGTATGGGAACCTCATTTTAGAAACACACTTCTTTTTTCTGAGGCAGAAAACAAAATCATCCTTGAAGAAACGGGTCTTGCTCCAGAACTAGTTGATAATCTTATTCAGATACATCTTGATAACAATCCTAATACTGAATCATCTTATTTTGAAGAAATCTCTCAAAATTTTAAGGCAAATTCAAATCTTGAGGGAAACTTTACACTTATTTCTGATGTCGTAGCGAAATACCTTGAACTTACTTTCATATATTCAACGAAAACAGAAAGTGAGATTATGGACATGTTCACGGAGGTTGTCAAAGCCGGGAATACTAGCGTTCTTTTCTTTGAAGTAAAGGTTACCGGGGAGGATGGGAGTACGGTTCATTTCCTCAAAGAGGCACTGGAAAAATATTACCCTGGTTTATACGACTCCATATATGAGTCCGAATCGACGATGCTCAGAGAATCAGGCTGGATTGAGGAGCTTATAGAGGAAGTTGAAAATGAGTTTGAGGAACTTCAAAATGAATAAACCTGAAATCTTAACGTAAGGTGAAGGCACACAAGCAAATTGCGTAAATTCTAATAGGACTTACCAATTTGCTTGTTGTGCGCTGGAGCGATGAATCGCCCTACTACGAATCCATCCGTGTAAAGATAAGAGGTGTGTTTGTGCTTCATAATGCTACACATTAGTTTACTCAATGCTATCCGCGTTTAGGGTTTCTTGGAAAGCGTCAAAACTTTTTGCTATCGCAGCGTTTAGATTCAACTGTTTGAGATGGTCGAGATCCTCAACAGTTTCAAGTTTGGATTTGAGAGCGTTGACATCCATGTTTGGGAAACGTTCTGTGAGAACGTTCAGTTTTTCCATGATAACAGACATCCTACGCACTGCAGGGTTTTGCTTGGATATTTCTTCAGGGTTTTAAACCCCGCATGCAGCAGTGGGGCCGCGTAAGTGTTATCTAAAGACAACCTAACATTTTTCGTGACAAATTCGGTCTAAATTTGGTATAATGAGGGCGACAGACGTAAAACTGGGGATACAGTCTACAAGACATTGTCCGAATAGGAAAGGGAATTATGCAGAAGTTAGTGTTTGATGGGAAACCGACATGGACGAATTCGCTCGGTATGCAATTTGTACGGATTGAACCGGGAAGTTTTATGATGGGGTCAGAGAACGCGTCGCTATCAGAGGAATTAACAGCGGGCAAGGCGTATCTCCGCGATGGTGATCCAGATGAGCATCCGGTGCATCAGGTGACGCTCACCACGCCGTTTTACATCGGTGTTTTTCAGGTTACTAATACGCAGTATGAGGAATTCGAGCCGACACACAGTGAGCTCCGCGGAAAGTTGGGCTTTTCAGAGGATGATGATGAAGCGGTGGTGTTTGTGGATTGGCACGATGCAACACGCTTCTGCGAATGGCTCTCTGAGAAAGACGGGCTTCCGTATAGACTACCGACCGAGGCGGAATGGGAATACGTCTGCCGGGCAGGTACGACGACGCATTTTCATACCGGTGATACACTACCATCGGAGTTCCATAAAAACGTTGGTGAGAGTTGGTATCCGGATGCTGGACGGAGTCGCGGTGCCGAGGAGATCATGCCGTTGCATGTTGGACGCACGCCGCCAAACGCGTGGGGTGTCTACGATATGCACGGGAATGTCGAAGAGTGGTGCCAAGATTGGTACGGGTCCTACGAACCGGAACCGCAGGTCGATCCCGTCGGTAGGGAAGCCGGTTTGTATCGTGTTACGCGGGGGGGCAGTCATTCGACGTTACTCTGTTATCTGCGTTCTGCGAACCGGATGGCAGCGATCCCGGAAGATAAACATTGGTATATCGGATTCCGGGTTGTTTGCGGTGAAATGCCTCGGACATCGGCTACGCCTGCGCCGAAGGTCCCGCTTTGGGGACGTGCTGTCAAACAGGAATCTGCAAGCGCACCTGCTCCGAAGGCACCCTATTTCGCTGAACCGTTGACGTTCGTTAAAATTCCGGAGGGTTCAAATGGACCGCTCTTTTCAGCACATAACCATGTTCCGGCAATCACAGAATGCCCGAACGGGGATATGTTGACAGCGTGGTATTCATGTGTGACGGAGCGTGGGCGTGAGTTGACGGTTGCCGCGAGTCGCCTGCGTTTTGGTGAACCGGAATGGGAACCTGCTGAACCGTTCTGGGGACCTCCAGATCGCAACAATCATGCGACTTCTCTCTGGCGGAACGAAAACGGACGGATTTATCATTTCAATGGGCTCTCGGCTGCTGCGACGTGGGGACCGTTGGCGTTGGTGATGCGTTATTCTGACGATAACGGTGCGACGTGGTCGAAACCGCGCTTTATTTCACCAGAGCACCGTCTGCGACACATGCCGATTGCCTCTGTTTTTCGGAGACAGGACGGTTCTATACTCCTTGCCTGTGATGCGGTGAGCGGTGGCAACGGCGGTACTGCAATATGGCTTAGCGATGATGATGCGGAGACGTGGTATGACCCGGGTGCTGGGCAGCCGATCCCGGAATTTGCTGCTGGGAAACAGGGCGGTTGGATCGCTGGTATCCACGCTGCTGTTGTTGAACTCACAGATGGTAGACTGATGGCGTACGGGCGCGGCGATACGATTGATGGGCGGATGCCGAAAAGCGTTTCATCGGATGGTGGTCGGACATGGCACTATAGCGCGAGCCAATTCCCTGTGCTTTCCGGTGGACAGCGGTGCGTTCTCCTACGACTTCAGGAAGGTCCTATTTTCTTGGCATCGTTCACAGGGGATCGGAGGGAGCCAACTCCGATGCCGATCATCAATGCTTCTGGAAAGGAACGCCTCGTTACCGGACTCTTTAGCGCGTTGTCTTATGACGATGGCGGAACGTGGGAACACATTCGTCCAATCACAGACGATGGTGCTGATCGAGAGCTCGAAACGATGGACGGACGCCGCTTTACGATGGGACTTAATAGTGGTGAACCGGGTGGGTATCTCGCTGTCTGCCAGGGCCGGAACGGGCTAATTCATCTGATTAGCAGCCGTCTACACTATCGATTTAATCTGGCGTGGTTGCAAGAACCGCCACCGTCAGAAGTGAGGGATTAAGATGAAGTTACCTTTTTTGCATCAGGAAGTGGAAGTTAACACGGAATTACGGGAAAGCAACGACATCCTTGACGATCTGGATGCCTTGAAAGAACGGATCGCAGCCGATGGATATCTCCTGATTCGTGGACTCCACGACAAGGAGACTGTGCTCAGGGCACGCCGACGGATTCTAGAGAAACTCGCAGCGAAACGGATGATCGCGCCAGAGACACCGTTAATGGACGGAATCTTCAACCGTGACTATCCCGAACCTACATCGACCGGTTCGATGGGTAATAAGGCGTTGACGCAACTACCAGAATTTAAAGCCGTCGTTGAAGGTGCCCCGGTGATGGATTTTTTCAAGCGATTCCTCGGTGGCGAAGCACGGACGTTCGATTTCAAATGGCTCCGCACGGCAGGCCCCGGATCGGGTTCCCCAATACATTACGATATCGTCTTCATGGGTAGAGGTACACAAGACCTTTATTCTTGCTGGACTCCGTTCGGCGATGTGTCGCTTGACATGGGTCCCATCGTCTTCTGTCTCGGTTCTAACCGATTTGAGAAAGTCCGTGCCACCTACGGGCAAGCGGATGTTGATCGGGATATGATTGAGGGACATTTCAGCGATAATCCGCTCGAAATCGTTGAGAAATTTGGTGGGCATTGGGCGACAACGACGTTTTCCGCAGGCGATGTTATCATTTTCAGTATGTTCCTCATGCATGCCTCCTTGGTCAACACGTCTGATAAGATTCGGATAACCGCAGATACGCGCTATCAACTTGCATCGGAACCGATTGACGAGAGATGGGTCGGTGAAAAGCCGAAGGGACATTACGCGTGGAAGCAGGAGAACGCACAGATCGAGTCCTTAGAGACATCTCGGCAAAGATGGGGTGTCTAACTCTTTGTAACGCTATTACGGAGTACGCAGAAATATGAACACTGATCCGAGTGCACACGACACCCCAGCAGCATCGCAGGTCAGTAAATCGAAATCATTCGTACCGTTCATTCTTATTTTAATCTGTGCTGTTGCAGTCGGATTCGGGATAAGGTATTACAAGCATAGGCCGACACCGTTGACTGAGGTGGCGTGGGAGGTGTACTTCAGCGAAGCCGATGGGGTTGACAGTCCGTATTCTCTGGAAAAACGGCTTGTCAATAGGCTCAGTGCTGCTGAGGTGCGAGTTGATGCGGCACTCTATGATTTAGATGCCGCTCCGGTAGCGGATGCTTTAATAGAAGCATATCACCGCGGCGTGCAGGTGCGAATCGTCACAGAAGCGGATAATATGGTAGGCGATTCAAAGATTGGACGATTGCGAGAGGTCGGGATTCCTGTCGTTGACGACAGTGATAATGACGGATTGATGCATCACAAGTTCATCGTGATTGATGAGCAGTACGTCTGGACGGGTTCTTATAACACGACGTATAATGGTGCCTACAAGAACAATAATAACGTGATACTCATTGATTCTGCACAATTGGCGTACAACTTCACGCAGGAGTTCCGGGAATTGTTTCTTGCGGCACAGGTTGGAAAACCGTCTGGTGCGTTTGTGGCATATCCGAAGGTCGAGTTAAACGATGGGACAGAGATTTTTACCTATTTTTCCCCAGAAGGGGACACGATCTCACCGCTGGTTCGCGAGGTCCGGTCTGCGGAGCAGTCAATCCATTTTATGGCGTTTTCGTTTACACACGATACCCTTGGGAATGCGATGCGGGATCGTTTTAAATCGGGTATTGATGTCCTGGGTGTGTTTGAAGTGCGGCAAGTTGATGACGCATACTCCGAATATAAGACGATGAAAGAGGCTGGTCTATCTGTTGTTTTGGATAAAAACAGAGGTGCTATGCACCACAAGGTGATCGTTATTGATGCGGAGACGGTGATTACAGGATCGTATAACTTTTCCAAGAACGCGGAAAAACGGAATAACGAGAACCTACTGATTATCAAAGGGAATCGTGAAATTGCGGCGGCGTACCTTGCTGAGTTTGCGAAGATAACCCGTTAGGCTCTACTATTTTTCGCCTAATATGACCGTCCGATGTTGCGTGTTGCCGTTTCTACCGATTTTGAGTTGGACCTTCGTTTTGGGGCGTTCGCTGACGACGCATCTAAGCAACTCTGCGTAGGAACGGACAGGCGTTTTGTTGAATTCAAGAATAATATCTTTAGGTAAAATCCCACTTTCGTCTGCCGGACTGCCTTCTTCGACTCCGATAATGAAAACGCCGGACTCGCCTACATCGACCTCAACACCGAGCCAACCGCGGGCGACTTTTCCGTGTTCTATGATTTCTTTGGCAACTGAATGTACCATCTCAATCGGCATTGCGAAGGTAATCTCCGGGGATAACTCTTGGACGAAGAACTGCGAGATATCTGGATCGCGCTCCTTCTGTAAAAGCGTGCCGGTTGATGAATTAACATTATAAGGCGGCTCTGTCAGTACTGCTAGTATCATTCCGACAATCTCTCCTGAGGTGTTAACGACTGCTCCACCGTTGTTGCCCGGGGTAACCGCTGCATTGATCTTAATCAATTTTCCACACAATTGATCTAAAGTATCCCAACCGCCGACGATACCGAAAGAGACGATCGGGCTATGTCCGTAGGAGCTGCCCATCGTTACAACCCAAGAACCGGTATTAATTTTTGAGGAATCTCCCCACTTCACACGTGCTGCGATTTTAGATTTTTGTAGGTGTATGGCTTCTGCAACTCGAAGGACTGCAATATCGGTGAATGTATCAATACCGACGAGTTCTGCTGTAGAGACCTCTTCATTGTTAAAGACGACCTCAATCTTAGTCGGTGTCTCCAATTCAAAGGTCGTTGTCACAATATGTCCATCGGTATCAATAACGATCCCGGAACCGATATTTTGGCGAGTAAATACCAATTTTTCCATGTCTGGCAGGGAGGTCATCGAGGTTACCTGTGTCGCTACGACCTTTACAAGGGCGGGTCGGGCATCGGTGACAACCTTCTGGAATTCCTTTTCAAGAAGTTTCAGTACACTTTCATTTGCGACACTCGGCGCGACAGCATAGAACAGTAGGCTGAGCATCCCGATGATCAATTGTCGGCGTTTTGATTCTATAATATACATGCTTATACTCTTAATCGTTTATGTGCAGACATTGACTGCTTGTAGATTGCTAAATTAGATAGGACTTATGCGGTTTTGACCGTAGCATGCTCTATTAGATGGGAATTCCGCAAAAAACCCAGATAGTTTCTCGGCACAAGAAACCAACGGTTTCCTATGCTACAAAAGAACCCACAGGCTAACGGTCTCCTATGGTACAAAAGAGCAGCATGCGTAAATCCTATTAGAGTCCGCCGCTGGTGGAAGTAGTGGTATAACTCACCTGCTTTAACATATAACGCTGCTGCATCGGTTGTGTCGGTGTTGAGATAACACTTCCTTGCAGGAGTCGGTTGGTATCTCCGCCGACACGCCTTGATTGTTGTACCGGAAACACCTCAGGTGATGTTGCTATCTGTTCTGTTCGAGGTGCGGGTGCTACCGGTGTTGGACGGAGGTCTTGATAGAAATAGGTGCCAGCTGCAGCAAGGATCAAGGCGATAGCGCCGCTGAATGCCCATGTAGGACGGCGAAACGCATCAAGTAGCTGCTGCCACCGTGTTGTCACAACGTCTTTAAGGCTACCGGTTTCTCGATCTTCTGTAGCGATCCGTTGTTGCAATGCTGACATGAAGTACGGCGATGGTTCTATCTGTGGCAATTGCTGTACGGCATTAACAGAATCCTGAAATCGTGCATATTCGCCTTGACACGCTTCACATTTTGTGAGGTGGCTTTCAAAATCCTGAAGGGTCTGGTAATCAAGTGTGTCCTCAAGGTGGGCAGAGAAGTGTTCCTCAGCCTGTTGGCAGTTCATAATTTGCTCCTAAAACATCAAATAAACGGTTTTAACTTTTCTTTTAGCATGAGTCGGGCGCGGTTGATCCGAGATTTCGTCGTACCGCTCCGAAGTTCGAGTACCTCACTAATTTCATCGTAGCTCAGACCTTGTAAGTCTCGAAGCACGAGCGGGAGTCTGTACTGTTCTGGTAGTTCTGAGATCGCTTTTTGGATAGCGTTCTGCAATTCTTTGCGTTCGAGTGCGACTTCGGGTTGGAAAGCCGGGTTCGCAGGGGCATTTTCGATTAAATCAATTTGCTCTGCCTCTCCGTCCCTATCGTTTCCGCTGTTGACGACGTTATCAACTCTGTATCGGTCCCGTCGTCCTCGATTTCGCAGTTCATTTTTGCACAGATTCGAGGCGATATGATACATCCACGTTTTAAAATGTGCCCCCTCCGATTTGTAGCGATTTGCGGCTTTAAGAATACGGATGAATGTTTCCTGCGCTAGATCCTCGGCACTGTCCCTGTCATTGATGAACCGAGCAATAAAATTGATAAGCGGCTGCTGGTGTCGGCGCACGAGAAGCGTAAACGCGTTTTCGTCACCTTTTTGGTAGCGTTCCATTAATTCATCATCTAAGTCAGGCATCAGATACCTCCGGAGGTGCTTGTCTATAATATACACCAAATTGTAAATTTGGTTGCAAATTTTTTCGATAAATAAGGAAATTAGGTATATTTGGATGTGCACCTTGACCTCAAAACGGGTTTTCGGTTATGATTATCCTCGTGATGTCTTACAGAATACCATAAAAATTTGTCGTGCTTGCTAAGAGATATCAAATTTAGGACGAGATACCCGCGTTCCAATAGGGAGGCTATTATGTTTGATCAGGTTTTACAAGAGGTTGAGGCACAGTGTCGGGCGGAGAGGATCCCGATGTTAGGTCCAGAAAAAGCGAAATTTCTCGCTGGCTGTGTTGAGGAAGCGAAGCCGTCTCTCATCGTCGAATGTGGCACGGCTATCGGTTATTCGGGACTCTGGATGTTACGCGTCTTGAAAGCTGCCGGTACTGGACGCTTGATAACAGTCGAAATAGATGCTGACCGCGCAGCGCAAGCACGTGCCAATTTTGAACGTGCCGGAATGTCGAACCTCGTTGACTCACGTATCGGCGATGCCCAAGAAGTGCTTAAAAGCATCCAAACCCCTGTCGATTTTCTGCTCCTTGATAACAATTTTAGCAACTATTTTCCGTGTTTTCAGGCGATTGAATCGCGATTGACGAACCCTGCTATCGTTCTTGCAGATAACGTCGGCATCGGTGCCGATTCGATGGCGGATTACCTTGGACACGTCCGCGAATGTTATGAATCTGAGACGCATTGGTTCGACATCGACCTGCCGTGGGTGAAGCAGGACGCAATTGAGGTTAGTATCTATCGGCGTTAATTTTAAAAAATGAGGACGTTATTGGAAGAAGGAGCAGTTCCTAAACAGTTCTTTTTCTATGTTTTTCTTGTTTTTTCCGTGTTTTTCTGATATAATAATAGTATGAAACACTATAAAACACCACGAGAAACATCGGAGATTCTCGGTATTTCCATAGATAGACTCCGACGCTTAGCAGAGAACGGCACAATCTCTACTATTAGAACGCCGGGGGGACAAAGGCGTTATGATGTGCAAGGGTATCTTGATGCACAGACCGGAACAGATATTACTACCGTTGGATATTGCAGGGTTAGCAGAAAAGGACAATCAGACGCTCTCGCGTCCCAAGTTGCTTACTTGCAAAAACACTACCCGGAAGCAGAAATCATCAGAGACTTCGGTAGCGGTATCAACTTCAAGCGAAAAGGACTTAGAACCGTATTGGAACGCCTCTTGCGAGGTGATAAACTCCGCCTTGTTGTTGCCTATCGGGATCGACTCGCCCGTTTCGGCGGCGAAGTCATACAGTTCTTGGTCGAACAAAACGGTGGAGAAGTCGTGGTTCTCAACGAAACTGTTTACAGCTCCGAAGAGGAACTTACTGCCGATCTCCTCGCAATTCTGCGTGTCTTTTCCGGTAGAATGCCCGGACTCCGGCGATACCGTGACCAAATCAAGGAAGATAGAAATCTTTCCCACAGTGAAACAGAAGGCGATTCTTCGTAGGTGGTTTGGCACTTCGAGATATGTCTTCAATACGGCAGTATCCTTTTTGGATGACAAGGATACTCCGACAAACTTCAAGGGACTCGTTCCTGTTGTCTTTGATGATCTTCCCGATTGGCACACCGAAACGCCACGGCAGATAAAAGTAGGTGCGGTGATGGATGCCTGCCAAGCTATCGGGAATGCGAAGGTCAAATGTAAAGAAACGGGCAAGTTTCAAAAGGTTTCGTTTCGGTCAAGAAAACGCAAGCAGACGCTTTACCTACGTGCAGATTCATTGAAAAAAAACGGATTCTATGTGCGGTTGTTAGGCGAGATGAAGATGGCAGAACCGCTGCCAGCGAAACCCCAAGGAACAGGTAAGGTGTCAGAACGTGATACGGATGCAGAGGTCAAGGATTCTCAACTGATTTTTGAAAATGGACGCTATTTCCTTTGCGTCCCTTATGTTGAGAAGAAAAAGACGCGAGAACCAAGCGGTAGAATCGTAGCACTTGACCCCGGTGTCCGTGATTTCATGACGTTTTTCTCTGAAGATTGCTTCGGTTGGTTGGGTCAGCAGTGTATCAACCGTATTCAAAGACTTTGTCAACACTGCGATAATCTCTACGCACGCGCGACGCGAGAGAAACGCCCGCTACGGCGTGCTTTGCGTAAAGCTGCGAATAAAATCAAAGTCAAA
>JAJDTJ010000022.1 GCA_022827225.1 Candidatus Poribacteria bacterium | reverse complement strand
GAAGTTTGGATACCTCTTAGAATGCCATCTCATGCGCTAAAAATCAAGAACCTTTTTGAAAACAAAACGCATTTTCATAACACGCCCCGTGCTGAGGCAACGCCTTCAGCAGTGTGACAATAACTTTGATAAATGTCAGTTTAACTTTTTTACATTGTTTGAAAACAACATTGAGGAGGATGAACGATGCTTCAGAAATGTCAATTAACACTCAGCTTCGCTGTCTGCTTGCTGCTGATGCAGCCGTTTACAGGCTTTGCCGTGGAAGAATTCAAAGTCTCTGAATACGGAAAAGGTGAACAGATTTGGTTTGAAGCGGAAGCCTTTGATGAAAGGGATTCCGAAGATGCCTATAAATTGGGCAAAGGTGAAAAGGCGGTAGACCCTGCTGACGGTGCGTTCGGCGATATTGTCACAAACACTGGCAGAGACGGATGGATACTCTACAGGTTCGACATCAGTCGGGCAGGTGGAGAAGCCGGGGAATGGCGTTTCATTGGTCGCCTCATTAATCCGAGCAACCACTCGGATTGGTTGTGGGTTTTAGGCGACGATGGCAACGTGATTCCAAAAAACAAACCTGTCTTTATCCGACCAGATCATATTATCTTTGAAGAAAATGTCCCCGCATGGACATGGATGCGGACCGGTGATTTCGGACAGGATGCTGGCACGATTAACGAATTACAAGACGGTGAAAACGTTATGATAATCTGGTGGCGGCAAAGCTCGCTCCAAGTTCAGTACGACGTTTTCTGTTGGTCGAGTGACTTGGAATACGCACCCACCGATGAGGATTATCAAAAAGCAGCAAAGAAAACATTGTCGGTGGAGCCGGACGGATTGCTAACCACAACGTGGGGCAGGCTTAAGCGGTAGTTTCATCGTCACTATCAGAAGTCTTCGGCTCTAATTCTGCTTGGCATTCGGCACAATAGCCGATGATCTCATTACGGAAGCGCACGGCTTTAAAGTTGTGTGCTTCACAAACCGCCTTCTGTAAGGCATCAATCTCGGGTTCTTTAAACTCAACGATCTGATTACATCGCAGACAAATGAGGTGTGCATGTTCCCGGAGCGAGTGAATGCTCTCATAGCGAGTATTTTTCTGGGCATCAATAAACTCTGTTAAGAGTCCACTTTTTACCAGCAAAGGCAGCGTTCGATAGATCGTCGGTCGCGACACCAAGTAGCCGTTCCGACGCATCTGCACCAAGAGGTCTTCCGTCTGAAAATGCCCCGGATAGTCAAAGACTTGGTTTAAGACATCCAAGCGCGTCTGGGTCATACGGAGTCCACAACTTTTGAGGTAGTCCTCAAACTGTTTTATCATCTCGGTATCATCAGAGGATTTTTCAGTGGTTCCCATTTCCTGAGTCCCCTTTAATTAGAAATTAAATTAAGAGAGCGGCACGGCGGTGCAAGATTGTTTTTTACGGCGAACTTATAAAAAAGTTCGATACCGGCGATCGTAGATGCGTCAAGGTCGTAATTGATACGATTTTGCAGATAGTCGAGACAGAGCGGTTCCGGTAACCCTAACTTTCGCGACTCAGTCTGTGCGATTTCTGGGATTTGGGCGATCCCCCGTTCCTTTGATCGCAGTAAGATTTGCGGTAGATCTCCGAGAGATGCGTCCTCTCTTGCGACCCAACATGCATAAACGAATGGAAGTCCGGTTAACTTATACCACGCTTCACCGAGGTCAACACTATATTCGGTTGTTCCGAGGTGTCTGAGTGCGGGGTCCCCAATGAGGAGGACCGCTTCAAACGGCGGATATTGACGGTTTTGGAGTGCTGTGCTCGGATTGACCGTCGGCGCGCACATTGTGAAAGCTGGCGCGATGCCGTACTTTTCAGCGAGCAAGACCTTCAGTAAGGCGACGGAGCTGCGGGAACTCGTATCAAGTGCGATCCGTCGGATCTCGGGTACCGGCACCCGGCTAAACAGTTGGATGCTTTGGACACCACCGTTCGATGCAATGGATATATCGGGTAGAATACAGTAATTCGTACCCGATGGGTTCGCTCGAAAATACTCAATAATCGGGATGAGTCCGACATCGAGTCTGCTATCACTTAAACGTGCTGCGACGCTGCTCGGCACATCAAGGCTAAGTGCGATATCCGCCTGTATCTCTTTTTTCAGAAGCGGATAAATGAGCGGTTTCGTGTTCAAGAACGAGACCGCACCGACCCTTAAGCGACTTTTCTGTACCACTGGTTCCCCTCTCGAATAATTTCATTGTAGAGCGTATCTCGCTCAACTGGAACGAAACCGGCCTCTTCAATGAGGTGTATGAGTGCCGAAACGGAGACAGCCTCTGGCGTGTCCGCACCCGCCATGTGCGTAATTTTCTCCTCGGTCACCGTGCCATCAATATCATCGGATCCGAAACGGAGTGCGACCTGCGCAGTTTTCAAGCCGGTCATAATCCAATACACTTTAATATGCGGAACATTATCGAGCATAAGCCGCGCAACAGCAATGTTCCGAAGGTCCGTTAAACCGGTCGTCGAAGGCAGATACGCCATACGGGTATTCAAGGGGTGAAAAGCGAGCGGGATGAACGTTACAAAACCGCCAGACTTATCTTGCTGCTCCCGTAATCGGATGAGATGATCCACCCGATCCTCGTTTGTTTCGAGGTGCCCGTAAAGCATCGTTGCATTCGTCGAAATGCCGAGACGATGCGCGATGTCGTGGACCTCTAACCATCCGTCTGCGCTGAGTTTACCGGGGCAAATTTTCTCGCGCGTCTCCTCAGCGAAAATTTCAGCACCACCGCCGGGCAAGGAATCCAGGCCCGCCTCCCGTAGCTGCCTTAAAACCTCCTCCATAGACATTTTAAAGATACGAGAAAAGTGATGAATTTCGACAGCCGTAAAGAATTTGAGGTGTACCTGCGGCATCCGTTCCTTAAGCCCACGGATAATGTCGAGGTAGTAGTCAAACGGCAGTTTCGGATGCAATCCACCGACACTGTGGATTTCGGTGCATCCGTGTTCTATAGAATACATCGCTTTGTCTAAAAATTCATCAACGCTCATTTCCCAGGCGCCTTCGGTCTGCATATTTTTTCGGGCAAAAGCACAAAAATGGCACCGAGCATGGAGGATACAGACATTTGAATAATCAATATGCTGGTTGATGTTATAATAAGCAACGTTCCCATTTAAACGTTCACGGACATGGTTGGCAATAAAACCGACGCCAGTAATATCCGAGCTTTCGTAAAGTGTGACCCCCTCCTCAAAGGAGAGCCGTTGTTCTGCCTTGACTTTTTCATAAATGGCAGGTAATTTAGGGTCCGTAAAGCAGTTATAGTTTTCCATTATTTTTCCTGATAGGTTATCAACTTTGGGACGAAGTTCACAAGGCAATTCGCGATCATAACGAAAAAATTGCTTGACGCTTGTCTCTTACTCAAGGTATTATTATAGCACAATAACGTTAAAGATGCAAGCCATTTTTGCGTTGTGGGTAGTCGGAAACCGTCAACAATCAGTTACACACAGCACGAATGGTTTGGAACCACCTTAGATTGCATTCGGGTATCAAAGAGGAGCAGATCGGACATGTCAAAATTTGGACTTATCCATTACAACTACGCCAGTAAATCGCTTGACGATTTTCTGAGATTTACAAGTGATACAGGTTTCAATTATGTAGAACTTCAGATTAGCGATGTCTGGAATTCGGAAACTTCGGATCCTGAGAAGAATGCCGAAGCCGTGAGAAAGCAAGTTGAGGGTTACGGATTACAGGTCTCCGCGCTCGCAGCGGGGAACGATTTCGTCCTATTGGAAGAAGAGGCGATCCGTGCCCAAGTTTCGCGGATGGAACGCATCGCCGGACTTGCCAAACGGGTCGGTACTTCAGTGCTCCGGACAGAAGGCGGTGCCGCGAAAGACGCTGTCCCCGAAAGTCGATGGGTCGAAGCGATGGCGGGGTGTCTCACACGGTGCCTCGAATTCGCCGAACGCGAACAGGTCTATCTCGCTGTGGACAATCACGGGATCGTTACAAACAACGGCGATTTGCAGGTAGAACTCTTTGAACGTGTCGGCTCCAAGCATGTCGGCGCGAATATGGACACCATGAACTACCGCTGGGCAGGTCACGATTTAGAGACAGTCGGCAGGTATTATGAAATCGTTGCACCTTATACCTTGCACACACATCTGAAAGACGGGACAGGTTCACGTGGAAACTACCGTGGTGAGGCGCTCGGCGAAGGCGAAATAGACCTCGCTAAGGCAATTCGATGCTTGAGAGAAGCCGGTTATGACGGTGTATGGTGCTGTGAGTATGAGGGTAGAGAAAACGATGGCACGGGTCAACGGAAAAGTTTCGCGTGGATGCAGGCGAATCTGTAAATAAAATGAACGAATCTCCTCGTATCATCACGCTAACGACCGACTTCGGCACGAGTGATGCTTACGTCGGAACAATGAAGGGTGTTATTCTCGGTATCAATCCGAGTGTGCAGGTGGTGGATCTCACACACGCCATTCCACCGCAGGATATCTATGAAGCGGCTTTCACTATCCATTCTGCTTACCGCTATTTTCCGAGAGGCACGATTCATACCGTCGTTGTGGATCCGGGAGTCGGGAGTGATAGACAGGCGATGGTTTGTGAAATAGACGGTGCATTCTTCGTCTGTCCCGACAACGGCGTGTTAGGGTATCTGTTACAAGATATTGATGGCAGTGCGGAGTCCCGAATAAACGTCGTGGCAATTGAGAATCCGGCTTACTGTCTGCCGGAGGTCAGCAATACATTCCACGGTAGAGACATTTTCGCCCCGGTCGCCGCGCATTTATCGTGTGGGGTGCCGCTTGCGGACATCGGGTCACCGGTCAAAAATCTCGTCCACCTTCCGATTCCGATCCCAGAGATCTCGGGGAACACGATAACCGGACAAATTGTCAAAATCGATAGGTTCGGCAACGCGATAACAAATATTTCGGCAAGCGCCCTTGTGGGAGAAGCATCGGGTTATGAGATCAACGTCCAAGGGACGCGGCTTACGCGGCTCAACCGCACCTACGCCGAATCTGCGGTCGGTGAACCTTTGGCAATTATCGGAAGTTCTGGGTTGTTAGAAATCGCTATAAACGGCAGCAGTGCCGAAAAGCAGTTAGGTTTAAAACGGGGCGATGCCGCTGTTATACGGAAAGTCCATAAATCCTGTCAAAAAATTTGACATTCTCAATTTTTTCAGGTATATTTAACTGACACATACTTGGCGACACACGAGTAGCAGCACTTAACACAAGAAGGAGCACAGATCGAATTGAAACAGATTGCTTTGACAGGGCTTAAACCGTCAGGCGCGCCGCATATCGGCAACTATCTCGGCATGCTTAAGCCTTCGTTGGAACTCGCTGAAAAGTTCCAAGCCCTTTATTTCATACCAGACTACCACGCCCTTACGACCGTCAGGGACCGAAAACAGTTGGCGGATCTCACCTACCAAGCAGCGGCAACATGGTTAGCCCTGGGGTTAAATCCAGATGAAGAGATTATCTATCGCCAATCCGATATTCCAGAGGTATTCGAGCTGGCGTGGGCGTTGTCCTGTTTCACAGCAAAAGGCTTGCTGAACCGCGCCCATGCTTACAAAGCAATTGTTGACGATAACATCGCAGCGGGACGTGAAGCGGACAAAAATATTAACATCGGACTCTTTACCTACCCCGTACTTATGGCGGCAGATATCTTACTCTTTGGAACACATTTTGTACCGGTTGGGCTTGACCAGCAGCAACACCTTGAGATTACCCGCGATGTCGCGCTCACCTTCAATAAAAATTACGGTAACGTCTTGACGATTCCTGAAGCCGTAATTCGGAAAGAAGTGATGACAATCCCTGGAACTGATGGCAGAAAGATGAGCAAAAGCTATAACAATGTTATCCCGATTTTCGCGCCACCGGAGCAAGTACTCAAACCGGTCAAGCGTATTGTAACCGATTCCAAGCGACCTGAAGAGCCGAAAGACCCTGATGAATGCAACATTTTTGCAATCTATCAGCACTTCGCGGAGGCGGATGCCGTCGCTGCAAAACGGCAGCTCTATCTTGAGGGCGGTCTCGCGTACGGTGCCATGAAACAAGAACTGTTTGAATTATTGGACTCGGCTTTCGCCGACAAACGGGACCGCTATAACGCCTTGATGAACAACACAGACGAGTTGGATAGAATCCTTGAAAACGGGGCAGAAAAGGCGCGCGCCATCGCGGCACCGATTATGGCGAAGGTCCGCAAAGCAATCGGCGTGAGCACCTGAGCAGGCAATGGATGCTCCCCCATCGTATCCGGTTTGCACAAACAAATAAGCCTCGATTTGAGATATGTTTCGTAAAACAGATCCCGAACCGAGGCAAAATTTGCTAACAGCAAAAGATGTTACATCCTTTGCGGTGTTTTCTTTCCTACTTCAGAGATTCATGCAAGCGCAGTAGCGCCGAAGCTAACAGGAAACAACCTACATTTCCATGTCGTCGTCTCTGTCATCGTACCGACGAGGCTCGCGGCGTTCCGTGCGAGGGCGCGCGGGGTTGACTTTCAGGGGACGTCCCATCATTTCTTGACCATCCAACGCTTCTATTGCTCGCTCGCCATCCTCTTGGTTTTCCATTTCAACAAATCCAAACCCTTTGGAGCGACCATCATACCGGTCACGGATAATCGTAGCGGTAGCAACTGGCCCATACTCACCAAAAAGCGTTTCGAGGTCTTCTTCCGTGGCGGCGTAAGGCACGTTGCCAACGTAGATATTCATCTCGTTTCTCCTTTTAGAAATTATATGTACCCTAACCGACAGAATAAAAACATACGGTACACCACAAGGACACACAATGCATCCCCGTGAACCAATCTTTTTCAATACACCGGCATAGGGTAATGAAAATACGGGAAAATGAGAAAACTGAGCACTGTCAGCATTTTCAAAGGCAGAAATTTGGCAGCAAGCGTAGGAAAGATTGCAAAATTAGCGTTCATCAATCTCTTGTCGGAAGCCTTATTCCTTCTCATAAAAGAGACGGGTTTCGGTTCCAAACCGTAACACTGTCAAAACACCACTCGTAACTTTGCCAGCGGACACTATCACATTTCCCTTAAACTTTACACTAAATTATATCACAACCTTTATCATTTGTCAATAAAATTTTATTGATAGCAAAAATATTGCGTTTTTTTTCGTTAGCCGCCTGCGGTCAGCGGTCAGTATTCACTGAAAAAATTTACTTTGCAGTCATCCAATTATCGCCGATCCCCGCCTCTGTACGAAGCGGTACGAGAAGTGGCATTGCATTTTCCATCTCTTCACACACGATTTGTGCGTGCCCTTCGGCAAGCGATTCCGGGGTCTCAAGTACCAATTCATCATGAATCTGCAGGAGCATTTTTAACGGCAGCTTGTCCGTATCTATTCGGCGTTGGACATGCACCATCGCCGCCTTCATCAGGTCCGCGGCGGAACCTTGCACAACAGTATTAATCGCGAGGCGTTCACCGAGCCCGCGCCGCCTCCTGTTCGTAGAATAAATTTCAGGGATTGCTCGCCGTCTGCCGGTGAGCGTACTCACGTACCCATGATCCGATGCGTATTGGACGCACTGCTGTAGAAAACGATCAATCCCCGGGAAACGCGTTTTGTAATCATTAATGAGGACTGTCGCCTCTTGTACAGTCATCCCTTTAATCCGACGCGCGAGGCCTGTCGGAGAGACACCGTAGATGATACCGAAATTGATTGTCTTTGCCTTATCTCGAAGTTCCCGCGTAACCGAGTCCGCCGGAACATCAAACACCTGCGAAGCCACCGCTGTATGGATATCTAAATCCTGGTTGAACGTTTCAATTAGGCTGTCGTCCTCACTGAAATGTGCAAGGATACGGAGTTCAATCTGTGAATAATCTGCACAGATCAGTTTACTCCCCTCCGGTGCCCTGAATGATCGGCGTAACTGTCTGCCGATTTCTGTCCGGACGGGAATGTTCTGCAGATTTGGACGGTCAGACTTCAATCGTCCCGTCGCTGTCGTTAATTGATAGAGATGCGTATGGATACGGTCTGTTCTCGTATCAACGGCACTCTGGAGTTGCGCGAGATAGGTGCTCTGTAGTTTACGATATTGCCGATATTCAATAATCAGGCGCGGTACACTCGTCTTCGGATCGTTGACATCCTCTCTGAGGGAGAGTGCCTCTAAAACAGTAACATCTGTGGAGATTTTGCCGCCGCGTGTGCGTTTCACCGGTTTGAAGCCGAGCTCTTCAAACAGCACTTCGGCAAGTTGGTTTGGCGAGTCAATATTAAATCGGTGTCCGACAATCCCGTGAATCTCATCTTGTCGGTCCTCAACGAGTTTTTCAATCGCCGTGCCCTGACGTTTAAGTTCCGCCTTATCACAGACGATACCGTTATATTCCATCTCGGCGAGAACCGGTGCAAGCGGTGATTCTATATCGCGTACCAATTCCGTAATCCCGATCTCCGCAAGTTTCGGTGTCAGAAAGCGATAGAGTCGTAACGCAACATCGGCATCTTCTGCAGCGTAAATAGTGGCTTCCGCTAAGGGGACCTCATCTATTGTCTTTTGTTGTGCGTTTTCTTCACTGAAGAGTTCAGCTTGGTTGACATCACCGTCGGTGGCTGCTGAACGACTTGCGCTGCTTGTCAGTTCATCAAAAGAGATCATCTTGTGCTCCAAATGGAGCAGTGCCAATGTATCCAAATTATGAGACGGGGTTCGTGTGTCAACCAATTGGCTTGCGAGGAGTGTATCAAAAACGGCACCTTGGAGTTTAATACCGTTCCTGATAAGAATACCTGCGTCAAACTTAAGGTTATGTCCACATTTGGGTAGATCGGGATTTTCCAGAATCGGCTTAAGTGCGGAAATCACCGTCTCTGTATCCAGATGCGTTTCAGGCTGCGGTGAACGGATCGGCACATAAACGCCTTGCTTCGGTTTCCACGAGAAACTTAACCCGCATAGCGTCGCCTCACGGTCCAAGCCGTCCGTCTCAGTGTCGAAGCTGATAATCTCCTGTACCGATAGGGTGCTAACGAGTGCTTCCAATTGGTCGATTGTAAGAACCGCCGAATAATCGCCGACTTCGGCGGTATCATAATCGCCTTTATTTAAAATGGCATCGGTTTTCTTCTCCAATTCCGCGACCCGTTCTTTGCGTGTCGTCGGTGTCGCCAAGGACTGAACATCTCCACCGGCGAGTTTCCGGACGACCTCCTCATAACGCTTGAGTTCCAATTCTTGTAGAAGTGGGAGGATTTTCTGGAGATCAAGCTGTTTAACCCGTGCCTGCTCTATAGAAAAATCCAAATCAGCGTCTCTGACCAAGGTTACCAACTGTTTTGAAAGTGGGAGTTGTGACTGCGCCTTTTCTAAATTCTCGCGGCGTTTCCCCTTAATTTTATCAATGTTGTCGAAAATACCGTCAATGGAACCGTATTGCTGAATCAACTGTGCAGCTGTCTTCAAGCCGACCTTTTCGACACCTGGGACGTTGTCGGAGGTATCCCCCATCAATGCGAGTACATCAACGACCTGCGACGGTTTTATACCTTTTGTCTCCCACAACTCTCGAACATCAAGGATTTTATCATTATGGAGATCGAGCATTGTCACACGGTCACCGAGGAGCTGCTCAAGGTCTTTGTCTCTGGAAATGATAGAGACATTGATCCCTTGTGCTTCTGGATCGTCAAGTACGGCTTGCGTAACAGATGCGATGATGTCGTCCGCCTCTAATTCAGGTTTACCAAGCGTTAGTATACCGAACGCGTCGAGCAGCTGTAAAATGCGATGAATCTGCGTCACCAGATCATCTGGTGCTGGCGATCGGTTCGCCTTGTATTCCGAATAGAGTTCATTGCGGAACGTGTCGCCGGGTGTGTCAATCGCGGCGACGATATATTTTGCTTGAAGTTCCGACAAAATCCGAATAAGCGTTCCTGCGAATCCGAACACGGCATGCGTCGGTTCACCGGTGACGCTGCTTGTCAATCCGCCGCGAATGGCGTAGTACGCCCGAAATATTTCGGCGTGTGTATCAATAATATAGAGCGTGTCCTTTTCTGCGTCTTGCATGATTCCGCTAAGTGCCCCCTAATGTGGGAAATGCCAACGACGCAAAGAGTCCGACGCTGACAAACCTGCCTCCTGTCCGAGTGCGAACGCTGTTGCGATGAGGTTCCGTTCACCGGCGACGATGTCCCCGGCGGCAAAAAGCCCCGGAATCGGTTCATCACTGCTATCAAGCATCTGCATATCCTCATTTGTGACAATCAATCCCTCCTCGTCTTTCTGGTAATCCCATCCTTCAAGGAACTTCGTGTTCGGAATGAGTCCTTCATCAACGAGGAAACCGTGGAAAAACAATTCGCTTCCATCAACCATCTCAAATCCTAACAGGTCTGTTTTTTCTCCGATGTGCCGTTTAATTTTTGTTTCAATGATATTAATTTTACGGGCTTTCACCTGTTCGAGGACAGGTGCCGACATTCCGTGCGGTCTGCCGTTTGTTAGGATTGTAATTTTATCTGTGAAGTCTTGTGCACCGATCGCCGCCTCGTAGATGTAGTCTCCGACACCGAGGAGTGCGAGATGCTCATTGACGTGGAGGTGCCCATCGCAACGGATACAGACGTGCCACCCCTTTTTATTCCCTGCGTAGCGGAAGACGGTTGCATACTGCTTATAGAGTCGTTCTGCAGCGGCATCGAATTCGATGTCGGGCCATTTGTCATCAAACCCAGCAGCAACAACGACCGTCCGAGATTTAAAAGATGCCACTTCTAACGGTGTATTCTGTTTGATCGTTTTTGTAGAGGCTTCGAGTTCAAAGAATTCGCCGTTCCGTGTGAGTTTCGTCACCATGCCGTCGCGTATATCAATACCGGTTTTACGTTTTTCGGATCCGAGCATGAAATCAACGACGGGTCGGCTCTCCATCCACTTCATGAGCTCTTTTGCAAAATGAGGTCCGATGATACCGGGAAAGACGGGTGCGTCTTCAATTTCTACTGACTTTGACCAATACGCGCGCCCCCGACTGAAACTGACCTTTCCAGAGTGTAGCACCAAAACGTGCCGCATCTGATGGCTCGCTGAGACAGCGGCTTGCGTGCCAGCGGGTCCCGCGCCTATGACTGCGACATCGTAAATCGTTTCTGTCATCTTTCTTCTCCTAACTTCTTATTCCGATTTCTCAAAATCCATACTTTTTCCACTTCTCATCAACCAACGCGATCACATCGTCGGACATCCGAATCTCTTCGGGCCACTCGCGTTGATAGCCTTCCTCTGCCCACTTCGTTGTGGCATCAATCCCCATCTTAGACCCTGCACCCATCAGTGGGGAGGCGTGATCCAAGACATCAACAGGTCCTTCGACGATGGTTATATCCCGTTTCGGATCGACATTGCTCCCGACATAGAAAAGCACCTCTTCAACATTCTGAACATTGACATCTTTATCAACAACGATGATGATTTTGCTAAACATCAGCTGTCCGAGACCCCAGAAACTGTGCATCATCTTTTTTGCCTGAAACGGGTAACGTTTGTCAATAGAAATGAGTGCGAAATTGTGGAACACACCGAACAAGGGTAGATTCATGTCCACGAGTTCTGGGAGCTGCGTCTTAATCAACGGCATAAAGATCCGCTCGGTCGCTTTCCCCATGTAGCAGTCCTCCATTGGCGGTTTGCCGACAATGATTGTCTGATAGATAGGGTTCTTACGGTGCGTAATCGCCGTGATATGCATCAGCGGATACTCATCTGCCAAGGAGTAGAAACCGGTATGATCCCCGAAAGGTCCTTCTATACAGGTCTCATCGGGTTCGATATACCCCTCAATCACGATGTCTGCATCGGCAGGGACAAGCATATCAATCGTCTTCGCAGGCACCATTTCGACATTCGCTTTTCGGAGGAACCCTGCGAAGAGGAGTTCATCAATACCGGAGGGTAACGGTGCCGTACCGATGTAAGACATTATGGGATCGCCGCCGATGGCGATTGCCACAGGCATCTGCTGTGAGGCTTGACGATACTCGCGATGATGCGCGGCACCATCGTGATGAATCTGCCAATGCATCGCTAATGCGTGTGGGTTTATTTTTTGCAAACGGTAAGTCCCGACATTCCGTTGTCCTGTTTTGAGGCTATGCGTAAAAACCTGCGGTAAGGTAATATATCGGTCAGCATCGAGGGGCCAGCATTTAATGAGCGGCAGGACATCTAAGGAGGCATCTTCACCGGTAAGGACAACCTCTTGGCAGACACCCTTTTTGACAGTTTTCGGGGGGAAGTTCGCCAGTTGAGACAGCATCCGGAGGATTTTCACCTTATCCAGGAGGGATTCAGGCGCATCCAATTTGATCATGCCCTCAATTTCGGATGCGATCTGTTCGAGATCGTCAACACCGAGTGCCATCGCCATCCGCTGGTAAGAACCGTAGGTATTAATCAGGAGCGGCATCTTGCTACCTTCAACATTTTCAAACAGAAGTGCGGGACCTTCTGCTTTACTCACGCGATCGGTGATTTCAGCAATCTCGAGGTCTGGGGATACAGTTGTTTTGATACGTTTGAGTTCACCTGCGCGTTCCAAGGCTTTCACAAACGCTGTGAGGCTATCGTATGCCATGTAAGTCCCTTCATTTTTTAATGTGTCGCGGTCCCTTTTCGCGTCCAAGCGCGGATACCTATAGCGACTATAATAAGGAATATTAGACCATAAGTTACATTTGTCGCGTATAAGCTCTGCTTCTCAACGTCGGTTAAACGACCATCTAATTGGACAATGTCCGTTTTTAGTGTGCCGATATCAATGTTTAGCGGCTTGATTTTTTCTTTGACAATTGCGCGGAGATTATCAAGTTCTTGAGGCGTTAGTTCAGCAAGCACCGGCATCGCGATGGCACATAAAAGTATTGAGAAGAATAGAATATGCTTCATCGAATATCTCCTTCGTGTATAGTAAATCACATTTGTGTGTGAGTGTCAAACAAAAAATGTGGACTCCGCGTTACAACACAGATCTTTCGCCGAAGGGAAGTTTTGGGGATATCTCTTCAGAGTTTTCGGGGTGCTTTTATTCTTCTGCCAATTTACCAGAAATCTGTTTCAGCCCTTGTTGGTAGTTTTGATTGTTCGGTTCGAGTTCCAACGCCTTTCGGATCGCCTTCTCTGCCCGCCGATAATCACCTTGACGGAATTCAATGAGCGCGAGTGTGTTGTAATAACTGGCGACACTCGGATCCAAGTCGATTGCTTGTTGTGCATACCGTCGCGCTGTCTCCAAGGTTACACTGGGTTCGGTATCCGCTTTTTTCGCGCTTAACTGTGCAAGGGCATGGTACGCCTTCGGCAACTTAGATGCCAAGTACGCCTTCTCCGCCTTTCTGAAATCGCCTTTACTCGCTTGAAGTTCACCGATGAGGTAATAGGTCTCCACCAAAAACGGAGATTGAGTCAGGGATTGCGATGAAAGATCAACCGCCTTTTCAAGTGCTGTCAACGCTGCAGCGGTCAAATTCGGAGCGAGTTGCTGACCGGTATCACTATCTGCTCTCGCCTGATGGGCGTAACAGAGACCGAGGTTGTGATACGCCTCTGCCTCGTCCGGTTTCAGTGCGATAATTTTCTGATACGTCTCAACTGCTGCTGCGTAACTTCCCAGATTTAGCAAAATCATCGCAATTTTCTGGTGTGCTTCTAAAAATTGGGGATCCAGTGCAACCGCTTGACGGTAATGTTTTAGGGCGGGTTCTGCCCTGTTCTGCTTGAGATATGCCAAGCCGAGCCCGGCGTGTGCCTCCACAAAGTCCGGTTGAAGTGCTAACGCCTTCTGCTGTGCATCTATCGCTTCCGAGTATTTCTCAAGCATGGTATACGCTATACCGATACCGTTATAAGCCGGTGCCAGTTGTGGATTCATGGCGAGTGCCTTCTGGTATTCCCAGACGGCTTTCTCATAATTTCCATCTTTGAGGTAACGTCTACCGATATTGGTGAGGATCTGTGCGCGTTCGGTTGGGTCCTGTGTCCGCTGCAGCGCGCCGCGCAATTGGTGGAGCGGATCAAGCACAGCTTTTCGTTCCTGAAAGCGTTCCATCTGCTCACGCGCCGCTGTGGTATCTCCGATGCGGCGATACGCTTGCGCAAGATTGTAGAGTGCCTCAACGAGTGTCGGATCCTGCTGATATGCGGTGCGATATGCGGTAATTGCGTCGTCCCACCGCTTTTCGTGGGCATAGAGAAGCCCTAACTGATAATGCGCAGCCCCGAACCTCGGTGCAAGCGCGACCGCCTGTCGTTGATGCCGGATCGCTGCTGCGTGTTCGCCGCGTTTGCTATAGACGTTCCCAAGTTGGTGATGAATCATCTTATCGTCGGCATCCAATGCAACCGCTATCTTGTAAGCCTCGAGTGCTTCGGCGTAACGGTGTATATTGGCGTAAGCACTCCCCAAAGCTGCGTAGGTATACGCCGAATCGGGGGCAGAGGCAATAGCGCGCTGATACGCCGCGATGGCATCATCAAATTTTTCGAGTCCAGCATACGCCAACCCTAAGCCGTGATAAGCCGCCGAGATATCGGGGTTGCGCGGACTCGCGGCGCTTTTGGGAACATCGTTCACTTCCAGAGCCGTTATGACTTGTCGGTACTCGCCAACGGCTTCGGTGTAAGCCTCAATTTGGAGGTATAATTTTGCGAGTTTCAGACGAATCGTGACCTGCGTCCCATCCGCAGCGAGTTGTGCCCTATAGGTACGGAGCTGCGTTGTGATGTCCGAGCGTGTTTCCAATTGGGAGAAGGCGTATTGAACCTGTGAAATGACAAAAAGGTGGCACCCTACGAGTGCCACCCATATAACTGTGGAACAAGAAATTTTCGGTCGCATGTGCCACTGTCCGTATTATCTAAAGAGACGTTCTCTAAAACTGCTGTTTGATGCGTCCCCATGTAGTCGTTAATTTATCTTGGGGTTCCACGGGTGTAAGGCTTTCTATAGCGTCGCCAGAAACCTTAACATCATCAAAACTCGCCGCTGTTTCCCATGCCCAAACACCGGCTTTGCCAGCGGCGTATCCGGCACCGGTTTCATCAGTGAGTTCCCCTTGATCTTCACCGTTAATCCAGAGTTTCATTGAAATGCCGTCCACGGTGACTCGCATATCGAACCACTCGCCGTTGGCGATCGTGACATTAGAGCCTGGGAGTTCACCGATCTTGTCGCGTGCGTCCCATCCGCCTGTCTTATGTCGCCAGAGTTCCGTCTTATTATTCGGGACGTTGAGATAGTAGACGTAGTATTCCATCTCACTTTGGGCGCGAAAAACGACCCCTGCCCAGTTTCCGTCATCAAGTCGTACTTTCGCTTCAACGGTATAGTCTGCCCAGCCTGCCTCACCGACGAGTGAGTGTTCGGCTCTACCGCCCTTAGCGAGTTTATAAGCACCGTCTTCAACGCTCCAAACACCATTAGCGACCGCCCAGTCGTCAGCATCCGAATCAAACGACCACGTCTGTTCACCGGCAAAAGCGACGGAGGCTACAAGCACAAGGACACAACAACTTATCGTAACTGAAAAAAGGTATTTCATTTCGCAATACGACTCCTCTATAAAAGATTTAACATAGTAAGCAGTGCAGGCGGGTTTTGAATCCTGCCTGCAGCGGGTTGGCATAAGTTCTGTTAGTAAGTCCGTTTGAGACGACCCCATGTTGTTGCAAGTTTGCGATTCGCATCAACTGCAAGGGTATCCTCTATATTATCACCGCTAACAGTGAAATCGTCAAAACTTGCCTCAGTTTCCCATGCCCACACACCGACTTGACCGGTTTTGTAGGCATCATCTTTATCTTCAGATTGAAATTCACCGTTGAGGTACAACTCAAAGGTATTGCCGTCAACGATTATCTTCACATCTAACCATTCATCGTTCGCTATCTTAACACCTCCAACAACAGGAGGTTGTGAGATATTGTCACGGGCATTCCAGCCACCATCTTTGTGTCGCCAAAGTTCTGAGATGTTGCTCGGAACATTGAAGTAGTAAACATAGTATTCCATCTCGCTCTGTGCCCGAAAAGCGATACCTGCCCAGTTTCCTTCATCAAGACGCACTTTTGCTTCAATAGTGTAGTCGTCCCAATCTTCTTCGCCAACAAGAGAGTGTTCCGCTTGTCCACCCTTGTCAACATGGTAGACCCCACCTTTGATCTCCCACTGCCCATTGGCAACTTTCCAGTCATCATGCTTTTCTTCAAAATCCCATAACTGGGTGCCAGCGTGCGTCGGTAGTGAAAGTACCACACCGAAAACCGCAATGAGACTCAATGCTGCTAATTTCGGCAATGTGATAACTATTCTCATAATTCGCCTCCATTTTGATATCAACATAACTTAGGCATTCAGCAATTTTTTCCTGCTATCACTGCAATAGCTGGAAAACTGTAAATAGCATAACGGTAAAAAATTAAAAAGTCAACATCTTTTAACAATCAACCATGACGATAAGAAGTCTTGCATGTACGTCTGTTATGGTGTATGATAGATAGTGTTGAGGATACGCCAATCACATTTAAAGGAATATAACAGCATAGAGAGGAAATTATTTTGCATATAAGAATTTTTGTTGCACTTTTTACTGCATTTTTCGCAGTAGCAGGAACAGCCACCGCCGCACTGAAAGTTGGTCTTATCTACGATGTGACGGGACGCGGTGATCTCTCATTTTGCGATGCTGCCTATGCTGGCGCGAAAAAAGCAGAAAACGAATGGGGGTTCAAACTCACAGAGGTCACCCCAAGCCAGAGTACGGATACCGAATTGACGCTCCGCAGGTTAGCGAAACTGAAACACGATCTTATTATCGGGGTCGGTTTCCTTTTTCAAGAACCCATGAAACGTGTCGCAGCCGACTTCCCGGATGTCAAGTTCGCGTTGATTGACGCAATCATCGAACAACCGAATGTCGCTTCACTCACCTACCGCGCCCACGAAGGGACATACTTAGCAGGTGTCATGGCGGCGTTAAAAACGGAGACGAAACAGATCGGTTTTATCGGCGGGATGAAGGTGCCGCTCGTTGAGGCGTTTGAAATCGGGTTCCACGCTGGCATGAAGGCAGCAAACCCTGATGTCGAACTGGTAACCGATTATGTCGGTGTTACGCCACAAGCCTTCAACGATCCTGCGAAAGCCAAAGAACTCGCGCTTGCGCAATACAACAGCGGCGTAGATATTATTCTCGCCGCCGCGGGCGCAAGTGGACTCGGTGTACTTGAAGCCGCGAAAGCGAAAGAAAAATTGATTATATGGGTCGATTCTAACGGCAACCACCTCGCGCCGGGTTTAGTACTCACAAGCGTCATCAAAGGCGTGGAAATGTCGGTCTATGAAACGATAAAGAGTGTCCAAGAAGGGAACTTCGCCGGTGGCTTGAAAGATTATGGACTCAAAAAAGGCGGTGTCGAATATATCGTTGACGATGTGAACCGTGAACTCCTTTCGGATGAAATTCTGAAGCAGGTCGAGGTATTCAAAGCGAAAATTATCGCCGGCGATATCGTCGTTCCCCATGAACGGTAGTAGATATGACAGACGCACCCATTATCGAGATGCACGGCATTAGCAAACAGTTTGGACAGGTCCAAGCAAACGACTCGGTGGACTTTACGCTCCAACGCGGCGAAATTCACGCTATCGTCGGTGAAAACGGTGCCGGTAAATCTACATTGATGAAAACCCTCTATGGACTGTATCAAGCCAATGCAGGCGAGATTTTTGTTAATGGAAAGCGCGCGGCTATAGCCTCTCCGCGACATGCGATGCGTCTCGGTTTAGGGATGGTTCAACAACACTTCACACTTATTCCTGTCTTTACCGCGCTCCAGAACATCGTCCTTGCTAAAGAACCCCGCACCTTCGGTGTGATCCTCGATTACCGTGAAGCGGAAAAGAAAATTACCGAACTCGCGATGCAGCTCGGGTTTGATGTGCCGCTGAACACACCTGTCGAATCACTCCCGATCGGCACACAACAGCACACCGAAATCCTGAAAGTCCTCTATCACGGTGCAGACATCCTCATCATGGATGAACCGACAGCAGTGCTTGCACCGCAGGAGGTCGAAGGGCTTTTCAATTGCCTGCGTACCCTCAAAAGTGAGGGTACGAGCCTCATTATTATTACGCACAAACTCGATGAAGTGATGGCGATCGCCGATACTGTCACGGTGATGCGGCGCGGGCAAGTTGTCAACACCTGCCCCATAACTGATACCGACTCAGCCATGTTAGCAGAAATGATGCTCGGTGAACCCGTCATTCCAAGTGCTGTGACACGAGAACAGAGCGTGAACGCAACACCGATGCTCTGTATGGAGAATGTTACACTCTCTAAAAGTTCAAATATAGGGAGCGGACATCGGTGGAGAAACGTCCTATCAAATAGAGAGACTGGCAAACGACTCCTTAACGAAGTCAGTCTCGCCGTGTTTCCGGGTGAAATCGTCGGAATAGCAGGCGTGGAAGGGAACGGACAGACAGAACTCGTTGAGGTCCTGACAGGTCTACGACAAATTGATAGCGGAACGCTTACGCTAAACGGCGAACGGGTTGCGCACATTCCAGCCGATAGACACCGACATGGAATCAGTTTGAATGACCGTATTGACGACAACTTTATTATCAGGCGCCATAAAATGCGGCGGTATTGTCGGCACGGTATACTTCAGCGAAAATCTATCCAGCGAGCTGCGCTGAACGCTATGGATAAATACCAGATTCGGATCGGGGATGTCTCGGATCGGATTAAAGTGCTGTCTGGCGGCAACCAACAGAAGGTTGTCGTTGCGCGTGAGTTGGAGATGAACCCGGAAGTTATTATTGCCGCGCATCCGACACGCGGGTTAGACATACACGCAGCGGAATTCGTCCATACACGGCTTATTCATGCTCGGAACCGTGGCAAAGCGGTTTTACTAGTATCTTCGGAATTAGACGAACTGCTCCATCTCAGCGACAGAATCGCTGTGATGTACGATGGCAAGATTGTCGGTATCGTGAAACCCACCGAAACCGATAAGCAGGAATTGGGTGCCTTGATGCTCGGATTGCACGAGGCGAAATTGGAAACCGCACCAGCGACAAGAACACTCGCAGGAGAAAATAATGATCATTGATTCACATACACACGCATGGCCCCGTTGGCCCTACCAACCGCCTGTCCCTGATGACGAAAGCCGTGGCAAAGTTGAACAACTCCTCCACGAAATGGACCTGCACAACGTTGATAAAGCCGTGCTTATCTGCGCACGGATTGAGAGGAACCCGGACAATAACGATTACGTCGCAGCGTGCGTCGATCGCTACCCGGAACGGTTGATTCAATTCGCCGATGTGGATTGCTCATGGACGGACACGTATCATACGGCAGGCGCGGCTGACCGGTTGAAAGCAGCTGCAGAGAAATATAATCTCAAGGGTTATACACACTATCTCAGGGGCGATGACGACGGGAGCTGGTTCTTCTCCGAAGAAGGGGAACACTTTTTTCACACAACAGCCGACATGGGACTCATTGCCAGTATCGCTATGGGCAGCCATCAGCACGAGGCACTCCGTAAGATTGCTGCAGAGTTTCCGAGTGTACCGTTCCTATGCCATCACATGGGCGGTGCGCGGGCAGGTGAGGAACACCCGTATCCGCAACTCAAGCAGGTACTCGCTTCAGCGAATGTCCCGAATATTCATATCAAGATGTCAGGTTTCGCGTATGTCTCACAGGTTTCGTGGGATTATCCGCATTCGGATACACACTGGATCGTGCGCGCCCTCTACGAACACTTCGGTCCTGGCCGTCTCTGTTGGGGCTCGGATTATCCTGTTGTTCGGAGATTTATGACGTATCAGCATTCGCTTGAAGCGTTTCGGACGCATTGTACTTTTATCCCTGAGACTGACAAAGCAGAGATTTTAGGGGGAACCCTTCAGCGTCTGTTAGCGGATGCCAGAAAATAACAGAAGCGTTCAACCTTCAGCAGTCAGCCATCAGTAATTGGTTTTCTGTGAGATGTAGGTTGAGAAAAATAAGGAAAATAGTAACCGATAGGTTATTCAAGGGAGGATAATTCGATGATTCGTTTAAGTTTAGCGTTTATGCTCGTTGTCTGCGCCATAACATCTTGTAGTATTATCTTTGCACAAGGTGACTTTGAGAATCAGGGTGCAACCGTCCGTGGGCAGATTGTTGACACAACCGTAGCGCAAAACCCGATTGAAGGTGTTGATGTCAGGATCGTCAGTACAGGTGGAGAAGAATATACTGCAACAACCGATGCGAATGGTGACTACGAGAAATCAGGGATTCCCGTAGGTCGTTATCTCATCAGTATCTATAAAGAGGGATACGGTGATCGGATTGGTAAACCTATAACAGTTGTTGACGGTGGCGACCATTACGTCCCACTTAAGATGACCAAAAAGAATAACATTGTCACCTTTCTCCAAGGTTCCGTCCCTATGTATTGGGCACTAATTCTCTTAGTGCTTATCATCATATTAGTCTTCTCACTCACGAATAGATCATAGAAAGATTGGACCTATCGGATAGGAAAGTTGCCCATCCATTTTTACGATCAAAATGAATCTTTAGGAGCAGGCGCAATTGAAAATTATTATATTACAGTTAGGATACTTGGCATTAATTGCCACCCTTTTCATGCTACACCCGCTCGACAGTGCCGATGCCTTTTGGAATCAGGGGTATCGTCTCATGGATGAGGAGAGCGGACCCCTTGTCCGAGAGAAACTCGGTGGACGGCGTAAAGGCTTCGTTTTCGGTTTCGGTGCCGGTGTCGGCAGGACCAGTTTTGCCGAACCGCTCGCGGAATACTATTGGCGAAGCGCTCAAGGAGCCGAGGGGTCACCTTCCACACGTCGAGCAAGATCCGCCTTGGTAACAGAGTTAAAAATCGGGCACGGATTCTCCGACCAGTTCCTCCTCTACTACACGAGCCGGATTTCATGGCTCCCGCTCGATCATTTCACCAAGGATACTATGATTGCCAATGGTGCCGCAGGGGCGGGTTTCATGTATTTCCCCTTCCGGCGGTTCGGTCTTTACCTCGTCGGGAACATGGGACTCGCAACGCTCGTAACGTGGCAGCCACCGCTTACATTGGAAAACGCCAGACAGACCGGCGTCATTTTTTCAGGCGGTATCGGTTATCAAATCTTGCCGCATCTGAATCTTGACTTCACCGTGAGTTCCGGGAGTGCTACCGCGCGGAACGTTGACGACTTCAGCGAAATAGAACTCATAGATGAGGTTATCACTTATTCGCTAACGCTCAGTGCCCTCGCCTATTAGCGCATTTCATGGAGGTAAAATCATGCACCCTAAAAAAAGTTTTGAAATTCAGCTGACAGCGCTATGGGTGATAGCCGTATCGGTAGGTCTTCTCAGTTGTGGTGATGTCGATGATTTTAGTATCGATCAAGAACAGACGGAGAAACCGCTCCGCTTTATTGAATATGTCCTTTTTCCCACAGCACCCTACATTGATAAATCCTACATAGAAAAAATACCGGAAGATGAAGTCGTCGTTAAACAAATTGATTTTGAAGCCGAAAAACAGGCGATTCAGCAGGTCTATCGCGCTTTCATTAAAGCCTATGATGAAAAGGATATGACAGCACTCAGAGAAACATTCGATACCTCACAGAGCCTCGAATTTGGAACCTATATCACTGGGGTTGTCTATGGATGGAACGATATCAAAATTTATATTCAAGGTCGATGGGAAGAATTCGCACAACGGGAGGATGATTGTCAGGGGGATCCGAATTGGGAACTGATCGATTTTTATATACGTCCTGAGAACGTCAGAGTCCCTTGGACTGAAGCAAGTGCCAAGGGTCCCACGTTTTATTACACACCTGATTTACCCGCTAAGTGTTTCATTGATCTTGGACGTTTTTACTTCACTAAGAAATCGGGCCAATGGCGCATTCAACAAATTGACGGTTCTAAATACTTTACCGATAATCAGCATAAGGTCCCGTGATAGAATTCGGATTATCTGTAGGAGCGAGTGTTTTTGCTTGGGTGTTTCTTATCGCTCGCGATTTTGTATGAAAAAAGTTGACATTTTTACACGAGTCACAGTATAATAACATTAACAGTGTAGTATGCTGTCCGCGACCGGTAATGCGAGATCTATTTGTAACTGCACTACCCAAAAGCATAGCGTAAGGAGGAAGATTGATGAAAGGTATTTTTGTTTTAACGACACTCGTGCTGACACTCGTAGCGGGATTCGCCTTTGCAACCGAAACCGAAACTATACAAGGCGAGTACATTGAAGCCCGATCCGCAAGTGTATATGTCGGCGCGTGCCACTTCGGTGCCGAATACGTTGAAGGCGGCAGAGAAGCGACAACCGTCTGGAACATCCACCAAGGGAATTGGAAAGGTGTTTCATTAGACGGGTTAACCGTCGTGGCTGTTATCAGTGCGAAAAGTAATTTGGCGACCGATACCGAAACGCGTAAGAGTGTGTTGTATGTAGACGTAAAGACGACATCAGAACAGCGTGCCGCGCTTAAAGACCTGCTCACAACGAAACGGGCTGAGATTTTAGGCGAAATCGTCTCAACGCAAACTGCGCCTATTAAGTTTGCAAAAAAAGGCACCAAATACGATGTAACAGTCGGTGAGGTACTCGCACTCTGTGCCAACCGTTATCCGTGTGCAAACTGTACACAACCGCATCAGATTTGGTACAAGCCGCTGACAACAATTCAGGATGCCATCGTCGGCAAATCCGAAGTCTATCGTTATAAAGACAGTCACCTCCCGGTGACGTGGCAGCAAAGCGGTACTGCGAACAACGTCTTTGTCGGCACCTTCTCAATGTAACTTGCTAATGTCTGTAGCTGCCCAAGGGCAGCTACAGATACTCTCACCAATAGGAGCATACGTGGAGACAAAGACGACATCCGAGGAACGGAAATTTAGACTGACACCCGAAGAGCGATCTTCTTGGGACAAAAACGGATACTTCGTTCGTTACGGCGTTTTTACCGAAGCAGAGAACGCCCTTTTAACGCAAGTTGCTGATGCCATTGCGCTCGGAAAAATACCCTTCCCGGACCATCGTATCTTCCAAAACGCGTTGGTGAGAGACGGAAAAGTTGAAGCGTCGGGTATCCATGCGATGCACAGCATCCACCAGATGAATCTTTATTCTGCTGAGTTCCTCGAACGCACGCGTGATCCGCGTCTTACCGACCCTGTTGTTGACATCCTCGGTCCTGATATCCTCGGTCTCAATAGCCTCTATATCTGGAAACCGCCAAAGATCGGTCTCGGTTTTCCGTGGCACCAAGATAGATGGTATACGCGTCCTCAGTTTATAACCGAAACGACCGTCGGCACGTGGACGGCTATTGATCCCGCAACTGTAGAGAATGGGTGTCTATATGTTATCCCAGGTAGCCATAAAACTGGTATTCTTGAGCATATTGAGCTTGAAGGTTCACAACAACAGGAGTTTAAACAAGCAGTCGGTGCTAAGGACGAAGATGGCGTCGCTGTTGAAATCCCACCCGGAAGTGTCATCTTCTTCGACAACCGAATCCTCCATAAGAGTACGGATAATAACACTGAAGGCTTTCGTCGCAGTAACATCGCGCATTATATCAGCGCGAAGGCAGAACGGGTTCCACATAAGAATTATATGCGTCCGCTTATGTGGGTTCGCGGTAAAATACACGAAACGCTGTCTGAAGGGGTCTACCATGACCCTTTACCCGTTACAGAATCCGAGTAGTGCTTGTCATCTTTGAAATGATGGGTACAAAATATTTATTTTACATACCGATTTCAAGGTACACACGTCTCTTCGGTAGGAGCGAGCTGCGCTCGCGACCTTTGTACCTATCAACTTTGGCGTGACACAGCAGTAGAATCAAACAAGGTTAATGACTGAATCGTACCGTATAGAATTGATTAACAGGAGCATACGTGAACACAAAGACAACATCCGAAGAACGGAAATTTAGACTGACACCTGAGGAACGTGACTCTTGGGAGGAGAACGGGTACTTTGTCCGTTACGACGTTTTCACAAAAGAAGAAAACGATATCTTGGCGCAAATCGCAGATGACATTGTTGATGGAAAACGCCCGTTCCCAGACTATCATATCTTTGAAAACGCTTTAGTCAGAGACGGTAAAGTCGAAGCGCAAGGTGTCTACGCAATGCACAATATCCAATATGTGAGTTGTAATTGTCCTGAGTTTCTTGAACGCACGCGTGATCCGCGTCTCACCGACCCCGCTGTTGACATCCTTGGTCCAGACCTCCTCGGTCTCAACAACCTCTATATTTGGAAACCGCCAAAGATCGGTCTCGGGTTCCCGTGGCATCAAGATAAATGGTATTTTAACCATCAGTATAAAACTGGAACAACCGTCGCGACGTGGACGGCTATTGATGCAGCAGATGAAGGAAACGGGTGTCTACATGTTATTCCTGGCAGCCATAAGCATGGCGTGCGTGAACATAAGGAACTTGAAGGCTCACAACAAGGGGAGTTTAAACAGGCAGAAGGGGCTCGCGATGAAGATGGCGTTGCGGTAGAAGTCCCTGCTGGTGCGGTCATCTGGTTCAATAGCCAAGTCCTCCATAAAAGCACGGATAACCACAGCGAACGTTTCAGGCGCGCAAACATCGCACATTATATGAATGCGAAAGGAGAATGGACACGCCCTGAGGCTATAAATAAAAAACGCCCTCCGATGTGGATTCGGGGTGAAACTTACCCCGGTATGGGAGATGAAGTTCAATGGGATATTATACCCATTTTAGAATAGGAGTCATTAATGGACACAAACACAACTCCCGAAGAACGGAAATTTAGACTGACCGCAGAAGAACGGATATCTTGGGAAGTGAACGGCTACTTTATCCGTTACGACGTTTTCACGAAAGACGAGAACGACTTTTTGGCGCAAATCGCAGATGACATCGCCACTGGAAAACGACCCTTCCGTGCGAAAAATATCCACCAAAATGCGTTAGTCAGAGATGGAAAAACTGAAGCATCGGGTACCCACGCGATGCACTGTATTCACCATATAAATAATTATTCCCCTGAGTTCCTTGAACGGACACGTGATCCGCGTCTCACCGATCCGGTTGTTGACTTAATTGGTCCAAATATCCTCGGTCTTAACAATCTGTATATCTGGAAACCGCCACAGATCGGTCTCGGGTTCCCGTGGCATCAAGATAGATGGTATTTTAACAGACAGTATAAGACGGATAAGACCGTCGGCACGTGGAGTGCCATTGATGCATCAGATGTAGATAATGGGTGTCTATATGTTATCCCGGGTAGCCACAAGGATGGGGTTCTTGAGCACGAGGAGCTTGAAGGTTCACAACAGAACGAGTTTAAGAGCGCGCGCGGTGCTAAGGACGAAGACGGTATCGCTGTTGAAGTGCCACCCGGAAGCGTAATTTTTTTTGATAACCGACTCCTCCATAAAAGTACGGATAACCACAGTGTCCGTTTTCGTAGGTGTAGTGTTGCTCATTATATCAGTGCGGACTCAGAACGTCTACCGTATAAGAACATAAATCATATTAAACCGGTGATGTGGGTTCGAGGGGATACATACTCCGAAAAGATGGAACCGGTCTATCGAGACGCTTTGCCGATTCCAAAAGAACAGGAGGATTAATGGACAGACATACAGCACAATCAGAACGGAAATTTGCGATAACACCTGAAGAATTATCATCGTGGGCGGAAAACGGGTATTTTGTCCGTTACGACGTTTTTACGGAAGCAGAAAACGACAACTTACGACACATCGCTGACGATATTGCCGTAGGAAAACGACTGTTCCCGAAAACGAATATCAATCAAAACGCATTGGTGAAAGATGGAAAAGTTGAAGCGTCGGGTATCCATGCGATGCACAAAATCCATCATGTGAGTTGTTACATCCCAGAATTCCTTGCTCGTGTCCGTGATGCGCGCCTAACGGATCCGATCGTTGACCTCCTCGGTCCAAACGTCCTGGGGCTCAACAATCTGTATATCTGGAAATCACCGCGGATTGGTTTAGGGTTCCCGTGGCATCAGGACAAATGGTATTTCAACCATCAGTACAAAACCGAAATGACTGTCGGCACGTGGACGGCTATTGATGCCGCTGACAAAGAGAACGGTTGTCTATACGTTATTCCGGGTAGTCACAAATACGGTGTTCTTGACCATGAAGACCTTGAAGGCTCCCAACAAGCCGAGTTTAAGATAGCGCGCGGTGCCAAAGACGAAGATGGGGTCGCCGTTGAAGTACCCCCTGGAGCCGTCGTTTGGTTCAACAACCAACTCCTCCATAAAAGCACGGATAACCACAGTGGTCGCTTTCGGCGGTGTAATGTTGCACATTATATCAGCGCGAAGGCTGAACGTATACCTAATAGAAAAAATATTCGTCCCGTGATGTGGGTTCGTGGAGATACATACTCCGAAAAGATGGAACCGGTCTATCGCGACGTTTTACCGATCCCAGAATCCGATTAAAAATATGAAACTCATTTACAACCGGTCCTCAAAATTGACATCACCGTGTATCGCTGCAGTCGTACTTGCGCTAATGCTAACTTTCCATACCGGGTGCAGCACGCCACTCGTCAAGGCGTTAAGCGACATCAACATCTTCACAGATGCTGAGGAACTTCAATTCGGTAAAGCCTACGTCGCAGAACATGAGAAAAAGGTGAAACTTTACACGGATCCGGTTGTAGTAAACTATATCAACGCGCTTGGGCAGTCGCTTGTGCCCCATAGCAAACGGAGCAATATCCGCTACACGTTCAAAGTCGTTGATAAGAAAGGGGTCAACGCCTATGCAGTGCCGGGTGGGTTTATATATATCCACCTTGATCTCATCCGAATGGCAAAAACGGAATCGGAATTAGCGTTCGTGTTGGGACACGAAATTGGGCATATTGTCGGTCGGCACTCCATGAAGCGGCTCACGAAAGTTTACGGAATTGAGATCATAAAACGGATAATTTTAGATGAGGAGTCCAGCGAGGCAGAAAAATTAATTGCGGAAATCCTCGCAGCGGGGCTGCTCTTTCGGTACAGTCGCGATAACGAGCGGGAGTCGGATTTCTATGGTGTGCAGAATATCTACGATGCCGGTATCTCGCCAGAAGGTGCCACCGATTTCTTTAAAACCTTACAGAACTTACAGAAAAGAGAACCCTCTACCTTAGAGAAATTGATCTCTACCCATCCGGTGCATAACGAACGGATCACAAACGTCCGGTCTCATATCAAGAACTTGCCTCCGAAATCAGGACTTCGGCGTGACACATCCGATTTCCGAACAATAAAGCGTAGACTCGGACACTAGAAAAAGTGTCTATATCTGTTTATAGGCGGCAGTCCGTATACCTATTTAATAGGTAACAGCGTCTGTTTTAACAAATCCGCCGTGTAAATTGCACTCGGCAATACTTCACATTCCGCCCAACACCCAGGACATTTATAGACCCAATCGCGTTGTTTTTCAATATTAGCGTTTGCCCAGAGCTCTTCAAATTTCTGATCGCGAAGATTTCCGACACTCGTCGTATTGAATTGACAGGTCGGCACACGTCCGTCAGGGAAAATACGGAGATGTGAGTTCAGGGCGACGCACTTCGGGTTCGGTGCACCGACATCGCCGAGCAACCGATTTCGGATACCGAGGAGGTAGTACTTCTTCGCAATCCTGTCTAAGAACCGATACGTCGGTAAATCCTTTTCGATTTCATCAAAGAGTTCTTTCAGGTGTTCTTGTGTGAATTCACCAAACGTTGCGAACTCCCCGATCTCGGTGGGTGCGACCTCCACTTCATCTTTTACATCATAGGTTGCACTGGCATCATACGCCATGACGACGTTATTGCGAATCCCCAACGGTTTTAGGAAATCGCGTAGACGTTTATAGTGTTCAACACCCTCTGCATCAACGATCGTCTGATTCACGGCGAGGCTCATCCGCAATTCTTTCTGGCGTGGTGCAAGCGTCTCAAGGGTTTTGACGATGAAATCCCAAGCCTTATCGTGCCCGCGGACGGCGTTGTGCTTGTCTTTCATTCCGTCCACTGAAATGAGCATACGCAAAGGCACGTCCTGTTTCCGTTCCTCGCAAAATTTGACGATCCGATCGGTTAGAAATCCATTGGTGGTGACATGGAGTATCAGTGGACGCAGTTTTTCTTGTGTGAGATGTGCGATTTCAAGCATATCACGCCGTACAAAGGGTTCACCGCCTGTCAATCGCACCGCGTCCATCTGCGGGAGTTGATCGAATATGTTTTCGATTTCTTGGAGGCTTAGATCGTTGGGTGAAGGTTTGCGCCAAGAGTCGCACATGATGCAACGTGCGTTGCACGAAAAGGTCACGGTGTATGTCAAAAATCGGGGTTGTGTCGTTTGACGGCGGTGTGTCCGCCAGAGTGCTGGCAAAAATGATAACACACGACGCATAAGTATAGGTTCCTTCTAAGTAGTCCCTGGCAAATATCGGTTGATAATATTTAAAGCGGTGGTATTCCCGTGAATATTTTTGCGGTCGATGCGTGATCGAAACTCTTCACAATGTTCCATAAAGTAGCGAGTATATAGCGGTTGCATCTGTTCCATACCGACAGTCATTCCTGCGCCAGAGTCTTGAAGGAAATGCCCGTTGATCCGCTGTTCGTGGTTGCAGTATTCCGGCATTGCGAGTACCGGTTTCTCAAGGTAAAGTGCCTCTCCGATGAGTTGGTTGCCGGCGGTGCTAATCAAGGCGCGGCTGGTTGCTAAATCTTCAACGAACCTGTGCATGTCAATCTCGCAAAATTTCAGCTGTCCGGTCGGGGGTTGCGCCCCGAGTCCGTAGATACGCACCTCACAGCCACAGGCTTCAAGGGCTCGAAAAACCTCCGGGGACCCGAAACGTCTCAAATAGACAACGATGTGTTCACCGTGTTCGGGAGTCGCTCGGAGGATCTCATCGCGCAGCAGGACACCGATTTGCGAGACATCCTGCATGTTCGGTTTCAGCGGCGGAAAGTAAAACGACGAAACGACGGTCTGTACCTGTCCACGATAATAACCGCGTACAACTTGTGCCATAAAGAAGGCGTGCCGTTGCAAATCAGCAGGCAGTTTACGTAAGTCTGAGACGAGCAGAAAGTGTTGATGATCGAGGCTGATGAACGGGATACCGATCTGCCGGGCAACTCTCGGCAACGCAGGTTCAAAATCGGTGATAACCAAGTCCGGTGTTTCGGCTTCGATGTCGTTTTGTATCCGTCGTGAAAGTTCGGCGTAGCCCGCGATGTAGTTTAAACCTTCTATCCCTGTTTTAAACGGATCCAGCTGCCGTCTACCTGTTGAGGGACACTCTTTGTAGTGGAACACGAGTCCTGGTATATGTCGGATATCTACGTCTGTCCCTTCATAAACCGGCAATAACAGTTCATAAGCGTGTCCGGGTGCGTAGATCACAACACGATGCCGTTTCCGTAGTTCCTCAACGACAGCGCGAACCCGTGTTGCGTGTCCACGTCCCTCGCCGGAAAGGCTATAAAAAATCGTTGCCATAAACCAAATATCCTATAGGTTCGCACCCGTTGAATCGCAACAGATACCCACGTCTGCCGCTAATCTCTGAATCCCATTTCTAACGGATAGACGCGACACATTTTTACGGATCCCGGTTCATTCCGGTCAATTCAACCTCCAGATAAAGAAAACTAACTGCAACAGCCAAGACCATCTCCGCATCGACTGTATTAGTCAAGGTACCCACACGCTAAAGCGTGGGGCTTGTGCTTCCTTGCGACTGCGGTTTTCTCTGAGAGTCCACCGTCTGACTGTCGCTCCACTTTAGGCAGCCAAGCCTGCCCGTTTGATATTGATAGCAGCGTTGACATCTCTATCGTGGTGTGAACCACATTCAGGACACCTCCACTGCCTATCTGAAAGAGAGAGTTCTTTGTTATGGTATCCACAATCACTGCAAGGTTTTGTTGTCGCAGTCCATTGACTGATTTGCTGAAACTTTTTGCCGTGTTTTGCACATTTCTGTTCCAATATCCACAGAAACTGGTAGAAGGCATGGTCAGAGACTTTGCGTCCCCAAAGGCGTTTCATTCCGTCAAGGTTCAGCGTTTCAAAACAGAGTATATCAAACGCTGTGCAAAGTTCGGTAGCAAGCTTCCACTGCCAATCTGCGCGTTGTCGGGCAACTTTTCTGTGTTGTCTTGCCAAAGCACGACACGCACGATACCAATTGCCTGAACCTTTGACTTTACGACTCAGTTCCTTGCTCAGAGATCGCAACGTCTTCAGTGATTGTTTGAAAAACTGCGGAGATTCTATCTTATCGCCTTCGTCGCTTGTTAGGAATGTTTTGTTTCCGTAATCAAACCCTGCGCTCTTACCCGTCTTGAGTTTTGGTTCGGAATCCTCAACATTCTCACACGAAAAGCATAGCCAATAGTCACCGCATCTGTCACGTTTGATTGTGATCGTCTTGATAGTTCCTTTGATTTCACGGTGTTTATGAAAGGAAAAATAGGTATCTATACAGTTGATTTTGATACGATTATCTTCCAATGTGTAGCCTGCTTGTGTAAACGTCATCGAGGTGTATTTATGTTGCGGTTTGATTTTCGGTCTACCGACTTTACGCGTTGTTCTACCGGCTTTTCGGTCTTTGATATTCTCAAAAAAAGCGTCTCGCGACTTGGCATAGCGCAACACAACGTCTTGCACAACTTGACTCGGCAAGTCTTTCCAATGGGGTTTGGTTCGTTTTTTCAGTTTCGCAACATGGGCATTGATGCGAGATATAGATATGTTTCTACCGAATATACGATAATATCTACGGTCAAGCAGCAGGATATGGACGTGTATCTCATGCATATCGTCAATCATATTGCCGATTTTGAGGGTGTTAGATTGCTTTTGAAGTTTGAACTTGTAGGATTTTCGCATGGTATATCTCGTATCTCGCTTGCACCTGAATCAAGTAGGTTAGCAGACACGTAACCTTGCGATTACGCTTGACTTGTCTACCACGAGATACTATAATGATACTACATTTTTTTGTCCATGTCAAATCTGTTTTGACTATCAAACCTTTGGTTTCCCCTCTACATCCCGCAAGCTGAAGCATGGGGATTTGACGGGGGAGTGTTAACAGGACTAAAGACGGTAGATGCTACCAATAGATGTCTACAATCGTTTATATTTCCCATACAGAGGAGACGCACAGATAGATGTTTCGTATACATAAACAGAAATTCGAGAATTTCGCCAAGATTACGGTAGCGTTGGTTTTATGCGTCGCTATCACTGGCATAGCGGCTGCACAAAGTCCCGAATTTCCAGAACGGATGCCGATCGTTGAACGTCCGTTCTCGTCGGATCCGGACAAGTTCAGTTTCGCGATCATCGGCGATAAAACCGGCGGCGGCTTGGACAAGTGGCACGTGTTTGACCGTTCAATAGATGAAATCAACACACTAAAACCCGACTTCGCCATCATGGTCGGCGACTTAATACAAGGAGACACCAGCGACCTTGAACAACTCGCAGCGGAATGGCAAGAATTCTGGCAACACGAATCCGATTTAATCGTTCCATTTCTGCCACTCCCCGGCAATCACGATATTACCAATCCAGTGATGTACGACTACTGGAAAGAACACCTCGGACGCACCTATTCAGCCTTCGTCTACAAAGATTGTCTATTTATAACACTGAATACCGAAGAATGGCATCATCCTGTCCAAGCAGAGGCATGGGATTGGGAAAAAGGCTGGTTTGGAGAAGAACAGACAAAGTATGTGGAAGACGAATTGGCAAAACACCCGGACGTGCGGCATACGTTCGTTTTCATGCACAGACCCCTATGGCTTCAGAAACACTCTGGTTGGGAACGCATTGAAACAGCACTTGGCGAACGCGCATACACAGTCTTCGCAGGGCATTATCATAATCTGACACTTCATACGCGCAACGACCGCCGATACTTCGTCCTCGGTGCTACCGGCGGCGGATTTACACCGCAGGATGTACGAGAATACGGGGCATTTGACCATTATAGTATCGTAACCATAGATGGCAAAGAGGTTAACGTTGCGATTGTTGAACCCGGAAATATCCATCCCGCGGACATCTCAACGACAGCGTTCAAAGACCGGCTTGCGAACTTGCTTGCTTTTAAACCGCAATTCGATCTCAATAGAGATCAACCGATCTCCAACGGGAACCTTGAAATAACCCTCGAAAACACGCTTGAAAAACCCCTGAAACTCGAAATAGTTTTCAACCCAAATGAGAACTGGCAGATATCCCCAAATCAACTATCCCTACAAGTCAAACCGGGACAAACGACAAAAGCAACTGTCACCTTTTCAGTGTCATCGGATGACTTTCTCCCACTGCCTATCTACAATTACTCAGCGCTATATGGGGGTGAACAATTATTAAACAGCAGAAAATTGTTTCACCCGATAGGTAGAGAAGATATGCGTATCCTTAAAAATTGGATGCTCCTCGGTCCCTTTGCCCTCGGTGTACCAAAAGTTCCTGCTGATGTTACTGAAGTTCCACAAAATTTTCTCGACATACCGTTACCAGAATCTAATTTTAGTGAGACTTATCAAGGGCAAACGGGAGAGATCACTTGGCAAGAGTATCGTTCTGAATCGGAAAGTGTCAATTTAAGCGAGGCTTTTGGGAACGCTGAGTTGGCTTATGGTTTCGCCATATCCTATATCAAAAGCCCTAATGAACAGCGCGTTTTCGCACAGATCAGATGGGGAAGTAATCTCGGAAGACTCTACCTTAACGGCATTGAGATTTCGGGGGCTGCTATCCCGGGTAAACATCTATTTTCTTGGTGGGCACACTTTGAATTACCTTTGAAAGCGGGTTGGAACACCTTGACGATCCTGTCTGGCGATTATAATGGATGGTGGGACTATCGGATGGAGGTTGCAGACCCGACGAACACCTTACAGTTTAGTGTGAAACCTATTGATCCGCAAGATTAATAGGTTAACCGGAGCCGCTCGCCAAAATTTGACAAAAAAGTTTCTGCACGCTATACTGACCTCTAAGAGAAGTATCTACAAGGAAGGATTATGTCTTACCTAAATCTGGAACTTCACAAAGACTGGAAAACCAACGGTTATCTGAAAATCCCCGGCTTTTTCTCCACTGAAGAGGCGGAGGCTCTACAAGCATGGGTCTCTGAAATCTCAGCTTGGGAACCGACACGGAACCAGTGGATGCATCACTACGAATCCACGCCAGACGGACCGCGGCTCTCTCGCTCAGAAAATTTTGTGCCGTACCACACCGGTATGAAAGCGACTGTGACGCGCGGTAAAGTGTTAGATGTTGTCTCGGAATTGATGACGGAACCCGCAGTCCTCTATAAAGAGAAAATCAACTACAAATATCCGGGGGGCGGCGGCTACGCTGCGCATCAAGACGCTCCGGCTTACGAGTTTGTTAATTACCATATCACTTGTCTGATTTCGGTAGATCCAGCGACACCGGAAAGCGGTTGTCTGTATTTTGCACCGGGTCGACATCAGGAGGGGTTCATCGCACTCGACGAAAAGGGGTGCGTTGCCCCCGAAACTGCCGCAGCGATGGCGTGGGTCGCAGTACCAACGGACCCGGGAGATATTCTCCTTTTCGGCTCCTACATACCACATAAGAGCCCAGCAAATCGTTCGGATCATCCGAGACGTATTATCTACCTCACCTACAACGCGAATTCACAAGGCGACTGGCGTGAGCAGTATTATACCGACAAAAGACAAGCGTTCTCGGAATACGCGGAAGACGGTTCTAACCGAGACACACAAATTAGCAAAATCGCACATTTTCAAGGAAAAACAGTGAATCATGCAAAATTACGTTGATCGAAGTCTCGCAGCGGAAATGAGCAACGCGACATCAGAACAGAAGGTTGACGCGTTGTTTAACTACATGGAAAAACGTGGACAGTCTTTTTACGATGAGGTGGTAACACAGTTAGAACATGCCCTCCAGTGTGCTGCCCTTGCACAGCAGAACAACGCAAGTCCTACTTTGATTGCGAGTGCATTACTCCACGATCTTGGACATATTATCTTAGACGAACACAACGCCGATAAAGCGTTTCTTGAGATAGACTTGAACCATGAAGAGATCGGCGCGCGGTATTTAGCACCGTTTTTCCCGGAATCCGTCACGACCCCGATTCGGTTGCATGTTCCAGCCAAGCGGTATCTCTGTGCGACCGATGCCGCTTACCATGACGGGTTATCCGATGCCTCGAAAAAGAGTCTCATCGTTCAGGGCGGTGTGATGTCAGACGCGGAGCGTGAGGCGTTTGAACAGATTCCACACTTCCAAGACGCACTCACGCTACGGCGATGGGATGATCTGGCGAAGGTAAGAGGGTTAGAGACTGCCAAGTTAGAAACCTACCGAGACATCGTGCAGCAATGCTTAATCCAGTGACTAAGGAAGTTGGGAAAGTTTGCAAGTGTGCTAAAGTTGGGAAGAAATTTTTGATGCAATCAAATAGTTCTTGTCAACTTCACAACTTTACAGACTTTCGCACACTTTGCAACTTTTACACAGAGACCAGGGGTATGAAAAATGAGTTATGAAGCAATCGAATCAAAGTTTATCGCAACGCCAGAAAAAGGCGAAGTCTCCTCAATCCTGATACGTCCAGACGGCGCGAAATGGATACTCGTACTCGGACACGGTGCAGGTACAAATATGCGCCATTCAACACTCCAGACGATCGCCGAACGGTTAGCAGATATCGGCATCGCAACGTTCCGTTACCAGTTCCCATATATGGAACGTGGCGGTGGCGGTAGAGAGTCAGAAGCGGTAGCATTGCAAACCGTCCGATCTGCTGCGGCTGCTGCACACGAAGCCGCAAGCGACTTATCCATTCTCGTCGGTGGGCACTCCTATAGCGGACGTATGTCCTCAATGTCCGCAGCGAAGGAACCGATTGAGTATGTCAAAGGTCTTGTGTTTTTCGCGTTTCCGCTGCATCCTTCCGGCAGAGAAGGTACGGAACGCGCCGAACATCTCTCAGATGTCACAATTCCGATGCTGTTTCTATCCGGCACCCGTGATAAGTTAGCAGTACTTGACCTATTGGAACCTGTCTGCGAAAAGTTAGGCGACACGGCAACGTTACACTTGTTGGACACAGCGGACCACGGTTTTAAGGTGCTCAAACGCCGCAAAACGGAAGAAGATGTTTTTGTTGAGATGGCGCGGGTTATCAGTGAGTGGATTGCAACACTGAGTTGTTAAAGGAACTTCTATGCCCACACTCGAATTCAAAGGGAAACAACACATTTACGCCCACCACCTCACCGTCCCCTACAGACCACTTGAATCTGACAAAACCCGTTCCTGCAACCCAACTGATACAGACGACAACCTCATTATCCACGGCGATAATCTGCACGCCCTCAAAGCATTATTGCCCCGCTATGAAAACCGTATTAAGTGTATTTACATTGATCCACCGTACAATACCGGTAATGAAGGTTGGGAGTACAACGATAATGTAAACAGTCCGCTCATACGGCAATGGCTTACAGAGAATGCACCGGTCGATAACGAAGACTTGGAACGGCACGACAAATGGCTTTGCATGATGTGGCCGAGGTTGCACCTGCTAAAGGAACTGCTTGCCGACGACGGTGTAATTTTCATCTCTATTGATGACAATGAAGTGCATCATTTGCGGATGCTACTGGACGAAATTTTTCGAGAACCAAACTTTGTCGCACAATTTTTTTGGATGCGGACAGCAACACCTCCAAGTCTTTCAAAAACCGTTCGTCGAAAAATGGAACCCTTGATCTGTTATCGGAAATCGGTTGGTGAGAAGCTGAGTCTCTTTGGTGGAAAAACAGAAGGTGGCGATATGCCTTTACTCAATGCGGACAATAATATCCGTCAACTTGAATTTCCAAAAGAAGCGTTTAGCATAGTCAACCTTGAAGATGGTATCTATCAACCGAAAAATTATGGCAGAATTAGACTGATAAGACAAGTGGAAGTGCAAAATGGACGTTTCCTAAGTAACCCCATCATGGAAGGACGATTTAAGTGGACACAAGAAACTGTTACACGTGAGATTGAACTTGAAACCCGATTCTTGATAAAAAGCGAGAGGTTCTCTATCCGTTATGAACGGAAAGATAATCAAAGGACGAAAGTTCCGTCAAACTTAATTACGAAAACGGAATGTCAAGTAGGTACTAATGAAGACGCAAACAAGGAATTAGAAGAAATCTTCGGCAGTGATAAATTTAACTATCCGAAACCTACCTCACTGATAAAATATTTGATTAACATGATTTGTAATGAAAGCGACATAATTCTTGATTCTTTTGCTGGTTCTGGCACCACTGCCCACGCTGTTCTTGATCTTAACAGAGAAGATGGCGGGCATCGAAAGTTTATCCTCATTGAATGCGAAGATTATGCGGATACCATCACCGCTGAGCGCGTCCGTCGTGTCATCAATGGTGTTCCTGATGCGCGGGACGATGCCCTACGCGAAGGTTTAGGAGGTTCCTTTACCTACTGCACTTTGGGAACCCTATTGAAATAGAGACGATGCTCACTGGAGAGGCGTTGCCTCCATATTCAGCACTTGCCGCTAAAACAAAATAATTTACCAATTTTGTTGACTTTTTAATTTTTTCGCGGTAGACTTTCATTAGTGTAGAAAATAGCGTCGGCGAGAATTCCTAACCTCAACCGCGGCACCACTCAGTCCTCCTTACCTCAGAACATCGCACTGCCTACCTCACAAAACAAGGTAAATGAGAAATGAGCAATGTATGACAGCATAACCGAACTTGGTGATGCACTGGAATGTGTCACCGAATCCCAACTTCTTTCGTTAAGTACCAATGGGCGTAGAACCTACAAAAAATCTATGCCTCGGTACATAAAATGTGCCTGCCATTGTGGTGGAAGGCATCTTTAAAAGGAGACCTTTTTATATGCAAAAAACTGCTGAAGAATATCAGAAAGACCTACTTTGGCAGACAGCACTTGAAACCTTCTACCGCGTCGCTTACGCCGAAAGTCTCATGACCTCAGTACTTCAGATATGGAGAACGATAGATGGGTTCATTAAGAGCGTTGTGACGATTACAACCATCGGTTCAGTCATGATAGGATGGATGTTATGGGGAACGCCCACGGGCAAATTAGCATGGCTGATTATAGCTGGATGCGCTGCATTCTTAGCACTTTTGCACATTATCCTTAAAATTTCGGATCGTGTAACCGATTTGAGTCACAATGCCCAGTACTTCAAGAGTTTACGCCTCAATTTAGAACGGTTCATCTATGACATGCTAAAGTTTGGACAATTTTAAGAATTAAGGTGTTTTAAAGCAGAAAAAGAGGTATCCTTTCATAAACAGACAAAAGTTTTGAAAGGAACGTAAAAAATGGACCTCCTTCTCTGCTTAGGAGATATTCTATCGGATTTT
>JAJDTJ010000129.1 GCA_022827225.1 Candidatus Poribacteria bacterium | reverse complement strand
AAAATCCGATAGAATATCTCCTAAGCAGAGAAGGAGGTCCATTTTTTACGTTCCTTTCAAAACTTTTGTCTGTTTATGAAAGGATACCTCTTTTTCTGCTTTAAAACACCTTAATTCTTAAAATTGTCCAAACTTTAGTAAGTTATAGTAAAATCGGAAAATAAGTTTACAGTCCCCCGTCGTAGGGGCTGGGTTACCCAGCCCCTACGAGTCACCGTGTGTGCAAATAATTACGGGATCTACTATATAAGTTATAAGTACGTGGTTGATTTACCTACCACCTCTTAACTTATAACTATTAACTTAAAGGATTTCGTAGAAATCCGTACTTATAACTGCTTCTGATGCGTATTGCTAAGATTAAGGAGTCGCAACAGCGTCGCGACGGACAACAGAGAACGACGCACCGACCGCGAGAACCCTGATTGAACCGCAAGGAAAGTTTAAAAATATGAAAACTACACCACTCCATCACATTCATGAGCAGCTCGGTGCGACCTTCGCGGAAAAACACCAAGGCTGGTCCCTTGCCGCCCATTACACGGACCCTATCTCCGAACATCACGCTGTCCGAAACAGCGTCGGTATTGCTGATGTCTCTTACCGAAGTAGACATCAGTTAACGGGCGACGATCGCGCAAAATTTCTGCATCGTATCATCTCGAACGATGTTGAAAATCTTTCCGCAGGGCAAGGCACCTATGCTATGCTCTTAACACATCGTGGCAAAATCATCGTCGATTTAAATATCTATGTCCTTCAAAACACAATCACTATTGACACCGCACCTGAAACCGCAGAGAACGTCTTCACTGAACTCGACAAGTACATCATCGCTGATGATGTCGAACTCTCTGATTTAACCGTTGAAACTGGCGCGATTGCTGTCCACGGTCCTAAATCGTCTGAACTTGTGCAGTCTGTTCTCGGTATGAGCGATGTGGCTAATTTGCAGGAACGCCACAATTGCGTCCGTGAAGCGGACGCAACTTTCAAAAACGCTATCGTCTGTGTCCGAACAGATACCACCGGCGAAATCGGCTATATGCTTTACACCGCAGCGGACGGATTGGAACCGCTTTGGAAAGCGTTGATGACTGAAGGATCCCAATTTAATGTTCAACCCATCGGCTGGAACGCTCTTGAATCCCTGCGAATTGAGGCGGGTATTCCAAGATTTGGGACAGAACTCACCGATGCTGTTATTCCACTTGAAGCGGAATTAGAACACGCCATCGATTTTGAAAAAGGATGCTATATCGGTCAAGAAATCGTCGCACGGATGAAATATCGCGGACACCCGAATCGCCTGCTACGCGGTATGGAAATCGACGGGAGTCCGGCATCGCAAGACGACTCTAAACTTTATCCAAACGCACCGGTTTTCAACGGCGATAAAGAGGTCGGTTGGGTTACAAGCAACACCTTCGCTCCAACACTCGCAAAAGAGATCGCTTTGGGATACGTTCGTATCGCAGTAACAGAACCCGGCAGTCGCGTCCAAATTGAAACATCAGACGGACGTATTGACGCAACAGTCGTCCGACTCCCATTTTCAGCGTAATCCGTCAGCTTTATTTGCGACACGAAACTATCAAAATAAGTTTTCTATCAGTGGTACGAAACTGAAATTCCACTTTTCGTTTACCATTAACCAAAAATTGTGGGGAAACACCACAAATAATTTTAAGGTGAATTATATGACACATAACCATTTGAGAATCCAAGCGTTCCTGCTGCTACTGCTCTTGCCTATATTTTTAGGCGGCTGTGGCCTGGCAAAACTGTCGAGGATTCAGTCGGAGGGCAATTTAGTTGTCGTAGAATCCACACTCGCCAAAAACCTCGGCACGCTTGAGCGTTTGGCGAAGACTGGAAACAGCGGACTGATTACCAAGACCGCACGCGCACACGCTTCCTACAGCGGGTTCCTCGAAGATAAAATGGAAGACGCAGAGATCGCTGGAAACTTTGAAACAGCAGCAGAAATGCGCTCACAAGCAATCGGACATTACGTCCGCGCCGAAGAATACGCCTTTAAGGTATTAGCGAAATCCGATAAAACCTTTAAGGAAGCAAGAAGTGTACCACTTGATGACCTAAAAGGAGCACTCCAGAAACTAAAAGAAAAACAGGTTGAACCGCTCTTTTGGGCCGCTTACGCTATGGCACGCGGCATCAGCCTCCAGAAAGATGACCCGATGCAAGTCATCGACCTCGATCGCGTTGAAGCAATGATGCAACGCGTCCTTGAGTTAGACGATACTTTCTACTTCGGTAGTGCCTATCTGTTCTACGCTGTCTATTACGGCGACCGATCACCAGCCATCGGCGGCGATCCAGAGAAAGCAAAAGAATACCTTGATAAGGTCGATGAACTTAATGAGGGAAAATTCCTGTTGGCAAAATTTTATCGGGCACGGTACTACGCCTATCCTAAACAGGATATCCAGCTCTATAAAAAAATGTTACAGGAAGTTATCGATGCACCAGATGACATCTTTCCAGGTGAAGAGGCTGCAACCGCACTCGCAAAATCACGAGCCAAACGTTGGCTCGGTCAGACAGATATGCTTTTTGATACAGAAATGATGGAAGGAGACACGGAACAATGATAACGAAGCAAACAAACTATGCAGGACGGGTTTTCAACCCCGATGCCTTACTTAAACTTACAGTTATAGGTCTACTGATTTTAGGGATGTTAACCGCACCGACAACACTTTTCGCTGCGGAATCCATTAAATTCGCGACGCTCGCACCGAAAGGCTCCACATGGATGAATAATTTCGAGGCGATGGCAAGAGAAATTCGCGCCAAAACGGACAACGAAATCGGACTCCGTATCTATCCAAACGGGGTTCAAGGGGACGAACTCGATGTCATCCGTAAAATGCGGGCAGGGTTAATCCACGCAGGCGCGATGACAGCCACCGGACTCGGCGAAATACAGAAAGAGGTACTCATCTTTCAGCTGCCTCGGATGTTCAGAAATTATGAAGAACTCGATCATGTCCGAGACTTTCTCCGCGAAGACCTCGATAAAAAGTTTATGGATGCCGGATATGTCCTGATCGGTATGGGAGACATCGGTTTCTACTATATATTCAGCAACGAACCGATCCGCACGATTGCCGATATTCAGTCCCCAAGCGTCAAGATGTGGGCGCGGACAAGCGACAGAATCGCACTCGAATTCTACAAAAACGCCGACATCGCAACCGTCCCACGGGAAGTTACACAGGTCCTGTCTTCGCTCTATTCAGGACAGATCAACGCCGTAACCGCATCACCCTACGTCACTGTCGCACTCCAATGGCATGATAAATTCAAATACATGACGGACCTCCCAGTGAGCGTCGGTGTCGGTGCAACGGTTATAACGAAAGAAAAATTCGATCAACTGACCCCGCAGGAGCAGCAAGTTTTGCGTGAAGTCGGCGACAAGTACCAAGCCTCCTTGATTGAACAAATTCGGAAGGATAATGATAGAGCGGTTGAGGCTTTGCAAAAGAAAGCCGGTCTCCAAGTCGTTGAATTCGAGGACGATGCGCGTGAGGCGTGGGATGCGATCGCTGCAGAAACGCACCAAGCACTCGTCGGTCAGATTTATTCACAAGAGTTCCTTGACAAAATCAACGCACTCTTAGAAGAATACCGGAAAAACCAATAGGTAACACTGATAGAGGACATCAGCAAACCTCTTGACCATAGGCGCGCTCTCAAAGCGCGCCTATTAATTCTATATTTACCGAACGCCTCTTTTCGATGTAAATTTCATTTGCTATCTTTTCGGGTGTGTGGTATCATTACATCTTTGAGGAGGAATTTAAGACACGTGGCATCTATTAACGACATCGCAAACGACTTTATTCGCGAAGAAATTGAAGAGTTCCTTGAAGAACCCGATGAGATCACACGCACCATTGAGATATTCGCGCAGGCAACGCCGGCTATGCAAGACATCGCTGCTGCACTCATTGACGGCGACCATCACACCGTTGACGAGCTGACGGAAGCAGCACTCGGAGACGGCACGGAAGCGTTGGAAATTATGGACGATGGACTCATCGCAGGAATGGGCATCGTCGGCATCAAATTCCGAGAAAACTTCATCTTCGTACCAGAAGTCTTAGCGTGTGCACGCGCCATGAAAGCAGGCATGGCACATATTGAGCCAATTCTCTCGGATTCAGGCATTCAACCCATCGGGACAGTGATTATGGGAACCGTCAAAGGCGACCTACACGACATCGGCAAAAACCTCTGTATCATGATGTTGCGCGGCGCAGGTTTCGTGGTATACGATCTCGGCGTTGATACCTCTGAAGACGAATTCATTGAAGCTGTTGAGGAATACGAGGCACCGATTTTAGGGATGTCAGCACTCCTAACGACAACGATGCCGAACATGGGAAAAACGATTGATGCCTTTATTGACGAAGACCTACGCGAAGAAGTGAAAATTATGGTCGGCGGCGCACCCGTCACACAAACATTCGCAGACGACATGGGGGCCGATGGATACGGCAAAGACGCACTCGCCTGCGTCGCACTCGCGAAGCAATTCCTCGAAGCACCAGACGAAGAGTGGTAACACTTTGTAAGTAACCGAGTTTATCCAAATATCGGATAGTTTTTGTGCTTATCCTCTAAGCCCAAGCATATCGTCTGAAACGAAGTGGAAGGGTTTTGGCTTGGGTATTTCTTCAGATTTAAGAAAGGATATCAAATGTCAAGTTCTCTGTTGTTTAACCGCAAGGAAAATTAAAAAATTGAAAAAGATAGACAAAGCCGAATACGAAAAGCGTCTCGATAAAATTACGCAGATTTTTGAAGGACTGGTTGTCCACGCCGATGAACAAGCGACCTATCGGTGTCCCTACAAAAATCGGTTTGACCACTGCACAGCGCAGTTCGGCTGCCGAAACCAACGGAAAATCGATGAAGGAACAGGACTGCTATGTGTCGGGGACGATAAATTGGATTATCGCAGCGCATGGGAGACGGATACACCCGATCAAACAGCCGAATTCCAAGGCACAATCATAAGCGACGGAAAGGTGCATCGACTCACCCCCGGCAAAACCGTTTTTGACTATGCCGACGACTTAGCCGTCCAGGTCCCCACCTCCTGCTTCCGAACCGGTCAGTGCCACGAATGCATCGTTGAAATTAAACGCGGTATGGACAGCCTGCGCCCCCCTAACGAGGCAGAAGCCTTCCTGCGCGAGAACTACCGCCTCGCCTGCCAAGCGGTTGTTCTCGATGTCAATTCGGATGTCGAATTCACACCCCTCCGGCGCACACCGAGGATCCTGACGCATACCACGATAGATGGCGATCAAACTTTGGAACTGAACCCACGGGTCACACACCGCGACGGAACCGTCTACTACAACGATGAACCTATCGACCGTTACCGAGGACACCTTTACGGGTTAGCCATAGACATCGGCACAACGACAGTCGTGGCGAATCTGGTGGACTTGGAGAACGGAAAAACCGTCTCCGTTAGCTCTTTTGAAAACCCGCAGCGTTTCGGGGGCAGCGACATCATGAACCGTATCAGCTATGATGGTGAATTTCACGGAGAACTCCGCCGCTCGCTTATCGCTGCACTAAACAGTGAAATCATGGAGTTGTGCGACAGGCATAACTTCGTCCGACAGGAGATTTATGAAGTCGTCGTTGTCGGAAACACAACGATGCGCGATATTTTCTTCAAACAGGATGTGCAAAGCATCGGACAAAAGCCCTATAAATCCGTGATTGAACACGAATATCGGGACGGCATCCGTTCAACCACATCGCTGACTGAAAAAACACGTCGCTTGGGGATCCGCGCGAACCCGAAGGCGATGGTCTACAGTTTGCCGTTGATTGCCAGCCATGTCGGTGCAGATGTCGCCGCAGATTTAGTCTCAATCAACATCAACTCACAGAACGAAACCATCATGTTAGTCGATGTCGGCACGAACACCGAAGTCGTGGTCGGAAATACGGAGCGCATGGTCGCCGCATCGTGTCCTGCGGGTCCCGCATTTGAAGGCGGCGGTATTGAATACGGAATGCCTGCTTACCCGGGTGCCATTGAATCCGTAAAATGGAATGGTAGCCAATTCGATTGGACGACGATTGATGACGAACCCCCACAAGGTCTGTGCGGTTCCGGGTTGATTTCGCTCCTCGCGGAGCTGCGCCGAAATGATCAGATGAGTCCGAAAGGCGTCTTCTCGGATAGAAAGCAGCGACTTATATCGCTTTTACCAGAACACGGGATCACGTTCTCACGCGAGGATGCAAGCAATCTCGCACAAGCAAAAGCAGCAAATTACTGCGGACAGTATATTGTCCTCCGACATTTCGGTTGTGTCCCCGAAGACATCACAACACTCTTCTTGGCGGGAGGCTTTGCGAATTACGTTAACCTACAAGATGCCGTTGAAATCGGATTCCTTGCACCTGTACCAGAAGCAAAGGTCGTCAAAATAGGCAACGCTGCAATCGCGGGCGCGACAGCTGTCCTTCTTTCTGACAAAAAACGCGCAAATATTGAAGCATTCGTTAACAATATTGAGCATATCGAATTAGAAACGACCCCCGATTTCTTTGATATATTCGTGGAAGGTTGTCAATTCAAACCGATGTTTTTTTAATTATAGGCTCCTGGGCGTTGTTCCACTTCGTTTCACAACGACTTCTGGCAAATTCTACGCGACTGAGGGTTTGTCCAATTTTTAAGAGATAGGAGAACCCAAGACAATGGAGGAAACGTGAAACCATCAGTCCATCTCACCGAACCGCAAGGTAAAATTAAAAAATTTCAAGAACGATTAAAATTGGATAAACCGATTCTCTACGACGGCGGATTCGGTTCGCAACTCTTTGCACGCCGTATAGAACTCGCGAACAGCGCACTCGCCAATGAACTACATCCGGCTGAGGTTGTCGATATCCATTCGGACTATATCCGCGCAGGTGCTGAAGCAATCGGAACAAATACCTTTGTGGCATCACCGCTCCATTTAGAAATGGCAGGACAAGACACATCGGACGCGAAACGTCTGATACGGCTCGCTGTGCAACACACAAAAGCCGCTGCCGAACAGAACGAAAAAGATGTCTATATCGCAGGCTCCGTCGGACCCTCTCCGGGCGCAATTGAGGCAGACAGCGGCGATACCACTTTCGGGATACCCAACGCAGATGCCAGAGAGGCACATAAATTAGTTATCCATACCCTCGCAGAGCAAGGTGTCGATTTCCTATGCCTCGAAACGATGTTCTCCGCGAAGGAGGCAGCCATCGCTGTGGACATTGCACGTGAAACAGGCCTCCCGATTGCAGTAAATTTAACGTACAAATGGACGAAGGAACGACGCACCGGCAAGGTCATATACCGGACAGATTGGGGAAATTCCCCTGCTGATCTCCTTGAGGTTCTCACGGACAGCGAATTTTCGGAAAACGGCTCCCTATTAGATGCCGTTAGTATCCTCGGTGTCAACTGCGGCGCGGAATCCAGACGGGACGAACATACAGGGATGCCTTACGCCATTACCGGCACACAGCAGCTGCAGACCGCACTCACCGAAAAACAGATCAACGGGAAATGGATGATGGCATATCCGAATGCAGGCATGCCAAAACTTGACGAAAACCATAATACCGTCTATACACAGACACCCGAGCAGATGGCAAGCCATATTCCGGCACTCATCGAAGCCGGTGCTTACCTAATAGGCGGTTGTTGTGGCACGACACCAAAGCATATCAAAGCCTTCCGTGAGGCAATTGCGGCCTACTGCCCAGCACAAGACAACGGGTAACCTGGAGGATGGACGTAATCCAAAGCCGCAAACCCGTAATGAAATGGAGGGTGACGCTACGGAGAAGCACGTCTTTTGCCAAGTCAACCTCAACGAACCGCAAGGAAATATAAAATATGAAATGGAAAGCGGGTATACGGAGAGGAACTTTCAACCCACAACTCACCTCAACGAACCGCAAGGAAATATAAAATATGAAATGGAAAGCGGGTATACGGAGAGGAACTTTCAACCCACAACCACCTCAACGAACCGCAAGGAAATATAAAAACATGGAAACCGTAACACTTACCTATAAAAGACCGCCTGACAGGGTGAATCACTTCCAACAGCAATTGCTTTATATAGACGACGACGTTATTGTCACGTCTCAGCGGGTTAAGCCATCTTCACCGATAGTTCAAAACGGTGAAACGGTTTTAGCAGACAACTTCGCCGCGGTCTGGTTCGTGTTTACGGGACTTTGGTATGATATCGGCAAAGTTTACAATCTGGATAACGAGTGGACCGGTTATTACTGCGATATTATGAAACCCGTCAAGCGGCGCATGAATACGGCGGGTGAACTTGACTGTTTCGAGATAACCGACCTGTTCTTAGACCTCTGGATAAACCCAGACGGCACCTATGAAATTCAGGATGAAGACGAATTTGAAGAGGCAATCCAAATCGGCGCGATTGACACCGAATTAGAAAGAAAAGCACGAGATGTTCTCGATACATTGATTGCTAAGGTTGAAGACGGTCATTTAGATTCTCTTTTACAAGACGTGTTTGATAGGGCACAACTACCAGATTTGCAGGATTATGTAGAAAAGTTAGCGTAACGATTGAAGGGGGATGAGAAGATGGCAACATTGGCAATAAACGGTGGCGAACCTGTCCGAACAGCCGGTTACCCTACTTGGCCCATACAGGATCCTACCGATATCGAAGCGTTTGAAAGTATCTACAAGAGCGGACAATGGGGAGTCGGTGGCCCGAAAGTCCCCGAATTCGCACAACAATTCGCCGAATTCCAAGGCGCGAACTACGGCGTTTGCGTCAATAGCGGCACCACAGCACTCTATGTGGCACTCAAAGCAGCTGGCGTTTGTCCAGGCGACGAAGTCATCACAACGCCTTACACCTTCCAAGCAACAGTTGTCGCGATTCTGATGACACATGCTGTGCCGGTCTTTGTCGATACTGCACCGGACAGTTTCCTGTTGGATGCTTCTAAAGTCGAAACCGCGATAACCGAAAAGACGAAAGTTATTCTACCTGTTCACATCGCGGGTTATCCAGCGGACTTGGACGCACTCGTTGACATCGCGAAACGACACAACCTTAAGATCGTCGAAGATTGCGCACAAGCACACGGCGCAGAATGGCGCGGACGCGGTGTCGGTAGTTGGGGACATTTCGGATGCTTCAGCTTCCAATCCTCAAAGAACCTTTGCGCCGGTGAAGGCGGCATCGTTTTGGTCAACGATCGTGAACTCTACGAACGGGCGTACGCACTGCATAACTGCGGGCGCACACTGCCCGATGCTGAATTCGGCGTAGCGGAACCCTTCGGCAGTAACTTCCGAATGACGGAATGGCAAGCAGCCCTTCTCCTTTCACGCCTAACACGGCTTGAAGCTGAGACCAATTACCGGCATAAGAACATGCGATGGTTAGACGGTTGGCTCGGCGAGGTGCCCGGTATCAAAGTCACACCACTCGACCCGCGCGCGACGCGCGGCGGATGCCACGGGTATAAAGCACTCTTCGATTCCGAAGAGTTTGAAGGTATCTCCCGTGAGACCTTTCTCCGCGCGATGCGCGCTGAAGGTATACCGATCGGATATTGGTATACCACGCCTATGTACCGTGCATCGTTTCTCGCCACTAATCTATTCGGTCAAGGGCTCAAGTACGACGATGTACACTGTCCTGAAACCGAAAAAATATGTCAAACAGGTCTCTCCCTCAGCCAAAACATCCTTATGGCAAACGAGGAGGCTATAGAGGACATTATTAAAGCGGTCATCAAGGTCCGCCGAAACGTCAATGAATTAAAATCCGAAACCATCTGAAGTGCGGCACCGGTAATTCCTAAGTCTTATAGATTTTTTACTCTCCTTTTAGTTCGAGGTGACTCTATATAGACAAATCCGATAGGCAGTTTCGGAAATTGCCATTCACTTTCCGTTCTCTTGCTTATTTGTGGCACACTTGTCGAAGGAATCGCGCAAGTTGTATTTTGTACTATCCTTTTCAATCTAAACGGACTCTATATAATAAATCGACTTAAAAAGGAGATAACCATGTCTAACGAACATGAATCCCAAAAGGAAATTCGCAGGATTCTACGGCTATTAGAAACCACAGCACGTATTGTAGAAACTTCCGCGATTACAGAACATTTCTCAGACGGTGCCGAACGGTGCGCTCGGCAATTTAACAACGCACTTAACCTGCTCACGGACCTTAGTGCCGTACCCGACGGACTGTTTGAACCCCTCGAAACGGATGCCTCTTTCGGCGACATCTGTTTCGCGTGCCACCAAGTCTCAGCATACGTCAGAGAAGGATGTGTTGATGATTTCGACTCCACTCTCATCCAGATGAAGAAAACCATTGGTGGTGAACTCAAGGATGTCAGTGAGGTTGTCCGACAATCAATGCCGCCCTTCCTTAAAGACATCTGGAAAGGGCAAGAACAAGACACGGATACCGATACTGTCGAAACCGTCGAAGTTACCTCAGACGAGGATGAAGATGCTGAAGCAACGACATCTGTCGAACAGCGTATTGGCAGACTTGAGGGACAAATGGAGACTGTTGTCGAGATACTCCAAGAAATTCGAGCACAACAGCAGAACGACGAATCGTAAGCTGCACCTGTCTGGAATAGCATTTAGAACGTTCTAGGCAGGTTGCGCTTCCCTTCACCACAAAAAATGCCTAAAGTAATAGGCGGAATTCAATGGAACAGTTCACCAATGTTTAAACGAATACATCCGTTGTCCGAGGAATAACCCTAAAATCGCCCAGATACTCCCCATGACAAATTCACCGAGCATTGTCCCGAAGAAGAGAGGCAGTGTTCGGCGGTACGCGCCAATCCCACCGTGCCGAATCAGTATCGACTTTATCAACCACGCCAGAAAGACAGGAAACCAGAGCCGACCAAAGTTCCAGTTACCTGCAAGCGGATAGGCAAGCGGATGCAGCTGCCACCAGATAAATCGCAGCCGCATAAAGAGCGTCGTGAGTGTCAGAGAGATACCGAATCCGAAGAAACCGAGGTGCCGCCAGTCTGTATCGTTCGGGAGCGTCAACCAGCGTTGCAAGTCGTTGAACGCCTCCTGTCCGCGCCACGTTCCCAAACTGCCGTGCCGATAACCGGCATGTAGAAACGCAACAAACCCGATGAGTAGCCCGATAACCGTCGCACCCCACATCACCCAAAGCAGTTGACGTGTATTGATTTGCCCTTTTTCAGCGAGTTTAAACCCCTCTAACTGATTCGGCATCGGTTGCGAACGGTAATTCCGGGTGAACCCATAGAGGAAAGCGAAACCTGTCAACGTCGGCGCGCCAATCTTTCTGGAGCCAAGAATCGAAGTAAGGAAGATACCCGGACCTGCACGATAGAAATCCATTGTTGGCGTTCCGAGTTCTGCACGCATCCGTGTGAACGCTAAAACGAGTATGAAATGGATACTGAAAAACGCAAGCACACCCCACCACGACATCCCCGCCTTCAGACAAAATCCGAACACAACTGCGATACTCATCAGTAATCCGATGAACGCGCCGCGGTACCCCATCGGCTCGGTCGCGGTATCAAGGCTTGTTTTCAAACCTAAGATATTACGGATAACTTGCCATAAGTGTTTGTGTGTTATCCAGAGCGCGAAGAAACAGAGTCCGAAATACGCACCCAGCGATTGCATATCAATGTGCGGATAGCCCGGTGTCTGGTTCATCCCCGTCATCGCACCGAAGACAAGCTGCACCTTCCAAAAGAGATAAAACAGCCAACAAGAGAGCGACAAATCTAACGGCATTAGGAAACCGATACCGATGGCATAAGGGTTCAAATGAATCGGTGTTGAGCCGATGGCACTCAGCGGTTTTTCGGTGAACAGCAACCCGATGTCGTGTCGGATCGGGATGCTCGGTACATAAGGGTAGAGGAAACTGATACCGTTAATCAGATCAAGTCCAAAACCGATACCGAAACCTATCCAAAGCAGCCGATTCCGATAGAAACTCGTACCTTTCGTCATCTCAAACGGGAGTAGAATGATCGGGTAACTCAATTTTTCATGTTCGATCCACTGTTTACGGAGAATGACGCTGAGCATCATCATAGAAAACGCAAGCGCCGAGAAGAACACCAACCAGGCAAGTACCGGTAGCATCCAGGCACGGATATGCGCTATCTCAAAGAGGTTAGATGTCCCTTCATAATAACCAGTTAAGGCACCCCGATTCATGACAGCGATCCAGTCCGGAATGTATCGGAAAAAGAGGGACTGCCACTCGTTCTCTGGCGTCGCGAACCATGTCGCATGCCCCAAGACGCACATCGTTGCCTGTAAGAGATCGTGTCCACACACGACGCATGCCAGCGTTACCATGAGGTACACCGTTAGCATCTCTGCTTGCGTGAGTCGCCATTTTGGGAGGTAGCGTGTTAATGGGAGGTTGATAATCGTGACAAGGAAGAGCGTAAAAACGGCGTTGAAGATAATCGCCATTGTCGTAGGATATTGTGTCGTCCATACCGTCTCCGTCTGGACAACGAGGTAAATATTGAGTGGAAGCGACAGGAGTCCTAACAGAATAGCCCGCCATGTGATACTTTCAAATGAAGTGCGTGGGGGTGTATCCATATTTATATCTGTCAACCCTTAAGAGAATCTTAATGCATTCGCTTTATTATACCATTTCTGTTAATAAATCTCTCTTTATGTAGAACAAACTTTATGAAGTTTAAGAATTTAATTCGGTAATGCATCAATAGCCTCTTGGTAGGAGCGAGCTGCGCTCGCGATCTTTAACGATTACCGAAATATTTATTTAATCTTCATTTAGTTTGTTCCGCATCACCACACACTCCTTGAAAATCGGTAATGCTATATCATTATCTACAAATGGTATCAGAATGTGGACTCAATTCCCCAAAAGAGCATCTGTTTGATCGATGGAGAGGATGGCGCATCAAGCGGAAACGCAAATTCAAAACGAAATATCCCAGCATTGCTAACCTTGGCAAACCCACCCCTTAATCCGAACCCAACACTCCGCTTCGGATCCATCAGGTTAAATGTTCGTTTCCCATTCCAGATATAACCCATATCGGTAAAGGCAGTCGCACTTAAGATGAGCCCAAGGTTGACGGAACGTTTGCTAAATGGCTTCGCGATGAAAGTAGCAACCGCTTCAATCCCTTCATCAAGTTTCTTGAAGAGTGTCCCACCACAAACAGTTCGGCTCTCAAGGCGCAGCACCATCATTTTTTCACCGCCAAATTGCCGGTAGTCGTAACCTCGCAAGCCATTGAAAGCACCAAGGAGAACCTGGCTTTCACCATGCCAACCGAACTCCAGTCTCGTTTTGAATTTTATTACAAACGTCTGATGAAAATCCAAAAAGCCATTTTTACGAAACCCTTTGTCAACTGTATAAATGTCGCCTGTATTGAATACGTCTGTGTAATACCACGAAGTTCGCGCCTGAAACGTGGAATTCTCAATATGTGTTGTGAAATATGAACTTATATCTATAAGAGCTGTGCCTAATATCCGACTTCCGCGTGTCCATACCGAGCTACCTATAAGGTTCACATAGCCTTCTGATTTGTCCGAACCGTATAGAGAGGAGGCGTGACCGAATGAAAACGCGTATTCAGAACCTACTAAAAAAACTTCCTCGCGCCCCATCCCTCTGATAAATTGCGTCTTGTAATAAGTGACACGTTTTCGCCCAACAGTAATACCCACCAATTTGCGGTCGCGATTTGATGGATCCGCCGTAGAAGGAAATTTCTTTTCAAGGAGTTCGTACTTTGAACGTCGTGAAGTTGCCCAAAGTCCAATATAGTTTTGACGCTCTCGGTCCCCAAAGTATCGCCGGACTCTACCAGACACGCCTTGTGAATTGACCTCAAACCTATCCGTTCGCTCTAACGTATGAGAAAACGGATCCATTTCAAACCATGAAAAATCACCAATCACTTCTGATAGCGTAAACCTCGCACTCCAACGACTTTTCAATGTATATTGCGGACGTTCTAATAGGATCGCCCACGAATCGCCTTCGCGTCTCTGGATGTAGGCACCATCAAAATTCCAGTGTGAATTGACAACACGCGGCATTCGATACTTCCATGTTAAAAGACTCTTCGTTTTTTCACCGATCTCACTGATCCGTTGATAACGCACTTCGGTGTCGTGACCAGAGCCAAATACGTTGGATTCGCGCAACCCTAAAAGAAAAGTACCACCTTGACTGTTCAATGCTGGATCAATTGATGGAACTGGCGGCGACCAGAGTTCCGTGACATTAACCTGAATCGCTACTGTATTGGAACTCACATCCCACAACGGGGTAATCCTCGCTGCTCCGATATAACTCTTATCACGAAGTATCTGCTCGCTTTCCTCCTTATCTGCTTCTATGTAAACACCACCGATTTCAAACAAGAGTTCACGCAGAATAACATCTTTTTTCGTTTTCTCATTACCCGATAAGTCGATTTTCCCTATAACGCCTTCGTCAATCTCAATACCCAGATAAACCCCATCAGCGAATTTCTTCACAGAGGTATGTTCTTTGTCTACCCGCGCAAAACGATAGCCATTCTCCATATAAAAATTGATGATCGCATCAAAATCTGATGCCAGAACCGTTTCATCATATACGCTCCAGACATCTGTCTGCATCAGGGCGCGAATTCGCTGTTCGGAAAAGGAATTATTACCCTTGATGACGAGGCTGCGCACAGTATTCGACTTATCTCTTGACCCCGTTACTTGCTGCTGTGAAGTCGTCGTCTGCTGTGAAGTCGTCGTTGTTTCTGACGAAACTTCACCCTGTATACCGATACTCAACAGCCCAATTAAGCACAAAATCCCAAGCGAGCGCGCGGCTGACCTAAAATCTACCATTATGTTTCACCTAAAGTCAAGGTACCATCGTTATCTGGATTGCCGCCTCTTCCCTGGAACGCATGTGAACCCCGGTTCGAGAGATAACTTTCAAGGAGCATCAGACAAACAGTCAAGAGCAGCAATTCACCCCATATTTCCCTACCGTGTCTTTTCATGTTGTAAGCATCCGCTGCTATTGTTGTTCCTCCCGTCGTTTCCTCTGTTCCTGTCTGCGCACCGACGCGTGCAGCCGCTTGCTGCAGCGGAATCTGTACTAAATCAGCCTCTCTCCTATCAACGTTGACCGCAAAAAAGTCTCGTTGGAGCCTGTCCTGCGTTCGTACCTCAATCTGATAGATACCCGGACGCTCTGTACCACGGAATTGCAATGTACCGTCTTCAGCAATCGGAACGACACTGATATTATCGGTACCAGAACTATCGTTCTCTGGTGTATCGGTATCCGTTTTCAATTCAATAGTGGCTTTCCCACCAGCACTCCGAGGATAACGCGCTGTATAGGTGTCCCCGATATGTCCACCCCATGTTACGAGATGGTTATTTGCCGCCGCAGTGTAAAGAACGCTCTGTTGAAGGATCGGTAGGAAATAAGGATTAACAAGCAGGTCGTTTGTATAAGTCGTCGTTCCGGTAGGTCCGGCACCTGCGTTAGCGGTGCTGCTTTGCTGCGCAAATAGCCCACAGTTGTAGAGTAGGACAGTTCCTGTCCCATCGCTCCGTTCAATTAGAAAAGGCGTATCATCGCCGAAACGTGCGATGACTTTTGACGCAGGCGTAGAACGTAACACCATGCCACTGTAAAACCTTGGTGCGTACTGTGCAGAAAATCCTTCACCTGAAAAAACGTCGAATATAGGGTGCGTCTCTTGGTACGTCCGAATCTGCTGCGGCGGTGTCCATCTCAGCGTACTGCCGAACTCGGCAGGCATCCAAACGTTGCTAAACCGGTTGTAACTCTCCACTTCACTGCCGCTCCCGACAAACGCTATGACACTTTTGCCGTGACGGAGAAACTCTTGCACCTGCGCACCCGCTTGACGGGTAAGGTTCGGTACATCCGCTAAGATAATAACATCGTAATCTTCAAGCGGGAAACTCTCGAATTGATGAGGTGTACATTGCGTCGGCAGAATCATTGTATCGGCTGTTAGCAGTCGGCTATCGGCTGTCGGTGAGGCGTTAAGAAAATCTCTTTGCTGATTGCTGACGGCTGATTGCTGACGGCTATTTTTACGCGGATTTAGTGCCAACGCAAGGTATTCCGTCTGTTCTCCGACGCAAAGCACACGCACCTCGCCGATAACGTCCAAAGCGAAGTAATGCCGATTGTCAATATTAAGCCGATCCGATGTTAATGTAAAATAGCCGGTATGTGTTCCGGGTGTAGAAAAATTGTATGTTAAACTTGTGTTTAGTGATTCGTTGGCTGCCGATGAAAAACTCACAGTTTTCTGTTTCTCGCTTCCAATAAACATCGTTATTATGCTCCGTGCCAATGGCGCTGCCGAATGGTTCGCAGCCCTCACATTTAATTGGAACGGTAAATGGACACCTATTAGTTGGTTCGATGGACGAATCTCTTCAATATTTGTGTTATGCGACTCTCCTTCGGCAACAGGTATCAGAGAAACACGCGCACCAGAACGATTGTAGGTGCGAGGTAACATCGCACCTACGTTTTCCCACCCATTCTTCGCAAAGTCTGAAATGAGATAGAGTTCTCTGTTCAATTGTTCCGACTCAGCGAGAATTTCGTGTGCAAGCTCAAGACTCGACTGAACATTCGTGGCACGGTAAGAGACTTCCGCACCGTTAATCGCCGCAACGACACTCCCAATATCTGGTGTCAGCTGCCGGAAGATCGGATTCGGAACGTCTGACATTAAGATCAACGCGGCACTATCACCGTGCCGTAGTGTTGCCAGAATATCAGTTGCCAAAGCTTTCCCTTTTTCAAACCTGATGCCATCAACGTCTTGGTACGCCATGCTGTAAGAGTTATCCAAAACGATAACGACATCGGTTTTTGCACGCACGGACGCGACCGGCAGTCCAAGCGTCAGAAACGGGCGCGATAAGGCGAGCGCAATAAGCGCAATGATCAGCATCCGCAACAGCAGAATCAGAAGATGCCTGAGTTGGAATCGACGCGCATTTTCGCGATGCGCCGCCATTAAGAACATCAGACTACTAAAATCAATTGTCACAACACGACGGCGGTTCCAGAGATGGATAATTAGGGGGATACCAGCGGCGAGGAGTCCGAAAAGAAAAAATGGGTTCAGAAATGCCATAGAGTTGTCAGTTATAAGTTATAAGGTATAAGTTATAAGTTAAGAGCGGTGTTTTTGATTGGGGTGTTTCTTCGGATTTCTGCGGATTTTTTCGCGGGTACTTCCAAGTCCTCTTCTTATAACCTCTTAACCTACCACTTATAACCCTAAATCGTAAACGCCCCGCAAAGCAACGCTACATAACGTTACTTAACGATCACAATTTCAAGTTGATTGAGCGTCCGGAAAACGCCTTCAGCGAATTCCATCAGGTTATCCGATTCCACAGTACCTCCGCCAAGTTGAATATGCGTCGCATCGGCGATGGTTTGTCCTAACGTCGGATCCATCTGTACCCAGCTGCCGACATAGACCTCGGGCCAGAAATGGTAGTAGAACGCATCTTTTGCATAAGTGACGCCCGAACAGATACGTGCCGGAATGCCAGCAGCGCGTGCCAAGGCAATGAAAAGGACAGTGTGTTCCGTACAGTCCCCAGAGAGCGATTCCAACGCAGTCAACGATGAACCGAAACCACCGCTCATCTTTTTATCCGTCATAGCCGTATGAACCCAGCGGCACAGTTTTTCTGCCGCACGCCACGAATTAACCTCTCCATCCAATATCTCCAGCACTTTCGCACGAATCGCCGGGGCATCGGTCTGAATATAGGCACTCGCGCCAAGGTATTCACTCTCAACACGCTGAAGCGGTAAATCGGGACAATCCTCCGCGACAACTGTCGGCACCTGAATCGAAAGCCTACCTACATTCTTACTGTCTACTTCCAATTTTTGACGGGAATTAGACATGATGGTATCAGCAAGACTTCCCGAGGTCAATTTGACATCCGCTTCAAAGTTTTTGGCGTTCCGCATCGGATGCCCCCCGGACGGAAGAATACGCGTTTTTAAAACGACATCAATCTCTTCAGTACCCCTGAGAGCCGTTTTCTTATCCGTTTTCGCTGTTATCATAGTGAATCCCATCATCGGTACTTCTGTCCGATAACTCACGCCATCGGCATCAAGCCAAACTTTCGCTGTAATGCCGTTCATCATATCCATCGTCTGACGCAAAACATAAACCTGCTTTTCCGCCGACTGATAGGTTAAGGTGTCTCGTCCTTCAACCTCAATCTCTGTCTTCACAGGCTTCAAGAGATCGAAACTGAAAATGTGGAAGTTCCGTTTCTCGCCTATCTTAAGACCTTTCCGGAAGAGTGATTCCACACCTGTATGTTCAGAAATTGTGTCCGGTGGCACAGCGACTTCTGATTCGGTCGTTTCACCGTTGAGAGTCGTTTTTATGTAGGCAGTGCCATCTACAATCCGTCCTTCCACCTGTTTTAAACTGGATTCATTGGCAGTTGAAAGGAAGTAGCGCGGCATTAAATCGACACCGGTATACTCAACACGGGTAATCTCTACCGTTACACTGGTTCCGAGTGCTTTAAGATTCATAACTATGTCAATTTTGGTTCGATCTACCTCTTCACCTTCGTACTCGGTTTTATCACTGGATGTATGCATGTAACCGATCTTGTTGTTCATCAAGGTGATGTTGTACCAATGCTCATTCGGATTTTCTGCCATGTTCTCAGGGATGTCCTTATGTATGTCCTTAAAGGTGTCCTGTTGTCCGACTCTGAATCTTTGGAGGAAACCAGCAACCCCTCCCGACTTTTTGGTCATCTTGAGCGGGACAAAATGGTCGCCGCCGTTGACAACTGTAACCGGTTTTCCGATGCGATCGCCATATCCGTCTTTATAGATACTGATAAGGTAACGACCTGCGGGGATGCCTGCTCGTACGTAATCGCCGTTAGCGTCTGTTGTTGCTATAAATTCTGTACCGTCTACACCAACGATCTTGACTTCAACGCCTTCAATCGGATTCTGCTTATCGCTGGTATCAACAATTTGACCTCGAACGGTTCCACCATCTGCAACTTCACCTTGTGCAAAGACGATACCAACGGACATCCCGATGCACGCGATGAACGTTAACACGAAACTAAAACGAGCCATCTTTTCTGTTTCTCCTTTGGGGACTTTCTATTGGGAAAAGTATTTTGATTGTTGCTGGACCTAACAATGTTACAATTATACCGAACTGTTCCGCTCATGTCAAATCATTCTTACAGTGTAATTTCAGCGTTCAGTTGTGGTATGTCAATAAGGGTACTGAGATTCTCCTTCGTGAACAGAATTGAACAGAAGTGAAGGCAGATGCTATTGAAACGGTGCGACATCCACCGAACAAACCTGAATATATCCGAGAAGTTGCTATCTTGTTTTATATCGATGGCTTAACGCTGAAGAAAATTGCGGAGGGACTTGATCTGCCGCTTGGCACGGTCAAACGTAAACTTCACGAAGCGCGTGGACTTCTCCGGAAGGAATTTGGCGTGGAGTCTGAGTGAAAAAGCGGTGGCTGGTTGGATTGTGTTTAAAGTTGTTGACCCAGACACAGGGGACGTGTTACAATAAGTCACGTCTCCTATACTAAACTTTGGGCAATTTTAATCTTGATACAGGTGCTACCCCTACCGGGTTTAGCTTCTTTAGCAAGTGCGTTTCTACAGAGATTTGGTTCCTACGGTCCTGGTCTTCAGTATTTATGTTTTTTCTCTGAGTTAGGTTTGTGTTAGGAACTCTTAGAAAAATCAGAAACGTTTTGAAAATAGGCACCGGTCTCACAGAAACTGTCCAAACTATAGTTGTTATAAGGAGATTTTAAGATGAAACGGTTTTTTCTTTTCACACTTGCCACGTTTATGTTAGCATTCATGAGTCTGTTCTCATTGACGGTACTGGCAGATGACTCAGCGAGTGGGACGGTTGATGTTGGTGATGATCCCAATATATTTATCTATGGTTATGTGACGATCGGAAATTTTTCACACTTTAAACCCAATGAAGATATCTCGACTATTACGTGTGATCACACAATTTACGCGCATCACTATGTGACAGATTCCAAGGTCAATTATTCCCACGTATTTAAACTTCAGGTAAAAGAGAAGCCCACATTTATTGATGAGAATGCTGGGGGTGGTACAATGGATAAATATGATGAGGATGATGGCATGCCCCAGAACTACGCTTCCTGGAGTTTTTTCAGTTACATAGACGTTTCTGCGCTGCCAGGTCGCCCGGACGATGAGCCGTACACAGCGGTCGGTTATACGCAGCTTTCTGTTACGAATCCCGATGGCGATGATTTGAGTTTACGGGCTGAAGATGACTGGTATTTTTGGCCTTAATGTCTTGCAAATCTCACAATGTTCAACAAACGAGTGTCCATCGTCCAAGGACACTCGTTTGTCAGAAAGGAGGATCCCCCAGGATGCTGTACAAACTTTTTTTCATCATCGGTTTGTTGATGTGTGTTGCTACGGCTGCCTCATCCAAAATCGTATTTCATTCAAATATGGACGGTAACTACGAAATTTACGTAATGGATGATGACGGTACCAACGTCCAAAGGCTCACACACCACCCTGACAAAGATAAATTACCACGTTGGTCGCCAGATGGCAAACACATCGCTTTTGTGAAAGAAAAAAGATGGGCACCCGTCCAAAAGACACAGCAGGTCGACGTGTTCATCATGAATCAGGACGGCAGCCAACTACAGCAGATAACGGATCACCCCGGGTTGAACATCCAACCTGAATGGTCGCCAGATGGCAAATACATCGCATTTCTAAGTTCTCGGAGTGGAGCCTGGGATATTTACAAGATTGACTTAGCGACCAGAGAGATCACACAATTAACAGAGAACCCAGGAGGAATCACCATAAGCCTGCAGGGGTGGTCGCCAGATGGCAAACACATCGCTTACACGGTGTCATATAATACCGTCTATCTAATGGACGCTGATGGCAGAAGACATCAGCTATTTCTACCCCGGGAAGGCACAGAATACTTCTCTTTCCGCTGGTCACCTGACGGCAATGAGGTTGTATACAGCGAGGCAGTATACCATGAAAACAACCTCATTTCAAATAAACTCGTCTTCAGAACCAAGAGCGGACGCTGGATAAAAGAAATAGATATGACACGCAAGCAGTTTGTACATGATGTCTGTTGGATGCAAGGAAAACACCTTATGATTACATCAGAAAAGTGGCCACCGCCGCGGCCACAACCACGCCACCGCACCGAAATCTATCACTACACAATTGCAACGGGACAGATGACCAACCTGACGAACCTTCCCAGTAGGGAGGGGGGAGCCGATTGGATAGATGACGCGGCACTTACAGTTCTTCCAACGGGCACACTCTCTATTCTATGGGGGCAACTCAAGAAGCCATAAAGGCGAGATAAAGCTCACATATCATGAGTAATGGGTTGGCTTGTAAGTAGCCTATCCAATTAGGTCCGAATTCGGATGACGAAAGTACTACACGCGAGTCGCCATTGCGACCGTATGCGTGTGACGCTGTTTAACCTTCCGGTAATTCCCGAAAACCGTCTTAAAATTGCGCTTGATAAACTCTCGGAGCCCCGAAATTGTGACGACATAAAGCCGTCCATTCGGTTTAAGATACTTTCTGGCATCTACCAAAAGAATTTGTAAAAGTTCCTTACCGACGTTGGCAGGCAAATTGGCGGCGATGAGATCGAATTGGACATCCACGAGATGGCTAAACCCGTTGCTCAGAAGGACGTGACAGTTCTGTAAACCATTCTGTTTCGCGTTTTTGCGAGCGTAATCGACGGCGACAAAATCCTTGTCCACCATATAGACGGTTCCGGTCGGGACGCACTTCGCAAGCGTGATACCGACAGCACCGTATCCACAACCGAGGTCAAGGCAGGTATCACCCTCTCGGGGGTCGAGATGTTCAATCAATAAATGCGTTCCGGCATCAACCGCCTTCGGAGAAAAGAGTCCCCACGTTGTGGAAAAAGTTAGGGGCATACCGCGCAATTCTGTCTGAAACTCGACTTCTCGCGAAAGACTATCTACTGCCATTTTATCAAGACTCCGAGTGCCTCACCCGGCGAGTTCCAGAGGAGATCAAACGCAGCTTTCACTTCCGTGTAACGAAAACGGTGCGTAATCATTTCGGAGGCGCGGATCTCGCCACTCCCTATCTTTTGCAAGGCGCGCGCAGCGATCTGAGCGCGCGGTTCCTCCGTCAGGATACCAGCCACCAGACGTTTGCTCATCATTTTTGAGGAATGTAACGGGAGCGGAGCTTGCTGATAGAGCGCGATTAATTGAATCGTACCGAACTGTCGAGTCATGTCTTGTGCCTGTTCAAACGATTTGACACCGGCATAGCCACCGACGCAATCTATGACCAAGTCCGCACCTTTACCCTCGGTAAGACGACGTACCTCTTCAACCGGATCCGTCTCATCAGCATTTATGGATACATCGGCACCGAGTTGCGTCGATAATTCGCATCGGAGCGGCAACGCGTCCACGGTGATAATCCGCGCCGGGTTATAACCGCGTAACACTTGCATCATCAGACTCCCTACCAAGCCTTGTCCCAACACAACAACAGTGTCTCCCTCTTTGACACCCGATGAATCTGACCAAGCGACAGCACTCGTCGCCAAGGGGAGGAAGGTTCCCGCTTCAAAACTCACATCGCCAGAAAGCCGGACGATGCGTCCATCCGTTGCGTTAGGTTCAGCGACAACGTATTGCGCGTGCGGTGCGACAACCATAACGCGCTCACCTACCTGATAATCGCTCACTTCCGCACCAACCGCTTCCACAACGCCTGTGAGTGAGTACCCCATGATTGACGGTGGAACCGCCTCTTCCATGATATAACGTCGGAACAGTTCAGAACCGCGACTAATTAACGTTGTATCCGCCGCCACCCGAACCTGACGTGCATTGATTGTCGGCATCGGCACCTCTTCAAGTTGGATGTTGCCGAAACCTTCTGGTTTAGTCACTTGAAGCATATCTGTTTACCTCCGCAAACGCTCTGCTAAATCTTCACGCGTAACCGGTGCGTCTTCCACCTCCGAGCGTAGGGGCGAGGTTACCTCGTCCCTACCGCAAACGTTTAACTAAGTCCTCACGCGTAACCGGTGCGTCAAAGGACATCAGATAGATATGGAAGGTATCACTTCTGTCAGAAACAAACACGAGGTGCCGTCCATCAGGTGAGAAAGCCGGTTGAATCGACCTACCGATGCCGTTGGTTACGCGTCTCTCATTTTTACCATCTGCATCAATAAGATAAATCTCCCAATCGTCATCCCTCTCGGAGACATAAGCAATCGTCTGACCGTCAGGCGATACCGTCGGGTTGTAGCAATCGTGACCGCTCGGATTGAAATGCGTCTCGTTTTGTCCATCAATATCTACGGTATAGAGCTGGTTCACCTCATTCCGTGACGACACAAACACAATCCGTTTCCCGTCGGGGAAAAAGGTCGAGCTGCCGTCATCGGTTTCGTTGAAAGTGATACGTTTGTGTTCAATGTCCTCTGGCGTGAACCGCGCTAAATCGACACCATCCAAATCAAGCAGGTATAATTCCAGATTCCCATCTACGTTGGATTCATAAACAATCTGATTGCCCGCTGGCGAGGCGCGCGGCGCACGCGCACCGAAGGTCACCGGTAAAACCTCTCGTGTGATTTTACTATGAATGTGCGTCAGGTTGAAGCCAGCGTAGATCGGTGTGGAACCGCTACTCTGGATGACGACTTTGACATCGCGAGAAGATTTCGGTTCGCTGCTATAAAAAAGATAGTTCGGAGTCTTAAGGAATACGGGTGAACTGTCGTTGAAATCGGTTGTATAAGTTACACGTTGGTGGATGCGTCCATTCAAGTCCATCAAATAGATCTCGCCATTGTCAGTTCGGAAAGATGCGAAGGCGATCTGTGTGCCATCTGGTGAGAAGGTCGGCGAATAGTTATCTGAGTCGCCGTGTGTCAACCGTCTTGTTCGATAGCGATCTCCTACAAGATCAATGATCTTGTGCAGTGTTTCCGGGTCTGAAGTGCTGCGTTGGATAAGCCTGAGCACACGAAAAGCGGAAGTTCTATCACCGAATCTCAGATAAGTACGTGCCAATTCAAAGCGTGCAGCGGTACGTTCCTCCGGTTGCGCGGCATAGAGTTGTGATGCTTTTCGTAATTGCTCGACTGCGTCGTTGTACCGTCCCAACGCATTGTAGGCTTGTCCGAGCAATAACCGTGCCTTCGGATCCTCAGGTGCAGTTTCGATAAACGCCTCTAAGCCTTCAGCTGCTGTTTGCGGCGTTCCCGCCTCCAACTGCTTTTCAATCTCTTTCAAGGCGGACTTGTTATCTTGACACCCAAGCACAAAAACAGCAACAAGGAAAATATACACGACTATTGAAATATAATTGCCTCTAATGCTCATAAGTATTATATTCTTTTAGAAAAAGGTGTTACATCCTTGCCAAATACTCTTTGCTGACAACTTGACTGTTGAAAACCGAATGCCTCTGATCAACGTCTACGTCTTCCACGTCTCCCCCGCCACCCATCGCCGATCGCATAGAGCCAACATAAAACGCCTTGAATCAATCCACTAATCTTTAACTTCCAAGAGGGACGATACATCAACTGCTCGCCATCGTCAAACGTCCAGATATGAATAGCGTAACCGGGCGACTTTGCGGCGTTTCCTGTCTCGTCTTCTGTCGTCTCGGTTTTCACTGGCGGTTTAAAGCGGGTTAAATCACGCCAATCCTCTACCGGCATTGAATTGAGATAGACAATACCGAGTGCTGACGCAACACCGAAAACGACAATGAACGCCTTCAGGAAATGACCTAAGTATAACTGACCGAGTCCAGGAAGTATGATCGACAAGAACATCGCAACATAAGAGCGGGTCGCCTTAGGTTCACTGCCGATATTCCGAGAACTATTGGATTCAACGCGAGTCCCCGCTGGTTCCGCCATTGATTAAGATTCTCCTTGTGCGACGAGGTAGACACCAATACAGATGATTACAGCACCGATGATGCGAATCTTAGGAATCGATTCTTTGAAAAACAGCCAAGAGAATAAAATAGACAGCACATAACCCGAACTTAACAGCGGATACGCAATGCTCAGTTTAACACGCGACAGGATGATCAGCCAGACGAGCGTCGTAAAGCCGTATATTGCGATCCCGCTGAGGATATAAGGGTTCAGGAACGCCTGTGTCAATTTTCCGAGTACGTCTCGAATATTATTGACGCGCCCGACTGTGTTCATACCGTGTTTGAAAAGGATTTGCCCAATCACGGTGAGCAGAACGTTGAAAAATAACAATATAAAGTCTTTCATAATTTTATTATACCACACCCCTGCTCTTTTTACAATTTTTTACTTTTTATCTCTGAGATTACTAAACTTTGGACAATTTTAAAATAGTCACGATTTCTGGGTGGACACCCTCTTTTGTAGCATAGGCTGTTGGTCTCCTGTGGCATTGTAGTGTAGTACTTTCGTCCGAGTTTCCGGTCATCAGAGATATTTCTTATTTTTTCCCAAGTTCTGGGGTTTCCTATGCAACTCGTAGAAAAATCCAGCAACCTTTGAGAATCCAACCCAAATGTGGGGCGAATTGTCCAAACTATTGTATGAGATTAGAATATTGAAATGTTCCGGTGTTAATGGTATACTTAACACGAGGTAAACGGGTTGCTGTTTGATGGAATGGATATATTTTTTATCAATCTTTATATCATATAGATGATTTTGAAGGAGGTTGTGCTGTATGTTGAAGCGGTATGCGTTCATTTTTGTGTTGTTTTTATTATCATTTGCAGCGCTTTTAGCCGGTGTGTCGGCACAAAATGATATTCAATCCGAAATCGAGAACGCACGGCAAAAAGGATACTCAGATGAAGAAATCCGTCAAGCCTTGAGAAACGCGACCTGGACTGAAGCGCAAATAGACCAGTTGCTTTCTACGCCGCAAAGCGAAACCGAACAAGAGCAAGCTAAAGCATACGATCCGGAGGATGTACAGCAATGGAACTTACCGGAGGGCGCGCTCAGACGGATCGGTAAAGGCAAAGCCAGTGATGTTACTTATGCGCCAGATGGACAGAGGTTTGCCGTTGCGGGTTCCATTGGTATTTGGATTTACGATGCGCGCACCCTAAACCCCATGAAACTAATCGCCGGAGATACAAGAGACATCAGTAGTGTACATTTTTCACCCGATGGAAATACAATCGCAAGCGGCGGGTGGGGCAAAACCATCGATTTATGGGATGTAAACACCGGTAGCAACATCAAAACACTCGGTAGAATCATCAAAACACCCAGTGGAAATCTCAAACTACCTCTAATGCCGGTCAAAAGTTTGCATTTTTCACCGGACGGAAACACAATCGTCAGTGCAGGTATAAGCAAAAACGTTCGTTTATGGGATGCCAACACCGGCAGCACTCTAAAAATATTCAAAGGACATAGACACGGTGTCAGTAGTGTGCGTTTCTCACCGGATGGAAATACAATCGCAACGGGAAATGATGACGGCACTGTTCGTCTGTGGAACGCTAATACAGGCAGAAGCATCAAAACACTCAAAGGACATAGATTGTGGATCGGTAGGGTCAGTAGTGTCAGTTTTTCACCGGATGGAAAAACACTCGCAAGTGCGAGTTTGGACACCACGGTTCGTTTATGGGATGTCAACACCGGCAAACTTCTAAAAATACTCACAGCACATACAGTTTGGGTCAGTAGTGTCAGTTTTTCACCGGATGGAGAAACAATCGCAACGGGTAGTGGTGACAACACTGTACATTTGTGGGACGTAAATAAGGGTAGCATTCTCAGGACACTCACCGGACATACAGGTGGTGTCAGGCGTGTGCGTTTTTCACCCGATGGAAAGACAATCGCAAGTGTAGGTTCAAGTGGCACAGTTCGTTTATGGGACGTAAATACGGGTAGAAACATTAAGACCCTCATAGGACATACAAGTTATGTCAATAGCAGTTACTCAAACGATGGAAACGCAAGTGTGAGTTTCTCGTTCGATGGGAGAACGATTGCAAGCGGGAGTGGGGACGGAACCCTGCGTTTATGGGACGTAGAAACAGGTCGAAACATCCAAACATTCAAAGGACACATAAATTGGATCAATAGTGTTCGTTTCTCACCTGATGGAAATACAATCGTCAGTGGAGGCACGGACAAAACCATTCATTTGTGGGAGGCAGAAACAGGTCGAAACATCCAAACATTCAAAGGACATACAGATGATGTTAATAGTGTACGTTTCTCGTCCGATGGGAAAACAATCGTAAGCGGGAGTCGGGACGGCACCGTGCGATTATGGGATGTAAACACGGGCAGACATGTCAAAGCACTCAAAGGACATACAAATCATGTCCATATTGTCAGTTTCTCGTCCGATGGGAAAACGATCGCAAGCGGGAGTGCGGACAGCACGGTGCGTTTATGGGACGTAGAAACGGGTAGAAACATCAAAATACTTATAGGACATACAGGTTCTGTCAATAGTGTGCGTTTTTCACCCGATGGGAAAACGATCGCAAGCGGGAGTGCGGACAAAACTCTGCGTTTATGGGACACAGAAACAGGCAAGCAGATAAAGACACTCACAGGACATAAAAGCGGTATCAGGTGTGTCATTTTCTCACCCGATGGGAAAACGATCGCAAGCGGGAGTGCGGACAAAACCGTGCGCTTATGGGACGTAGAAACAGGTAAACAGATAAAGACACTCACAGGACATAAAAGTGGTGTCGGCAAGGTCAGTTTCTCACCGGATAGCAGCATGCTTACAAGTGGGAGTACGGATGGGACGCTTTTAGTATGGGATGTGAGGCGGTTTGAAACAGCGAGGTTAACACGTTAACATCTAAAAACCCCGATCCTGCCACCATGGAAAACGAATATGCTATAGGTTGTAGAGATAGGTTACTTTAACCACAACAACTCGGTTTTCTAATTGTAATTCGCGACCGAAACCTGTGCCAACAGGCACATCACGCCAAGTCTCGTTATAAGCAACAAAGAGGTGACTCTTTGGACTGTATTCCCATCCGAATAAGAGACTTAGCAGATAGTTCTCATGAACTTCGGTTGATAACAGACGCCCCCTCCCCGCTTGTGCGAACATACGCAGAAAAGATTCACGAGTGAATAAATAGGTCGCACGCAACGAGCCGACGAAAAACCTGCCATCAATAGCACCTGCTAAATCAACACTCTGCGCATAGCTGCTGTCCAACTCTATCGAAAAATTGCTCTGTGGACGTAGCGTAGATTCAAGCGTGAGACTCCGCTGTTTGCCCGCTTGTTGTCGTCCGAAGTTAAAATAGTCCGAGAAGTCCATTTCGATGCCAACAGCGACAGGGTATGCGGAGTTGGTATCCATAGAGAACCCGTATCCATCTGCTATGAATACCTCTGTTAATTCTACCTCTCGGCTACGATAATAGTACGCAGTTATATCGTCTAAAAGGGTTTCTCTGAACTCCATCCCGGCGTGAGCACTGACGTTCCATCTGAATAGGTCCTCGTCAAATTCAGGTGAAAGCGATAGTTCTGGGTTGCGTTCTCTCCATTCGGTAAAGTATTCCGGCGTATACAGACTTTGCGAGAATCGGGTGCTAATACCAGAGAAAAACTGACGACTGCCCCACTGCGGGGAATAAGAGGTACGCATATAGACACGCTGCCAACCGCGGTTCCGTTCTTTCCGTAGGAATCCGGTCTGATTAATCTCAAAATGCGGTGCGACCCGTTCAAATCCGATACTGCTACTCCAGAGATAGTTCCGCTGCGCGAAATCAACGGTATACGCGAAGTTGTCTTTATCCGCTCCGGGATGAAAACTACCGGCGTACTGACCCGTCAGATGATACGTTTTGCCAAGCGCAAGATTCATATCAATGCCGCCGACCCTACTGTGCGTCCAATTATCACCATCGGGTCGCTCTTTATTGACAAGCAGAACCCCGACGTTGGAGCGTTTGAGGATGTCGCGTTTAATTCGGACAGCAGAAAACCATGCATCCTCTTTTTGAGATGTGGTTGTATCAGAGAAACCGAATTCGCCGGTTTGGTTCCCCAAAACGCCAATGGAATAGTCGCCGACTTTCCCAGTGAGTTTGCCACCCCAAAGGATGCTTCCACGACTCCCGATACGACGGCTGAACATCAGGTCATAAGGGGTTTCAAAAAAACTGTTCCCTTCAACGAAAAACGGACGTTTTTCAGGAAAACGCGTCGGAAACCTCGTCAAATTAATCTCTAACTGATCCGCTTCAACTTGCGCAAAATCGGGATTGACAGTGATATTCGCCTTCAATGCACTCGTGGGACTGTATTGAACATCCAAGCCTGTGCCGAGTTGACGCGCGAGGTCGGCATTAGCAGCATCGGCGACTCCGCCTAAAGCATAAGGTGAGATTTCAAAATTTTTCCCCGTCTCAATACCACGAATCCCGACGATATGTCCTAAATCAGACATCCGTGTAACGACACCCGCTTGTGTTAACTGTTTCCAAACCGTAACCTCGCTCTTTCGGTGGTTTACTCGCTCGACATCGAAACCCCAAGTCTGTGTCGGTTTGTCGGTGAATCGGAAGTTAGAAAACGGGATCTTGAACTCAGCACTCCATCCGAATTCATCAATGCTGCTTTCAACCCACCAGATGCCTTTCCAATTGGAGTCGCGCTGTGTATCTTCGTATCGGTAATTGTCACTCTGGACACCGCCGGGGGTTGTCGCAAATTTATACCCCGTGCGGTGATCGTGATGTGGGTCAATGAAGAAGGAGATAACATCTGAGGCATAGACACCGCCGCGCCGCGTCATCCGATTCACAATTTTATCGGGTTCGGCATCGTAACATCGGAACGCAACATATAGATTATATGCATCGTAAGCGATACGGAATTCTGTGTCATCAGTTGCGGCGGCACCGCGCGCAGGCTCAAGTTGGACAAAGCCGCTTCGTGATTCCGCCTGCTGCCATATCGTATCGTTCAGCACACCGTCAATCTCTGGGGCGTCACCTTCAATTCGGTAAGCCTCAATGACGTGCTCGCCTGTCCCCTCCGGGTGCGCGAAGAGAAGCATAGGATATGAAATAGATAACAATAGCACAGCAATAAGTCTTAGCATGCGCTTAATTATAGTAGATATACACTGTCTTGTCAAATTCTGTCATTTTTTCATTTATGCACCTTTTCTGCTCCAAAAGTGTCTCTTTAACAGAAAAAGTATGTTCCCTGACATCTTTTTAATCAGAAGTTCTTAATTTATTCTGCTTCTTTCTACCTAAGAACACAGATGTAGACAAAACATCGCCTTCCATATAGCGCAGGCACAACTCATAAAACGCACACCTGAACGACTTCTCAAAAATCCGATTTTTTTTATTTTTTCAAATTATGCAGTTTTTTTAGGCTAAAAATTCGTCTTTAATAATAGAGGGCATGAACTGTACCACATTTTTTAATTTTACAAGGCTTGAAATTTGATTCAGTCTTTTCACAAATATGAACACGCCCCAACCTGTTCATTAGGAGAGGAACTCTTGGAAAGAGAAAACGATGTTCAACTGATTCATAGAGTTTTATCAGGTGACGACGCAGCGTTTGACCTTTTGGTTAAAAAGTATGAAAAAGGCGTTCACGCCCTCGCGTGGCGGAAAATCGGTGATTTTCACTATGCTGAGGAAATTACGCAAGATGCCTTCCTCCAAGCATACAAAAAACTCTCGACCCTGAAAAATCCGCATCAATTTGCTGGATGGTTGTACGTCATCGCAAATCGACTTTGCATTGATTGGATGCGAAAGCAAAAACCTGCGATGCAATCGCTGGAGAACACACCTATGGAAAAAATCGAAGAAGTCTCTTATAGAGATCACGTATCGGAACAGCAGCGGATAAGAAATGCTGAACGTCGTCACGAGATCGTCAAAAAACTCCTCGAAAAGCTGCCAGAGAGTGAGCGCACGGTCGTAACCCTCTACTATCTCGGAGAAATGACAACAAAGGAGATTAGTAAGTTCTTAGGGATCTCTGTCAAGACAATCGGTAGTCGGCTGCGTCGGGCACGAGAGCGTCTAAAACAGAAAGAGGACCTCTTCGTCCAAGAGTTTCTCGGTGGTGTACAGTTATCGACGAGCTTAAGGCCGAACATCATGCGACAAGTCGCCGACCTGAAGCCCACACCCCCGCCGCCTGTGAGACCACTACTCCCTTGGGCAGCCTTCGGTACCGCTGCCGTCCTGATTCTATTGATGCTCAGTGCAAGCAACCGATACCTCACCCGATTTCAGAAACCCTATAGCTTCAAAGCGGCATCCGAACCTACCATTAAAATTATTGATACCGATATCATCCTTGATACCGACGCAAAACCAGCGCTGCGAAATCAGATTGGACAAACTGCCCTCTTCGGTAAAAGCACCACTGCGGGCTTACAAATTTCCCAGACCGTCTCAACACCCAATACCTCAAAGGATTCACTCAAATCTGCTGCAACACAGTGGATGCCGGATGCAAACCTACGCGAGGCTGTTCAAGAGGCACTGAATTTGGAACCAGACGCGGCACTTACCCAAGCAGATATGCTTCAACTAACAAATTTCGCACAGGGACGCAGACGTGGCATTTCAGACCTTAGCGGGTTGGAGCACGCCACAAATCTACGCGTTTTGTCTATACACAGCAATTCAATTGAAGATCTAACACCTCTGGCGAACTTAACACGTCTGACATATTTGAACTTAGGCGGTTGCCGAATCAAGGATGTGTCCCCCTTGAGGAACTTGGCCTCGTTAGAGACGCTCGGTTTATTTGCAAACAATATTACTGACATCACGCCGTTAGCAAATTTGGTGAACCTTACGGAATTGTCGATACTTCGCAATCCGATCTTAGATTACACGCCCCTTCTGAATTTGTCGAAAATAGAATATATGGACTGGCAAAATACGTGTGCCGTGCCGAAACCGGCTGTTCCGTTGCGTGAGCGCGTTGCTTCGCGCACATTTCCATCTATTTTCGGGGCGTGGTCCGAAATTGTAAATCTCCCGCTTCCACCAGATGCAAGATTAGAAGGGCATGTCGTAGCGGAATTAGCACATTACGATTTGTATTTCTGTTGTCCTATGTTTGGGCTAAGTTGGGCAAAAACCCCTCAAGGTTGGAAGTTAGCAGGCGATATAGAACGCGTGCGACAGATGCGTGATGCCCTACTCTCACAGAATCCAAACAGCATACTTCTCATACCAGTTGGGTATTTCACCGAACGCTCAGATGCATATCCATTCGATTTTCATGGGTGGTTGCGCGATGCTAAAGGGAATCCTCGTGTAAATCTTGAGATTAATTTTGAAGATATACCCGAAGATAAAATCGTCGATTTCTTACTTGATTTCACGCGCCCTGAGGTACAGGATATAGTTGTAGAGAAAGCAATTGCAGCTGCACAGAGCGGTATTTATGACGGTATTATGCTCGGTCATTGGAACGAGGCCCCCAGACTTCATAACTACTATGCGATAGAAGAAGAACATCACGCAAGGGACATCATACTCCAACGAATCCGTGCAGAAGTCGGGGATGATTTTCTGATAATGGTCAGTACCAATTGGGAAGAAATTCCGAGATGGGCACCTTACGTCAATGGGGCTTTTATGACATTACCTCATCGTCGTATTTATGCAGAAGGATATACTCGTGAGGATATCAGGCGCATTGAAGATTTACTAAAATGGGCAGAAACAAACTACCGTGAACCCCAAATTAATGGGTTGGAGGGTTGGGGTATTCGGACACAACCCCCTGATAGTCCAGAGAACTTGCGGTGGATGCGTCTATTTACAACAGTGAGCCTCATACATGCAGATGGTTATATGCTTTATAACGTTGGCGATTCACATTCAAACTATTGGTATTCATTCTGGGATGTGGATTTAGGTCAACCCATTGGCGAGAAATCGCAGTCGTATCAAGACCGCGAGGGTTTATTTATCCGCGAGTTCACCAACGGTTGGGCGGTCTACAATCGCAGCGGAAAGGCACAGAAAATCGGTTTACCGGAGTCCGCATCCGGTGTCACAAGTAGGACTCTTGGTGTTAATCACACCCTCTCTGATTTAGACGGTGAGATTTATCTGAAATAGGAAATCAGCCCATCTGCAAGTGTTAATAGTGATGGTATCATCAACATCCTGGATTTGGTTGCTGTTGCCAATGCGCTTGGCAAAACGGAACCTGATCTCAATGGTGATAGCATTGTGAATATACAAGATTTAGTGATCGTAGCGAATGCGTTTTGAAAAAGGAGCTTATCTTATGAAAAAAAAAGAAATATTGTGTCAATCGTTATGGATTCAGTTAACCCTCGTATCTGTTATAGGTATGTTTGTCTACAATGCTTTTATCTATGCAGAAGATGCTGAGGAATGGATACCCGATCCGAACCTCCGAAAAGCCGTCCGAGAAGAGATAGGTGTTCCAGAAGGTGTGTCCATCACACCAGAGGACATAGCGAAAGTTGTTAGACTGAACGCCGAATCAATGAACATCACGGATCTGACCGGCTTAGAACGTTTTGTAAACCTTGAAAATATTGTTGCCAATCATAACCAAATAGAAGATCTTCGTCCACTTGCGGGATTGACGAATCTCGGAGACTTGCACTTAAGTCACAACACTATTTCAGATATATCGCCCTTGGCGGGACTCGTAAATCTCACAGTCTTGACATTAAATCACAACACTATTTCAGATATATCGCCCTTGGCGGGACTCGTAAATCTTAAATCGTTGTGGTTGTGGGGCAACCAAATCAAAGACGTATCGCCGTTGGCAAGCTTGGTAAAGTTAGAGACCTTGATGCTGGTCAACAACCAGATTGAAGACATTTCACCGCTTCTCGCCTTGACGAGTTTGAGGGAGTTGAACGTGATCCAGAATTGGATTGTTGACCTTTCACCGCTCAAAGAACTCACCAGCATAGAGATTCTGGCCACTGAAGAGAATCCTGGAAGCTATGCCCAAGAATTAAATTGGATGCCGGACCTGGAATTACGGCAGGCAGTTCGCGAACGCCTTAACCTGCTACAAGAAGCACCCCTAACCACTTTTCACTTACAGGAGCTTACAAGTCTGATTGTCCTGAATTCTGGTATATCAAGTCTTCAGGGGTTGGAACACGCTGTAAACCTTAAGTTTCTGCATTTAACGCAGAGTCTAATTTCTAACCTTATACCGCTTAAGAATTTAGTATCCCTAGAGGTGTTGAAACTCTATGACAATAAGATTTCAGACGTTACACCTTTGGCGAATTTAACAAACTTGGAGAATCTTAATCTGTCTGCCAATCAAATTAGAAATATTGTTTCTCTGGCGAATTTAACAAACTTGGAGAATCTTAATCTGTCTGTCAATCAGATTAGAAATGTCGCCCCTCTCTCAGAACTGACCAATTTACAAATATTGGAACTTTCAGGCAATGAAATTTCAGATATTACAACACTTGAGAATCTAACCTCCTTAGAATTCTTGGGTGTCACAGGCAATAATGTAGATGAATCACAATTACTACCATTAAACTTGCCAGATTTTAGGGTTTGTGAAGTGCCGAGGATCCCGGTGAAAGATCGCATTGAAGATCGCGAATATCCGTCTGTTTTTGCGGCGTGGGCAAACATTATCAATCTTCCGGTTTTGTCTGATTCTAAGCGGTATGCCTACCACGATTTATGGTTTGGTACCGATTTGGGAATTGGCTTAATAGAAACTGATAAGGGATTTCATGTTATTGGCAATCTTGAAGAAGCCAAAAGACGGCGGGATACATTTTTGGATCAGAACCCGAACATGATTTTCCTTGCCGGGGTTGGATACTATCTCGCTTCCCCTGACGAATATCCTGACGATTGGCCCCTTTGGCTCCGGGATGAAGCAGGTAAGCGTGTTCTCATTGATGGCGGATGGAATAACATCCCTATAGACTTTACCCTTCCTGAAACGCAAAAGTGGGCGATTGACCAAGCGAAGGCTATCGCAGCGTGTGGACTGTTTGACGGTATTTTTTTGGATCATTGGAACGAGGATCGACGACTTTACAGGTATAGAACGCTTGAAGCAGAACACGTTGCCCGCGACCGCATTCTACAAGGCATTCGTGATGTAGTCGGCGATGATTTCTTGATACTGGCGAATACCAATCACGATAAGATTCCGAGATGGGCGGAATATATCAACGGCACTTTCATGGAAACAGCACCTGACTTATCGACTGATTTAAATCAATTTCAAGGTGCCGGTTATACACTTAGGGCCATACTGGAAATAGAAGAAACGCTGATATGGTCAGAAAAACATTTTCGTGAACCGCGTATCAATTGTCTGGAAGGACAGGGACTTATTGAAGAGTTACCGGATTCTCCTCACAACCGACAATGGATGCGTCTTTTTACAACAATGAGTCTAACGCTCTCAGATGGCTACGTCCTTTACACTATCGGGAGTGCTAGTCTCCAACATGAGCATCCATGGAACAATGAATTTTTAGCACAGACTCGAGGTCATGTCAGTCAAACACCTCATATCCACGATCATGTCCACGATCACGATCACTATTGGTACTCCTTCTGGGATACGGATCTTGGTCGTCCAGTAGGTGAAAAAGGAGTTATCTATCAAAATAGCGAAGGGCTCTACATCCGCGAGTATACTAACGGTTGGGTGGTCTATAATCGCAGCGGCAAGGAACAGCGAATCGAGTTCTCGGAAGCGGTGTCAGGCGTTGCCAGCGGGGTGGAGAGCAAAAACTCACATACCCTCCCCGACTTAGACGGTGAGATTTATCTGAAATCGGAAGCGGGGTTAGAAACCCCTCCCACAGCGGATATCAATGGCGATGGGGTCGTGAATATACAAGATTTAGTAATAGTTGCAAATGCCCTTGGCAAAGCGGAACCCGATCTCAATGGCGATGGCGTTGTGAATATCCAGGACTTGGTGATTGTCGCAAATGCTTTTGAATAGAAAACACGAAATAACACAAGAAGGAGATGAATTTATGAGAAAGTTCTGGAATAGATGTGCGTATATCGCTATATTGCAGTTTGTTTTAGTCTCTGTTGCATTGTCAAACACTCTGATAGTCAATGAACAAGGCAAAGTTGTTGCGGAAACAGATCGTTATACCGCACTCTTTGAAGGCGGGGAACTCACTCATTTTCACAACAAACTCACACAAGAAACGTATACACAAGGTGAGAGTGGTGAGAGTAAGGCGAGCACGCGGCTTATAGTAAGGGGTCGAAATCTAAGAACCCAAAACATCTCGCCAGAGATAAAAAGGGGCCCCTCACCACTTGAATGCGAACTCATCTATCACGACACCTGGAGTGGCGTTTTTGACAATGAGGTGACACTTCACCTGTTCATCGGTATAGATGCAGAAACCGGAGATCTCCTGATTCGGCAAAAAGGTTTCTCAGTAATAGAGGGTGTTGAACATATCATGTGGGGGTTCAAAAATCTCTCACACGCAGCCATAGATGTTATTCTGCCGACTCGTGGCGGTAGAATGATTTCAAATGATAGAAATTTCTCCGATACGTACTACTATCCAGGTAGTAAATGGGAAGCACAACTTGCTATTCTTCAAGGACAAAGCGGTGGTGTTTTTGTCCGTAGCGATGATACCCAATACCAATTTAAAACATTCCAATATGCATCCGAAGGTGAGAGGTTTGCTGTTAATTTCGGACAATATCCGCCCGCTCCTTATGACCAACAAAAACAGATCACAACTGCAACATGGCGATTGAACGCCTACGAAGGCGACTGGCAAGTTCCTGCGCTTCATTATAGACGATGGATGCACGAGGCACTAAAACCTGCCGATCGCTCCCAGATGCCGACATGGGTCAACGATATTGACCTGATTGTAGGTTTTCCCTTTTATCACTCGGATATGGAGGCAGGCATTTTAGGGAAACTCAGTCAACTTGTAGACCCTGAAAAAACACTCTTATACGTCATTGACTGGCGAGAATTCGGGTGGGCTCTCAATTATCCTGATTATACGCCTGTAACGAGTTTCGCAAATTTTGGATATTTTGTTAAAGAAGCACACCGCTATGGTTTTAGAGTGATGCCACACGTGAATGCGGTAGCCGTTTCACTGTCTCACCCACTTTACACGGAATTTGAGAAATACCAAATGTACGACCCGCGGACTAGTGAAAAGATTGGCTCAAGATTGAGTGATGAATTCCCATTTCACCGCCGATATGCTTGGATCAATCCCGCTTCAAGCGAGTTTAGAAAGCTGCTGGTGGATCGAGTTAAAAGTGTATGGGAGACTTACCGGGTGGATGCCTTTCATCTTGACATCAGCCATTTCATGGTAAATAATCCTCCGATTGACGGCTTGACGGTGCCAGAGGGCAGTATACGGCTCCATCAAGAATTGAGAGAAACCATGCCGGGTGTTGTTCTTGGTGGCGAAGGTCTGCACGAAGTTACCTTTTTATACGAAAGTTTAGCACGATTGCCGGCTTCGCCCAAAGAGCACCCCCATGCGATCAGTTCCTTCTTATTTTCGCCTTATGTGCTACGCTATGGACATCTCGGAGTCGCGCATCCAAATAGACACCCACCTGGAAAATCCGAGGAAAATCAAGAAAAATATAAAGTGTGGAATGCGCGCCTTCTGATAATGCTTGTTGGAATATCGGATTTAGCCCCCGACGTTGAAACGTATAGATTATTGAAACTCGCAGGAGAGCGGCAAAACTATAAATTTGGAGACGTAAACGGCGATGGTGTCGTCAACATCCTCGACCTCACATTCGTCGCACAGCATATTGGAACGCTGCATCCGAACAATCAACGCGTAGATGTAAATAAGGATGGGGTTGTCAATATCCTTGACCTGACACTCGTCGCACGGGAGATTGGTTAAATGGTGAGAACACTTCTGACTCTATAAGGAGATAACGTTATGAGAAAAGTCTGGACTAAATGTATCTGTATTGTGATATTGCAGTTTGTCTTAGTCGCTGCTGTGTTAGCGAACACATTGACGCTTGGTGAGCGGGGTGAAGTGCTCGCGGAGACAGATCGCTACCGTGTGCGGTTTGAAAATGGCGTGCTGATGCACTTCCACAATAAACTCACACAAGAGACCTATACACTACCGCAGCAAGGTCCTTCAGGTGCCCGAAGCGGGATCTCAATACAACATGAAGAGGGACAATATGGAAGGCACGAATTTGTAGATGAGCGTTGGGACGTAGAAACCAAAAGGTTAACACCGTTGAGTGTAGAAGTTGCGTATCATTCTGATTATAGATTGGATAAAACGGTTCGGACCCGCATTGGTATAGATGCCGATACCGGGGATCTCGTTATTCAGCAGCACGGTATTTCAAAGCATATCGTCGCGGTGACGTGGGGATGCGGATACCTCAATAGTCAGGAGGTTGACTTAATACTCCCTGCACATGGTGGTGAAATTATTGATGCTGCCACTGAGATTGGCGTTAGAGGTTATGAGTATCCAGAGAGGTGGGAAGCACAACTCGCCATCCTGCAAGGGGAAGATGGCGGTTTTTTTGTGCGGAGCACGGATACAACATTTCGGTTCAAAGAAGCCTATTATGTGCGGAGTGCCGAACATTTTGGCATCAGTTTTCAGACGGACAATCCGGCTCCCTTCCGAGATAAGAATGAGATCACATCCGTTGAGTGGCGCTTGAACGTATACCAAGGCGACTGGCAAGTGCCAGCACGCATTTACCGAAACTGGATGGAAACCACTTTCCAGCCTAAGGAACCGCCCGCATGGGTCAAAGACCTTGAATTAGTCATCTACGCGCCTTATAATCCTCTGGATCCGTCTATTCTACCACGGCTTGCAGAACACGTAAATCCTTCAACCACCCTATTATATGTAATAGGGTGGTACGATCCCACCATGGGACTCGAACCTGATTATCCACCTGTTCCCGAATTCGGTGATTATCTCGAAGCGGCGCATGCCTATGGCTTTCGAGTTATGCCGCGTATAACTTTTCATGGGTGTTCGCCGTATAGTCCACTCTATCCAGAATTTGAGAAATATCAATTTCGACACCCAATCAGAGGACATAAAGGAGGCTTTCAGTTGGATAACCCGACCTACGATTACCCAACAGCCTTTATCAATCCAGCGTCAAAGAAATTTAGAAAATATGTCGTTGAGCAAATGAAAACGCTGTACGAAACCTATCCGATAGATGCCTTGCATTTGGACATCAACACCTCTGTCACCAACGATGCTAATGGGCTTATTGACGGATTAACAGCTGCAGAGGGAAATGTTCTGCTACATCAGGAGTTCGCCGAAGCGATGCCGGGAGTTGTGCTCGGTGGTGAAAATGTTCATGAAGTCACCTTCTTCAATACGAACTTAGCGCAACGGTGGAGTTATCATAACAAACAGCCACACCCCATCAGTTCTTTTCTCTTTTCAACTTGGACGATCCCCTACGGTTTTCATGTGCCAAACCCAGATGGAGAACCTGAACTCTACCAAAAATGGCAGGAGGCTTACGTAGTATGGGGTGTTTTACCAACCATCCGCATCCGTGCGCCTTGGATGTTGAGAGATAAAGGCTTGGTTAGAACACACGGTTTTTTGAAAAGTGTCCGAATGGGGCAGAGCTGGGAACAGACGTGGAACATAGATGTAGCAATGGACGTGGACATAGTAGGTGATGTCAATGCTGATGGTGTGGTGAATGTGCTGGATTTGGTGATTGTCGCTAATGCTTTTGGTGAAGCGGAGCCGGACTTAAACGGCGATGGTGTTGTTAATATTCAGGATTTGGTGATTGTGGCGAATGCTTTTGAATAGAAACACGAAATGACATAAGAAGGTGATAAAGTCATGAGAAATATCTGGAGTAAATGGGTCTGTATCGTGATATTACAGCTTGTTTTAGTCGCCATTGCGTTGGCGAACACATTGACGCTTGGTGAACGGGGCGAGGTGCTTGCGGAGACGAATCAGTATCAGGTTCGCTTTGAAGGGGGCATGCTGACACACTTTCACAACAAACTCACCAACGAAACATATACACTCCCGCTCCAAGGTCCTTTAAATAGACGAAGTGGGCTATCAATACAATATGAGGAGGGACTATATGGTAGGAAGGAATTCATAGATGATTCTTGGGACGTAGAAACCAAAAGGTTATCTCCTCTAACTGTAGAAATCGCGTATCATTTTGATCATAAATATAAAATAAATAAAATGATTCGACTTCGTATTGCGATAGATCCACAGACCCAAGATTTGATGATTCATCAAAGTGGCACCTCGGCAATTGGTGGACTTGTAGGCGTTATGTGGGGATGCGGATACCTTGATAATCAGCAAGTTGATGTGATACTCCCCGCACATGGCGGTGAAATCATTGATACCGCCACTGATACCAACGAAAGGGGTTTTGAATATCCAGAGAATTGGTCAGCACAACTCGCCATCCTGCAAGGTGAAGACGGCGGCTTTTTTGTCCGTAGCACGGATACAACTTTTCGGTTCAAAGAACTCAGGTATGTACCGAGTGGCGAACATTTTGGCATCAGTTTTGAGACACACAATCCGGCTCCCTTCCGCGAAAAGAATGAGATTACATCTGTTGAATGGCACTTGAACACCTACCGAGGCGACTGGCAAGTGCCCGCCCGCATTTACCGAGACTGGCTTGAAACCACTTTCCAGCCCAAGCAACCCCCCGCATGGGTCAAAGAACTTGAACTGGTTGTTTACCTGAATTTGGGAGTAGATGTTTTACCGGAATTAGCCAAACATGTAAATCCTTCAACGACCTTGATATATCTACTCGGTTGGCAACGGGGAGAGAAGGCGAATTTCCCTACACCCAAACCCGAATTTGGTGATTTTCTCAAGACAGCACATGCCTATGGATTTCGGGTCATGCCTTATACAACTGTTGCTGGGATTTCACCATCTGATCCGCTGTATCCAGTATTTGAGCAGTTTCACCTTCGACATCCGATCAGAGGACACAAACTTGGCTATAGATTGGATGATCCGTCATATCCAGACCCTTTGGCTTATATCAATCCAGCGTCGAAAGCGTTTAGAAAATATGTCGTCGCGCAACATAAAAAAGTGTACGAAACCTATCCGATAGACGGATTCCACTTGGACATCAATACACTTTTCAGAAATGACGCAAATGGGTTTATTGATGGATTAACCTGTGCAGAGGGGAACATCCTACTGCATCAGGAATTAGCGGAGGCGATGCCGGGGATTGTGCTCGGTGGGGAAGGTGTTCATGAAGGCACTTTCTTCAACACGAACTTAGCGCAACGGGGGATTTATGATAACAAACAGCCACATCCGATCAGCTCTTTTCTATTTTCGATTTGGACAATACCCTACGGCTTTCATGTGCCAAACCCAGATTGGGAGCCTGAATTCTACCGCCCCTTTCAAGAGGCTTACATAGTATGGGGTGTCGTACCAACGATCCGGATCCGAGCACTTCGGATGTTGACGAATCCAGCCTTGGTTAGAACACACGGTTTCTTGAAAAGCGTCCGAAACGGACAGACTTGGGAACAGACGTGGAACATAGATATAGTAGGTCCGAAGGTCCTAGCCGATGTCAACGTTGATGGCATCGTCAATATCCTGGATCTGGTCATGGTCGCACAATATATCGGAGTAGAGAGACCTCGCCCTCATAGAGTCGACGTGAATGGCGATGGTGTGGTGAGTATTTTGGATTTGGTTGCCGTCGCACAAGAGATTAGGTAAATGATGAGAATGCTTTTGACACAAGACAATGGAGATGATGAAATGAAAAAGTTATTGTGTAAATGTATCTGTATCGTGATACTTCAGTTTGTTTTAGTGGCTGCTGGGTTGTCAAACACGTTGGTACTTGGGGAACAGGGAGAAGTCTTCGCGGAGACAGACCGGTATCAGGTTCGTTTTGAGCATGGTGTGCTGGTTCACTTCCACAACAAACTTACACAGGAAACGTATACGCTCCCATTGCGGGGTCCTTCAAATACACAACGTGGGCTATCAATACAATATGAGAAGGGACGATATGGGAGGGATGAGCCTCTAAATGATTCCTGGGAAATCGCGTCGAAAAGGTTATCCGCGCTTTCTGTAGAAATCGCTTATCACAGCGATTATAGAACCCATAAAACCGTGCGTCTGCGTATTGCGATAGATCCAGAGACCCAAGATTTGGTGATTCATCAGACCGGCACCTCGGCATTCGGTGGACTTGTAGGTGTGATGTGGGGATGCGGATACCTTAATAGCCAACAGGTCGAGGTCATATTACCGGCACATGGTGGTGAAATTATTGATGCTGCCACAGAGACCAACGAGAGAAATTTTGAGTATCCAGGGAAGTGGGGAGCACAACTCGCCATCCTACAGGGTGGAGACGGCGGATTTTTTGTTCAGAGCACGGATACAACTTTTCGGTTCAAAGAACTTAAGTATGTACCGAGTGGCGAACATTTTGGCATCAGTTTTCGGACAGACAATCCTGCCCCCTTTCGCGACAAGAGTGAGATTACATCCGTTGAGTGGCGGTTGAACGCATACCGAGGCAACTGGCAGGTCCCTGCGCTCTATTACCGAAACTGGATGGAAGCTACTTTTCAGCCAATGCAACCCCCCGCATGGGTCAAAGAACTTGAATTGGTTATTTACCTGAATATGAACATAGATATTTTACCAATAGTAGCAGAACATGTAAATCCGTCAACGACTTTGATATATCTACTCGGTTGGCGCAAGTTGAATCCTGACGGAAGTGAGATTCTCCCTGATCACACACCCAAACCTGAATTTGGTGATTTTCTCGAAGCGGCGCACAACTATGGGTTTAGAGTTATGCCCTTTGCCAATTTTGTAAGTTGTTCACCGACTCATCCGCTGTATCCAGAGTTTGAGAAGTTTCACCTGCGACATCCAATCAGAGGACACAAACTCGGCTATAGATGGGACGATCCCTCATACCCCTATTCAACGGCTTATATTAATCCAGCGTCAAGCACTTGGAGAAAATATGTCGTTGGGCAACTAAAAAATGTGTATGAAACCTATCCGATAGATGGATTTCATTTGGATATCAATACACTTTTTAGAAATGATCCAAATGGACTTGTAGACGGATTAACCTTTCCAGAAGGGAACATCCTGATACATCAGGAATTAAGGGAGGCGATGCCGGGGCTTGTGTTCGGTGGGGAAGGTGTTCATGAAGGGACCTTCTTCAATACGAACTTAGCGCAACGGGGGATTTATAATAACAAACAACCACACCCCATCAGCTCTTTTCTGTTTTCGCCTTGGACAATCCCTTACGGTTTTCATGTGCCAAACCCAGATGGAGAACCTGAACTTTACCAAAATTTTCAGGAGGCTTATACAGTCTGGGGCATTTTACCAACCATCCGCATCCGCGCACCTTGGATATTGAGGGATCCAAACATGGTTAGAACACACGGTTTCTTGAAAAGTGTCCGAATGGGACAGACCTGGGAACAGACGTGGAACATAGATATAGCAATGGACATGGACATAGTAGGTGATGTCAATGCTGATGGTGTTGTGAACGTGCTGGATTTGGTGCTGGTCGCCAATGCATTCGGAGAAAAGTTGCCGGATCTCAACGGTGACGGGATAGTGAACATCTTGGATCTCGTGATTGTTGCAAATGCATTTAGTAGATAACACAAATAGGAAACCTATATGAGACAGCTTAATTTCTGTGCCCTTATTCTCTTAGTGATCGGATTTCTATTTTACGCTGGGGCAGAAGAACCGCACTGGATGCCGGATCCCAATTTACGCGCCGTCGTTGTAGAAGTGCTCCGAGAAGAGATCGGATTACCCAAAGATATACCCTTGCAGAAAGAACATATAGGGTTACTAGTGAGTATTGTTACGGATAACAGAGGTATCCGTTCTCTGCGGGGTCTAGAGTTTGCGATAAATTTAGAGGAACTTGATGTCTATAGAAATCAGATAGAGGATATCCGCCCACTATCAAACTTACCGAAACTCAACCGCCTTGTTATCTGGCATAATCAAGTCTCGGACATATCGCCATTAGTATCTATCACAACCCTGACGGATCTAAACATATCTCGCAATCCAATAAGCGACTTGCGTCCATTATCAAAACTCATAGGACTCCGGGTAATAAAGGCTTGGACTTGTCAGATTACGGATGTGGCCCCGCTTTCAGAGTTGATAAACCTCAAAGCGTTACATATGAGAGGTAATTCCATCAGAGATGTCAGTCCATTAGCCAACCTAACACAACTTGAGGTATTGGATATACGCGATAACCCTATCGGCGATTTTACGGCACTGCAACATTTGAACATTACCGAATACCTTTATGACATAGTTTATATTTGTGATGAGACAGTTGACTTCCCTGCCTCCTCGATTGAAGATCGGATCGAAACGCGGACATATCCATCCGTTTTTCAGGCTGGCAACCCTGTTGTGGGTATAGACGGTTTGACGGCGGCTGATTTTTATGCCAATCCAGCGGGATTACTAACAAAGGATAAATACCTTGTGATTCACGATCTGGTCTTCTCCGATTTTGCGCCTTATGGGCATGCATATATAAGTCACCACATTACTGAGGAGCAGCCCTTCTATGGATTGGCGACATTGGTAGGTGTTGATGATATGGTGTTAGCAAGGGAAACTCACCAGAATAGATTACGGCTTAATCCAAATTATATATATCTTATAGGCTTCGGTTATGCTCCCGCTTTAGAAGATTTTCCTGACAAACCTCATTACTTTCTTAGGTCTGATCTTGATAGTGGTTTGATACCGTACGACAACGGTTTTTGGCTGAATCTTTTGAACCCCGAGGTTCAAGAGTTACTGATTGAAAAAGCTGTAGGGCTCGCGGTATGTGGTTTGTTTGATGGCATGTATACAGATTCATTTACTTCCTTTACAAATCAAAACAATGGGCGTATAGCCCGTAAAAGAATGTCCGAGGAGATGGGTTTAGAGATTATGGAGGCAATGGTCTATATTCATCAGGAGATACGCGCGCGAGCACCTGCCGATTTTCTAATGCTGGTAAATGGTGGAGCCGGAGTTGGTGAATTGGAAAGTTTTACAGAACACATCAACGGCTCTTTTATGGAATCCGGCAGGGAACATGGTAGACCTTATAACTACGAGGAACTTATCGGGATAGAAGACCTTTTGTTGTGGAACGAGGAAAATTTGCGGTATCCACAAATTAATTGTCTTGAAGGTTTCGGATTTCCGGATGAGGCCCCTGATAGTCCCAAAAATCGGCGTTGGATGCGTGTGTTCACCACACTTTCTCTTACACATTCTGATGGCTATGTGCTTTACAATACAGGCGGATTTTACAGCGGCAGCTATGACCATGCACACATCTGGTATGACTTCTGGAATGCCGATCTTGGTCGTCCTGTCGGCGGTAATGAAACAAAAGGGCAGCTTTACGACAACCGCGATGGCGTATTCATCCGAGAATTCACCAACGGCTGGGCGGTCTATAATCGCAGCGGGCAAGCACAAACGATCACCTTACCAATGGAAACTACCGGGGTTGAAAGTGGTATTACCGGCATTGAACACACAATCCCCGATCTTGATGGCGAGATGTATCTGAAAGTCAATGTTGCCGATCTCAACGGCGATGGAGTCGTCAATATCTTGGATTTAGTCATCATAGCAAACGCTTTCGGGAAAGCAGAACACGATCTCAACGGTGATAGTGTCGTCAATATCCTCGATCTTGTGATTGTTGCAAATGCTATTGGGAGTCCTTAAAGCGTGAAAAACATTATCCGTTCCCCTATCTAAACCTCATCGCAGTCTGCTTTTGGAAAAGGATAACCGTTATCCTGACCCGTCGCGACTTCAAAGGAGATGAACTTATGAGAAAGTTATTGTGTAAATGTGTCTGTATCGTGATATTGCAGTTTATTTTACTACCCGCTGTGTTCTCTAACACGTTGACGCTCAGTGAAGATGGCGAAGTGCTTGCGGAGACCGATCGCTATCAGGTGCGCTTTGAACATGGCGTGCTGGTTCACTTCCACAACAAACTCACCCAGGAGACGTATACGCTCCCGCCACAAGCCGATTCAAATGAGCAAAGTGGTATCTCAATACAATATAACGAAGGAGAATATGGAAGCGATATACTCATAGATGAGCATTGGGAATTAGTAGAATCGAAAAGGTTGACACCGCTGAGTGTAGAAGTTGCGTATTATTCTGATTATAGAGTAGATAAAACGGTTCGTATCCGCATCAGTATAGACGCCGATACAGGGGATCTCGTTATTCAACAGCACGGCACTTCAGAGCGTGTTGTAAGCATTATATGGGGATGTGGACATTTGGATAGCCGTCAAATTGATGTCATCGTACCGGGCAATTGTGGTGAAATCGTTGATGCCGCCACTGAAACCGACAAGAGGGCTTACGAATATCCAGAGAGATGGGAGGCACAACTCGCCATCCTGCAGGGTGGAAATGGGGGCTTTTTTGTGCGCAGCACGGATACAACATTTCGGTTCAAAAAACTCAGGTATGTACCGAGTGGCGAACATTTCGGCGTCAGTTTTCAGACGGATAATCCCGCACCCTTCGGCGAGAAAAAAGAGATTACATCCGTTGAGTGGCGGTTGAACGCATACCGAGGCAACTGGCAAGTCCCCGCACGGATTTACCGAGACTGGATGGAAACCACTTTCCAACCCAGGCAACCCCCCGCATGGGTCAAAGAACTTGAATTGGTTGTTTACCTTAATTTAGACTTAGAGGTTCTACCAATGCTGGCAGAACATGTAAATCCTTCAACGACCTTGATATATCTACTCGGTTGGCAAAATCCAAGTTCTGACGGAAGTGCGAATCACCCTGATCACACACCCGGACCCGAATTTGGTGATTTCCTTAAAATCGCGCATAGTTATGGATTTCGAGTCATGCCCTATGCCAATTTTGTAAGTTGTTCACCGACTCATCCGCTCTATCCGGAAGTTGAGCAGTTTCAACTTCGACATCCATTCAGAGGACACAAACTCGGTTATAGATGGGATGATCCGTCATACCCACACTCAACGGCTTACATTAATCCAGCGTTAAGCACTTGGAGAAAATATGTCGTTGGGCAACTAAAAGCGGTGTATGAAACCTATCCGATAGATGGATTCCACTTGGATATCAATACACTTTTTAGAAATGATCCAAATGGACTTGTAGACGGATTAACTTTTGCGGAGGGTAACATCCTGATGCATAAGGAATTAACCGCAGCGATGCCGGGAATTGTGCTCGGTGGGGAAAATGTTCATGAAGGCACCTTCTTCAATACGAACTTAGCGCAACGCTGGAGTCATGGTAATAAACAGCCACATCCCATCAGTTCTTTTCTATTTTCGCCTTGGACAATTCCCTATGGTTTTCATGTGCCAAACCCAGACGGAGAGCCTGAACTCTACCAAAAGCGGCAGGAGGCTTACGTAGTATGGGGTGTCGTACCAACCATTAGGATCCGAGCACCTTGGATGCTGAGGGATCCACTCTTGGTTAAAACACACGGTTTTTTAAAAAGCGTCCGAATAGGACAGACCTGGGAACAGACGTGGAACATAGATATAGTAGGTACGGAGGTCCTAGCCGATGTCAACGTCGATGGTGTCGTCAATATCCTGGATCTGGTAATGGTGGCACGACATATTGGCAGAGAGAAACCCGGCAATCCGCGGATCGATGTCAATGGCGATGGTGTGGTGAATATTTTGGACCTGGTTGCCGTCGCACAACATATAGAGTAAATTATGAAATACTAAGGAGAGAAAACTATGCGAAAGTTCTGGGCGAAATGTATTTATATTTTGATATTGCAGTTTATTTTAGTCGCTACTGCATTGGCAAACACCTTGGTGCTTAGTGAACAAGGCGAGGTGCTTGCAGAGACAGATCGTTATCAGGTTCGCCTTAGAAATGGTGTGCTGGTTCACTTCCACAACAAACTCACCAAGGAAACTTACACGCTACCACCCCAAGGTCGATCAAATGGATGGAGTGGTCTATCCATACAACATGAGGAGGGACAAGATGATCACTCTGAACTCATAGATGATACTTGGGAGGTAGAATCCAAAAGGTTATCCCCTCTGAGCGTAGAAATCGCGTATCATTCTGATTATTCTAATTATAGATCGGGTTTTAGATTCGATAAGACGGTTCGGATTCGCATTAGTATAGATGCTGATACAAGGGACCTCGTTATTCAACAGCACGGCATTTCAAAACATATCATAAGTGTTCTGTGGGGGTGCGGGTACCTCAATAGCCAGCAGGTTGAGATCATATTACCAGCACATGGCGGTCGAGTTGTTAATGATGCCACTGAGTTTAACAGGAAAGGTTTTAGCGAGTTTGCGTATCCAGGAAAGTGGGAAGCGCAACTTGCCATCCTGCAAGGGGAACACGGCGGGTTTTTTGTGCGGAGCGCAGATACAACATTTCGGTTCAAAGCAGCATATTATGTGCGGAGTGCCGAACATTTTGGCATCAGTTTTCGGACAGACAATTTCGCACCGTTCCGAGACAAAGATGAGATAACCTCCGTTGAGTGGCGATTGAACGCATACCGAGGTGACTGGCAAGTCCCGGCGGAAATTCACAGAAATTGGATGGAAACCGCTTTCAAACCGAGGCAACTACCCACATGGGTCAAAGACCTTGAATTAGTCATCTACGCGCCTTACGCGCCTCTGGATCCGTCCATTCTATCACTGCTTGCAGAACACGTAAATCCTTCAACCACTCTATTATATATAATAGGGTGGTACGATCCCACCATGGGACTCGAACCTGATTATCCACCTGTTCCCGAATTCGGTAATTATCTCAAAGCGGCGCACAGGTATGGATTTCGAGTCATGCCGCGCATAACTTTTCATGGATGTTCGCCGAACAGTCCGCTCTATCCAGAGTTTGAGAAATATCAATTGCGACACCCAACCAGAGAACATAAACTCGGCTATGAATTGAATAATCCTACATACGATTACCCAACCGCTTATATCAATCCAGCGGCAAAAGCGTTTAGAAACTATCTCGTCGAGCAAATGAAAACGCTGTACGAAACCTACCCAATAGATGCATTGCATTTGGACATCAATACCTCTGTCGACAACGATGCCAATGGGCTTATTGACGGATTAACCGCTGCAGAGGGAAACGTACTGCTGCATCAGGAGTTGGCAGAAGCGATGCCGGGAATTGTGCTCGGTGGGGAAGGTGTTCATGAAGTCACCTTCTTCAATACGAACTTAGCACAACAGCCTCGACGGTCTTATAATAAACAACCACACCCCATCAGCTCTTTTTTATTTTCGACTTGGACAATCCCTTACGGTTTTCATGTGCCAAATCCAGATGGAGAACCTGAACTCTACCAAAATTTTCAGGAGGCTTATACAGTCTGGAACGTTTTACCAACCATCCGCATCCGCGCACCTTGGATGTTGAGAGAGCCACATATGGTTAAAACACAGGGATTCTTGAAAAGTGTCCGAATAGGACAGACCTGGGAACAGACGTGGAACATAGACGTAGCAATGGACGTGAACATAGTAGGTGATGTCAATGCTGATGGTGTGGTGAATGTGCTGGATTTGGTGATTGTCGCTAATGCTTTTGGTGAAGCGGAGCCGGACTTAAACGGCGATGGTGTTGTTAATATTCAGGACTTGGTGATTGTGGCAAATAATTTTTGAAGGAAAAGGGTAGACGGACACACAATATACCTCAAAGTTTGCTACCTCGGTGATGGTTACGATTACCCAAAGCCTTTTAAGCATCCATCTGTTACTATCACTCATTTCGGAATTTTTCAACCTTATGATAGTCCCGTTCGTCAAAAATTTGTCACTTTTCCTTGAAATAATCGTTAAATTCTTTTAAAATTCTTGAAATGTGATTGGGAGAATGTGCCTTTTTTTACCGGTATAGCGGATTGAAAAAAGGCACGTGAAATCCGAAGTCCACTTAAGGTTGTCCAACGATCAGTCTTCATAGTGTAATGTGCGTAGCTCGGAATGAAATGGAGAGCGGATTCGAGCAAAGAGCGTTAAAGCACAAACTCACGTCATTTAACCGCAAGGAATAATTAAAAAATGGTTGAACTTACACGGAAAGACATCGAATTTTTCAAAACTGAGGGATACTTGGTGAAACGGAACGTCCTGAATCCAGAATTGATGGAACGGGCACGGACAAGACTTTGGGACGGCGCACCCGAAGGACGTAAACGTGATGACCCTGATACTTGGATAGGACCCTTCACCTCTGAAGAGGAAAACATTGATAAAAGCAATAATCGGCGCGGTTTCCGCTGGAATTTCCGGGAACCCGGCGGCGAAGAGTGGATGGTTCAACTTCTCGCCACCGATCCCAACGTCTGGCGGATGGCGGAGCAGCTGTTAGGCGAGGGGAATCTAACACAACCGCAACGTGTACGTGGTATCTATTGCACACTGCCCTACGGCGATGTCCCGAAGAAGTCAATCGGATGCCATGTGGACGCTCATCCGTTCCATCTCGGTGCAGTCGGCTATATCGACGATGTCCCGCCAGAAGGCGGCGGATTTACCGTCTGGCCAGGGAGCCATCAGGTCTTCTATTACGATTACTATTCCCAATATAAGAACGAACCGACACCGCAGTATGATGTCGATCGCGAGCGCATCAGCAGAGGTCCCGGGGTTGAATGCTACGGCAACGCAGGCGATGTCGTCTTCTGGCACCATCGTATCGGGCATGCCGCTGGACATAACTACTCGCGGCAGATTCGGCAGGCTGTCCTATACGACTTCCGAAAGACTGAATTGGATCGGACCCAGGAAGAACCGCCAAATGATGATATGTGGCGAGATTGGCCCGGCATCAAGGCGTTAGAGGCGAATTAATTTATGATCTTGTAGGCGCGGTTAGGGACCGCGCCTACCACGCTTAGCGCAAACCCAACTCGTTTAACGTACCCGCCATCATGTCGTAAGCAATCTGTGCCTTCTCCATCCGCATGTGCGGAAACGTTTCTACCGAGATATACCTATCATACCCCACTTTTCCTAAGCTCGCCGCAAATGTCCGAAAATCCAACGCATCTCCATCCTCACCCGGAATAAGAAACGTACTATACGGATACATGCCTGTCACACCTTTGACATGGCAATGCGTCGTCAACGGTCCTAATCTTTCAGTGACTTCAGCGATATCCTCACCGAGGTGATAGAAATTAGTGATGTCATTGAGCGATCTCAGCGCGTCAGATCCGACGTGTTCAATCAGAAGCGTAACTTTTGCAGACGCATCAATCGTCGTTGCCTCGTGATTGTGGATGTTCATTGTGATGCCAAGTTCCTCAGCACGGCGACAGATCGGCTTCAGCACATCCACGAGGAGTCGCCACGCGAACGCGTCGCCTTTATCACCGCCGTAGCCAGTGAGGAAGTTGACACCCCCCGCCCCCAGTGCGACTGCTACATCTTGCAGTACGGAATAGTGGTCAATAGCCGCCTGTTGGTCTTCCGCTGCGAGTTGATACAATCCCTTTCCAGTAAACGGATTGATGACAGACACCTTTAATCCACTGTCGGACACCATCGTTTTAACTTCTTTGAGCAAGCCATCTGTGACTTCGCCGGACGGGATATGTGCTTCAGGACCGCACATCATTTCAATCGCATCGTAGCCGGTGTCGGCAAGAATCGTAATAACTTCTTGTAGCGGAATGTCTTTCATCCCACCCGCGTGATAAGAAATTCCAATCATCTTTTTGTTCTCCCAGTTATGTCCCATAGGTGGACAGCTCCGCTACGGTCAACGCTTGCCAGTGTAATGCTATCGGGAGCGAATACCAAAGCGGTGATGTCGGATTCATGTCCAGTAAGTACGGATAGCAGCCGACGATTTGACACATCCCAAATAAGAATTGTGTTCCGCCAACTTATTCCACTCACGAGTGTTTTGCCATCTGGTGAAAATGCTAAGTTATTGACCCTACCCATAGGTGCCTGTATAAATGCTCGCTGCCGGCGAGTGCCAACATCCCACAATCGAATCTCTCCAATCGGAATATCCCACAATTGATCCCACAATTGACCCTCAAGGCTGAATCCACCACTTACAAGGGTTTTTCCATCGGGGGAGAATATGAGTGCCATAACATAATGCTTGGGCGCGGTGAAAAACAAAAGTGAGCGGGTGCCTTGTCTGTTCAATACAATTGTGGATGGAAACGGGACATAACAATGCGCTCCACGACTCCAGCGCGTACCGATTTTATCCGTCGGTGTAGTTGTAAAATGAAACGCCGCGGATTGCATACGCTCCAAAGACTTTAAACCAACGACCTGCTGATATACGAGTCGGTCATGCGTAAGGTCTAATTCCCAAATTGAACCGCTATACCCTATTCTAATAACATTACTCTGATCTTGTGAGAATGCTGTGCGTGTGTCTTGCGACGTATTTGCTCGTGGATCCAAGGTGTCCTCGTCTGTCCACGTTTTCCTAAGGCGCATGGGTCGTTTTGGTTCTGCGGACTTAAGATCCGGCGAACTAATATCCCACACCATAAATTGGTAACTGTTCGTCGACGTTGTTTGTTCACTTACACCTACAACAGTTTTTCCGTCTGAATGGAACGCTAATGCCCTAACTTGATTCATATCTGTTTCAAGGGTCAATAGGTGTTCTCCAGTTTTCACATCCCATAGGCGAGCTTCTCGGTGTAGACTCGTGGCGATCGTTTTGCTATCAGGTGAAAACGTTAAGACGGGATTACGTCCACTGATATATCCTCTAAGGGCAGAAATATGGGTGTACTCTTGCGCATATTTTTTCGGTAGATAAGGTGGTTCCATCCTTAAGACACACGGCAGAATAACCTCTATTCCGAAGACGATAAAAAACCAATCGAATGCTGCCACCAGTATAACAGATGCAGCGATCCACCTTTTCTTTTTCAAGCGCTGTCCAGGCATCCTACCATCGGCACGCCATCTGGTATGTTCGCGCAATCGTTGTCTCGTTCGCATCTTATTGCTCCCGAACACCACAAACTCATCGATCCCATATAAGAAGCAAGCCGCCGTGTGTTATACATATCAGTTTGGTATCATCTCCCGAAAACACTAACTCTTGGGCAGCTCCTTCCGGTATCGGAAACGACGATATTAAGGCACCTGTCCCGACATCCCATACTTGAATGTGCCGGTCTCTTCCACCACTCACAAGCAATTCGCTATCGCCAGAAAATGTCAGCGCACTGACCGAGTCGGTATGTCCTCTAAAAAGCGAAATCAGATGCTCATCGCCTATATCCCACAATCGAACGAGTGTATCCGAACCACCACTTACCAGCGACTTACCTCGTGGAGAAAATGCCAGAGCCAAAACAAGTCCATCATGCGCTGAGAAGGTTGACAAGAGTTGCCCAGTTTCAACTTTCCACAACCGAATTTTGCCATCACCGCTGCCACTCGCAAGCGTTGCGCCATCCGGCGAGAACGCCAAACTCCTAATGCGTCCGGGTGCCTCAGCAGGCGTCGCAAGCAACCGCTCCGTACGCGGATCCCACCCAGGCAACGGCACCCCGTCCGGTGATGAAGCTGCCAAAGCCTGCACCAGATTGGAATTCCCAGCAAGCGTCAGCACTTCGCGAGCCGTCTCAGTATCCCACAATCGGAGCGTGTTATCTTCACTTCCACTCGCAAGCAGCGAGTTATCCGGTGCAAACGCCAACGCACGCACCCGTTCCGTATAGCCTGAAAGCATCGCAAATTGTGAACCACTGGCGGTGTCATATATCCAGATACGCCCATCACCACCGGCAGCGATCCGGGTGCCGTCTGGCGAAAACGCGATGTCTGTCACCTGCTTTTTTCCCAGCCGCGCCTTAAGTCCCGGTGGCAACTCAGATTCAATGTAATTCTGAAACAAGTCTGTTTTTTTCATAATGTTTTTTTTGCCTAATACAAATTAGGCAGAAGCAGTCCAATCCAGAATAACCCCTGTATACACATTCGGTTCATTCAGGAGACCGTCGTAAGCTTGCTTGATCTGTTCAGGTTTGAGACGATGCGAAATTAAGGGCTCAACATGCAGCTGCCCGCGTGCCATCCAGTCAAAAATCGTCTGTTGTTTACTCCACTGGGAAGTTCGGTTACCGATATCTGGATACATCGGCACGCACCATTCCAACGCACCACGGATGGTAATCCAGCGCAGATGCGTGTCCGACAGTAATTCAGTCAAATCTCCCTGCACCGAGACACGCGGCGACCCAAGAATGATGATCTGCCCGTAGTTAGCGGTAGCACGGAGTGCCTGCATAACGACACCACTATGTCCCACAGCATCAACAGTAATATTGCCGAGTTCGCCACCCGTGATCTCCTGAATCTGCGCTTGCGCCTCATCAGCGTTCCCACCGACAGTGGCTTCAATCCCGCATCGCTGCGCCAGTTCCCGCCGTTCTGCTACCGGATCAACGCCAATGACGCGACAACCATGAATCTGAAACATCTGCGATGCAAGATTCCCGACAAGTCCTAACCCGAAAACAACAACGCGCGGGTTCGTACCGATGTCGCCGACAACAATCGCTGTCATCGCAACCCCCGCCATTCGTGATGCTGCGACAACTGCCGGATCTACCGCTTCCCTAACAGGTGCGACCAGCCGATCTTGCAAATAGCGAATCGTTGAAGCGTGTCGTCCATAAGTAAAAACTCGGTCACCGACAGCCGCACGGGTAACGCCTGAACCGATTTCACGCACAATGCCGACATTCGCATAACCAGAACGCCACGGATACGCACACCACGAACCCTCTTGAAAAACTTTCGGCTCCCTGCCGGTGTAGTTCGCGAGTTCCGTTCCACTACTAATGAAAGTGTATTCTGTGTCTATTAATAATTCATTGGCAGCAAGCACCGGAGTGCTCATCTCATTCGTCTGCAGTTCAACTCGGTTCTGATCGGTTACAACGACTTCTCTTATTTTCATCAATCTTCGGGCAGGAGACCCAAGCTGAAAGTTATAAGTGGTAGGTTAAGAGGTTATAAGTTAAGAGTCAATTTTTTCTGCCAAGTCTTTTCTTAACTTATACCTTATAACTTGGGAGGAATGCCCGCTCCTTTTGTTTTTTCTTGAGAAAATATGTAAAAAATATTAGAATGTTTTCAAAGGTAAGTCGGAAGTGACGACCTTATGGGACACGTTGATAATATCCGTGTCCAAGTAACTCGAAGACGTTAGAACGCTCGTTCTGCTTCCGAAGTCGGAAGTGTCTGAGGTTCTGTATCGAGAGCGTGAAGCAATCTCTCTAAACCCCTGCTTGAGGGGTGCGGTGGCATACAGGTAAAGTTACGGGCCAAGACCGCGGAACATAAACTGCTGAGAAAGACGGGGCAACTTCGTTACAAGCTCCTGACTTTAGTCAGCGGGTACTTGACGATATTTCTCTTTCCTCTAATTCTCTAAGTTCTGCCTGTTTGATTTTACAAATGAGTGCTCGCATACGCCTGTATCTCACGAGTCCAACGAAAAAGGTAGCGATACCGAGTAGAATAAAGATAATGCCGATGACCTCAACAACATGCGAACTAAAGATAGCAACCTGTGTACTAAAGATGTCTTTGAAGTGCACAAAGGATAAACCTGCAACGAACAGCGTTAATGCCGTACGAATATACGCCAGAAAAGTTCGCTCATTGGCAAGGATAGTTCTGTCTGCAGCAAGGTGATCCCGTAAGATGAGTCGGTCTTCTACCCCCGTATAAGGTGTCGGTTCGTCTGACATTCGTTTTTCACCTTTTCTATTCAAAAGAGATTGAAAATAATAACCCCTGCCAGCCATCCATAGAAGGTTCGCAGGCACCGTAATCGTTTGGCAATACGCCGGTATTCTACCGTGTAGCGCGCAGGGTTTTGGAAATAGCGTTCTCGTCGTTCTGGCGTGGACAGGTCAATCGTCGGTGTTAAGGCACTCAGAACAACGGCACTGATACCAAACAGGACAATGTTGACTATAGGTACGATGCTGAGCATCATACCAAGTACTGTCCATCGCCACTTTGAAACGCTTCGCGACGCGTCGGACCTCGCAGCGTGGATCAGCGACGCAGAAGACGTTTTCAATCCAGGACGCGCGCGTGATGCCGGTGTGGTTAGAATCCCACTCGCGCCGTGCCTTCGCATTATCGAAATGCTTCCTTCGTACACATAAGATACACTAACTTTCGTACCGCAGGTTCCTACCGTTGTCGGGACCGCCTTGGTGCCAAACCCAAACATCGCGAAAATACGCCTGTTTTTCTGGCGGCAATCCTTCAATAATGTGCTGCGGCACTGAAGGTCTATGGAATTGACATCCGACGAAATTGTAGCAATTGAAGACTGCGATCCGAGGACGATCCGGATTCGTCCACTCGACTCCCGAATGACAGAGGTTTTCCGTAAAGATAACCACAGAACCCGGCGGACAACTATACGTTTCAAAGAGCGGCGAATCCGTCTGGCGGTGCGCTTCAGGAATGCCAAAATTCGCTTTATGACTCCCCGGCAAAAACAGTGTCCCGCCTTCACCTGCTTTGACTTCGTTGAGTTCAAAAACAACCCGCGTCAGTGCCGAGTATATTTTCCCACTATGACACTGATAACTGAAGTTCGGGTTTACGTTCCGGACACCGCCGTGTGGAGGCGGCCCACCGTCTCCCGCTTGACGATAGGTGAACCAACTCGACTCCATCCGAATCTCTCCGAGAATCTCGCGAAGAATATCAATCACAACAGGATGATCAATTAAAAATGAGGCACTCCCACCTGGAAATCGCCGTTCGTGCGGCGGCAAAGATTCCGGATCGGTGCGGATCGTTTCAATCTGCGCTTTCAGTACCGAGATTTCCGAACTCGTCAAAACTTCTGGAATTAACAGGTAACCCTTGAGATCAAAGATAAATTTCTGTTCTTCAGTCATAACAACGCCTCCAACAAATAAGACATTCACTTCCATTATTACTATTATACCAAATTTTTTGTTTTATTCAAACGGTTTTTCTTTCTCGTAGAAGCAACACTCACTTAGGACTTACGCAGGTTGCTCTTTTGTAGCAATTGTCCATTTTTGGTGTTGTCCGTTTCACAGGTGCTAACACTTAATATATATATAACTTAAAACATGAATACAATTATGGCAACCCACCGAAATTTTCGCAGCATTTCGCACCGGATCCTCGAAAAAAAGATGTCCAATCCAATAATTTCTTAAAATTGAATGACCCTGCAAAAATAATAACCTTTCCTTGACACTAACATCAACTAAATGCTATACTAAAAATGAGTTTATGGACGGCATTTTTCGGAGCCGGTTGCAAACCGAAAATTTGCTTTTACGAACAGTGCCGTGCGGTAGAATTTATTTTATCTAAAAAAACGAGGTAACTAATTTAATGGATTTCAAACAGACGTTAGACAATAAAATCGCAGATTACAACCTACTCGACCATCCATTTTACCAAGCGTGGAGTACTGGCGAATTGCCAGTCGAAGCACTGCGCGCTTATGCCCGTGAATACGGTGCCTTTATCGCTACGATACCAAACGGTTGGGACACAATCAACGATGCAGAAATCGCAGCAGAAGAGACGGAACACATTGACATGTGGGCTGATTTCGCCAGTGGCCTCGACACTGTTGTCTCCGAAGCCGAGATCCCGCAGGTGAAAACACTGCTTCAGACAGCTGATGAACTCTTCTCCGAACCCGTAACCGCACTCGGTGCGCTCTATGCCTTTGAAGCACAGCAACCTGCAACCTCGCAATCGAAACTCGCAGGTTTGCAAGCGTTCTATCAACTCCCGAAGACGGTGGAACCCTATTTTGAAACGCATTCCCACAATGAGCATGAAGCCGAAAAACTGTTGGAACGCATCGGTGCTTTACCGTCCGAGTCTCATGCTGCTGTCGTGCACGCCTGTGAACAGATGAGTGCAGCCTTGTGGAACGCACTCACAGGAATTCACGATGCCGAATGCAGCTGATACGGTAAAGTCATATTTCGACGCACTCGTTGCCAGAGATGCTGAAACCCTCATTGCGATGATGCTACCCGCCGCACACTACGTCAAGATCGGGACCGATGCAGACGAAGTTGTTGAAGGCAGCACAGACATCGCGACGTATTACCGAAACCACGTCGCAAGCACTGAGGATTTCAGCATTAAGTTTATTACGCTCAATGTACAAGAACGCGAGGATACTGCTTGGTTCTACACGCGACAGGTCTGGAAACTCAAATGGCAAGGCACGCCAGAGGAATTTGTGATGCGGATGACGGGTGTCTTAGAAAAGATTGGCGAGTCGTGGAAATTCGCGCAGATCCACGCCTCAATCGGTGTATCAACAACGGAGGACAAATTATGATTGCCCTTTCTAAAGAAATTCAACAAGCGATCAAGGACGCTCAGGAAGAGCCTGTACGGTTAGTGGATCCAGAAACAGACGCAGAATATGTTGTGGTGCCTATAGAAACGTTTGAACGGATGCGAAAAGGCGTATACTACGACGACGGCCCGCTCACTGAGGAAGAACGTCGCTACATCCTCATTCAAGCGGGACTTCGAGCGGGTTGGGATGATCCAGAGATGGACGTTTATAACGACATGGTTCCAGGGAGGGATGATGAGAGTTCAACGCGGTGACACGAAGGAACCATTGCAAATTTCAACGATCTCTTTTGATGGCGACATGACGCTGTGGGACTTTTACAAGGTCATGCGGCATTCACTCAAGCAAACACTCGCAGAATTACAAAAGCAGGTACCAACACCGCGTGCCTTGAGACTTACCATCGATGCAATGATCGCAATCCGCGACCGATTGGCTGAAGAGGTAAAAGGCGAAGTCTGGAGCCTGTTGGAAATCAGACAGCGAGCCTTTGAAAGAACGCTTGAACACGTCGGACACCCAGATAAAGAACTCGCTGCGCACCTAAACGCAATATATCGTAAACATCGTTATGGAGATATAGAGTTGTACCCCGATGTCATCCCGACCTTTGATGCTTTGGCTCCGCATTTCAAGTTGGGATTGCTTTCAAACGGCAACACCTACCCCGAAAACTGTGGACTCGACGGACGTTTTGCCTTTGTTGTCTTCTCTCAAGATGTGCAGGTTGAGAAGCCGGATCCAAAAATTTTTCAAATAACAGCCGAGAGAGCAAGTTGCGACCTAACAGAGATGCTACACGTCGGAGACTCCCTTGAAAACGATGTTATGGGTGCAAAAAACGTCGGGGCGCATACCGTCTGGCTCAACCGTGAAAGCGTAGCAAATAACACAGAAACACAACCCGATTACGAAGTAGCATCATTGGCTGAAATCCCTGAAATACTGGGGCTCAGGAGGAAAAATAAAACATGTCAGTAAAAACAATTTCGCGAGAAAGAGATCCGGTTGAGGATATGTTTTGGGTGTTTGCGATCCATTACCAAATCCTTTTGATGTTGAAATCAGACGCAGAAATTAGTGTAGATGATTTGAATGCAGGCATCAAAACTGCAGTTCCGAATCGGAGTATTCCGGAGGAGGCGTATTCGCCGGTAAACGTAAGTAAGCCGACTTACACGCTGGCAGACCTGCTCGCCCAAATTCCAGATGATACCTCACAGGATGAAGAGACTGAAACTGCAGTTCCGAATCGGAGTATTCCGGAGGAGGCGTATTCGCCGGTAAACGTAAGTAAGCCGACTTATACGCTGGCAGACCTGCTCGCCCAAATCACTGAAGATAATTTGCACGATGAGATTGACACCGGGTCTGCAGTAGGAAATGAGGTATGATAGGATCAACAACATATATCCCCCGGCGTGGCGATGTTGTATGGATTAACTTAGACCCACAAAGGGGGCAGAACAGCTATGTAGAATCTCAAAAAGGTGTCTAAATGTCAAGTTTTTACCGAACTCAAACCCTGAAAATAGAAGAACAACCGATATTCTCTGAAGTCAATGCTGCGTCTGGTGCTGTTTGGAATGACTGCTCAACGCTTATGGACTTCTATCAATATCAACGTGGGTATCCACATGCTCACAGAGATTTCTATTTCGGTAAAGATTGCCAAGGGTGGATGGATAAGAAACTCTCGAATCCGATCTTGCATTCACAAAGTCGTCAAGCGGTTCGGGAGCGTTACTTCAAGTCTTGGAAGTCCTACTCTGCCTTGAAAAAGAGCGGTGGTATTCAGCAACCGAAACCTCCAAGTAAACGAAAAAACTACATGACGACACGTTTCAAAAAGTCTGCTATCCGATTTGTTGAAGGAAACCCACGCTTTGGTAAACGTGTTGAACTCTCTCTGGCAGCGGGTCAACCGAAAATAGATATACCGTTGCCAAGTAGCTTTGATATGTCTAAAGCAGAACATATAGCGACGATTGATTTGTGCTATAACTACGGGCAATGGACACTCCATTTTTCGTATAGGTATGAAACCGCAACCACCGAAACAGGAGAAGAAGTCGTAGGCGTTGATATTGGCGAAATACACCCGATTGTTTCTCACGACGGGCAAGACACCCATATCTACAATGGACGGTATATCCGCTCACTATACCGCTATAGAAACAAAGTGCTTGCTGAGTTTAGTCAGAGGATCAGTCGTTGTAAACGTCATTCCAAACGCTGGTGGTGCTTGACGCGTCGGAAGTGGAAACGGATCCGAAAGATTGATAACCAAATCAAAGACGCGCTCCATAAACAAACGACGAAGTTCGTCAAATACTGCCAAGGCAAAGGTATTGGCACAATAGTCCTCGGAGACCTGACAGGTATCCGAAATAGTATCAAGTATGGTAAACGTGCGAACCAGAAACTCCACCAATGGGCTTTCGGTAAAATAGCGGAGTTGATAACCTACAAAGCCAAAGCGTTAGGTATCAAAGTCAAAAGGATAGACGAATCGTATACTTCGCAAACCTGTCCGAAGTGTGGCAACCGCAAGAAACCGACGAACCGAAACTATGGCTGTCCTTGCGGCTTCAAATATCACCGCGATGGTGTAGGTGCGATCAATATCAGAGAAAAGTATCTGGGTCGTTTCGGCGACCCCGTAGTGGCGGAAATGGGTTCACCCCGGATGACACCGCCCTTGGGCTTTCGTTTGAAAGTCCGTGTTGCCTCGTCTTAGACGCGAGGAATGTTCCTAAAAGGAACAAAAGAACCACCCTTGCTTTAGCTGGGTGAGTATGTCAGTTGTCAGATACCTGTCGCGACCTTAGCAGAGGTGTGGCAAAAAATTGAACTGCTGTTAGAAATTCCGAGAGAACGTTGATATTCTACTTCAATGTACGCTAAAATCTTAACATGCAAGGGAGGAAAATATCATGTCCACAAAAGCAATATCTTTGCAAGAATGTCTGATTATTTTTGCATATATCAAATTTTTAGCATCGCTTCACCGTAAAGAAGAAAAACCTGTTCCGGAGGGCGAAAAGTTAAATCCAGAAAAGCCTCATCGTGCTGAAAGAGTGAATCGTCCTATAAAGCGACCCCGTCGGAAACTCACAGAGGTTTTAGTACAAGCACCCGAACATAACGAATATAAGGAAGTTGACACTGGATGTCCAGTGGGTAATGAAGTATGGTAGCATCAACAGGGTACAGTCTCAGGTGCCTCCTCTATTTCCTCCGAACACTATAAGTGTAGTTGGCCCTGATGTGCTAAGTCCTGTACCTATCTTTTCTGTCTATAGGAATATTATTTTGAGGTTTCGATACACGGAAAAGGAATTGTTTGCCAAAAACTATCTCTTTATGTTACTATAGTAAACATGGAGCGCACAAACAGCGTTACAACAAAAAACATCCTAAATATCACGAAGTCGAGCGCATCTCGAATCGCACTGGCAGAAAGCAGTACACCGGATGCCATCCAAAAACTGTGCCAAGACTATTGGACATGTCACTTTGACGAGTCGCTGTTAGATGCCGCACGGTTACTGCTAAGCACAGACCTCGGCTGGGAGGCGATGCCGCAGCTGACAACGCCACCCGTCGGTGAAGTTACCTCGCCAATCGGTTACGCACTTGCACACGAAGACAAAGAGATCCGTGACGCAGCGTTACAAGCATTAAATGTCAGCATCAATATTCCTGCCGGGATAGCATATATCGGTGAAGAATCTGCACCGTTGGAGATAGACGGATTTCAGATCGGTGTCTACCCCGTAACCAACGCGCAGTACCAACGGTTCGTTCAAGACACCGGACACGCACCGCCTCAAGATTGGATAGACGGCATCTATCCGGCGAACAGAGGCGACCATCCGGTTGTCTGGGTCACCTGTGAGGACGCAGAAGCATACGCCAGGTACGCCGGCGGTAGATTACCGATGTTTCCAGAGTGGCAATACGCCGCACGCGGCACCGATGATAGGCTCTTTCCGTGGGGATACGAGATTGACAAACCGAGGTGCAACACCGCAGAACTCGGCGCAGGAACGACAACACCCGTCGTTAGCTTCAGGGACGGGATCAGTCCTTTCGGATGCTACGACATGGTAGGCAACGTCTGGGAGTGGACAAACACACCTTACGACGATGACGGAAATTTTCGAGTCGCATGTGGCGGCGCTTGGTACTACAACCACGACTATAGTACTTGCATCAGTTACGATTTTTTCAGCGACGGATACGCGGAATTTGTGATCGGGTTCCGTATCGTACATGCATCATAGAAGGAAAACAGATGAAAAATAAAAAAAACGATGCAGAAAATGCCTTAACCTCTGACGATTCCGCGATCTCCTCAAATGATGTCCAAAAGGAACTCATCCAACGCGGACGTGTCGATATTCATACGCATCAAACCGCTGCGAAACACTTGAAAAACGGTGCCGATGCCTTAAACGCCCGAAACTACGCAAAAGCGATTGAAGAATTTGAACGCGTTATTCAACATAACCGTGAATCCGCGGAAGCACACTTTCATCTCGGTTTAGCACATTTTATGCTTGGTGAATATGAAAAAGCGATAGATGCCTACAAAATGGCGGTAGCTTGCGAACCGAGCGAGCCGACAGCACACCTTAGTCTCGCCGCAACTTACCGCCTCCTCAAACGTTACGACGAGGCAGTTGACGTTTATACACGAGCGATCCGTTTTATACCGAACCATCCAGAGTTGCACACTGAACTCGGGGCAGTCTACACATTTCAAGGTAAGCGGCGTGAGGCGATCACCGCATATAAAAACGCAATGCGGATTAAATTGAAACTTGCCGCTGAAACTTCGTAAGGTCACCTCGGAGAAAACCATGTTTGTTTCAGACGAAGATTTGATGATGAAATGTCGTAAAGGTGATACAAGCGCATTTGAACTGCTGGTGCGGCGGTACCAGAACCCATTAATAAATTACATTCACCGCTTCATCAACGATTATCATCGCGCCGAAGACCTCTCCCAAGAAACGTTCCTCCGTGTCTTCAAGAGCGCAAGCCGTTATAAACCGACAGCATCCTTCAAAAGTTGGCTCTATACAATCGCCACCAATTTGTGCAGAAACGAAATTCGGAACCGTTCACGTCGGAACACCTGCTCCTTTGAGGAACTCGTTAAAGAAGGAGAGGATGTTTACCACACTGAAATCATGCGAGACACTCGCTATCTGCCGGATGTCCTGCTTGAGAAAAAGGAACAGAGACAGATTATCCGAAAGACACTCGCGCAACTGCCAGATAATCAACGCATTGCCCTGACACTCGTCACATATCAAGACCTGCGGTATGAAGAGGTCGCAGAGATCCTTGGATGCTCCGTCGGTGCCGTTAAAGCATTGATCCACCGCGCTCGGCAAAAAATGAAAAAACTACTTATAAAAGCCGGAATAGGAGAGGAGAAAGTCGATGAGAAAATATAAACAGACCGAATTCCAAGAGACACACAATTCGGAATGTAAGATGTCCTTCGCGAATCCAGACGAACTCTCTGCTTACATTGACAAAGAATTGCCTACATGGAAACGCCATCTCATCCGACGACACCTCAAAAGGTGCGATATTTGTGCCAATCATCTACAACGGTTGCAACACACCGACAATTTCCTTCGACATGCCGGAGATGTGGAAGCCTCTGATGACTTTTTAACGGGTGTAATGGTACGTGTCTCTGAAGTCGCACAGCATCAGCGGCAGCAAGCATCACTCTGGACGCGAATCCGTGGGTTCATTGAAGTCTCGTTTGGATGGATGCACCCGCTGACAACGTTGACTAGCAAACTCCGCTACAATATTCGCACACGCAGTCCAGTTTATATCTCTATACTGACCCTTGCTGTCTTTACGATGGTCGGGGCAACCCTTTATCAACCCTCTGGCGATAAATTTGGAGCGGAATTGCGTGAGCTGGATAGCGAGAAATTAATCTCCTTTGAAGTTATTCAGCATGAGCCACCCAAACGCTTGCTGACAACATATCTCCAACGGAAGTAAGTGACACTTCAAGGAATGATCTTATCTGTTCGCCGAGGTGCTTATGCCTCGGCGCCTTCATAACATCTTACGGCATAACATCTTATGGTCGGAGTCACAAAATGAAATCAGCAACCGGTTTATATAGGACGTGGAAAATGAAGTCCGCAACTGGCAAAGCGTTATTCATTTCGCTGGTGTTCCATCTATTCTTTTTCTGCACGACATTTTATATTGTTGTGCAGAACCAGCCGATAGCATCTGATAAGTCAGGCCTAACAGCGGAACTCGTTACAGTGGAACACGCCGCCCGACCAAAACCTCTGCGAAAAAAACTGGCACCACGTCCTCGCGTGCCTATACATGATCTCACAGATGTTAGTACAGGCGAATCCGCACCCTCTTTGGCATCACCTGTCGCTGTACCCTCTGAAGCACGCCGTCAGGCTTTGGGACGCAGCTTACAAGACAATGTTGAAAAAAAGACACCGTCGCCATCTCTTGACCTCTCAACGCAAAATTGGGGCGATGTTAGCACGGCTACCCGGACGCTTCGGGAGGTAAAAGGGAATCTTTCAAAAACGGAAGCCGCGAGTCCAGCAGGTGATACCACCTTCGGTGCGAAACGTTCCGGACCCCCAAGGGTTCAACGCACCCCGAAAATTCCCACCCTTAAAATAGTTGAAAAAGAAGAAGAAGGTATATCGCCAGCAGTGTTGGAAGAGGTTGAAGAAAAACGGAAAGTCCTACCGAAAATAGCGTTTCCGATGCTGATGAAAAAACTCGCACAGGAGATCGTTGAAACGAGTGAAGGCGGTCCAATTGATGTCGTCTTTGTGATTGATGCCAGCGGCAGTATGGGAGACAATATCAAATCCGTCATTGAGCATCTCACGGAGATGGTGGATGTCTACAAAGACTCAAAAATAGATTACGCCCTCGGTGTAACAGAATTCTGGGCACGCAAAGAAAAGAACGAAATCAAAGTCACCCAGTTAACAAGAAGTTTCACAGAGTACAAACGTACCCTCCAAGAAATCAGGACACATCAGGACGAAAACGCCTTGGATGCCATCGTGCAGACGGTCAAGGAGCTCCGTTTCCGTCCTACGTCGAAAAGGCATTTTATTTTGGTTACCGACGAACCGCTGACAAGCCGCGAGGGGATGACACTCGCTAACGCTATCGCATACTGCCGGGAGTTCGGCATCTATGTAAACGTCCTCGGTCTCCCACTTGATGAGCATCAGTCGTTAGCCACGCAGACAGGCGGTAAGTGGCATCTCATCCCTGAAGAACCCACCACACCAATGCGACAACCTGCCAATAGAACACTGACAGCGAGAAACAAAGCCGTCTCGTTACGCAATGCCCAATGGGCAAATGTCGCAAAAGTCGGCGATGTAGCACTACGATTCGGTAGCACTATCCCAATCGATATCGTTTTGTTCATTGATAGTAGCGAGAGTATGAAAGATAAACTCCCCAATTTTTTGCAACAACTTGACCTCCTCGTTCGTGATTGGGATAACGCTTTCGTAGACTATCAAATTGGCGTTGTACGCTTCCGGTCCCGGGCATCGGTGAACATGATAAATGTCTACAATCCGCCACAAACGCTGGAGCAAATTCGTAAAATCGTAGAGCTACCGTGCCAAGACGATGAAACGTTACTTGATGCTGTCGCAGAGGGCATGCGACGGCTCAAACTCCGTCCGAACGCACGACCCTATTTCATTCTCGCTACAGATGAACCCGCAGAAGGTGAATATTCACCCCTCGCAATTATACAAATGTTAGAACAAAAACATGTCATCGTCAGCGTCGTTGGCACTTATGATGACTTCCAGCAACAAGTCGCAACAAAAACCGGTGGCGTTTGGGTGCCTATCCCTGAAGGACAGACCAAAAATCATGCATACTGGTAAAGAATCAAAATTGAAGATCGCAGTCCTCGTTTCAGGGAGCGGAACAAATCTCCAAACCTTGATTGGACAACTCCATCAAGACGAAACAAGTGGAATCGAAATCGCAGTCGTGATTAGTGATAGACCGAAGGCTTATGCACTCGCGCGCGCCGAACGCGCCAGCATACCCACACACGTCGTTAAAACTCAAGATTTTGAGAATCGCCTCGATTTTGATGCCGAAATATCGAGGCTCATTGAACACCATACCGCAGAACTCGTTGTCCTCGCAGGATTTATGAAATTGTTCCAACCGCCTTTCGTCCGAAAATACAGAAACCGTATTATCAATGTCCATCCGACACTTCTGCCAGCATTCCCGGGCGCACACCCCGTCGCGGATACGTTAGCTTATGGCGTAAAATTCACCGGTGTCACCGTCCACTTCGTTGATGAAGGCGTAGACACGGGTCCCATTATCACGCAGGCAGTTGTCCCAGTCCTGGACACCGACGATGAAGCGAGCTTACACAACCGAATTCAGGTTGAGGAACATAAACTATATCCACAAGTGATCAAATGGTACGCCGAAGGGAAACTAAAAGTCAAAGGACGAAAAGTAATCGTAAAGCAGTAGAGACACCGAGTGTGTCATTATACCTTTCAATGGACTAAAAAGTATCCGTCAGTAAAATTGTCTTACTGAAAGCCGATAGCCGAAAGCCAATAGCCAAAATGTTAGCAATCTCAACACTATGGAACGCCTTGAAGCAGCAGGACGGTGCAGCCCTGTTCGATGAACTCAAAAACCTCGGTTTTGAAACACTCGAACTCAGCAGGCATCTCACACAGGATCAGATGGAGCAGCTCAAGCCGTCCCTCCGTGAAAATCCACCATGCTCCATCCATAACTTTTGTCCGATTCTACCAGAAACATCGCAGGTAGACGCAGAAAAGGACAAACTCCTACTTTCGAGTCTCAATACAGACGAACGAAAGGAGGCTATTCGACGCACCGTCCAAACGATGGAACTCGCACTTGACCTGGAAATTCCGATCGTCGTCCTCCACCTCGGCGAAGTTGACACTTATGACCGGTCATATCTGATGACGGATCTGTATACCTATGGCGAACGCGAGTTTGAAGCCTTCAGCCAAAAAGTGACAGAAGCCACGGAATGGCGGAAACGGAAGGAGGCGAAACATCACGATGCTGTCTTACGGAGTCTTGACGAATTAAACGAACATGCACTACGGATGGAACTCTGTATCGCGATTGAGAATCGTCCACACTACTATCAAATCCCGAATTTTGATGAAATCGGACTGTTTTTCGCAGAATTTTATGGGAGTCCGATGCGTTATTGGCACGATGTCGCACACGCAGCAAGGCAGGAAAGACTCGGTCTCTGTTGGGCGGATAGATGGCTTACGGATTACGCGGAGCATCTCATCGGTGTAAATCTACACGACCTTCAAGGTCTTGAGGCGTATCATCCGCCAGGCACCGGAGACCTTGAATGGGACGAAATCTTCAAGCAACTGCCTTCGGACATCTTAAAGGTGTTGGAAATTCGTCCGTGTGAGGCGGAACCCGTTATAGAGGCACGCGAATTGTGTGAATCCTTATCACAGTCGCCTGAACGATCTGATGTCTAAAACAAGACCAAGTACCACCTACTTTTTCACACAGTCTGAGCATGAGATCCTCAGATCTCTAAGTGCATATATGGTCGGGGTCCCACACGATGCAATGTTGGATGTACCCATTATCACTATTGATGCGTTTGTTAAACAGTTGCCGAAGACACTGCAAACGCAACTCCGTTTCGGTTTACACCTATTCCAGTGGGGACCACCGCTCTTTATTGGAAAGACGCGTCAATTTACGAAACTTGATTCGCGGGATGCGGAACGATATATAGAGACTTGGGCAAAGAGTCGCTTCGGGATCCGACGAAAACTCTTCCGAGGTTTACGGGACATCGCTTTTCTCGGTTACTACAGTTCTCGTTAGGAAATTATAGACGAAAATTGTATCTTTATCGAAAATTAACATTTTTTTGTTGACAAAATTCCGCTAATTTTCAATAATTGAGCACAAGTTACGTGTTTAACATATTTGATACTAAGATATATCCCACTAACAGATTGAATTTCAAAACAATAGAAATGGAATTTGTAAGGAGGTTTTGAATGATTCGAGGTGTGATTTGCACAGGAAGCATTGTTCTACTCTTATGCGCACTGCTGCCGATTATGTCGGCGGACGCGCAACGCGATGAAGCAACCGTCGCTGGAAATTGGACTTTTGACGACGGCACTGCCAAAGATAGTTCCAAAAAAGGACTCAACGGTAACTTTGTTGGAGACCCTAAATCCGTTGGCGGCATTGTTGGAAAAGCTTTAGATTTCAACGGTGAAGATGACGGCATAAAAATCCCAGATTCCGCAGACATTAATACCGCCGGCCCCTATACCGACCGAACGGTCGCTGCATACTTCAACTGCGATGACGTCGGAATTGACAGTCGGAAACAGGTGATTTTTGAAGAGGGTGGACGCACACGTGGTTTAGTTATTTATGTATTCGACGGTAGTGTCTATGTCGGCGGTTGGAATCGCGCTGAATATAACTGGAACGGTGAATGGCTCTCCGCCGAAGTTAAGTCGAAACGTTGGTATCATGTCGGCTTGGTCATTCGCAACGCATCCGGTAAAGTAGAAAAGGACAAGTTTGAGATGTGGCTTGATGGCAAACTGGTTGACAAGACGGATGGCGGTCAACTCCACGCACACGGCGACGACACCGGGATCGGATTCACCAATCAGAACGCTGTCTATCACGATGAAGGCGGCAGTGGCACTAATATTGATTGGTTTGACGGTTTAATTGACGAAGTCGTCGTTTACGGTTCCCCTTTCGACGCAGGTGATTTTAGCAAAGCCTCACAAGGCTTAAGCGTTGAACCACAAGGCAAATTCACAACGACTTGGGCACACCTAAAAGCCCAACGTACACAGAAATAGCCCCAAAACCAAACTTGAGGTTTTAAAAATAACAACCTATAAAGGAGATATACTACAATGGTAAAATATCGTTTTATTTTTCTTTTGAGTGTCTTATTTATGTTCGTAGCCGCGATTTCTTATGCTGCGAAAGACGAAGCCACGCTTGAAGGGGAATGGAATTTTGACAACGGCGATGCCGCAGACACCTCCGGAAAAGGCTTAAACGGAAACATCGTCGGAGACCCACAAGTCGTTGACGGCGTTGTTGGTACAGCACTGCTTTTTGATGGGGTCGATGATGGTGTCAAACTCCCGGATTCCGTAGGTATCAATACCATCGCACAACCTAATTTCTACACCGACCGAACGATCGCTGCCTACTTTAACTGCACTGATGTCAGTGTTACCGAACAGAAACAGACGATCTTTGAAGAAGGCGGACGGACACGCGGGCTTGTCATCAATGTCTTTGATGGACAGGTTTATGTCGCCGGTTGGAACCGTGCCGAATACCAGTGGCCCGGTGCTTTCCCTTCTGCACCAGTAGAGTCCGGTGTATGGTACCACGTCGGCTTGGTTATCCGTGAGGCAGATGCCGCGGTTGAACCCGGTAAATTCGAGATGTGGCTTAACGGTGAACTCATCGCCAGCGAAGATGGCGGCGGACTCTACGGACACGGCGACGATATCGGGATCGCACATGTCAATGCCAATGCCGTTTTCCACGATGAAGATGGTTCAGGCACTGACATTCACTACTTCGGTGGCGCAATCGACGAAGTGGTCGTCTACAATTCCGCTTTCGATGAATCCGATTTTGCGGAGTACGCAGCAGCTGTTGTCAGCGTTGAACCGCAAGGCAAATTTACCACAACCTGGGCGAGTATTAAAGCACAGCGGACACGTCAATAAAAGGTATTTTATTTCCTTGAAATTGTAGGGCGAGGTTTTATACCTCAGCCCTACACTGCTTTATAAGGACAGAGATATGCTCGGCGCTATTATCGGCGATATTGTCGGTTCAATCTATGAACCGTTGTGTAGAACCTATCAAAACCTCAAGAACCTATAAAAACCTACAGGAGATTGTGTTTTGTGTCTACTTCCTGCTTCAACGTCCACCGCACTCACATTTGAGGTCTTACACGGACTCCACAAGCGTTTTACGTCTCCTCGCAACTCGTGGCGACGGTTAAAAGTCAAGCCGGACACAAATTGATAGCAGCATTCAAATCGCGGTCAATATCTAAACCGCACTCGGCACAGTGATAAGTGCGATCCGAAAGTGTTAGGGCTTTCTTCTTATGTCCGCAACTGCTACACGTCTTACTCGACGCAAAGAACTGATCCGCTTCAGTTATCGGTATCCCACGTCTATCCGCTTTATATCTCAGCATAGTTAGAAAGCGTGAGAGTGCCGAATCTGATAGTGCTTTGGCAAGTTTTCGGTTCTTTAGGAGTCCACTGATATTCAGTGTCTCAATACCGATAGCACTCGCTTTGCGAAGAATCTTTGTCGTTGCTTGGTGGTGGGCATCTTCGCGGATACAAGCGATCCGATAATGAACATTGCCAAGCCGTTTCTTCGCTTTCTGCCAATTCTGCGAACCAAGCACTTTACGAGAAAGAGAACGGTTCGCACGTGCCAACTTCCGCTCATAGCGTTTCAGAGGACGTGGATTCTCATAAGTATCGCCATTAGAACACGTCGCAAGCGTATTGATACCGACATCAATGCCTATCGGTTGCTTATCGTCAAACAAAGGCGGTTGGTGTTTATAGTTATTGCTATCACACCGCACGAGTATGGAAGCGAACCATTTACCATTGCGTTTAGATACGACAACTCTACTGATTTCACCCGTATAGCGAAGTTCTTCACGCATGCGAACCCAACCGATTTTCGGCAACTTGATACGCTTTTTGTAGACTTCAACAGTTCCTGTTCCATTGTCTGCTTGATAGGATATTCTATCAGATCGTTTCTTATAGGTCGGGAAACTATTTTGTCCTTTCTTCCAACGAGTTACCGCATCACCGAAGTTGTGAATCGCGTTTTTGGACGCATTTTGGGAGAGTTCAGAACACCAGTGAAACTTATCATACTTAACAGCGTTAAACTCACGTTTTATGTCCACGTAGGTTCGCCACTCGTCAGTGTCCAGCCCAACTTTGAAAGACGACAAAGCAAAGTTGAACGCAACACGGGCATACCCTGCGTGCTGTCCCATGAGCGTAGATTGCTTGTTATTCGGATTCAGTTCTATCTGTTGGGTGCGATTGACTTCCAAACTGCAACTCCACTTGAAGTTTTTCTTCAGATACGATATTCTCTATTTCTTCCGCAAGTTTTTTTGACTTATGAGAGCGGCTGCCATAGAGTTTCGCAGAAAATACAGTCATAATTTCCATTACGTCTCGCGTGAGTTCTTCCTCAAAAGAAGGTTGCTCACCTTTATTGATAATGACAACTTCAATACCTTTGAGTTCGCAGAGACGAAATATTAAGTCTGCTCCGAATCTCAAAAGTCTATCTTTATGTGTAAGGACTAATCGGGACATTTGACCCTGCACAATGAGTTCAAAGAGGCGTAATAAACCTTTTTTATGATAGTTCATGCCACTGCCAAGGTCTCTTATGATTTCAGTCTGCCACCCATTTTTATGACAAAACGCTTCAAGGACGGCATGCTGACGCTCTAAATCCTCCTTTTCATCGTTGCTTGAGACTCTGGCATAAGCAATCGTAGGATACGTTTTATCGTTGACCCCAAGAAGTTCTGCTAAATCATACATTCTTTGTCCACCCGGAGTGCGGTGGGAAGGCATTATCTTCCCTTCCGTCTCCCAGTTTCGTAGTGCCTGAACGGAGACCCCAAGTAGTTTAGCAGCTTCACCAATCTTAACAAACCTATTATTCATATACATATTGTAGCATAGAATATAAAGGGTTGTCAAGTAAAAAACTACATAACTTTAGACTTTTAGAGGTCTTATAGGTTTTAGTAGATATTGGCACACTGCAACATTCCCCAGGATCACCGCATCAAAACCAAAGATTTCTCGTTTTTCAGTGAAAATTGCCGTTTCACAGACGATTCGGTTTGCACTGTGTTAAACCTTGCCAAATCTGCACATCGGTTGCCAAAGTGGCACCCTCCTGCCACAATTAACACAACCGCCTACAGTCAAAAATTGCGTCTGTCCTGTTCAGTCATATTCACAATCCAAATAAAAAACACCGGCAAAAGCAGAACTGGCATGAAATTTGCTTACCTACTGTTAATAGGATCATTCGCAAATTTATCACACAAAATAGATACAACACTGGAGGTTCATAATGAGATTTGATAAACTCACAATTAAAGCACAAGAAGCACTGGAAACAGCACAGAATCTGGCGACGGATGCCCAAAGTCCGGAACTCAACGTCGAACACCTGATGTTGGCACTCCTCCATCAACCCGATGGGATTGTTGTCCCAATCTTCCAGAAATTGGGTGTTGATACGGTTGACATTACATCCGCAGTGGAAAATACCGTTCAGAAGGCACCAAAAGTGCAAGGTGCTGCTTCTCAAATGCGTATCTCACAGGCATTACAATCCGTACTGGATGCTGCCTTCAAAGAAGCGACGGTACTCAAAGACGAATACGTTAGCACGGAGCATCTCCTCATAGCGTCTGCTGAAGCGAAACAGACCGAGGTCGGTAGAATCCTACGGGAAGCCCATGTAACGAAAGACAAGATTCTCAAGGCACTCGTCGATATCCGGGGTAACCAACGGATAACAGATCAAAATCCAGAGGATAAGTACCAAGCACTCACCCGATTCGGTAGGGATCTCACGCAAGAGGCGATCTCAGGTAAACTCGATCCGGTTATCGGACGCGATGACGAAATCCGACGCGTTATGCAGGTGCTCTCCCGCAGACGGAAAAACAACCCCGTCTTAATCGGTGAGCCCGGTGTCGGAAAAACAGCAATTGTCGAGGGATTAGCACAACGTATCGCTGATGGAGATGTCCCAGAAAGCCTCAGGGATAAACGGCTCATCGCCCTTGATCTCGGCGCCCTGATCGCAGGAAGTAAATACCGAGGTGAATTTGAAGACCGTTTAAAAGCCGTTCTTGCCGATGTCGAGCAGGCGGAAGGACAGGTCGTCCTCTTTATCGACGAACTCCATACCATTGTCGGGGCAGGCGCCGCTGAGGGTGCCGTAGATGCATCCAACATGCTCAAACCGGCACTGGCACGCGGCGAACTACGGTGTATTGGTGCGACAACACTCGACGAGTATCGCAAGCATATTGAGAAGGACGCTGCCTTAGAACGCCGATTCCAACCCGTGCAGGTCGAGGAACCGTCCGTTGAAGACACGATCGCCATCCTGCGAGGCTTGAAGGAACGCTATGAGACGCATCACGGCGTACAAATCCAAGACAACGCCATCGTCGCAGCAGCGACCCTTTCAAAACGTTATATCTCCGAACGTTTCCTCCCAGATAAAGCTGTCGATTTAGTAGATGAGGCTGCATCGCGCCTGCGGATCGAAATTGATAGCGTACCAGAGGAAATCGACGAGGTCGAACGCCGCATCATCCAACTCCAGATAGAACAACAGGCACTCGAGAAAGAGGAAGACACCGCATCAAAGCAACGTCTCGAAAAACTGACTGCCGAACTCGCGGAACTCGAAGAACAAGCAGATGCCCTCAAAGCGAGGTGGCAGAACGAAAAAGCGAATTTGACGAAGATTGGCGAGTTGATGGAACAAATTGAGATACTCCGCACCGAATCTGAGCAAGCTAAACGCGGAGGCAATCTCGCCAGAGCCTCAGAACTGGAGTACGGCAAAATACCGGAACTCGAATCGCAGCTCAAAACTGTTCGGGACACCCTGGAAAGGAATACGCAAGGCACACAAATGCTCAAAGAACAGGTGCATGCCGAAGACATTGCCGAAATTGTGGCGAAGTGGACCGGTATTCCCGTTTATCGGCTCATGGAAGGTGAGACACAGAAGCTAGTCCACATGGAAGAACGGCTGAGCGAACAAGTGATCGGGCAAGATGAAGCTGTGAGCGCTGTCTCCAACGCTATCCGCCGCGCCCGCGTCGGACTCGGTGATCCCGATCGACCGCTCGGTTCTTTCCTCTTCATGGGACCCACAGGGGTCGGTAAGACACATCTCGCCAAATCGCTCGCTGAATTCCTTTTCGACGATGCGAACGCCATGACGCGGATTGATATGAGCGAATACATGGAAAAGCACACCGTCTCCCGATTGATCGGTGCACCCCCTGGATATGTCGGCTACGATGAAGGTGGACAGCTGACCGAAGCCGTCCGACGGCACCCCTATTGTGTCATCCTTCTCGACGAGGTAGAGAAGGCGCATCCAGAGGTGTTCAACGTCCTGCTCCAGATGCTCGACGATGGTAGAATGACGGACGGACAAGGACGCACCGTCGATTTCAAAAACACGGTCGTCATCATGACTTCCAACATCGGCAGTCAGTGGATTAGCGATGCACTTTTGGATGAAAAAGAAATTCGCCGGAAGGTGATGGAAGCCGTACAAACCCATTTCCCACCGGAGTTCCTGAACCGTATTGACGATCTGGTTATCTTTGATCGACTCGGCATCGAAGAGCTGAAACGGATTGTTGGGCTGGAACTGACGCAGCTGAGTCAACGTTTCGCGGAGAAAGAGATGACCTTAACGCTCTCTGAATCTGCAAACGAGGAACTCGTAAACCGCGGGTTCGATCCGGTCTACGGCGCGCGCCCGCTTCGTCGGACGATCCAACGCGATATCCTCAACCCGTTAGCAATCCAGATGTTGGAAGGCACTTTCCAAGACGGCGACGCAATCGCCGTTGACTTTGAAGACGGAGAATTCGTCTTCCGAAAGGCGTAATTTTGTAATTTGGTGATGGGTGAGGTGTTGCACCTCGCCTATCACTATTGATAAATTTGACACAAGTCAAAGTTTTATGGTATCGTATGGTTAGCATAAGTACAAGCGATCTCACCGTTTTGGTACTCGGAAAGCAGCAAAACAGAAAACGTATCTAAACATCCTTAGGGAGATATAAAATAAAAATGAAACATCCAGAGTGGACGGAAGCCGATTCCCGCAAATGTAAGCAGATTTGGGCAGAATACCAGAAACAGCACGATATCACCGAACGAATCGGGCAAACCGCCGGTATCGATCCGAAAACCGAACAAATTTGGTTCGGCGATTCTGCCATAGAAATTGTTAAAAAGCGCGAAACTGAAGGCTTGACTTCCCCACTTTTCTTTGAGCGCGTCGGCTATGAAGCCTATCTTTGGAAAGGTGGACGACGGTGATTCAAGGAACAGTGTCGGATACAGGGGTGCCAACAATCACTCTCTCTATCGCAGAACAAGAGTGGACGGCAACTATTGATACTGGCTTCAATGGGGATCTGGAATTGCCTGAAGCTTTACGAAAAGCGTTAAATCCTCAATACATAGGAGAAGTGACTTCTGTATTAGCTGGTGGACAAACTATTGTGGAGGAACTTTATCGGGTTAATTTCCTTTTTGATGGCAAGATGATTCCGGCAGAGGCTACTTTCGTGGTTAATAGCGATATTCTTGTCGGGACACATTTATTACAAGAGTATCGTCTGGAGATTGATTTTGTCAGACGAACCGTTGTATTAGAAAAGGCGGTTTATTAAATAACCTCAGGAACACGTCTGTAGATGTCGTGCAAGGGGAGTTCGCATCCAATGGAAACGAGTGGCAGCACATCTTCGCGGGCACGAAACTCGGTCTGCACCCACTGCGTCTGTGTAAGACGATAGTGTTCAACGCGGATCCTGTCTTGTGAAACGAGGATGTATTCCCGCAAAGATGTAAGTTCTTGATAGTGCCTAAATTTTTCGCCTTTGTCATACACTTCGGTTGAAGGTGAAAGCACCTCCATCACAAGGACAGGGTTGAGGAGTGTGTCAAAGGCGTTATCCTCAAAATGAGGTTTTCCGCAAACGACAACCACATCTGGGTAAAAATATGAACCGCTTGGACTCGTCCGAACGCGCATATCGTTAGTGTAGACCAAGCATTGACGCTCTCGCAATTGGATGTTTAGTTCAGTCCCTATATCCAATGTGATGAGATTGTGGGCGTTACTTGCCCCGGACATCGCAAATATTTCTCCATTAATATATTCGCTTTTCAACGTCGCTTTACGTTCCAAAGCGATGTATTCTTCTGGTGTGTAGATGGTCTGTGCTGCAAGAGATGACATACGCGCCTCCGTGAACATTAATCAGGCTATTATCCCTTCATATTCTCCGTAAAAGTATAGCATATTAGCAACGAGATTGCAAGGCTACTACCGCAGAAAATTCAGTATGGATTTTCATACAGAAATGTGATATAATACGTTGCTGAGACCGGAAAAATAATATTGAGACGTACCAGAAACGGAGAGGAAAATGAGACGTTTCGGCACCCAAGGTCCCGTACATCCATCGGAAAACTATGTCGTCGCACGCGCTGAGCGGATTAACGATTTCATCAACCGCATCAAAGAAGGCAGGTATATCGTTATCTTTGCACCGCGTCAAACCGGCAAGACCACCTTCTTTCAGCGTGCCCTTGATAGGCTTATAACAGAAGAGCTCAACTACTTTCCGATTCCGCTGAATTTTGATATCTATAAAAACCTTTCCACTTCCACTTTCTATGGACACCTTTACCAGCAGATCCACCGCGGAATTGAGCAGATTTTCCAGAAACGCGACAGCGCACCTTCGGACGCTTTAGCACAATTTTTAGCAAACACAACGCTCACCGATCATCTTTCACTGCTGGAATTCTTTAGGCAGTTTGCTAATTTCCTCGACCTCAAAGATAACAAACAAAAGGTTGTTATTGTTATCGACGAGTTTGATGGTATCCCCCAAGCCGCCCTGAGTGATTTTCTGCATACGCTGCGCCACATCTACATCGCCGGTAAACCCCGATGCCCTCATAGCGTCAGCATTGTCGGCGTTAAGAGTATCACCCAGCTCAACTATGATCGTTCCATTTCGCCGTTCAATATTCAGGATGAATTCCATTTGCCCAACTTCACAATTGAGGAGGTGCGTGAATTGCTTGGACAATACACGGATGAAATCGGTCAAGCCTTCGCGCCCGAAGTTATCACATCTATTCATAAGCAAACCGCAGGTCAACCTGTCCTTGTCAATCGCCTCGCGCAGATTCTCACAGAAGAGATGGACATCCCGAAAACCGAGACGATTACAATGGCGCACTGGACGATCGCACACAGGCAGCTCCTCCGCCGTCGGAACACTAACATTGAACATCTGACAACCAATATCCGCAAGGATCCACGCTTTGAAAAAGTTCTCATGCGAATTACAGCTTATGAAGACGGCGTACCCTTCAATCTCGACGATGAAATTATCAGTGAACTCGCTACTTATGGTGTCATTACAGAGGGGGCAGATGGTTTATGCAACATTGCCAACCCAATTTATCTCTATCGCATCCTGCAAGCATTCAAACCGACAGTGAACGGGCTCGAAGAAGTGTACTTCCCTGAAAACAGCACCATAGGTTTCCGGGCTTACCTCACAGACACGGGAGAGATTGAGATGCGGGCGCTGCTTGATAATTTCCGAGACTTCATCGCGCGGGCAGGCTTCCGAATTCTGCAAGTGCCACAAACGCCGCAAGAGTCTGTCGGTAGGCATCTTCTCCTTACCTATCTTGATGGGTTCGTCCAAACGGTGGGGGGCAGCATGTACCTTGAAGTCCAAACGGGACGTGGGCGGATAGACCCCTGTATCATCTACAACCAAGGAAAATATATCGTTGAAACCAAGATTTGGAGGGGCGAGAATCGTTATCAGACGGGCAAGCAGCAGCTCGCCGCGTATCTCAAATTGGAGAAGGCGATAGAAGGATACTACGTCGTCTTTGATCACCGAGATGTCCCAGAACCGCGGGTAGAGACAGAAAAGGTGGACGGTTTCACGATCCGAAGTTACGTCATTCCTGTTATCCAACAAAGTCCATCATCTCTTCAGGATTAAACATAGGAGGAACTAATAATGCTTAAACATATCATAGACCCGGAAGTTGAAGAATACGAAGATGTCTACGATGAGGATGAATACTTCGCAGCCCAAGAGATGGATCAACAAGAGGGCGCGCTCTTGAAACAGGGCGATGAATTCAAAGCCTCTGTCTGGTTAACATCCGAAGACGTAGAAGTCGTGATAAGACTTGCTGAGGAACGCGACATACCAGCAGGTGAGCTTATTAAAGAGTGGATTATCGAGCGTATTGATGAAGCGTTAGATTTTGATACATAACCGTTCGTAGTAGGGCAATTCATGGTTCTCCCGTCTCTTCAAAATATGTGCAAATAATTACGGGATCTACTATAATTTCTCAAAACGTGGTGGAGGTATAAGGCATTCGGTTTTCTGCCTCTTATTTCATTTTTGTTCAGCTACCTCGCGAAGTCGAGGAAACGCTTATAGCAATAGGCTAAGTGTTTTGTAAACCAACAAACCTCTTGACAATTCGGTTCTTGCAGGGTATAATTAAAAAAACGCAATAGGAAGCCGAGACCTACGCATACCCATGAACCGAATAGACAAAAAATTTCAAGAACTCCGAGACCAAGACACCAGGGCATTTATGCCCTACCTCTGTGCCGGAGATCCGAACCCAGAGCTTACATCCAAGCTTCTGCTCACACTCGTGGAAGCAGGCGCAGACCTCATCGAACTCGGTGTCCCATTCTCCGATCCAATCGCAGACGGACCCACTATCCAACGCGCAAGCGAACGCGCACTCACACATAATATCTCACTCCAGCAGATTTTGGAAATTGTGGCATCCATCCGTCCAGAGACAGACATCCCGATTGCCATTATGAGTTACTATAACCCGATCTTTCGGATGGGGGAAGCGGCATTCTGTAAGGCAGCACAAGCGGCAGGCGTGGACGGTCTCATCGTGCCGGACCTACCGCCAGAACAGGCGAAACCGCTCCTTGAGGTCGCACCGAAGTATAACCTCGCCACGATCTTTCTCGTCGCACCGACAAGTCCACCGGAACGGATGCAATTAATCGCATCCGTCAGCACAGGATTTATCTATTGTGTTTCGGTAACCGGTGTAACAGGGGCACGGGCAATGTTATCAAACGAAATCGCACCGATGATTGCAGAACTCCGTAAACACACGGATAAGCCGATCAGTGTCGGTTTCGGTGTCTCTACTTCTGAACAAGCAACGCAAGTCGCGCAAGTCGCTGATGGTGTAATTGTCGGGAGTGCTATTGTCAATGTCGTTGAAGAGCATATCGACGATGAAGCGAAATTGCTCGCTGCGGTGAAGCAATTCGCGTCCAATTTGGCCGAGGGGGTAAAGGCATAGGTTGACTGTAAAAAACTATCCAGAACAACGCTGCGTTTTCTTACTATATTCTTCATTGCGAAGCTCGGTAACCGCACGTTGGATGTCTGCACACACCTCCGCTTCGCTTATCCCTCTGTTTTTTTTGTGGACACTTTCCATGACGCGTCGGAGTCCATTCCAAGCGGCTGCTTTCGTCTGTTTAGAATGGGGTTTGCAGATTTTCTCGTCAGAAAGATTTGGCGCATTCATAATTGACTCTCCTTAAATTTTGTACTTACATCCCGCGCTTGATACCGAATTCCGATTCAAACGCCTCCCAAATATCCTCTGGGATATCTGCAGTCGCCGCCTCATATCCGTCTTCCACTTGCGCTTTGTCCGCAGGACCGAACATCACAACGCCGTCTATCGGTGCAGCGAGACAAAACTGCAGCGCCAGATGACGGATGTTGACCCCGCGTTCCTGACACCACTTCCACATCAGATATGCCTTCGGTTCAGCGTCAGGGTTGCGTCTGCGTTCATCTTCGACATTCGGCTCCGCACCCGTCAAACTCCCCATACCTAAAGGACTCGCGAGGATAATACCGACATCGTGTTCGCGTGCCAACGGCAATGTCGTCTCCGCTACAGATTGCGACAAGAGCGTATAGTCTAAGAAGGTTAAGATAATGTCGATATGTCCGGTTTCGATGAGCTCTTTGTGGAATTCATGCGAACGCACCCCCGCACCGATATGCCGGACAGCACCCTCCGCTTTCATCTCTAACAACGTATCCAACGCGCACCCGGGTGCCAACACGCTCTCCATATCCACCGGATCGTGGATAAGGACAGCATCAAGATAATCCGTGCGGAGATCCTTGAGGCTATTCGTGACACTCCAGCGTGTGCCTTCAGCCGAGAAATCTTTCCGTCGTTCAGGATGCGTGCCTACTTTCGCTTGCAGATAGACCTTTTCGCGCAGTCCATCGGAGAGTGCCTCTCCCCAGAGGTGTTCGGCATGTCCCGGATAGGTGTCGATGTAGTTAATACCGAGTTCAATCCCGCGCCGGATTGCACCGATGACTTCAGCATCCGGTTTCCGCCACAACCACGCTGCGCCAAGCGCAAGCGCGTTCGGACGCATCCCTGTCCGTCCCATCCGTCTGATTTCTAATTTCTGAGTTTCCATTCTTCTTCTCTCCCTTTTTTGTAGGAGCGATCTCCGAATCGCGACTTTTCTTATCCTGAAAATCCATTAATCCTGTAAATCTTGCTTCAGACAGTTTAATCCGCGAGTGCTTCTTTTAACTTATCCGTAGATTCAGCAAGCGACTCCTGTAGATACGGATACGGAAAACCGCCCCACCGATCAGGCGGCGGTTCGTGTGCCTGTGCAATCTTCAGACTCACAAATACCGGACCCGTTTCATGCCAGATTCTCGGAAGCTCGGATGCAAGTTTTTCTGAATTATCAAACTCGTAAACCTTCTCAAAACCGGCACCTTTAGCAATCGTCGGCCAACTGAAACGGGTGTTGCCCGCAGGCACAGGTTGATTGCCGGTGACTTCATAGGAACCGTTATCACAGAGGAAAAGGAGGTAGTTCGCGGGCGGTCTATTCAGCGCGGTAATCGTCGCCAATGTGCCTAAACACATCAACATACTGCCATCGCCGTTAATCACAACGACCCGCTTGTCCGGTCTGGCGAGTGCGATACCGAGTGCGAAATCAGCGGCGTGCCCCATGGCACTCCCGACAGATGCGAAATCCAACCGGTGTGTCGATATTTTGCCCCACGGCACACTGCTACCCATCGTCGTTATAACGATCTCGTCTGTACGCTGGTTCGCCATAAGTTGTAGACACTCTTCCTTGATAAGCATTGTTTTCTCCAATAATTGACGCGACGCTATTTCTCTTCGGGAGGCAAAAACTTGATGACTGGCGGTGTCGTCAATGCTGTTGTCGTAACCTGGATATGCCCCGCGAAATCGGCTTCCGTCTCAAACCCATCAATACCGCCCCCCCAAATCGCGAACGTACGATAGCTGAGTCTACCATTCGCGTCCGGTGTCAGAATAACCGGTAAAATCGGTTTTTCGGAAGCATCCGTTCGGGCGATAAACGCTACCTCGCGCCCAACAGGTACCATGAGTGCGATACCGAGCGTGTGCATTCCCCTGGGGTCTGTCCCCCAACTCCATACCGCCCCTTGTTCTCTGTCTATCTCATTTCTACCCTGTAGATTCGGAATACCTGTGGCGATAGCGTAATTCGTGGGTAGATTTCCGTCGATATGCACGTGATGCTCAATCCACGGGTTCTCTCCGTAGACGAAGGTTGTTGACGTTAACCGCCGCGTCTCACCGCCAATATCCCATTCAGGAACAACGCGCTGAACAATAGATCGAATTGCCCCGTTTGCAAGGATCCGGATGTAATCGCCCTCTGGTGGTAACGGCACCATCGTTTCCGATGTCTTATCCCACAATGCTATTCCGCCGCAGCCGATTAAGCCTTCAGTAGAATTCAGTGGGACCACATCCGTGGTTTCAGAGTTGAGAAGCGCATTCAGCGATAAGCCTATTGATTGAACAACATCTAAGTGAGCTTCTGTGGCAGTCGGCTGTCCGAGGCTCGAAACCTCACTGTTGTAGGATTTACGCACAAAGTAGGTCTCTTGATTCTCAAGATCACGTAAGATCCACTGTTGTTCAGGTTTTGCGACCTCTTTTTGAACCTGTTGAGAAAGCACTATGCCGTTACTCTGAAAATGATTTCTGAGTTCAGGTGAGATCGGACTTCCTTCATAATCCAATTCCGCTTGGAACATTGTGTTGAGGCTGAAGCGTTTCATCCGTTTTTTACCGTACGCGATGAACGCACCGTCCGGTTTCAGTAGATACGCTATCAAATTGGATTCCATTGCCGCCACCGCGTTCAGTTCCGGAAAGATAGCCGCCCGCGTCTGCTTGTTGATGTCGAGTGTTAGGGTCGCTCTCACACTCGGATCGTAAAGAATGGATACCTCTTTCGTCTCTCCATCTGCTAAGTTCAGCAAGAAACAGAGTTGATCCAGTTCGCCATCGTAGTCCAAATCGTCCGCTTGTGCCGGTATCATCACTTCCCGCGGAGCTTCCCCCGTGACAACCGAATACGCTTTAAAGGAAAAGTCAGGGCTGACGTTTCGGAGTTCGGTTCCGGTTAGCACAATCGGCACATTTTTTCGCTTGATGGGCAGCGTATTTTGGATGGAGAGACGGATCTTGCTAATCTTCTGATTGCCACCCGGCATCGTGCACGAACCCAGCATCAGTAGACATCCAAGAATAAACAACAAACACGTTGTTAAAACAGTCCTCGCTATCGGTTTCCACCGCGTATGATTTTGTATATGTGTAATTTCCAATTTTTTTCTCCGAAAAAATCTTTCAGTTACAAGTTAAGAGGTGGAAGGTTATAAGTTAACAGTTATAGGTTAAGAACTTGTGTCTGGTACATTTTCTATTACCGCCACAATAACACTCTTAACTTACCACTTATAACTTATAACTTATAACTTATAACACTGATAACCCTTTTAGAGATCGGGTAGCACTTCAAGCAGACGATCAATTTCAGATGCCGTATTATAGAAATGTGGCGAGACTCTGACACCGCTTCCACGTTCTGCCGTAATGATGTTTTCGGCATCAAGCATCTCATAGAGTTCGGTAGCCGTGTGTCCCTCACTCCCAAAGATGACAATCCCCGCTCGTTCCGCGTCCCTTTCCGGTGTAATAACAAGATAACCTTTCGCCTCTAATCCAGCGATTAATTGTGACGTGAGTTCCAAAATCCGTGTTTCAATAGATTGGATGCCGATGTCGTGTAGTAAGTCAAGCGCTGCTTTAAGCCCATATAACCCGACGCTATTATAAGAACCTTCCTCGAAACGGGTCGCATCCGGTCTCTGGGTTAAGTCGTAATTGAGAAAATCGCGCGGATTTACGACACTTGCCCAACCGATATTGGTGTTGATCAACCGATCCCGTTTCTCGTCGGCACAATAGAAGATTGCAGCACCTTCCGGTGCTAACAACCACTTATGTCCATCGGCGGCGAGAATATCAACGTTACAAGATTTCACATCCACTTCGACCGCACCGAGACCTTGAATAGCGTCCACAACGAACCAGATATCGCGTTCTCGGCAGAGCTGACCCAGTGTCGCAATATCGTTTCGGAAGCCGGAGGCGAATTCCACATGGCTGATCGTTAAAACGCGTGTACGCCCATCAATCGCAGATGCAATATCTTCAATACAGATGCGTCCGTCCCGTTCCGGCACCATACGGGTATTGACACCATAGCGTTCCTTCAAACTCCACCAGGGATAGACATTCGCGGGGAACTCAACCGCTGTAGTGACGACGTTGTCGCCTGCTTGCCAGTCGATACCGTTCGCCGCGATGAGAATACCTTGGGTCGTATTCTTCATAAAGGCGATTTCCGTGGCATCAGCGTTGATGAGTTGTGCCGCTGCTAAACGACACGCCTCCGCTGTTTCTGCCCAATCGTCCGTATGGACAGCACCGTGAAACGTCGCATCATCGATGAATCCAGCCATCGCATCCCGTACGCGGCGCGATAACGGCGCGACACCGGCATGGTTCATGTAAATGTAAGTCTCGGTTACCGGGAATTCACCGCGCCACTTTTGCCAAGTTTTACTTTCAGGGGAACTATTCACTACATGCACCTTCGTTGTTAGCACTTAAAATTGTTTCGACCGCGTAGTCCTTTACGTGTTTCGCATTCGCAAACGCGATGAGTTCACCAAACAGTCCAACACAAAATACCAATATACCGACAGTGATAAAAATCGGACTCAAATTGGGACCTATAGACCTCAACGCTCCTAACAGAAAAGCGTTCATCTGGAAAATAAACAAGAGTCCACCGAGTAGCAGCGACATCATACCGATAAGCCCTAAAAAACGAATAGGTCTCCGTTTACATCCGAAGATAAAAAAATGCGCGAGTCTTCCAGACACAGATGATGTCTGATTCGCCTGTTGAATTTTGTTTTCTGTCAATCCACCAAGGACAAGCAAAGCTATCGCTAAAACGAGGCAGCTGAGTGCGGCGACGGTGGCAGCCCCAAACAAGATGCGTCCTAAAACGAAAAAAGGGAGACTCAGCACCGCAGCAGTACGAAACGCTCTCTGCTTCGGGTTAAACAAGACATCCGAAAACCGATGCCACAGATTTTTAGAGTTACGCGGTTCCGCGGAAGATGTGAAAACCGATATTATAAACTTGAACGCAATAATATCTAACATAACACGCCATATTCGTCCGAGTCCATACTTACTTTTTCCGAAACGTCGTGGATGATGTGAGACAACAATCTCGGCGATTCGCGCACCGACCACCGTAGACATCGCTGGAATAAAACGGTGCATCTCTCCGTAGAGCGGCACCTGTTTAATAATCGATGCTCGGTAGGCTTTCAGCGAACACCCGTTATCGTGAATCGGCACGCCTGTTACTTTACCGATAATCCAATTCGCGATGATAGAAGGGACACGCCGTGTCAGGAATTTATCCTGCCGTTCTTTCCGCCAACCGCAGACCAAGTCGTAACCTTCATCGAGTTTTTCAAGGAGTCTCGGTATATCGATCGGATCGTTTTGCAAATCGCCGTCCATACTGACGATCCGTTCACCGCGCGCGAATTCAAATCCTGCCGCCATCGCTGCCGTCTGTCCAGCATTCTTTTCAAATCGGATGACGACCAATTGCGGTTCCTGTTTGCCTAATTCCGAGAGCACAGCGAAAGTTTTATCGTGGCTTCCATCGTCTACGAACAACACCTCATAAGCCTCACCAATTGCCTCACATACTGCTTGAATCTTTTCAAACAGCGGACGGACGTTCTCCTCTTCGTTGTAAACCGGGACTACGATAGATAGCGTCGGTTTTTCCTCCATTTTTTGATGTTCCTTGCGGTTCGTAGAGGAGGGCTATAGCGAGGGCGGTCCTCCCCGTATATCCAGTCCGCCGTTGGTCGGACTTGCAGTCTCCAGTTAATTTTGTTCTGCTCAACCGAACATAAGGGCGTCATTGCCAATCCGCGGAGTTCAACAGAATCTGATGTGCTTCGGTGAGCGAGTCGAAAGTCCCTGCATCGACCCATTTGCCGTGAACGAAACTGTATTCAAGCTCACCACGCTGAATGTAGACATTGTTGACAGCCGTTATCTCATATTCCCCGCGGGCTGAAGGTTCAATAGTGCGGATCACATCAAACACCGCGGCATCGTAGAAATAGACACCTACCACGGCGTAATCGCTTTTCGGATGCTCCGGTTTCTCCTCTATCGCAACGATACGGGTACCATTTAAAGTCGCCACGCCGTAACGTTCCGGGTCCGACACCTGTTTGAGCAATACACGTGCACCGCGCTGTTGCACCTGAAAATCGCTAACAGATTCATGGATCGCAGTTTCAAAAATGTTGTCTCCCAATAAGACAACAATTTTACCACCTCCGGCGAAACCTTCTGCCAATGCAAGCGCGTGTGCGATCCCTCTCGCCTCCTCCTGCACACGATAGGTAAATTCGCACCCGAACTCTTTTCCACTCCCCAAGGCACTCACGAAGTCTCCGACGTATTCTGGATTCGTTACGATAAGAATATCCGTAATTCCTGCCGTTGTGAGTTGTTTCACACTGTGAAAGATCATCGGTTCGTTGCCGACCGGCAGGAGATGTTTACTCGTAACTTTGGTGAGCGGATACAAGCGGGTACCTAATCCTCCCGCAAGGATTACACCTTTGAGCATGACTTTTTACCTATGCGCCTCCGCTCTGCTCTCCATTTCATTTCGAGCAGGTTTCTGGTTAATTGCCTGTTCCCCGTCCCGGAAAGGTGAGTTCGGCGATGCCTGACTTATCCAAGTCCCCCAGTCCGAGTTCAATCATCCGATCATATTGTGCTTTCGTCGCTTGTGCAAGCGGTAGAGAGATACCAGCAGCATCTGCCAAGTCAAGTGCGATACCTGAATCTTTAGAGGCGTGTGCTGCTGAGAAATAACACTCGTGATCGCGGATTTCCATGTCCTCGCCATCGGTTTCCAAGACGCGCGAGTTGGCTCCAGTTTGTGCGAATACCTCTTGCAACATCGTCAGATCCAATCCGAGTGCTGCACCTAAACCGAGACCTTCGGCGAGTCCGGCAGTGTTGATGTTCATCACCATGTTGACGAGTGCCTTGACTTGTGCCGCCTGTCCGGCATCACCGATATAACGGAGTGAAACACTCATTGAATCCAAAATTGTCCGTGCCTGGTCAAATGTTTCCCGCTTACCACCGCACATCAAGTACAGCGTGCCTTCCCGCGCCTGTGTAATACTACTCGCCATACACCCTTCAAGGCTTTCCGCTCCATGTTTCGCTGCGAGTTGTTCGATGTCCACGTGGATCTGAGGACTGAGGGTCGCACAATTAATAAAGACTTTGCCAGATGCCCCTTGAAGCAGACTATCCGCCGCATCGTCCGAGAAAATTGTCCGCATCGCCGCATCGTCCGTAACGACAGTAATGATATAGTCCGCGAGTGCTGTGACCTTCGCGAGTTCTCCGGCTGCTGTCGCACCGATTTCTGATGCCAACTCTTGTGCGCGTTCGCTTGCGACATCGTATACAACGGTCACGTCAAATCCCTCGTCATTGAGATGTCGAGCGATGTTCGCACCCATTCTCCCTACCCCTACAACACCAATTTTGTAATCTGAATTCGCCATGTTTGTCTCCTTGCTATTACTAACCTTCACAGTGTACATCTATATTACGAAATGCGTTATCCGGCGATTGGGGTGCCAACCGCTTCACGTAAATTCCATTTTTACATATTTTCAGATGTTTGTCAAGTTTTTCGTTCTCTTTTTCTAAACAACCGGCAACTGATAACTGCTCCGCAATATCTATAAAAAAAAATTAATAAAATGTTGACATTTTTTCTGAATTTAGTATAATGTTAGGAACGATGAACGGAATGCCGGACAATTAGGCACCTCTGGCTGAAAATTCACCGGCATATTTCTATTTTCCTAAGGAGGACTCATGATGAACCGTTTCAGATACGGCTTCGGTCTCCGAATAGATCGAGCCTACCTTCTCGTCCTTGCTTTTGCTTTTCTCGCATCTACGATTATCGGATGCACATCCGGCGGCATTAGCATCATCCCACTTGGTGCGAAACTTCAAAATGCTGACAACGCGTTTGACGAGGCAGAGAGAGTTGAAGTCCGAGACGAAGACCCAGAAAAAATGGAGAAGAAGCGCAAGCAGCAGCAGGAACTCTACGATAAAGCGATGGCTCTCTATTTAGAGGTGATTGAACGCGATACGAAAGGGAAATACGCACAGCGCTCACATTACCAGATCGCGAAAATCTATAAGCGACGCTACGATTGGGATAAAGCGACCGAGCATTACCAAGCGATCGTCGCCTTAGACCCGACCGGTTATTACGCCAACGAAGCGAAAACCGGCACAGCGAATATTCGTAAAAACCGTGAAATCATTAAAGCCAAGCGCGCTGAATATCAGAACTATAAGGCCATCTACGATAATGAACCCACGGATGAGACCTTTAACATCGCTGCAGAGGCACTCTATGAAGTCGCCCGTGCTTACGAAAATTTAGAGAATTATACCGAAGCGATCCGTAATTACGAGCGATTGGTTGAGGAATTTCCTGAGCATCCGAAAGCACCACAAGCACAGTTCCAGGTCGGCAATATCTACTTTTACACACTTTATGATTATCAGGGCGGCTGGAACCCGTTTGTCAATGTCACCCAAAAATTTCCTGACTCCTATGAAGCCTCACAAGCCGAAACGCTTCTAAAGGTGACAGCGGATATCCTGACAGACATTAAACTTTCCATGGATGAAATCGATAAGTATCGGAATAAGAAAGCCGTTGAATATCGGAAAACCGGACGGAAGATTACACCTGCTGATATGTGGGTGATGGGATATAGCGATCAGGTCGTTCAAAATTTTCAAAATGTTGCGGGCAACTGGGAGAAACTGCGGAACTATCCGCGCGCCATTAATGCCCACAAGACGTTGGCAAGAGACCTATCGCATAAGAAATTCGCTGTCGCTGATGCGTTATACCGGATCGGTGCTCTCTATCAGCAGAACGGTGATTACGAACGCGCAATTGAGGCGTATGATACCCTCTTTGAAAACGCACCAGAGTCCGTATGGCGAAACGAATGCGTTTACCAACAGGCAGTCTGCTATCGTTCCATCCGTGAATTCGGCGCCGCTTACGAAGGGTTCAAAGCCTATATGAGCATTACAAAGGGCGATACACCCTACCTGCGTGAAGCCGAGCAGATTGTGCGTCAGTATGAACTTGACCAAGACCAAGACGGATATCTGTTCTACCAAGAACAGGAAGAAGGGACATCTGACCAAGACGCGAACTCGCATCCAGGGATAGGCAACTAATCCGACATTAAATCGGACACATGGCGCAGCCGACAAGCCAAAACTGAATATAAAAGTAGGGAAACCATCTTTCTATGTTTTGGTTTCCCTACACCTGTTTTAGCAGAAGAATGTAACTATAGAGGTAGAAGCGTGCAAAACGTATCGGAAAACGCGGCGGATGCTGTCGAGATGCCTGAACAGCATCCGAGACTTGTGTCACAGATATTCAGAGATTATCGGAACAATTTCGGTCTGTTTTGGCAAGTGATGTTCCCCCTAATTATCGTTAACTTCTTGCTCTATATAGGGATATTTCTATTTTTCAAGTTAGTATCTCCAGAAGGGCAGTGGACTGTGAGCACGGCGAGCGGTATTGCCGGGATGCAAGATGCTGTTCACACACCACCTCCCGAGTCAGTAGAACCAGCAAGCGTAACATGGGGAATGAGTCTCGGTCCTTCGGGTGTCCATATAAGTTTGCTGTGGTTAGCAATGTGTCCTCTCGCTTTGGCTATGGTGCAACGTCATAAAGGCATAAACCTGACTTTTAAAACGGTTTGGCAACAGACGCTCCGCAAAACGGCTCCTATTTTGGGAGCCGCTTTTTTAATCGGGATGTTTGCGTCAGGTGTCCCTTTAATCGCCGGTTTCCTTATTTCTGAAACGCTGGCTCCTGCTTATAGTTCCGCCCTCTTTTCTGTCTTCATGGCTATCACTGTTGTTTGGTTTGTTTTCACAATCTATTTTGTCGTAAAATGGAGTCTCTACAACCAAGGAATTATTCTCGATGATCTGTCAGTGATTGCTGCGCTCCGTCGAAGCAGTGAACTGGTACGTGGGGTGTGGTGGGCACTTCTCAGATTGTATCTGCTGCTTGTTTGGGCATCTACGGCGCTCACCTCCCTACTGCTCAGTTTAACGGTGGTGCTTCTCTCCTTTGCCGTTCCCGAGCTTGTCCCTATGCGTGAAGTATTGCAACCGATGCACTTACTTGGCCTCCTTTTCTTTGGCTACGGAGAGATGACCTTAACGACTGCTCCCAGTTTTTGGATAATAGGAGCGATAGTAGGTGTACACACGCTGATACATGCTATATTAGCCCCTATCTGGGCAATCCTGACGACCTATCTCTATGTACTACAACGAACAGCAGAAAACGAGCAGCAGGTCTCAGCGTAATCTGATTCTTTGAATTAGAGGAACAATTTAACGCGGGAACGTTCTGATTCCGGTAGATAGTTGTAAACTGTTTTCTTGATGAGCTCCGGCGTGTAGCGACGCGAGAAATGCGTCAGCACGATATGTTCGCTCTCAATATCGGCTAACATCCCGGGTAGCATCTCGAGGTGTAAGTGCATCGTTTTCTTCGCCCGGGTCCGATGCTCCGGTAGGATAAATGTACATTCACAAATCAGCACTTTGCACTGCTTCAGCAACGGATGCGCGTCAAGCGGGATACTCCGCGTATCCCCGAGGTAAGCAACTAACGGCAATTGGATCTCTGTCGTGATTTCAACACCGGACTGTTTCAGTGCCACAATGTCTGGACCGGACAAATGCTGAAACTCCGGTTTCAGTTTTTTGCGGACCTCACAAATCAGATAGGAGACCGCAGGGACACTGTGGTTGCCAGGCAAAACGTGTGCAACTAAATTTTGCCGAAACGGGATCGCTGCACCTACCCGAACCGGTGTGATCTGGTATGCCCACCCTCTACCGGTATCTAACGCCGCAATCCTATCAAGGATGTGCATCAGTTGCTTAGACCCGCTCCACGGCACATAGATATTTCCCGGAGGGATGCCAGAAAGCCAACGTTGACTGATATAAACAGGTAATCCGAAATAGTGATCTAAATGGAAATGCGAAATAAAGACGTTGCCGATACCGATGAAATTCATCGGACATCTGCCTAAGTCGAAAACAAGATCGAGCTCTTTCACCCGTATATACGTAGCGACAGCGGAACTCGATTTTCCATCAAGTGTTAAATTATCACAGTGCAATAGTGCCATATTGAATAGTTATCAGTTATCAGTTATCAATTTTCAGTTACACGAAAGGACAAAAAATGCGTATCGGAATTATTGGTGGCAGCGGTTTTTATCAGATGGAAGGTCTGACAGATATAGAAAGAACCGAGATCGAAACGCCGTTCGGCAAACCGAGCGATGCTCTTATTCTCGGAAACCTTGATGGGAAGCCGGTTGCTTTCCTGCCGCGACACGGTATCGGTCACCGGCTGCTTCCGTCTGATATTAATGTCCGTGCCAATATCTACGCCCTGAAATCGGTAGGTGTCGAATGGCTTATCTCTGTGAGTGCCGTCGGTAGCCTACGCCAAGATATTGAACCTCGCCACTTCGTTATCCCCGATCAGCTCTACGATCATACGAAAGACCGAAAATCAACATTTTTCGGAGACGGTATCGCCGCGCACGTCAGCCTTGCCCATCCGTTCTCCCCAGAATTAGGTGCCATCTTGTCCGCGGGTGCTACGGAAGCCGGTGCAGTGGTTCATAACGGTGGCACCTACATCTGCATGGAGGGGCCGGCGTTTTCAACACAGGCGGAATCTGAACTCTACCGACACTTCGGTTTCGATATTATCGGGATGACCGCTGCACCGGAAGCCAAACTCGCTCGCGAGGCTGAGATCTGTTACGCTGTCCTCGCATGTTCTACCGACTATGACTGCTGGCACCCTGAACACGATAACGTGACAACCGAGATGATCCTCGACAACGTCCGAGCGAATGTAGAAACCTCCAAAAAGGCAGTCAGAGCCGCCGTCGCCAAGATCCCAGAGGGTCAACGGACGTGCGCGTGCGCGACTGCGCTTCAATACGCAATTGCCACCCATCCGGACGAGATACCGACGGCGAAACGGCATCAGTTAAAATTCCTGTTGGACAAGTACTTGACGTAGCGTCTCGAATATCCGATCCGCTTCCGCTTCCGTCAAAATAAGCGGCGGCGCGATGTAAATAATGTTTTCCGGCTCCTCAACAGCATGACCGATCTTCCCGACAATAATCCCGTTTTCTCGGAGTTGTCCAATGATTCGGTTGGTCTTTGCTGTTGCGAGGTGTGTGCCATCGGTTTCAATGAACTCCACGGCGAGCATTAACCCCTTACCGCGTACATCGCCAACAACCGGTAGCGCGCGCAATGTCTCTAATTTCGAGAGCAGATGCGCCCCGACTTTCTCCGCATTCTCCCAGAGGCGTTCCTCTCGCAGTATCTTCAGGTTCGCAACCCCAGCAGCGCACGCAACCGGGTGTCCACCATACGTACAGACCTGAGCGAACTCCCTGTTCTCATCTGCTTCGCCGAGGAACGCGTTGAACACCTCCGTCGAAGCGACACAGGCACCGAGCGGTAGATACCCACTTGTTAACCCTTTTGCCAACGTGATAATATCGGGCTGTACATCCCAATGCTCACACGCGAACATCTTTCCTGTCCGTCCGAACCCGGTGATAACCTCATCAAGTATGAGGAGCAAGCCGTAATCGTCACAGATTTGCCGTAACTTCGGGAGATATTCATCGGGGGACACAATCACACCGCCGCCACCGATGATCGGCTCCGCGATAAGAGCGATCACGGTCTCAGGTCCTTCGCCTTGAATGATGCGTTCTATTTCATCAGCACACGCAATACCGCACGAGGCAGGCTCCAAACCCAATGGACACCGATAGCAGTACGGCGGATGCGCATGCGGGAAACCCGGAACGAGCGGTTCAAACGCCTTCCTTCTGCGTGCCTGTCCCGTCGCCGACATCGCACCGTACGTGAATCCGTGGTAGCCACGATAGCGACTGATGATCTTGTAGCGGTTCTGACCCGGATAGGTTTGTCTGCCGTACTGCCTCGCAATTTTGATGGCAGTTTCATTGGCTTCCGAACCGCTGTTGCAGAAATAGACATGGTTCAAATCGCCCGGTAGACAATCGGCGAGCTGCTCGGCTAACATCGTTGCCGGAACGTTTATCTGCGAATGTGGATAGTAAGGCAACTTCTGTATCTGTTCGTAGACCGCGTCCGCGATCTCTTGCCTTCCGTAACCGACGTTGACATTCCATAGTGCAGAGTAAGCGTCTAAGTATTCGCGTCCCTCCGCATCCACAACTGTTGTGCCGTGCGCCGACTCATAAACGGCTAACGTCGTCTCCTCAAGACGTTGATGCTGAAACAACGGATGCCACACGTGTGCCTTATCAACTTGTCTGTAGTCTTGTGTCATATTTTTTCCTATTGTCATTGGCTGTCGGCTATCAGCCCTCAGCCCTCAGAAGTTACACGATCATTGTGGCAGCCAAAAACGTTTGTAACTGCCAGACGTTCTATAGGTGCTACGATACTTGATACTCCAAGTTTCGGCGAATTGTCACAAAAACACCTCTTTGCTGATAGCCGACTGCTGACTGCTGACAGCCAACTACATAGCTTCAGGGGCAGAAATGCCTAAAAGGGTCAGTCCGTTTTTCAATACTGTTTGTACGCTCTGGACCAGGATAAGCCGTGCATGTGTTTTTTCGAGGTCTTCCGAATCTAAGACTCGGTGTTGGTTATAGTACGGGTGAAAAATTCCTGCAAGTTCATGTAAGTAGTGTGGCACGCGGTGTGCCTCGCGTGTCTCTGCACTCAGTAGCACGATTGACGGGAATTCGGCTAACTTTCGGATCAGATCATGCTCTATCGGTTCGGTCAGCCGCTTTAGTGAGACCTCTTCGATAGGCTTTGCGATGATCCCGTGTTCAGTTCCCTGCTCGAAGATGCTGCAGCACCGGGCATGTGCGTATTGGATATAGAAGACCGGGTTCTCACTGGCATGCGTGAGTGCCAATGCCATATTGAAATCGAGATGGGTATTGTTGGCGCGCATGAGGAAGAAATATCGGGCAACATCCACAGCGAATTCTTCGCCGACGGTCTCCGCAAGTTCGTCAATAAGCGCATCAAGTGTGAGAAAATGTCCGCTGCGTTTCGACATGTCAACCCGTTTACCCGCTGTATCTACGAGATTGACCTGCTGAATGATGGAGATTTCGAGCCAATCGTCGGGTAAACCGAGTGCTTTCACGAAATTTTTGAGCCTGCTGATATGGCCCTGATGATCCGGTCCGAATAGATCGATGACTGTCCTGAATCCACGGTCAAACTTATCTCGGTGGTAAGCGGCATCCGGCACGAAATAGGTATATTCACCGTTCTGTCTTATAACGACGCAGTCCTTGTCGTCCCCGAAGTCTGACATTCGGAACCACGTCGCCCCTTCCGCTTCGTAGAGATACGATTTTTCCCGGAAGGTTTGAATAATTTCTTCCGGTTTCCCACTATCTCGGATCGCTTGCTCACTCGCCCAGACATCGAAATTGACTTTGAAACGTTCTAATGACGCTCTCTGTTGTGCTAAAATGTGTGCGATGCCTTTGTCGCGGAAAAGGGCAGTCCGTTCGCTCTGCTCAAGCTGAAGATAGCTATCGCCATCCGTCTCAACAAGGGTCTGTGCGAACTCCTGAAGGTACTCACCTTGGTACCCACCTTCCGGAATTTCCAATCCTTCTTCACCGAGCGTTTGCCGGTAGCGGACATCAATAGATTCACCGAGCCGTTCAACCTGTCCACCGGCATCATTGACATAGAATTCACGGATCGCCTCGTAGCCGATAGCATTGAGCAGGTTGACGAGTGTATCCCCGACCGCTGCGGCGCGTCCACTGACAATATTAAGGGGGCCCGTCGGATTGGCACTGACGAATTCTATTTGTACTCGCTTTCCAGCACCTTTATCGCTGCTGCCGTAAGCTGCCTGCAGCGCCGCAATCGCCTGGAGTACGTCATAGAGCCAGTTATCGGAGAGATAGATATTTATAAAGCCTGCCCCAGCGATGTCAATATCGCGGATGATGGGATGAGCCTCCGGGTCTATGTGTTTAACGATTATTTCGGCGATGTTACGGGGTGCCATCCGCGCCTGCTTCGCGAGTCCCAAGGCAACCGGTGTCGCGATATCGCCGTGTTCAGGGGTTTTAGTGGGCGAGAACGGAATAACAGGTACTTCGGATACAGCGAGTTCTCCCGCCGCAACAGCAGCACGGATCGCATCTTCTAAAATATTATAGACTTCTGTTTTTATTGCATCCATATCAAGAAATTAGATGTATATCAGCCAGTTTTTTTGTAGGGTTTAGGTTTTCAACAAGCAAAATTATATCATAATAGCAGATGTATGTCAAATCTTGATTTGTAACTTATGACAAAAATTGCGATTGACGTAGCAGTAAATGTCTGCTAATATGCTGAAACTCAGTTTTCACGACAACCCCTTAAACCTGACAAAATAGCTGAGGTGTTACCCATGGAACAGTATCTACAGATTCAGAAACCTGAACTTAACTATACCTATGAATTTGAGGTCGATCAACTCTCTCAGATGTCCGAATGCTTGGAAGCGCACGGCTTCGCGATCGTTAAAGATGTCCTTCCACCTGCATTGGTTGAAAGTCTAAAGCAGGCGGTCTTTGATGGCACGGATCCCAACAAAGCGTTAGAACGCGGGCAGAGCCGGACCCGACACGCTTGGGTGGAGTCTGGACCGGGGGCTTGGCAGCTCCTCGGATATGAACCCTTTATGAAAATCCACCGTCACCTCATCGGAACAGACGCAATGACCGTCCACCGTTCTGCCGCCATCATTCGGATGCCCGGATCTCAACCTGTTGCCTGGCACACGGATTGGTGCGGATTCTCAACGGACGCACCGAAGAATTCGGGTGACGTACTAAACCGCGGATTGTGGCCCTCTGGCAAATGGTTCTACTTGACCGGTTCTCGTCCAGAACACGGCGGGTTATGCGTTATTGAAAACTCACACGTGGAGAATTGGGAAGGACCTGAAGGGTTCAAGATGACAGCGGATAGGCGTTCCTTCTATAAGGAAGGTGAAGAAGAAAAAGCGTACGTCGGTTTTGATATGCCAGGGTTGGTACCGCTCTTCACGAATCCGGGGGATATGATTGTGTTTGCGCATCGGACGTATCACGGTGCCTTCCCGAACCAGATTGATGAGATCCGGTTGTCGTGTGCAATCGGTTTTCGGCGACGCGACCATCACATTGATATTCCGTGGCAGATACCGGATGAAGGCAGACAGTTCTTAGCGGATTTACCACCACGTTTCGAGCAATACACACACGGATACACCAGTATTGATACCGCTTGGCGCGGCTGATTGTCCGACACTCCAGTAGGAGCGAGTTTTGCTCGCGATCCTCATAACCACATTCTTCAGTAGGAGCGAATGTTTCTGCTTGGGTGTTTCTTGTCGCCCGCCACACGCACAACTTAGGTTAGACATTGATGAACATCGTTTTTCTATTTTCAGATGAACACGCGGGGGCGGTGATGCGGAATAGTGGGCATCCGGTTGTCCAAACCCCTCACCTTGACCATCTTGCTGAACAGAGTTACACCTTTGATAATGCTTATTGCAATTATCCCATCTGTACACCCTCACGTTTGTCCATGCTCACCGGACGCTATCCGCACCAAATTGAAGCGTGGGATTTGGGAGCGATTGCGGATCGACGGTACCCAACATGGGGAGATTATTTGACGGAAGCGGGTTATGAAACTGTGTTATGTGGACGCACACATTTCAACGGGACGGACCGCCTGCTCGGCTTTTCGCACCGCTTGTTGGATGATCTACCTCGGTGGCGCAATACCAGTGGCAGCCCACCACGGCGCGGGCTGGACGCACGGCGAGGCTCTAATTCGCACGTCGCCGAATGCGGACCAGGAGACCACGAACACACGAGATATGACAGAAACGTTACAGACTTGGCAATTGATTTCCTTCGCGAAAAAGCGGCTGCATCAGACGACAAACCGTTCCTGCTCTATTGCGGATTCATGCATCCACATTTTCCACTGATCGCACCGCCGGAATTCTACGCACTATACGACCCCGACACGCTTGAACTGCCTACCACATGGAACGAACCGATTGAATCTCAGCACCCTATCATCCAGCACCACCGTTGGGCATGGCGGAACGACATTCCACCGCCTGAAGCCACCGTGCGTTGCGCGTTAGCCTCTTATTACGCCCTTGTTTCGTCCCTGGATGCACAGATCGGACGAATACTGGCGGCGATTGATACGTCTCCATTACGCGAAGACACCGTTGTTATCTATACCAGCGATCACGGTGAGATGGCAGGGCACCACGGTATCTGGCAGAAGCAGTGCTTCTATGAACCCGCAGTGAAAGTGCCGTTAATGCTGCATCTGCCTTCCGGCGAGACCGGTCGCGTGGTGCAAAACGTCTCCTTGATAGATGTCTTGCCGACCTTGTTGGAAATCGCTGGTTTGGAAACGCCATCTGATTTGCCTGGCAATAGTCTGTTAAAGATAGCCGAACATCAAGCAGCTGAAACAACGCGTGCTGTCTTTTCGGAATATCACCACATGGGGATGTTGAACGCCGGTTTCATGCTCAAACGCGGGGATTACAAATTGTGTCATTACGTCGGAAGCGAACCGCAGCTGTTCAACCTCGCAACGGACCCGTTAGAAAATGAAGATTTGGCACCAAAACCTGAATATATGCCAATACGCAGTGAAATGAAAGATGCCCTACATGAGATTGTCGACCCAGAGTTGACAGATGCGCGAGCAAAAGAGAACCAGCAGGTGCGTAGATCAAAAGTTAGAGATGCCTAACCGTTAGACCTCGCCATCCCAATAACTCAGGCTTGGGTCTTTACGGTAAATCTTTCCGACGACATAGGGCAAGACTTTGTTGGAATCTGGGTACTCACTCACATCGTGTGGCGTGGTAGTTCCGAGAATAAACAACACGACCGGAGCATCAGTGTTGTTCACGAATTTATGTGCCCCGATTGTGCCGGGCGGAAACGCAATGAAATCGCCTTCGATAACTTCCACATCACCGCGTGGTGTTTTAAGCGTACAGGCACCTTCCATGACGTAGCACATCTCCTCACCGAAGTTGTGAAAATGCATCGGGAAACTCATCTTGCCGGGTTGGAGACGGATCACGCGGTACCCCAAATTCTTGCCGCCGATGAGCGGGTCAATGTCTTTGTCCTCAAAGTCGTAAGGGGGTGGTGCGCTTTTATACTGCCACATTATCTCGTCAATATGGATACGGTTGATATAGATGTCGCGTCGCGCTTGCAGGCAGTCAATCAGGTGTTGACGGGCCTCCTTAAAGATGGAGTGTCCATCACCGACAAGGATCGCGTTGAAACGGAGTGCTAAAATTTTTCGGAGTTCAAGTGCCGCTTTAGCCGGGTCGTTGAGTTTCGCATCAGCAAGTAAACTTAATGCACCCATCGGTTCACCAACCACAAGGTCCCCAAACAGAACGGTCTGTTTCTCTGGAAAATAGAGCGCGATTTCACCAGGACTTTTCCCGTGTTCGAGATGGACGGCGTGTAAACCCGGCACAATCGCTTCCCGGTCCGCAATCGTCCTCGCCGGTGTGATGCTCAGCGCATCGGCATCGGCTGCATGCACAATCACCTCGGCACCGGTCAACTCCTGAAGGGCAGCGGCTTCGCGTTCATGATCGGCATTCGTCAGAACGATCAACGCCGCACCGCCGAGTGCCATTAGTTGCCCTCTATCGGCATCGGACATTGGCACGGGATCTATGATAATATTTCCATCAGGACGGACCCACAAATGCCCATTAAAATCGATCTGGCGGTCCTGACTAAAGACCCCCCAACTGTACATATCTTCAAAAATCAGGCGTTTCATTTTTTATAATTATTCCTTACGGTTAAGGTCCTGTAATCTGAAATGTAACGATTTTTTCCCAACCCCGCTTTCCACTTCGTTTCAAGCGATGTCATTCACTGTTGCTTGCCTTTGAGACGAACCCGTAAACCTCAAGTTCGTGGACGAAGGGTCTACCTAACTTTATTTGCGGTACGATTGCACCACGCCTCGGATCGTACTGACTGGCTCTCTTTTCATCATCGGTGGTGCCGCTGATGTAGATGCGGATAGCGTCTGTCACAATGCCATTGACGCGTCTTTCAATAACCGGACTCTCATTGTTCTGAATCTGTTGAATTGCCTGCCAACGTCCTTCGCCATCTAACTTCTGATATATCATCGCGTTTGTGATATTGGTCCCGCGGATAGTAATTCGATGAATTGCCTTTCGGTTCGGCAACGTCAGATGGATCCATCGTCCTTGAGCGTAGCCTCTCGTATTCAGATCGCCATCTGTCATCTCCGATGACGTACAGGTGACCCCTTCTGTGACGGCGTAGTTGTAAAATTCTTGTGGCTCAATTAACATCTGCAGCACCTGGGATTGGCATCCGAAAAGGGACCCGGCTGTGCAGAGTAGTAAAAAAATAAAAAGGTAGCACCGCATTTTTTCCCCCCTCTCTGTTTAGCATTTGTTAGATATTATACCGTATTTCGGTTTTTGTTTACACTCGAATTTCGCGAAAAGCGTTGCTTTAAAGCCGCAAGTAAGATATAATGCCGTGTGAGAATGGACTTTTAAGTTACACCTCCTATAGCGTGGTTCGTATCACGTTTATCGATTAAATTTCAGACAGGAGAACACTATGTACAAAAGTGCGATTTTGGGATGTCGTGGACGCGCCCGCGGGCACGCTCGCGCCTACCAACACGTCAAAAAGGGTAAACTCGCTGCTATCTGCGATATGAAGGAAGACCTTCTCAACGATTTCGGCGATGAATTCGGGATCGATGCCCGTTATACCGATCTTGATGAAATGCTCTCAAAAGAAAAACCGGATCTGCTGCACATCGTCACGGCACCCGTGTTACGCGGTAGCAACGAACGGATCCGCTACCCGCTGATGAACCAAGCCTCCGAACACGGTGTACCCGCCGCAATCGTTGAAAAACCGATCGCCGTTGAGAGTGAAGATTGGCGGCAAATCTCTGAACTCGCCGAACGCACCCAAACGAAGTTCGTCGTCAACACACAACTCAATTTCCACCCAGAGAACCTTACACTCAAACAAGATGTCGCTGAAGGCAAAATCGGTGCGATTAAATTTATTGAGGCAAGCGCACGCAATCCTCCCGTTGACCAAGCACCACACGTCTTACAACTCGTGTCGTCTTATATCGACAACTCGCGCCCCGCGAAGGTGCTCGGACAAATCTCCGGTGCTGGACAACTCGACTCCGCACAGCCTTCACCCGCGAACGCCACAGCACTCGTAACTTATGCAAACGGCGTGCAAGCCTCCGTCGCATTCGGTCCAGAGATGGCACCCCGCGTGCTGCCCGATACAGGAAACAACCGACATAAACGCGTGTGCGTGTTTGGTGAAAAAGGGTTCGTACACTGGCGGTTTGAAAGCTGGGAGCGGAATCTGCCCGGTACCGGTTACGAAGGTGGGGACATGAGCTACGGTGGACAAGATGTTATCGCCCAAGGCGGACTCACGGAAGCAGTGTTTGAATGGCTTGACGATGAGAACAAAGTCCATCCAACACACTTGAAGCAGTCGCTTGCTGAATTCAATCTACTGTTAGGCATTTACTATAGCGGCTTGACGAACACTGTCGTCGAATTGCCGTTCGACCCACCGGATGGCATGATTGATATGTTCCGCGAACGGCTTTAATCGTGTTATTTTCCGGCAGGTGAGGTTTTCAGCCTCACCTACTTTCACGCGATGCTCGCTATCTGTTTGGATATTACACCATAACCAGAAGGAATAACCCCGTGTCTGACATCATCTACATGGACAACCATGCCACAACGCCGATTGCTCCTGAAGTGTTAGCGGCGATGATGCCTTATCTAACGACGAATTTCGGGAACGCTTCCAGCACACACCCTTTTGGCGTTACAGCGCAAGATGCGGTGGAAAAGGCGCGGCATCAAGTTGCCGATTTACTCGGTTGTTCCGAGAAAGAGATCGTCTTCACCAGTGGCGCGACCGAATCGGACAATCTCGCCGTCAGAGGCATCGCTCACGCTTGTAGAGAGAAAGGCAACCACATCATTACAAGTACCGCGGAGCATCACGCGATCCTTGATACCTGCCATGCTCTGGCGGCGGACGGATTTGAAACGACATATCTGCCGGTGGATAAGCACGGAAGGGTAAGTCCTGATGACGTGGAAGCCGCGATAACCCCAAAAACCGTCTTGATGAGTTTTATGTACGCCAACAATGAGGTCGGCACGATAAATCCGATCGTTGATATTGCTGCTGTCGCTGCCAAACACGGTGTGCTTTTCCATTCGGATGCGGTGCAGGGGATCGGGCAGCTGCCCTCGGATATGGAGGCACTCGGCTTAGATCTGGCATCTTTGACGGCACATAAAATTTACGGTCCAAAGGGTATCGGTGCGCTTTACGTCCGACGAAACACCCCGAAACCGCCCTCACTTTTCTATGGAGGCGGTCAAGAGGGCGGCGTTCGGCCCGGCACCTTGAACGTCGCAGGAATTGTTGGCTTAGGGGCAGCGTGTGAACTCTCAAAGAATTACATGGAGACGGGAAAAAGTCGCGTCGCAACCTTACGCAACGTACTCCATGAAAAATTAAGCATATACTTGGATAACATTCATCTCAATGGACATCCCGAACAGCGTCTGCCGGGCAACTTGAATCTCTGTTTTGCGGGTGTGCAGAGCCATGCACATTTGGCGGGACTTAAACGCGTGGCTGTATCAACTGGCTCAGCATGTGATTCGGAGTCTGTAAAGGCATCACACGTCTTGGTTGCAATGGGGGTTCCGAATGAACTGGCGTTGACGGCTGTCCGTTTCGGTTTGGGACGCTACAACACCGCCGAAGAGGTCGATATTGTCGCCGATGAAGTCATAAAAGTCGTCAATCGGTTGCGGGCATTGGCACCTGAATAGTCATATCCTAAGTTCCTTGCTCCGCTTGCGGGTGATTTTGGGCGGTATGTTTGGCAATCAATTCACGCACAGCAGGCACTAATTCTATGGGCACTTCTATCAGCATGCTGGATTCATTTTGCAAAGCCGCTTCAGCTTCAGCGACAGCTTCATCCTCTGTCTGTTGGTCGTAGTATGCGATGACGCTCTGGACACGTTCCTCATCCCAACCGGGCGGAAATTCGTTCTGTTTTTTCATCGTCTGCCTCTCTTCCTTTGTCTGCGACAGTATGCCGTACCATCCGTTGATAAATCAGAATAATTATAGCATAGATCACATCCAGATTGCAGGTAACTTTTTTCCGTTTTTGTGCTTATGGAGTCGTTGCAATTTTCCTGATAATGTGCTACACTTTTATAGCGAAGTTTAAGCATTAAGTAAAGGAGACGTGCATGTCATCTATTGCAGCCCGAACCTATCTAACCCCTGAAGAATACATCGCTTTGGAACGAAAAGCGACGCTCAAAAGCGAATACCTAAGCGGCGAGATCGTCGCCATGTCCGGGGCAAGTGATACACATAATCTTATCACGATGAACACGTCAAATGCCCTTTACAATCAATTGGCAGACCGAGGATGCAGAATCTACGCCAGCGATATGCGCGTCGGAATTAGCGCAGGCGTTTCCTACTTCTACCCGGATATTGCCGTTACCTGTGATAAACCCCGCTTCGAGGATGACGTTTTCGATACACTCATCAATCCACAGGTTATTATTGAAGTGCATTCTGATTCAACCGCAAACTATGATCGAGGTGAGAAGTTTATACGCTATCGGCAATTAGAATCACTGCAAGAATACATCCTTATTTCACAAGATCAGGTTCAAGTCGATCACTACCTTCGTCAAGGCAAACAATGGGTACTCAGTGAATCCAGTACACTTGAGGATATACTGCCGCTCGCTTCAATTGAAGCTGAACTCCCCTTACGCCAGATTTACAGATTCGTTGAATTTGAAACCGATGCATCCGTTGAAACCACTGTAGGGGCGGGGTAACCTAAAAGAAATACGCAGAAATACCCAAGCAAATACCCCAAGCAAAAACACCCCTACGAAGAGGAAACCTGTCTCATGCTGACCGTTGAACAGATTATCGCTTGCGGATTAGACAAGACGGAGGCATCAGAGATGGCAAAAACCGTTAATCGGATATTGCCAACACAGTCTCCAACAGCCTGTTGGCAAGAGATTTCACGTCACATCCTCACACCGCAACATCCGTTTGCACTCCACCGATTGCTTTATGAGACAGCATACGCCGACTTTGACCGCACAATGCAGGGACCCCCACCGGCGTGGTTTCCCGCTAATCAAGACATCACCGAAGCAAATATCACTCGTCTAATGGCGGAATTACACATCAATACCTATCCTGAGTTCCATGCTTGGTCGATTGCCAATCGCGATACATTCTGGCAGATGATGATTGAAAGATTGGACATCAAAGCAACAGACACATACACCGAACCTCAAAAAGACGCAACAGGCATCACAACAAAACTCGCTAAACTGAATATCGTCGAAAGCTGCTTTAATACGCCCGATGATACCGTCGCGATTATCACACAACGCGAAAACAACACACACCTGAAAACGCTGACCTACCGCGAGTTGGCGTGCCTCACCAACCGAGTTGCCAACGGACTTGTGGACATCGGTATGAAGCCAGGCGACGCAATAGCAATTGACATGCCGATGAACGCCGAGTCTGTCGCCATCTACCTCGGAATCATCAAAGCGGGATGTGTTGTCGTGGGGATCGCTGATAGTTTCGCGCCAGAAGAGATCGCCACGCGTCTGCGCATCGGCAATGCAAAAGCCATCTTCACACAGGATTATATTAACAGAGCCGGTAAACGGCTGCCGTTGTATGAGAAAGTAATCGCCGCAAATGCCCCGAAAGCGATTGTATTTAGCGACGGTGTTGCACAAATCCGACGTGAAGGTGATATGAGATGGCGTGATTTTCTTAACGATACAGGAACCTTTAACGCCGTTCCGTGCCACCCCGATGCACCTACCAATATCCTCTTTTCCTCCGGCACCACTGGCGAACCGAAGGCGATTCCCTGGACACATACCACACCGATTAAAGCAGCCGCAGATGCCTATCTACACCACGACATCCACCCCGGCGACGTGCTGGCGTGGCACACAAACCTCGGTTGGATGATGGGACCCTGGCTCATCTACGCCAGTCTCATCAACAAAGCGACGATTGCGCTCTATGATGGCGGGTCTCCGACGGGACGCGATTTCGGCATTTTCGTTCAAAATGCGAAGGTAACCATGCTCGGTGTCGTGCCGACACTTGTCCGCGCGTGGAAAAATACAGACTGTATGCACGGACTGGATTGGCATGCCATTCGAGCGTTTAGTTCAACAGGTGAATGCTCTAACCCCGAAGAGATGCTTTACCTCATGGCACTCGCTGGTTATAAGCCGGTAATTGAGTATTGCGGTGGCACCGAAATCGGAGGCGGCTATATCACCGGTACACGCGTCCAACCCGCTGCACCTTCAACATTCACAACACCCGCACTCGGGGTGGATTTCTTACTTTTTAACGAGAATGGAGAACCGACCAAAAACGGTGAGGTTTTCATCGTCCCGCCCTCCCTCGGTCTCTCCACACGTCTGCTGAACACCGACCACGATGAGGTCTACTTTGCTGGAACACCACAACCGAATCTACGCCGCCACGGTGATGCGATTGAGCAACTGCCAAACAACTGTTACCGTATCCACGGACGCATCGACGATACGATGAATCTCAGCGGTATCAAGGTGAGTTCTGCCGAGATTGAGGAGGCGCTTAACACTATTGATGCGGTTCAGGAGACTGCAGCGGTCGCTGTCCCACCGAAAGGTGGCGGTCCCAGCCGACTCGTCATCTACGCAGTGCTGGCAACATCAGGAGCAGCACTCGCAAAAGAGGAACTTCATGCGACGTTGCAAGCAGCACTTTCCGAGCATCTCAATCCGTTGTTCAGGATTCATGATGTCGTTAGCGTAGACGCATTACCGCGGACCGCTTCTAATAAGGTGATGCGCCGTCTTTTGCGCCAGCAAGCGATGCGACCTTTGCAAAAAGATTGACTTATGCAATTTTTTCAGGTATACTTAACAGATACGAGTGACATACACCCGTTTTTTCAATAACTTTGTGGAAAAGGAGATGTTCTCATGGAAACGTATCCAAATTCACGCCGCATCCCTTACGCTCCCACAGAAACTGCCGACCTATACCCTGAATCGGATGGAAAACCTATGGCTGAAACGGATATGCACGCAGTGGCTATCATCGATTTACGGCAACGTTTTGACGGCTTCTTCGCGGATAACCGGGATACTTATGTCTCCGGGACTGTCATGATGTATGATGTAGAGGGCCCCGGGCGCACAGCCGTTTCACCCGATATCCTCGTCTCTTTCGGCATAGGCAAGAAACTCCGCCGCACCTATAAGGTGTGGGAAGAGGGGAAACCGCCAGACTTCGTGATGGAGTTTTCGAGTAAAGGAACTTTTCAAAATGACTTAGGGCATAAAAAGGCACATTACGCGTCAATGGGAATACCAGAGTATTTTCTCTGCGATATAGATAGACGCTATTTGCCCACGCCGCTGATGGGGTTTCGCCTCAAAGATGGCACTTATGAGCGGATACCCGAGAACGTAGATGGTAGTATTTCCTCTGTGACATTAGGTCTATCGTTCCATCTGTTGGATGAGGGGTTAGCCGTCTATGATGAGGCGACAGGACACTGGCTGCAAACGCCTGCAGAGGCGGCAGCGGCAGCAGAGCAGCGCGCAGAACAACAAGCCGCCGCACGAGCGGAAGCGGAAGCGGAAGTCTCGCGCCTGCGCGAAGAACTCGAGCATCTCAAAGCGCGCTTGTCAGAGGACTAACGCTTGATACGCTAAACCCCAAAATTTCGTACTATTTTAGAAAATCACGCACTTGCACTGGAGACTACTATGGAAAAACAGTTCAAAGTTAGAGCAGCGCATTGCGATTATCGCGCAACCGAAGAAGAGATTTATCAGACCCTCCGTCGTATTACCGACCCGTTAACACGCGCTTGGAAACCGATTGAAAACGCTAAGAAGGTGGTCATGAAGTTCAATATGATGAAAATGCATGAGCGGATCATCTACTACGAGGGTCGCCGCCGCGAATTGGTGGACGATGCGACCTGTCGTGCAGTGCTGCGGTTAATCAAGGAACACACCACGGCGCAGCTTGTCGCGACCGACACGAATCCGTATAACCACGGACACCGGATGCCGCCCGATTTCAATTACTTGCACCATCTGAAAGAATTCGACGTAAAATTCGTCGATTCCAACCTACCGCCATTCAAGGATTACGATGTTCCCGGTGGCGGTTCGATGTTCGATCGTTACACACTAAGTGCCTGTTTCGACGATGCCGATGCAGTCGTCTCTGTGGCGAAGATGAAAAACCACGCCTTCATGGGGATTACCTTATGTACCAAAAACCTGTTCGGGCTACCACCGATGATCCTCCCAGAAGGCAGAACACGCAGCTATTACCACCATCTCATCCGACTCTCTTACGTGCTTCCAGACCTCGCACTCATCACCAAGCCGTGTCTCAACATCATTGATGCGTTGACGGGACAATGGGGACGCGAATGGGGCGGCGAAGGCAGAATCTGTAACGCACTCATCGCAGGCGATCACCCGATCTCCACGGACACCGTCGGTATGCATCTGATGGGACACGATCCACAATCCGACTGGCCGACACCACCCTTCAAACGCGATCGGAACCACATCCTCATCGCCGCACAACGTGGATTCGGCACTGTCAACCTCGATGAGATTGATTGGGAGAGCGAGGTTACAGCACCGTTAGCAGAATTCGATTCCGTCGAGACAGACACCGCTGAGACGGTCGCTAATTGGCGGAAAACAACCTGCGAACAGGGATTGGTCTATCAAGAAAACCAGAAAGACATCATTGACCGGTATCGCGATAACTTCATCTATATGCAAGATGGTGAAGTCGTCTGGAGCGGACCGGATCCGTCGAACCTCGGTAGTCGTCGGCAGCTGAGCGGGAAAAGAAAAGATAGCGCGCTATGGCTCAAACTCGTCGATGCCGAAGAACACGAAGGCGAACGCTTTAACGTCTATGACGAGTGCCTGAAAGATTTCGCAGCGTAGTTTCCGTCGGGATTTGTAGCGTCCACTGTTAGTTTGCGCCACTCACAGGAAAATCAATCTAACAGGACTTACGCATGCTGCTCTTTTGTACCATAGGCTGTTAGCCTGTGGCTCTTTTGTACCATAGGAAACTGTTGGTCTCCTGTGCCACCAGAACGCTGTGTTTCCCGAAAAATCTCAGCGAACAGAACCGACTGTAGTCAAAATTGCGTAAGTCCTGTCTAACAGACTATGCTACAAGGTTGTGGTAACTTGTGCTATTTTAAGGAGAATCCGAGATGAGCATCACCGACGCAGAAAAGAAGCAATTAGACGAACAAGGATGCATCGTCATCCCAGATGTACTTTCCGACGAAGAAATTGAGGTCTACAGAGCCGATATACTCAGGTTAGCGAAAGAAGAGAAGCAGAACGGGTTGGCACGCCAACATAGCAACGGGTACGGACAGCACGTCCGTTGGTTGGTAAACAAGGGACAGATGTACGAACAACTCGTCGCTCGTCCGAAAGTGATGCCGTTTTTTGAACACCTCCTCGGTCCCGACTATACACTCAGCACACTTACCTCCAACATCATTGATCCGGGCGCGCCGGACGGTGGCTATCACGTTGATAGCGTGTTAGGGTCTATGCCAGAACCGCTACCCAGTTTCCCATTGGTCGCCAACAGCCTCTGGCTTCTTGACGATTTTACGCCGGAGAACGGCGGCACGCGTCATGTTCCCGGTATCCATCTCCAACGTATCAAACCGCCTCCCGGCACCACGCACCATCCCGATGAGGTGCGACTCTCTGCACCGAAAGGCTCCGTATTCCTGTTCAACGGTGCGATCTGGCATTCCGCGGGTGCTAACAAGACGGATCGGCAGCGCATCGCCTTGATCTGTTTCTGTTGTCGTTCTTTTGTCAAACCGATGTTCGACTTCGTGCATCATCTCAAGCCGGAGGTCGTCGAACGCGCAACTCCAACGATGCGCCGTATTTATGGGTTCGATTCCCAACCCCAACCCCCGGATCAGCCTAAGCAGTAACAAGAAACATTATGCCGAACCGCCGCGAAACAACTATCACAAACGAATTGGTGAACATCCTGCGGAACATGCGCCACGGATGGGAACTCGAAACGGAAGTCAACGCCTTCATCCGGGGCAACAGCGAACTTGACGCTATTGTGGTTGAACGGGGCAGAGAACCTGTCGGCATTGAAGCCAAATTCGCTACGACGACTAACGCCAAAAATCTTATAGCACAAGCGGAGACGAGACTTGTGCTGGAACTCGAAACGGAATACCACGTCATCGGGAAAACGCTCAATAACGTCATGGCAATCCTTTATCCGGACCGTTTTAAGACAATACCCGGAAAGGATATCAATCCACGCCTACGCACCGCTGACGATCTACAATACAAACTTGTCAATACAGTCGGTGATACCGTTGCACACTTCCCAGAAAATGGATGGGCAACAGGTACCGTAGGCGACATCGCAAACGCGCTCCACATCGGTGCAATGCCGAACTCTCATCTTGAAGCGGCAGCAGAAGAGATGGAGAAAAGTATCAACAAGGCAGCTTACCTACTTGAAGATGCTATCGTTGACCATCCTGCTATCGCCAAGAAAATTGAGACGATTCTGCACCAAGAGGTTTTCTCTAAAGAAAAAGATAACACAGCAGAAAAACCGAACATCCAAACGCTCCGCATGGCAGCACTGATTATCACCGATGCCTTCGTTTTCCAAAGTTCCCTCGCCGGTAAAGCAGAGGCCAACATCAATTCTGAGTTTTGAGTACTCCCCACGTTACCGCCAGTTTTCCAACCGGTTCAACCGCCAACGCCAGTGTATGCAATCTCTTCACCTCGTCATCACTTAACGCCCCTTCAAAAATGGCTACCTCGTCAATAGCACCAGCGTACCAGATACCGCCTAAGTGCTGTGTGTAGGCGATTGTCGGCTTCTGCGCAGCACCGTAAGCCATACTGATAGGGTCAGGTGCTGGAGTCGTCTGTTTTAGCACACCGTCCAAGTAGATACGGACGGACTTTTTGTTCTCAACAACTCCTACGACATGATGCCACTCGCCATCCGCAGGAAACGGTGTATAAGCGGAGGGCCAATGCTTCGCCGCGTTCGCCGTGTCCGCTCGAATCCAGATGCCGACATTGTTGTTATCAAGCAGCTGGATACCATAGTTGTATTTGTCATAAATGGGATTCCGTGTGCCAAGGGTCGGCTTAATAATCGCTTCCATCGTTACGGAAGGGAAAAAGATGTCCTCAGTCATACGTATCAAATCAACGGCACCATCAAAATCGAGTGCCTCACTGCGAAACCCGTCAATTTGTTTCGGTTTGCCGGTAATAGTGCCGGTGTTTTTTCCGAAAACATCTTCAACGTCGTTTCCTTGAACGGTGTTTTTGTCAAGCGTCCAAAGTGCCGCAAGTCCCATTTTCTCTCTGGGATCCTCGGCTGCTGCGGATTGGATTACCGTGATAGAAACGACGAAACCGACTAAAAGCAGAACGGAGAGACACAATTTCGTTTTCATTTGTTCCTCCTGAGATGTTGTCGCAAATCGTATAAACTGTACAATAGTTAGGTACATGGGGTTCACCTTTTCAAAAATACTATATAACGTAAACCACCTATCTATAGACATAGCACTCCTACGGAGTGCGATCGCTTAGATACACGGTTTCTATAGACATATCACCCCTACGGGGTGGGAAAATGTCTGAAAACCTTTCTTGAAATGCCCAAAATGTGTTAGTAGCAACTTGGGTCATATAGGAAATCCCATGAATTTACAATTGGAAACTTGGGTTATTAACACCATGTAAACTGTACACTGCACAATAAATCCAGCAGACATAACAATCGGTCATTCCGTACGAAGTTTGTGTTTTTCCCTCCACTGTGGGTACGCATCTGCAATGAGCTTGGCGGGCCATCCCCCGTAGTAAGCGTATCCGGTGCGGCGTTCCTGAGTAATCTCGGAAAACGAATAACGGACGACCGAGTCGCGGTCGAGAAAGATTGGACGGTTGCTGCCGAGTTCATAGAAACGTGCCCAGAGCGGTCCTGTGTCGGCATCCGCTACGACCCGCCTATCGTCCTGTCCTTCCGCGTTGGTGAACTTCTCAAGACGTATACCGTGGATAACAACGCTCCTGAACCACTCAACGGCTCCTTCAACAGCGGCGATAATCTCTGGCGTCGGTTCCTCGAGTGACATCAGGAATCGCACAATACCGACGCTTTCAGCACCTGAGAGCGACGGTGGCTCATAAGAACGTGCCCATGCAGGCGCAAGCGTTTTCTCGTCATGCTGCGCGCACCAGGCGGTGAGTTTACCATTCTGCTTGATTTGCGTGCGCAGGATGCAGTCGATGCCCTTGCTTACAGCAGCTTCAGCCTTCGTACGGTCCTCCGTTTTCAGGAACCCATAATCGGAAGATTCAGCGACATCTCGGAGAAGTTCGAGAATGCGGACCATAGCATTGTCGTTAAACGTGATGTGACGATTGTAGTTTTTACTTAGCGGATAATACTGTGGCCACCCGCCATTCGGGTATTGCGCTGCAAGGATATGAGAAAGACCTTTGAGAAACGCTTGTTGGTAGCGTGGCTCGTTTGTCGCACGAAACGCGCGGGCAAGAAACCGTAGTTCGCCAGTGGTCGCACTGTTGTCGAACGTTCCGCGCAGATCCTCACTTTTACCATCAAACGGCTCAGAGGCCGTGTCTCTATTCTTGGGCCAATCGCCGTGCGGTGTCTGCCAGGTGAGGACATTGTCGGCAATACGGCGACCCTCCTCGCTCTGGAACCATTCAGCGGATTGCTTCGCGTATTCGGACGGAACGGTTGCATCGGAAGATGAGAGAAATAAAAGGAGCAAGACATAGAGAGTCGTAAATCGTAGTGTCATGATAGTACCTTCCCGTTAGTAGGATGAACACGCTTTTTTCATGCGTTAGTTCCGTTTGTTCATTGACCGCTTTAAGGCACCCCACGTTACGGCGAGTTTACCGGATGCTTCGACTGACAACGCATCCCGAAGTTTCATCGTGATGCCTCGGATCTCATCGGCAGTTAGTGCCTGACTGAAGATCGCGACATCATCAATGATGCCTGCCATGAAGTCGCCTCTGACGGCACCCCAACGTCCGATTCTGATCGGTTCTGTATTGTGGTCGGGCGGAATATCGGTCGCCGTTTCGCCTTCCATCTCACCGTCCATATAGGCTCGGAGCACCTTGCCATTGTATGTTGCAGCGACGTGATGCCATTTACCGTCCGCAGCGACCGTTGTGCTAAAGGCGGTTTTCCAGTTGGCACCCGTCGTGTAGTTCACGCCCAACAATTTTGTATCACCCGCAATAAAGACTCCATAATTCCTCGGTCTTCCGGCGATAGGCTCTTTCCCCAACACGGTTTGCCACTTACCGTTCGGATTCGTTTTAATCCACGCCGATATCGTGTATTCAGTAAGATTGAAAACCTCATCGTGTCGGATTTCCACGATATTGCCGTTTCCATCGAAATCGAGAGCCCTTCCCGTCTTGCCCGGGACCCATTTTGCCCCGATAATCTTGCCGTCATGCCCGTTACCGGACGCGTCCTCTGCGGTATCGCCTCCGTTCTCATCAAAGAGCCATGCAGCAATGAGCGCATCCTCCAAGACATCCGCCATAGATGTAGGAGTCGTGCTACACAGCAGACCGATTAGCACAATCAAGCCTATCGTTGTTATTCTGCAAAAAGTCACTATCATTTTTTGTTCCTCTTGTGGTATTGTCAGTCGGATTCAGGAACGGGTAGGATTTCGCGTTCGATTTCGTGAACCTTGTCTGGGAAAGTCTCGCCGCGAATCCACATGACAGGTTGTCTTCTTCTGCCATTCAGTGCGGCAGGGTGTGCCCATTCCGCTCTCGCACTCAGGTAATGAGAAACATAACAACGTCGAAACCTCAAGCTATGATTATCCGTACTTTTATGCAGGAGATGACTATGGAACCAGATGACTGCACCGGGGGGCACCTCTACTGCGAAACCGTCTTCGTCGCGGACACCGCGTGCAAGTTTGAATTCCTGTTGCTGTGAACCTTCGAGGTCGTCGTGCTGCAGAATATCCCATTTATGACTGCCGGGGATAACGTAGAGACAACCGTTTCCGCGATCTGCCGCGTCAATCGCTGTCCATGTTCCGACAGTCGTTTCGGTATTAAACCGATTACGGAAGTAGAACTTGTCCTGATGCCACGGGAAACCGAGACCGATCTTAGGTGCCTTCCAGATGAACAGGTTATTGATACCGAGGATATCTGGTCCAAGAATATCAACAAGTGGGTCAGTTAGACGCGGATCGCGTACGCGGGAGAGGAATTCTGGACAGTAACAACTCGGATGATGGATTTTGTGCATCGCATAGATGCCTTGTTCTTCTATTTTTTTGTCTCTGACGAGGGCATTTTGATTGACGTTGGTAGATGGATACGGACGTTTGCCATCGACAACATCTTCGGCGACTTGGCGGAGTACGTCGTTCTCTTCAGGCGCGAATACGTCCAAACGGACGAGGTAACCGTTTTCGTTCCAGTGTGCTAACTCGTCCGCACTCAAGCCAAAACGTCGTTCTTGTGGGACCGATTCTGTATTCATTGCTATCTCTCCTATCGCGGAAGTGTGGGAAGATTTCAGAAATTTGGAGTTACTATAATCTCAATCGGATTCGGAGATCGGGATGACATCGCGGGCAACCTCGTGAACCTTGTCGGGGAAAGTCTCGCCACGAACCCACATGACAGGTTGTCCTCTTCTGCCGTTTGCCCACTCCGCTTGGGCACTGAGGTAATGGGAGACGAAACTCCGACGGAACCGCAGGCTATGGTTGTCTGTACTTTTATGCAGGAGGTGACTGTGGAACCAGACGACAGCACCCGGAGGGACCTCTATCGCAAGACCGTCTTCGTCGCGGACACCGCGTGCCAGCTTGAACTCTTGTTGTTGTGAACCTTCAAGGTCGTCGTGCTGTAAAATGTCCCATTTGTGGCTACCGGGGATAACATAGAGGCAACCGTTCTCACGATCCGCAGGATCAATAGCCGTCCACGTTCCGACAGTCGTTTCTGTCCTAAACCGACTGCGGAAATAGAATTTATCCTGATGCCACGGGAAACCGAGACCGATTTTCGGAGCCTTCCAGATAAACAGGGTGTTGATACCGAGGATGTCCGGACCGAGGATGTCAACGATCGGGTCGGTGAGGCGCGGGTCGCGCACACGAGCAAGAAATTCCGGATCATAGCAGCTCGGAAAATGGATTTTGTGCATCGCATAGATGCCTTGCTGCTCCGTTTTTCCGTCTTTGACGAGCGCATTTTGATCAATATGCACACTTGGGAACGGACGTTTGCCATCGACAATATCCTCGGCGACCTGACGGAGCGCGTCGTTCTCTTCAGGCGAGAATACGTCCAAACGGACGAGATAACCGTTTTCGTTCCAGTGCGAAAGTTCGTCTGGACGCAACCGGAAACATAGATCGTGCGGTTTTGGTGCTGTCTGCATTGCGATCTCCTGTTGTTTTTTGAAGCGTCAACCTATTTTTCGGATTTACTGGACGTTATATTTTACCACAGTTTGCGAAAGGTGGAAGAATTTCCGAATTGTTGTAACCATAATAGCATGTTTAGCGAAAAAGTCAAGGAGAATCAGGTGGCACCCTAATTGTCTTAAGTTTAGCGTTGCTGACATGTCCTTATCATCGAAATTTTAGTTCTTTCGATACCGGTGCCTCACACTGCTAACGCTGCGCGAGAGATTGCCCAGCATAAGTGGAAAAAGAAAAATGAAAAACTTGACCTCAATCCTTTATGGATTAATCCTTTGCGGATTGCTTATTTTTGTTATAAAACTTAGCATGCCTGATGCCCCTGAAGGTATGGTGCTGATCCCTGCTGGCGACGGTGTTGATGCGTTCTATATAGACGTGCATGAAGTCACCAACGCACAGTATAAGAAGTTTATAGATGAAAATCCGCAGTGGCGAAAAAGCAGAGCCTTAACCGCAATTGTAGATGAGAATTACCTATCAGGCTGGAACGGTAATATGTATCCGAATGGCAAAGCGGATCATCCGGTAGTGAACGTTAGTTGGTTCGCTGCGAAAGCCTATGCCGAATGGATCGGCAAAGAACTGCCGACAGAGGCACAGTGGGAGAGAGCAGCGCGCGGCACATTGGCCTGCAAAGAGTACCCCTGGGGTGACGCTGATCCTCACAATAGAGCCAACTATGACCGTTACACGTCGGGAACAGATTTCAGAAACCCCCCTACAAAAAAAGTCGGTAGTTATGCACCGAATACATACGGTTTATATGACATGGCGGGGAACGTTCAAGAATGGTGTTTAGAAAGGTTAGACGTTAACGATATTCACGGCAGATACCATAGAATGCGCGGCGGTTCATGGTTTAGCGATGCCAAAGACATCCAGATCGCAGCGAGGAGTCAACACCCGGTAAATGATGGGATGGGGACCCTCGGGTTCCGCTGCGTCTTGCCACAAACAGAGGCGCAGACGACAAAGGTCGCAACTGATATGGCTGCTTGGCTTTATGAGAATATGCGGGACCAATTTGACAGCGCGATCTTCAGCGTGACGGAGGGTTTTACGCCACACGCAAGTCTCAACGCTAAATTCGCTACAATTGTGATGCACAATACCGGCTATCCGCGGACATTTGAGAAGGAACTCATCCGTGGGCTAAGCGAGGTGATCCCAAACCGAATCGCGGATATTCAGGATGAAGCATCCGATATCTATCGAGACGTAACGCTTCGGTTGTGGCGGCACTATCTTGAGGTCCACTTCCAGCATAGCAGTGCAAGTGAATTTCAAAAGCTGCATATCTTCAAAGAATGTTTGAAAAAAAATATAGATAACATCTTTGTGCGAGATGGACGTTGAATCTACAACACTCGAATGCGGAGTGATTTTCTATCACTCCGCATTCCGTTCTAAGTTCTAAGTCCGTCCGATTCCCGCCAATCATTTCAATCCCTTCTCTTTATCTCATCGAAGCAAACCTCCATTTTTCGCTTGACAGATGCTGCTGGATGGTGTATCTTCATAGAAGAATAGTACTGATCTTAAGTGCTACCGACGCAATTTTGGGTAAGACGCGAAGTGTGTTAGAATAGCGTACTTGTTTAACGTAACCCTCTAACACGGAGGAACAACAACAATGAGCACGAATGAACCACAAGCGAATGAAACTTACCGAGCGACTGCATTCGCAGATTTCAAACCTGAACTCTCGGCTCCGGGTGCCACCCCTGAAAGATTGGAACACCTGAAGGAGCACGGTTTTGTCATTATCAACGATTTCGTTGATAACCCTTGGATCCCGACTCTTCGAGAAGCCGGACGGCGTGTTACCGAGGCGTGTGCACCGGAAAACATCTATGACGTAATTGATTGCTCGAAAGGCTACGTCCATCGCGCCGCACACGATGAACCGTGGGCAATCCGAGGACTCATCCATCCCGCGTTCGATGAACCGAGTTTCGCCGAATTCCACGGTTCTTCCGCCTTCCTCGACTTCGTTACCTCTTGGTGTCACGGGCTTCAACCTGAGGACCTGACCTTCAGTGGCATGCTGTTATGGGCAAACCCACGGAAGCAGGAGAACGGACCCAGTTGGCACAGAGATGTGACATGGTGGGGAGACGGAGCCGGGTACTTCTCACAACGAGAGATCCGAGGGAACACCCCCGAAGACTATTCTGAAGAAGTCGAACGCACCCGTTGGAAAGAGATTCAAGCGAGCAACGAGAAGCGAATCACCCAGCGGAACGGTGTGAGCATGTTTTTGGCACTTACAGATGACGAATGCCATGAACTCATCCCCGGTAGCCATCACCGCTGGCGCACGCCTTTTGAGCATGATGTCCTACTTCCTCAGTCAATGAAGGATCAAGGGGTTCCATATACACCGAGTTGGAATAAGAAAGACCCGTTACCCGATCAGGTCGCTATTCGACTCAAGCCGGGAGAGGCACTCATCCGCAACGGCAACAACATCCACACAGGGCATACTGTACCTGAACGCGAACGGAACACTTTGTCGATCGGTTGGTCGAAATGGTCCGGCGAATTCACCGGCGAGCCATCGGTTGCGGACGCACGGAGCGCGTGGCAACTCGATCCTGCTGTCCGAGACACTTTACCGCACGGGTTTATGCAGACGGCATGGGACCGATGGGCGGAAACGCAGAAACTCGGAGACACACTTGAAGACCGATACGCCGGTTTCGATATCAGGCAGATCAAATCCGGCAAAGTCGCCGGGTGGCGCACCGAATTGGAACGTCAAGCCGCAGCAGCGGGCGACGCCTGGGAAGCCTTCCAAACACTTGGCTAACACTTCAATGAGCGTAGTAAATAGGCGCGGAGCGATAATTCTCCGCGCCTATTCTAAAAGTCCTCCTTAATCCGTGCCACTCCCAAGGTCTTACCTTCCTTGCCTTATCTGCTACAAGCACTGATGAAACATCCACAGCCCCTACGACTTTGAAAACCTGTCCAATTGAAACGGGGCGATCGCCTCCGAAGTCTCACCCGTCAGAATCAGTTCGGCTATCTCGTAAGCTGTGATCGGAGTGAGTAAGATGCCGTTGCGATAGTGCCCGGTTGCGTATATTAGATTCTCAACAGGTGTTTTACCGAGTATCGGAGCATTGTCGTTGCTACCAGGACGTAAACCTGTCCAAGTTTCGATAACCGGCAGTTCATAGACACCCGGTACAGCTTCACACGCCCCGTGAAGGAGTTCATATATACCCCTAACCGTCAGATCGGTGTCAAACCCGAGTTCCTCAGTTGTTGCACCGACGATAAGTCTACCATCGGTTCTCGGTACTAAATATACCGGCATCGGATACCTCGCCTTGACGGTACGGATGACGTTTTTGATCATAATGCCCTCACGCATTTGCAACGCCAACATCTGTCCCTTCACGGGACGCACGGGCGGGATAATAGTATCCGGTAACCCGCTGATCTGCCCAGACCAGCACCCTGCGGCGAGAATACACACATCTGCGCCTTGAAAACCGTCTTGCGTTTGAACACCAGTTGCGGTTCCGTTTTCTATGACAATCCTTTCAACGGCACTATTTTGATGCAACACGCCGCCGCGCCTCTGATAAGCACGCTGGAGCGCCTGGGCCATCAGTCGGTTATCTACTTGATGATCAGTTTCACAACGAATAGCTGCAGTCACGTACGGTGAGAGCGCACCTTCAATTTCACGTGCTTCTTCTCCGCTCAACCACTCAACATTCAACCCTAAATCTTGTTGTAAAGCATAAGTATGTCGGAGTTGATATATATCATCAGGTTCAATTCCTATAATGAGCGTGCCTTCCGCTCGATAACCGATTCGCATTTCTGTTTCTGTCTCTAACTCATCGACCCATTCCGGGTAGCGTGCTAAACTTTGGTTGCTGAGTTTGAGGAGGTCGAGTTCGTCGATATGTGCTTCAGCAATTGGACCGAGCATACCAGCGGCTGCCCAAGATGCACCGCGTCCGGCTTGTCCACGCTCATAAATGGTGACAGCGGCACCCGCTTTCGCCAACTGCCATCCGATACCAAGTCCAATCACACCACCACCAATGATGATAATCTTATTGTTTTTCATTATTTTCCTTTCCGTAAATTTTCGCTCCTGTCAAAACTGGCTGCCTTTGACGAGTTTTGATATAAATGCGACAACGATAGGTTTCAGAATCTATGAGAGATACTATTGGAAAAACCCGTACCTACATACTAACACAACTTGAAAAAAAATCGCGCGTCCATTTGACATAATCCCAATCTTCTTGTGTCCGGAACGTCTCTATACTTTCAATATATCCATCAGAAAATAATCCATTTTTTTAGGAGTTGCTTTTTTCTTATGAATTCTGATACAATATTAAGTAAGCATAAGTCAGAAATATGGAGCACGCCCGATTTCCAAAACCGCTGTTCTTTGGGATTTTCCACCTTCGTGGCGGAATAGGTCTAACGATACGGAGGCGCATTACAATGACAGGATTTGAGGAATACAGCACTGACGGATTTTATGATGAGATGTTTGCACCAGATGGAAGCGCCCGGCCCGCTGCCCAGATGTTGATAGAGCGGATTGAGGGCTTTCCTGAAGGCGAACTCACCCGTCGCCAAATTGCCGCTGAATACGCGTTACTCCGAATGGGCATCACGTTCAACGTCTACGCCGACGAGCAGGGCATCGAAAAGATATTTCCCTTCGATCTTATCCCCCGAATTATTGATGCCAGTGAATGGGAATGGATAGAACGTGGACTCAAACAGCGCATCCACGCGCTGAACCTCTTCATTGATGACGTTTACCACGACCAAAAAATTCTTAAAGACGGTATCGTACCAGCAGATGTCGTGCTTTCATCGGAGAGATACCTTAAACCCTGCATCGGTTTAGACCCGCCGCGCGGGGTCTGGTGCCATATCACAGGCACCGACTTAGTTCGCGATGGCGATGGACAAATTTATGTATTGGAAGATAACCTCGGTTGTCCATCTGGTGTCTCTTATGTCGTGGAAAATCGGCAGTTAATGAAGCGTACCTTCCCGCAACTCTTTGGGATGTCGCAAATTCAACCCGTCGAAGATTATCCAAGCCAACTGCTGAATATGCTCCGGTACCTCGTAACCGATAAAATCTTGTCTCCTGAAGTGACAGTACTAACCCCTGGGGTTTATAACTCCGCATACTTTGAGCACTCCTTTCTCGCGCAGCAGATGGGCGTTGAATTGGTTGAGGGGCGCGATCTCGTCGTAATGGACGGGTTCGTACACATGCGAACAACGAAAGGCTTTGAGCGTGTCGATGTCATCTACCGCCGCATTAACGACGATTTCCTTGACCCGAAAGCGTTCAAACCGGAATCAATGCTCGGCGTTCCTGGATTGATGGAGGTTTACAAAGCCGGACGCGTCGCTTTGGTTAATGCCCCCGGCACCTGTGTCGCAGACGACAAAGTCGTCTGCGCTTTCGTTCCTGAGATCATCAAGTATTATCTCGGCGAAGACATTATCGTCCCAAATGTTCCGACCTATATGTGTTGGAAAGATAGCGATCAGAAATATGTGCTGGAACATCTCGATGAGCTCGTTGTAAAAGAAGCCAACCAGTCCGGCGGCTATGGCATGCTGATCGGTCCCCACGCAACCAAAGCGGAACACGAAGAGTTTGCCCGCCGAATCAAAGACAATCCGCGCAATTATATTGCCCAACCCACACTCTCGCTTTCACGCGTACCGGTGCTTATTGACGACCATTTTGAGGGACGGCACGTTGATTTGCGTCCATTTATCCTTTATGGTGAAGATATTTACGTCCTTCCAGGTGGATTGACGCGGGTCGCACTGAAAAAAGGGTCGCTTGTCGTCAACTCCTCACAAGGTGGCGGTAGCAAGGATACATGGGTCTTATCGGGGCCGTCAGGAACAGATGCTTAGAGGCGCGGTTGCTTCGCCGCTACACGAAAAGGCAAAAAGCCAAACAACGGAGAAAGTTACAAATGGTAGGTTAAGAGGTTATAAGTTAAGAGTCAATCTCATCCATCAAGTCTTTTCTTAACTTATAACTTATAACTATTCGCCTCTGACTGAACGCAAGGAAAATTAAAAATATGCTTAGTCGTGTTGCTGAATCAATTTATTGGATGAGTCGCTACATCGAACGTGCCGAGAATGTCGCCCGTTTCGTCGATGTCAATCTGCGTTTGATCCTTGACGCGCCCGTCGGTATGCAAGCGCAGTGGGAACCTCTCGTTGCCACCACTGGCGATGATGAAGTGTTTGCAGAACGCTATGGCGAGGCATCGCGTGAAGCCGTCATCCGATTTTTAGCGTTTGACACTGAGAACCCAAATTCAATCGTCTCTTGCTTGCGGGCTGGTCGAGAAAACGCACGCTCCATACGCGAAAATATCTCGTCAGAGATGTGGGAGCAGCTGAACGATGCCTACTTACTGGTGGCAAATACTTCCGAAAAGTGGGCGATGGCAGAACCCCATGAATTCTTTACAGAGATCAAACTCGCATCACACCTCTTCATGGGACTTACAGATAATATCATGTCCCATAGCGAAGGGTGGCACTTCTGTCAGTTGGGGCGTTTGATTGAGCGCGCAGACAAAACATCGAGAATCGTTGATGTTAAATATTTTATTCTTCTTCCCTCTATCTGGGATGTCGATACACCTTTTGACGACATTCAGTGGGGCGCACTGTTACATTCTGCCAGCGGTTTCGAGATGTACCGCCGCACTTATGGGCTCATCTCCCCAGACGATGTTGTCGCTTTTTTATTGTTAGATCGTGAATTTCCACGCTCCGTTCTCTACTGTCTCTCCAAGGCGGAGGAGTCACTGCACGCTATATCCGGCACTCCCTTGGAAACCTTCTCCAACCCAGCAGAGCAGCGTTTGGGGCAGCTCCGTTCCGAATTCGCGTATGCCCAAGTCAACCAGGTGCTCAGGTCAGGTTTGCATGAGTTCCTTGACGCTTTCCAAACCAAACTGAACTTCGTCGGTGATGATATTTACAAGACTTTTTTCGCATTACGACCCATCAATGGAGAACCTATTCAGGAACAGACCCAGTCGTAGATTCAGCTATTGTATATCCGGTAAAAAAATCAGAAATTGTGTAATTTTACAAGAAACCCGATTCGGACAGGGGTCCCCACCCGTTACTGGGAAGAGTGGACAAATCGGAGCAGAAACCCAATACTAAAAAAAATGTCAATTCGCGTAGCTATCAACCACAAATCTCTTTACCGATATGACCGATTGATTAACTTGTCCCCACACGTTTTTCGACTACGTCCGGCAGTTCATTGTCGAACACCGATCGAAGCGTATTCGCTCAAAATTGAACCTGAAAATCATTTTATCAATTGGCAGCAGGACCCATTCGGCAACTATCAGGCTCGCGTTGTTTTTCAGGAACCGACACGCGCCTTATCTATCGAAGTAGATGTCGTGGCGGATATGACCGTTATCAACCCATTCGATTTCTTTCTCGAGGAGACTGCTGAACATTACCCCTTCGTCTACGAACCGCAGCTGAAAGAAGAATTAGCACCGTTCCTCGAAGTGAAAGAGAACGGCCCGCGTCTTACAGCGTGGTTAGCAGACATTCCGCGGACAGAGAAGAAACTTATTGATTTTTTGGTAGACGTTAACCGTTCACTATCGGAGAAAATAAAATATACAATCCGGATGGAACCCGGGGTGCAGTCCTGTGAAGAGACTTTAGAGAAACAGATCGGTTCATGCCGAGACACAGGGTGGTTGCTCGTTCAAAGCCTACGTCACCTCGGTTTAGCCGCCCGATTCGTCTCTGGATACCTCGTGCAACTCGTTGCTGATCAGAAACCGGTAGACGGACCTGCCGGGCCGCTCCAAGACTTCACCGACTTGCACGCCTGGTGTGAGGTTTACGCGCCCGGGGCAGGATGGATAGGTCTCGACCCAACATCCGGCTTATTCGCCGGTGAGGGACATATACCGTTAGCGTGTGTGGCGGACCCGGTAAGTGCAGCACCGGTCATCGGTTACACCGACCCGTGCGAAACAGAATTTACCTATAGCAACACCGTCCAGCGTATCCACGAAGACCCCCGTGTGACGAAACCTTACACAGAAACGCAATGGACCGCGATTAACACCCTCGGGCACCAAGTGGACAAAGAGATAACCCGCAATGACATTCGGTTGACAATGGGCGGGGAACCCACTTTTGTATCAATTGACGATCCAGAAAGCCCAGAATGGGACACAGAAGCCGACAGTCCAAGGAAAAGAGAATTAGGCGCCGGACTCTTGCGGCGTTTGCGGGATAGTTTCGGACCCGGTGGCGCCTGTTATTATGGACGAGGCAAATGGTACCCAGGGGAACCGTTACCACGTTGGAAATTCGGATGTTTTTGGCGCAAAGACGGCGCGCCTGTCTGGCGAAACGATAAATACCTCGCCGACCCTCACAAAAATTATGGTTTCGATGTCGCAGACGCTGAACGATTCATCCAGCAGCTCACAAGACAATTGCGCATCACACCAGAGGCGATACTACCAGCCTACGAAGACGCACTCTATTTCCTCTGGACGGAAGATAGGCTGCCTGTCAATATTAACCCGCTTGATTTCGATTTCAAAGACGCATCCGAACGCCATCGGCTCGCACAACTCCTGCAAACAGAGACGCTCGGTGAACCCATCGGCTACACCCTACCCTTACGTTGGCATCTCGTAGACGATGCTTGGGAGAGTTGTGTCTGGCATTTCAAGGGTGAACACATGTTCCTGATCCCTGGCGATTCGCCGATGGGACTTCGGCTGCCGTTGGATTCTATACAGTGGGTACCGCCTGAAGCGCGAGATCCGGCTTACGAACGCGATCCGCTTGAACCGCGCGAGGAGATTTTAGATACCGCCGTAGGGACCAGGTTACCTGGGGAAACACCCAAGCAAAAACACCCCTACGAGAGTGAACCGGAAACAAAAAACGGTGAAACACAAACGGTTTTTCAAACAGCACTATGCGTTGAGCAGCGGAACGGGCAGCTGCACATTTTTATGCCGCCATTGACGCATTTAGAACACTATCTCTCGCTCCTTGAGGCGATCGAAGCAACTGCTGAAGCCTTAGACATACCTGTGATCCTTGAAGGATATGAGGTGCCTCACGATTCGCGGATTCAAGCGTTGAGCGTAACGCCTGATCCAGGTGTAATTGAGGTGAATATCCACCCTTCAGAAAATTGGGATGAACTCGTCCATAAGACCACAACGCTTTACGAACAAGCACGGTTAGCCGGACTGAGCGCCGAAAAATTTATGTTAGACGGTAGACATACCGGAACAGGCGGCGGCAACCACATCGTCATCGGCGGTCGTACCCCAGCGGATAGCCCACTCTTACGGCGACCCGATCTATTGCGCAGCCTTATCACATACTGGCAACACCACCCCGGCTTGTCGTATCTCTTCTCAGGGACATTCATCGGTCCAACGAGCCAAGCACCGCGTGTCGATGAAGGGCGCGACGAAAAACTCTATGAACTTGAGGTCGCTTTTGCACAGATTCCTGAACCGGAAGCACAAGAGGATGTCCCACCTTGGCTGACGGATCGGCTTCTGAGACACCTATTAGTAGACCTCACAGGCAACACACATCGCGCGGAATTCTGTATTGATAAACTCTATTCTCCAGATTCGGCGAGTGGACGGCTCGGACTGCTGGAGATGCGCGCTTTTGAGATGCCCCCACATCCGCAGATGAGCCTTGTGCAGATGCTACTCATTCGTGCCTTGGTCGCTAAATTCTGGGATACATCTTACAAAGGGAGATTGGTACGCTGGGGGACAGAACTACACGACAGATTTATGCTCCACCACTACGTCCGGACTGACATACAAGAGGTCGTTACAGCACTTCAAGAAGCAGGCTACCCGTTTGAGATGGCGTGGTTGGACCCGTTCTTTGAATTCCGGTTCCCGAAATTGGGAACCGTCAACATAACGGATGTTGAACTCGAACTGCGGATGGCGATTGAACCGTGGCACGTGTTAGGCGAGGAGATAACACGTGCGGGTACCTCCCGTTTCGTTGATTCCTCCGTCGAGCGGATACAGGTACGAGTACGTGGATTAACAGATTCCCGATACATCGTTACCTGTAACGGACGCCGATTAATCTTGCACAATACCGGCACACGCGGAGAATATGTCGGAGGCATCCGTTACCGCGCCTGGCAGCCGCCATCAGCCTTACACCCAACGATCGGGGTCCACTCTCCACTTGTGTTTGACGTTATCGACACCTGGAACGAACGCTCCGTCGGTGGTTGTACGTACCATGTCTCACACCCAGGCGGGAGGAGTTACGATACCTTCCCTGTCAACGCTTACGAAGCGGAGGCGCGCCGCACAAGCCGGTTCGGTACAGATGGGCATACGCCGAGCACAATCCAACCACAACCGACCGGACCGGCAGCTGGACGGTTCGTTGCTGGAGGGACATCCCCGGGACCCACAGATATTCCACCGGAAGAAACGAATACCGAGTATCCATACACATTAGACCTCCGACGAACTTTTTAGGCGTAGCGGTTGAATTAGTTATCAGTTTTCAGACAGCGGGTTATAAGTTAACAGTGATAAGAAAGAACGGTTGGAGGCTCCTAAAACCTCTCAACTTATAACTTGCCACTTATAACCTATAACTATAAAACATGCAACAATCAGATACAAAACATTGGCAGGTCATAGGCGACAGTTATTACGCCGCTATCTCCGCGAATTCACCTCACGGTGAACAAATGGATGAGATGTTGGGTCAGGATCAGCAGATCAATCCGCACTGGTCGAGTTTCATGCAGGCACTCAACACCCTCGGACTTACGGAGATGGAGGCGCGGCATCAGGAGGTGCAACGTCTGCTCCGTGAGAACGGTGTCACCTACGTCGTACACGGCGAACAGCACGGGCATCGTCCATGGGAATTGGATCCTATCCCGCTGATTATTTCAAATACAGATTGGGCGGCTATCTCTGCCGGTCTCACGCAGCGTGCTGAGCTGCTCAATCTGATTTTGATAGACCTTTATGGAGAGCGGCGTTTAATCAAAGACGGATTGATACCCCCGGAAGTGGTTTATACACACGCCGGATTTTTACGCCCCTGTGCTGGACTTATCCCATCCAGGTTCCCGTTTCTCTTTAGCTACGCCGCCGATTTGGCACGCGGACCGGACGGTAGAATGTGGGTACTCAGCGACCGAACGCAAGCACCAGCGGGTGCCAGTTACGCACTTGAGAACCGGACCGCCCTCGCTCGCGCACTGCCCAACTTTTTTGGCGAGGTCGGCGTTCATCGCCTCTCTTCCTTTTTTCGTTCACTACAGAACAGTCTGTTCGAGTTACCCTTACAATATCAATCCAATCAATCCGAAAGTACCCCCGGAATCACGCAACGCCAAACGCAGAACCCACATATCGTTGTGCTAACCCCTGGTCCCTTGAACGAGACTTACTTCGAGCACGCCTATATCGCAAACTATCTCGGTTATACACTCGTGCAAGGCGATGATTTGACGGTATGGGATGGACAGGTCTGGTTGAAATCTATTGACGGCTTACGTCCCGTCGATATTATTCTCCGACGGGTGGACGACATCTTTTGCGATCCGTTGGAACTCCGACAAGACTCTCGGCTCGGTGTCGCTGGGCTCTTGGAAGCGATTCGACACGGAAACGTGATTGTAGTCAACCCGCCGGGCAGCGGTGCTTTGGAAAACCCAAGTTTGATGCCGTTCCTACCGAAGATCGCAAAGCGTCTGATGGGTGAAGACTTACGCCTCCCGTCTGTTGCCACCTGGTGGTGCGGAGAACCGAAGCAGCGAGACTATGTATTGGCGAACCTTAAGGTGCTGGTTATCAAACCGATTTATCGCCGACCCGGAAGCCGTCCATTGTTTGGAACTGAACTGAGCGATGCCGCACTCGAAACGCTACGCGCACAGATCATTGCAGAGCCGAACCACTATGTCGGGCAGGAATATATTCACGCCTCCACGACACCTTCGTTGATTGAAGGTAGACTTGAACCCCGCCGCGCGATTCTCCGCACTTTCCTGTTTGCAGAAAAAGACGGATATGCTGTGATGCCGGGTGGACTTACGCGCTGTGAGAGCGAGACAGAAGCATTGACAGTCTCAATCCAAAACGGGGGCATCAGTAAAGATACGTGGATCCTTGCACCCGAGCCGGAACCGCATATCAGTTTATGGAAACCACAACGAACAGAACGGATGCAAACCGCAGAGGCATCTGGTGGACTCTCAAGCCGCGCAGCTGAAAATCTGTTTTGGGTGGGGCGTTACGCTGAACGCGCCGAAGGACACGCACGCCTGCTCCGAATTATGCTCGATAAAGTTAAAATGGACAAGATGGGGTTAGAGACATCACACTTAGGGAAACCGGTAGCACCCGCCACACCCTCTATTGAGACCCTCGGTGAAGACACCAGAGAAGTCTCCGAACTCATCTACCTCCGTAGCATGCTCCGCTCGTTGACCGGTTTAACGTCTACGCACCCCAGTTTTGTTGACATAGGCGAACAGTCTCTCGAAACCGAACTCCTCTCTGTCATGTTCAACACAGAAAATAGCGGGAGTTTAGTGTCAACGCTTCAGGCACTCCTCAGTGCCGCTTATGCAGTCCGGGACCGTTGGTCTACGGACACATGGCGTGTGATGAACCGTATTGAGGACCTCTGCACGGAACTCGAAAAAAGCGTCCCTGAAAATGCGGATGCAGATGTACAGGCTGGGTCCCCCGGTTTCCGCTACACAGATCTCGTGCTACAAGAGGCGGAATTGGCATCCCTCGATCAATTGGTGATTTTTCTTTCCGCATTGAGTGGGCTTAATGCCGAAAACATGACACAGACCATCGGTTGGATTAGTTTGGATATGGGACGGCGTATCGAACGTTCGCTCCTTCTCATTGTGCTGTGTCGTTCAAGCCTCGTCGCTGTTCAAGACGAGTGGATCGAAGACCTCCTGCTTGAATCTGTCCTCGCCGCAGCTGAAAGCCTAATTACCTATCGGCAACGTTATCGTTCGGAACTCCACTTTCCGACAGCCTTGGAATTGCTGCTGCTCGACGAAGATAACCCGCGCTCGCTCCTCTATCAGTTGAAACGACTTGAGGCACATATTCATGTACTACCAAGAGAAAAACGCCGCTATCGACTCAGCGAGGAAGAACAACTCATCTTAGAGGCGCTAACGCAGCTGCAGCTTTCTAATACAATTGAACTCGCAGCACATTCCGAGCGAACAACACAGCGAACAGGGTTAGAAAAACTTCTCGTACGCCTCGCGCAAATACTGATTGATACTTCCGATGTCCTAACCCAGACGTATTTCAGTCATGTCCAAAGACAGCAACAGTTATAGATTTCAGTTGTCAGCACGATTTTTCTCCGAAAAATCTTTCAGTTTTAACCATCAACTCGTGCCTTAACATTTATAACGGAGTCGAGTTGATGGTTAAAGAAAGAGACTTTGGCACTATCCAAAACTTCTTGTAACTGACAACTCTGTGAGGCAAACTGATAACAGGCAACTGACGACTCTGATAACACAATGCGTTATTATAAAATTATCCATAAGACCGAATACAGTTACATGCAGCCGGTGAACCTTTGCTATAACGAAGCACGCTTGACCCCACGTACCTTTGCATACCAACGTTGCAACGACAGCGAATTTGTTGTTGAACCTGAACCGTGGGAATGTCGGGAGCGCGAGGACTTTTTCGGAAACACTGTCTACTATTTCACTATCCAGCAGCCGCACAATCAACTCGCCGTTACGGTCACGAGTCGTGTGGCGGTTGAAGGCAGACAACAGACGTTAGGTTTCGGTGAATATTTGGCTTGGGAAACCGTGCGCCAGCAGCTGCATACAGATTCGGACGCGGAAACTTTGGAGATACGGCAGTACACTCTCAATTCACCCATGATTCCGAGGCTGCCCGAACTCCACGCTTATGCTGAAAAATCTTTTACTGACGGACGACCCCTCATGGATGCCCTTGAAGATTTAAGCACCCGTTTTTACAACGATTTCACCTACGATCCAGGTTTCACGACAATAGCGACACCCCTTACGGATGTGCTAAAACACCGCCGCGGGGTCTGCCAAGATTTTGCACACCTCGGTATCGGATGCCTACGCGCCTTAGGATTCGCTGTCCGTTACGTTAGTGGGTATATTGAGACAGAGCCACCACCTGATACAGAACCGTTATCGGGTGCTGACGCATCGCATGCATGGTTCTCTGTCTATCTCCCGCAACTCGGATGGGTGGATTTCGATCCGACGAATAACCAGATGCCCACCGATCAGCACATCACGATCGCATGGGGTAGAGACTACTCGGATGTAACACCCTTGAAAGGTGTCGTCTTCGGGAGCGGAAACCCCCATAAATTATCTGTCTCGGTAGATTGCAAACGCGAGGCGGAAGCGTAACTATCAGTCCATAGGAGGGCTATGTCTATAAATGGGCAGGATGAATGCCTTCGCCAATTAAGTATTGCTTTATACAAAAAATTATACTCACGTTACCCCACCATAAGGAAAAGTAGAAAAATGACAATTGAGGCGTTTCAGAAGCAAATCGAAGCGATTTATTATAAGCGGGATGCAGAACGAGGCGTGCCGCTTACCTTCACGTGGTTCGTTGAGGAGGTCGGCGAGTTGGCAAAAGAGATCCGCAAACAACCACAGGATATGGAACGACTGCGCGAAGAATTCGCCGATGTCTTCGCATGGCTCGTTACATTAGCGAGTTTGCTCGGTATTTCCTTAGAAGATGCTGCACAAATCTATGCACAAGGGTGTCCTAAATGTGAAGCAACGCCTTGCGTCTGTTAGAACACAGCAGACTTAACTTCCGTTCAAAAACCGATCGAAATTACCACCGAATAGGTTGTTGACATCTCGTTCGATTTCTGACGCGGTAATTGTCCACCCGACATCAAGCAAAGTCTGGTATTTTTCCACCAGAACATCAGCGATAACCTGACGGGAATGTTTCCACTTGTAGAGAAGTTGATCCAAGATACGGGCATCGGAATGCTGCGGAATGACGCTCAGACCGAGTAACTCAATCCGTTCGCGTGTAATCTCCTCAATAATACTCGGATTATTCATAAACCACCAACACCCAAAGATCATCAGATTCTTAAACTTCCGTCCGATGACACACAACTCGTGCTGGTTTTCGCGTGACAGTAGGGTAACGAGAAACTTATTGTCCGGATTTTCACGGAGCAATGTCTCTAAACTCGTCAAATCCGCTTTTCCGGTTCCGTCACCCGCCATCTGGAGCTGCGGGTTAACGGCGCGTTTCACACCGATCATCAAAGCGAACGGAACATTAAATTCACGAGAAATTGGCAGTATACAGTTATCAAACAACCGCCCAAGGATACCATCGTGAGGATACTCGAAATCCGGTGGGAGAGAGACCGCCATATACTTCGGGTTCATCCGCTGAATCCACGTCTCCAAAAACCGACGGACCTCTTTGTAACTCTTCTCTGTCAACAGGTTCGGATCAACATCGTACCCGAGACCCCGGAGGTGTTCATAACCAGTTTCCTGATAGGTATTAATGAGAACATCCATCCGCAATGCCGCTTCAAAACGAGCGTCTCCAGTGTCCCCGGATGCCCATACCGGTGCCTCTGCCGGATCAAATGGGTCATTCGTCATCACCACTTTAGAGACCTTCGCCTGTTCAAAGACGGTATCAATAAAGGCTTCGACAGTCGTCTCCGCAAAGTATTGCCGATAGTCTTGCAGGTTGCGTGACCTGACATCCAAACCTAATGCATCTAATGTCGTCACAACCCCGCGGCACGCCTCACTCACCGGTGAATTTTCAATGAAAAGCGTCTGCCAGATGAGGTCTGCCTGTTCCGTCTTCGTCATCGCCCAAAATTGCTCGTACGAAACCTCCGATTTGCGGAAGACTTCAGCGATGAGATAGTGATACGTCAGCAACTCGTCTATACCCCACAGTAGCAAATCACCGAACGGTGGACTAAAGAGGTGCGTGTGAATATCCGTAACGATTTGGTTCTCAACCGCATCCCAAACGGCGGATTTCAACTGTTCTGGGGTTGCAATTGTTTGTGTGTTGTTTGCGTTCATTTAATCCTCCAGACTCGCAAAATTTCAGTAATTTTTGATAAATAATTCGTTCCCTTTTGCAGCACTCGTTTTCTTATAATTGTTCATCCCGTATTGCAATGTCCACTCCTGAATTGTGGCGAATGCGAAAAGCTCCCTAATAACAGGTGAGTCGTCGTAGGTAATTAACCATTTGTGTTGACACTTCCGCATATTTTCAGCGAATTGCACGTGATCTTTCGCCTGTGTCAACGCCTCAAACAGTGCGCGTCCATCAGTAGTAGTTGTGTGTATTTCCCTTAATGTCGCAACCAAATCTGAAGCGTTGTCTCGGACCTCTTTCCAGAAACAGTACAAATCGTAGTTGAGGTCGTTGATCCAATAGGATTTGATGCGATCTTGAAAGAGACCTCGGCTTGCAAAAAAGACAGAACCACCGCCAACGAAAGGCTCCCGAAATTCTGATATATTTAGTGGAACATGCGGCAGAATTTGTTTCAGTGCCCTTGATTTACCACCCGGATAGCGCAATGGACTTTTCGGTACTTTAGCGTTATTCAAGCTTTAGTCTTTGATTTTGCTGGTAATGAAGTTAACGATTTCTTCAGGGGAGTGTTTGCCGAAGCGGACGTAAACACCGCGGAAGTTTTCGAGGCGTGTCGGATGGGCGAACGGACTGAGAAGCACTCCGTTCGCGTCAACGTAAAAACTGCGAAACGTTTCCCAAGGACGCTCCATTTTATAACAGCAACTCGTGATAACAAGTCTATCCGCTTCAAACTGATGGTGAAACGGCAGAAAATATTTGTAGAGCGACCCGATTAAAAAAATAGCGGACAAGACAGTAACATAAATTAACTGGAACCCCAGATAGATGACAAGCAAGAGAAACACCAGAAAAAGCCCTAACAGCACAGATTTGCGCCAGTTTTCAACGAGTGGGTGTACGCTCCATGAAAGCGTTGTAGGCGCGTCCGACATATCAGGACCCTTTCTTAGAGGAACGATCTCCTGCGTGCGTCCAGATGTGAGTGAGGCTATTCGGTGCTGTCTGTGGCCCCGCCGTCAATTTCTGTCTTTGATGCGTCTTGCGGATCGCTCTCGCCGTCCGTATCCGTTGAGGGTTCAACAGTTCCTTCATTTGTAGTGTCAGCAGGTTCGGCTGTGCTCTCTTGTGTCGTCTCTTGCTCAATCGGCGTGAGTGCACCGGTGCCGTCACCTTCACCGTAGAACCGCATCAGGACAAGCGAAATGACCATGAACGCAATGGCAAGCCATGTCGTCAGTTTACTCAGGAAGGTCGCAGCACCGCGGCCTCCGAGCACAGATTGCATCTCCGCACCCCCAAATGCGCTGGATGAAAGTCCTTCCCCTTTACTGTCCTGTAACAGAATAATCAGCGTCAGAACGACGCAGACAGGTACAAAAAGGAATAATACAAATCCCATGATAATTTCCATTATTTAATACTCCCTCCTATTGGTCAAATTTCGGCGTCCATCAGTTATCGGTTATCGGTTATCGGTTAAGAAAACTCTTGTAACTGATAACCGAAAGGGCGCAGCCCGCACTGACAACTGATAACTATTAACTTGCTATACAAACTTCACGATTTGTGCGAACGATTCCGCTTCAAGACTCGCACCACCAACGAGCGCGCCATCTACATCCGGCTGCGCCATCAGTTCGGAAGCGTTCTCCGGTTTAACGCTCCCGCCGTATTGAATGCGCAGCTGCACAGCGACTTCCGCCGAGTGTGTTTTTCTTAACAGCCCACGAATGAAACTGTGAACCTCTTGCGCTTGTGCAGGTGTAGCGGTCTTCCCTGTACCGATTGCCCAGACCGGCTCATAGGCGATGACACAAGACAATAACTCAGCATCGGATAAACCAGCAATACCGCCGGTAACATGATCGTCAATGACAGTTTCCGTCTGTCCAGTTTCTCGTTCTTCGAGCTGCTCACCGACACAGATGATCGGTTTTAGGTCGTGTGCTAACGCAGCCTTTACTTTCTGATTGACACTCTCATTCGTCTCACCGAAGTATTGCCGCCGTTCCGAATGCCCGATGATAACGTAATCGCAACCGACATCTTTGAGCATCGGTGCGGAGACTTCACCGGTAAAAGCACCACTGTCCTCCGAATAGACATCCTGTGCGGAGAGTCGGATGTTGCTACCTGCTATCGTCGCGTTTACCGCAGCGAGTGCCGTGAACGCGGGTGCAACAACAATCTCAACGTCGGCAACATCGGCAACCGACGCTTTTAACGCCGTTGTGAGTGCCACCGCTTCCGAAATCGTTTTGTTCAGTTTCCAATTGCCTGCAATAATAGGTGTTCGCATTTTTTAATTATGGGCTCCTGGGCATCGCTGTGTAGCTGTGTACGGTCTGGGTAACCCTGCCCCTACGCGTTTCGCGATGGTTTCTGGTTAATTCCGCGCTCACAATGGATCCGGATGGTGCTAAAGAACCTGTGCGACGAGTTCAACGAGACGGTTCGAGTAACCCCATTCGTTGTCATACCATGAGAGGACTTTAATCAAGCCATCTTCAATGACCTTCGTAAAAGGCGCGTCAAGAACGGAGGAGAGCTTGTTCCCATTGAAATCCGATGAAACGAGATCGAGCTCTGAATAACCGAGAATCCCTTTCAAACTGTTCTCTGCTGCCGTTTTCAGCGCAGCGTTGACCGCTTCGGCATCCGGTTTCTCCTTGAGATCAACAGTAAGATCAACAACGGAGACGTTCGGTGTCGGCACACGGATTGCGAACCCGTCAAGCTTACCGTTCAATTCTGGTAGCACTTTCCCGACAGCGACAGCGGCACCGGTTGTCGTCGGAATCATCGAGAGTGTTGCTGCACGGGCGCGGCGCATATCGGAATGCGGGAAGTCGTGAACCCTTTGGTCACCGGTATAGGCGTGAACGGTGGTCATCAATCCGCTTTCAATCCCGAATGTTTCGTGCAAGACCTTCGCGACAGGGGCAAGACAGTTCGTCGTACAGGAAGCGTTAGAGATGACATGGTGTTGCGACTTATCGTATGTATCGTCGTTCACGCCGAGAACGATCGTGATGTCCTCACCCTTCGCCGGGGCGGAGATGACAACTTTTTTCGCACCACCGGATGTGAGATGCTTCTCGGCATCTTCGCGCGCTGTAAAGAAACCGGTGGATTCAATAACCACATCCGCACCGAGGTCACGCCACGGTAGGTTACCCGGGTCGCGTTCAGCCAGGACTTTTATCTCTTTGCCGTTAACGACCAAACCGTTATCTGTTGCAGCGATAGCATCGGACAAAATACCGTGAACAGAATCGTACTGTAGAAGATGCGCCAGTGTCTCAGGGTTCGTCAAATCGTTAATAGCCACGAATTCTATATCTAACCCAGGGTTCTGCAACGCCGCACGAAAGGCGTTCCGACCAATCCGACCAAAACCGTTTATACCTACTTTAGTTGACATAAGATAGATAGATCCCTCTATTATGAATATTTGCCGCTACAAGGTCTTAAAGCAACATTTAAAAACTCACAAGCCATAACGCCAATAGAGACGAACATGCGAAACTGTTTACAATATCGGCTTGCAAGCAATACTCCTTGATATGCTATTATCCAAGTTTCACGATTTAAAATCTCTTTAATTATACCCTAAAATGAAGTAAATTGCAAGTGCCGTGTGATACCAGTTTTTTTCTATAAAAATTTGCATTTCTAAATTATATATGTTATCATATATAATCTAAACTTAAATATGTAATCCTAAATTATTATAGTGAACTTTGGACAATTTTAAAATAGGCAAATGTTACACTTTTCGCCAAATTATTTTTTTTCGCGCAACGAAAAACAACGGAAAAAGTGCCTCTAAACCCTTACAACGACTAAGTTTATACCGATAAGCAATCTACATCCAATGTTACACAGGTGTAACATTTTGAAGACTTACGGACTTTCTCTTAAAATTCACCTACCGCTGATTTTTTATTGATATTTTTAGCGGTATCCGCTATACTTTCCGCAGAGCGATCACATCCGATATGTCAGGATGATATGTCAGGATTAAGAACAAATTCAGCATACTGTCATTTAACGAAAAACCCTCAACTTGACGAGACTTCATAGCAACCACGATCCATCTGTGAAAGGCAAAATATGTCAAATTCAAGTGCCCTAATCAACGCCTCTGTCCCATGGGCGAGGCAGATTTCAATTTATCTACTATGCCTCCTGCTCGCGCCTTGTATATTTACATCCATCGGTCATGCACAACCACACCTCGTCTTTGTTGTAGGCGAAAATGAGTACCGTTCTGAAGTAACGATGCCAGCGTTGGCTCAGGTATTAGCAGACCACTACGGCTTCCGAACCACAATTCTCATAGACGACGTACTTCAGGGGGGCGAGGCGAACAGCATCAATGGGCTTGATGCGTTGGAGACTGCAGACCTCCTCGTTTTGTATCTACGATTTCGTCAACTTCCTGATGCCCAACTTGCGTTGTTACAAAAGTACATTGACCGCGGCGGTCCCATCGTCGCTTTCCGTACAACGACGCACGCCTTTGCCTACGAAGCGGAAGATCAGCGTGCGACATGGTGGAATAATTTCGGGGCTCGCGAACTCGGGGCACCGTGGATTTACCATTACGGACACGAGGCAAGCACCGATGCTACAACCATTGGCAATCATCCTATCCTTACAGGTGTGAGTCCAGAGTTCCACGTCCGTTCCTGGACTTACCATGTACGCCCCGATTACCCGCCGAAAGATGCCCAGGTCTTAGTGCAGGGGCGCCCTGTATTCCCTGAAGGGGAACGTGGCGGCGCAGAGACAGTCAATCCAATTGCATGGACGCACACGCACTCCGGTGGTGGACGTGTGTTTACAACGACAATGGGACACCCAGAGGACTTCAGGGTGAGCGACTTCCGTCGTCTTGTCGTTAACGGTATCTACTGGGGACTCAACAGCGAAGCCCCGCGCCGCTATCCGCCCGGTTGGCGTGCTAAAACCGGACAACCGTGGCGGGATATGGATTATGGTCCCTACCTTTCTACAGCTGTCGCAGCGAATGCGAATAACCTTACTTACAAAGGCATTGTTATCCCGCTCACCCCGGATCTCGCGGGGGGCGCGGTGGTGTTTGACACAGACTTGTTACGCTACTCCGCAGGGTGGATAGATGGGTTGATTGACTTCGTCGATGTTGCCTATAACGGTTGGCATCAACGTTTTCCATCGATTGAGGGCAAACTGCTCTGGGAAAACAGGGTGGGGCCCGGGTGGGCGAAAGATGGCAGCTTTGAGGATACACGCGCCGTACCTTTCGGTCCCTTACCCAAGGATTGGGCGCGTTGGGAAGGATTATATCTTTACGGTAACCAGGTTGTTTTGTCCTATACAGTAGGCATGCGCTCCGTGTTGGAAACCCCGTCGCTTGAAAGCACGGAAAAGGGGTACGCTTTTGTCCGCACTTTCCATCTCGGATCCTCTGCATCAAGTGCTATTGTCCGTATTGCAACAATCCCTGACGCGGAGGCATCCGCTTTACACGAACTTCCACGCGGCACCGGGGTCGCCCTATGTCCGCCTGGGACAAATCCTGGGGCGCCAGGCAGTCTCCTTGCTGCTTCGGTTGACGCGCCAGAAGGCACACAGTGGGAGACGGTGAAGGACGAGATCCGCATCCGGTTCCCGCCATCTGAACAAGCAATCTCCGCCAAAATTCTGATCACCCCAACCATACATGATACACTTGAATTAAACGTTTGGAGACAATTCGTTGAAAATTCTCCGCCTGTTGAAAATCTGACGAAACTGATACAAGGCGGACCCCAACGTTGGTCGGAGAAACTCACCACAACCGGACACACCGATATACAACAAAAACTCAGGCTGGAAACGGTGAAAATAGATCCCGGAACAACGACTATGCACTTTGAATTAGATGGGTATCTACCGAAAGTACTCTCTATGGATAATCTATCACCTGCCCCTGACGGTGTCGGGAATGCAGACCAGTACATTGCAGTCCTGTTTCCCCATTCCAAAACCTCAGAGTCCACGCCTGCACAGGTCCAGCAGAGCGATTCCGCTTTGATCGGTCATTGGCGTTTTGACGAAGGCAACGGTTTAAACGCAGCAAGTGTAACACCCGAAAAGTCAACAATTGTTCTGGACGGTGTTCAGTGGGAACCCGGACACCGCGATAATTGCCTTGTATTTGATGGTGATGCGGAAGCACGTTTTGAGGAAGACTTTGCCCTGGATTTCGACACCACGGACCTGACCTTTGCTGCATGGATTGCCACCGAGGACGATGGTTCAATTTTCTCTGAAGCACTTGAGGAGCCAGAGTGGGTACCTAACGGCAAAACCTTTTTTATCCGAAATGGACAATTGGCTTTTGATGTCGGTTGGGTCGGCGTCGTCAGCAGTGGTACAGGAGGTGCGAAATCAGTCACTGACGGCGTTTGGCATCACGTCGGATTGACATGGCAACATCAAACCGGTGCAGTGACCCTGTTTTTGGATGGCGAGATTGCTGCCAAAGGTGTCCTCAAACCCAATGATAAACTTGAAGATGACATTTGGCGACTCGGGTTCACCGCAGAAAATTTTCCAGAAGAATCCCCCAGATTAGACGGAAAACTCGATGAAATGTCCCTATACAATCGCGCCCTCTCTCCAGATGAAATGCAGACACTTTACCAACGGGTCCAAGAACCGCCTCTGATTGCAGCGACTCTGGTAGAACCGATTGAAGGGGCAAAATGGACCGTCGACGCTGACCGTGTTTATCTCCACCTCTCTACAGACACAACCGCATCGGTTCTTACATGGGATGGCAGTGAACCACAACTCTCAGATTTCGCGCGGTTAGCAGCAAATGATGGAGTCGACCCCAGCCAACCCTTCGCCATTGACAAGATTGATTGGCCCGCACAGAATCCGTGGGAATCCTGGATACGTTTCGGCGGGTTCGACTTCTTTCCAGACGGCAATCGCGCCGCACTCTCCACCTGGAACGGTGATGTCTGGACAGTCACCGGACTCAACGACACCCTGGACACGCTCGTCTGGCAACGGATTGCTACAGGGCTGAACCAACCGCTCGGACTTAAAATTGTCGGACAGCAGATTTACGTTGTCGGACGCGACCAGATCACCCGCCTCGTTGATCTCAACGCAGACGGCGAAACCGACTTCTACGAGAATTTTAACAATGACGCCTACAACAGTGAACACTTTCACGAACAGGTTATGGACCTGCAGACGGATGCGGCAGGTAACTTTTACTACATGAAATCTGCTCGTCATGCACTGCAGGCTCAACACCCGCACCACGGCACACTCATCAAAGTGTCGCCGGACGGCGAACACTCTACTGTCATCGCTTACGGATTTCGAGCATCAAATGGGCTTGGGATCGGCCCGGGTCCTACATTCTACGGGACAGATCAGGAAGGCTACTGGATGCCTGCCAACCGCCTGAACCGTATCACTGCTCCCGGTAAATTCTACGGGAACCGCTGGGGCTGGTACCCGCCGGGCGAACCGCCAGACAGCTATGAACCGCCCCTCTGCTGGATCGCGCCCTTCGTTGACCGATCCCCAGCAGCACCGATTTGGATTCCCAACAACACATGGGGAAAAATGAGCGATTCTCTGCTCTCGCTTAGCTACGGGACTGGAAAAGTATACGCCGTCCTTCAGCACCAAACAGAGGCAACTGTACAAGGTGCGCTCACCGAACTCGGTGTCGAGCTGCCTACCGGACTGATGCGTGGACGATTCCACCCTGTCAGTGGAGACCTTTATCTCGTAGGTCTATTCGGTTGGTCGTCCAACAAACAAGAAGATACCGGCTTCTATCGGGCCCGCATGACCGGTGCACCCCTCCGAACCCCTAAATCGTTCCGGGCTGTCAGCGACGGCTTAATGATCGACTTCTACGCACCGCTTGCACCAGAGTCCGCCCAAAATCCGGAGAACTGGCGGGTGCAAAGTTGGGAGTACCGCTGGACGGAATACTACGGTTCGCCGCAGCTTAAGCGTTCCGGAGAAGAGGGCAGAGACATCCACCCTGTCCAATCTGCTACGCTCTCCGCGGATGGCAAAACCGTTTTCCTCAAAATCCCAAGCCTGACACCCACAATGCAGTTTCACGTTGACATCACCGGCAACTTCGCAGATGGTATCCCTCTGGATTGCTATCTGCACGGCACAATACACACCCTTGAAGATGGACAGAGCGCGGTGGCTCCGTAGGGAAACCGAGTTACCCGGTTCCCCCTACGACATTTCGGTTGACAATTTGAAGCATTTCAGATACCCTATTGATATGTCAACAAACACACCGAAAAAAACGATTCAACCGCCCGAAAGTTTCCGTGCGCTCTCTGTCGCAGTGCCGGAGAATCTCGTTAACATCCGTGTTATCCTCTTTGAACCGCGTGAGCCGGGAAATATCGGCTCTGTCGCCAGGGTTGTCAAGGGGATGGGACTGTCGCAACTCTATCTGGTGAACCCCGTTCCGTTCCAAGATGTCGATGCAGCGTGGTATATGGCACACGGCGCGAAGGACATCCTCGAAAACTGCCACGTCGTTCCCGAACTCAAAGACGCACTCGATGGTATCCAATACTTGGTAGGGACGACACATCGGCGCCGAGATATCCGTCTGCCGCAGCCTGTGCCTGCAAGAGAAGCAGCGCAAACCATCGCCACAATTTCACAAGATAAACAGGTCGCGCTCCTCTTTGGACGTGAAGACTTCGGTTTGTCTACCGATCAACTCAGTCTATGTCAGTTGGCAGCGAGCGTCCCGATGGCAACCAAAAATCCGTCTTTGAATCTCGCACAAGCCGTTCAAATTTTCGCCTATGAAGTCTTCGTCGCGAGTTTGGATGAGTACCCGCCTTCCGAGCTTGACTACGCCGAAGTGAACGCTTTAGAGGCGTTCTATGGACGCGTGACCCGTCTGTTAGATAAGGTCGGCATGTCGCCCTACAATCGGGAGTGGGAAACGTATCTGAAATCGTTGCGACGCGTCTTCTCGCGCGCACCATTAGAATCACGAGACATCGCCACACTGGACATGATTTTTTCCACAACGTTTCGGTACATTGAACGTCTTGAAAAGAAATTAGACGAAGACAAATAGTTTTCGTAGCATCTGTTGCCCAAATAGATACACCCTTGAACTTTTATGGTAAAGCATCATGCGAACATTCAGTACTTATGGTCCTGTGAATCCTAAAGATCATTATGTTGTTTCACGCGAGGTGGAGCTCGCTGATTTTATCAAGCGCGTCAAACAGGGACGGTATATTGTCATTTTCGCGCCCCGTCAGACAGGTAAAACGACGTTTTTCCAATGGGCACTTGATGCACTTGCGGTTGATACCGCGGAGACCTATTTTCCTATTGAAGTCAATTTTGAAGTATATGAGGACTATATCGCGTCCGACTTTTACGCCTCGCTCTATAAACGAATTTACGAGGAGATTAAGTGCGTCTTCCAGAAGCGCGGCACCGCGCCTTCCGAAGCTTTAAGCCAATTCTTGGAGGACACAAAACTAACTGATCACGTGGCGATGCTCGAATTCTTTCAAGAGTTCGCAAATTTTCTCGGAGCTGAGAAACTCGTCGTCATCATTGACGAGTTTGATGGTATCCCTAGCGATGCGATGCGTGGTTTCCTTCGGTCACTCCGCAGTATCTACGTGCACCGCTCCATGCGTAAATGTCCCTATAGCGTCGGTATTGTAGGCGTTAAGAACGTTACGCAACTCAATTTAGACCGCTCTATTTCGCCGTTCAATATCCAAGACGAATTCACTTTGCCCAACTTCACGCTTGAGCAGGTTCGCGAGCTTCTCACACAATATACAGACGAAGTCGGGCAATCCTTCTCCCCTGAAGTCGTTAAGAGTATTCACAGACAAACTGCTGGACAGCCGTTCCTCGTCAACCGATGTGCCCAGATTCTGACAGAGGAGATGGACATCCCGAAAGATGAAACGATCCAGATGGCGCACTTTTCAAAAGCGCACGCAGAAATCCTTGAAGAAAATAACACCAACCTTACACATTTGGTGACGAATGTTCGTAGAGACCCACGCTTTAAAAATATCTTGATGGAAATCGTTTCTTACGAGAGAGGAGTCCGTTTCAGCTTACGCCAAGAAATCATCAGCGAACTCGCCACTTACGGCGTAATCGCAAGAGGAGCTGACGACCGCTGTGAGATCATCAACCCAATTTATCACTACTGCATCCTACAAACATTCAGACCTATAGTGAACGGGTTAGAAAAAGATTACTTCCCCGAAGATACCGATTTCCCCGATTATCTCACGCCCACGGGACAGATTAATATGGAACTGCTTCTTGACAACTTCAGAGATTTCATTGCACGGGTAGGTTTTCGGATACTCCAAGTTCCAGAGACACGAAAAGAATACGTCGGGCAAGACCTTCTCTATATTTATCTTGACCAGTTTATTAGTCTAATTGGTGGGACGATGTACTTTGAAGTTCAAACTGGTCGAGGCAGGATGGACCTCGTCATCTGCTACAACGCCAAAAAATACATCGTCGAGACCAAGATATGGGAAGGGCCCCGGTCCTATCAGTCTGGCAAAAAACAACTCGCAGTATATCTCAAGTTGGAGGGAGTCAGCGACGGGTACTACGTCGTCTTTGACCACCGCGCGGAGTCAGAACCCCGCGTAGAAACAGAGACAATAGACGATTTGACGATCCGAAGTTACGTCATCCCTGTCGTCCAAGAGGCCCCCTCACAACAACTATAGAACTTGGACGTATGGTGTTTATGACCAAAAGGGATTAGGATTTACTTGAAATTCCGCGTGTACTAACGTATCATATATGTAAGGAATCTAAACAGTCTTGTAAGTACGAAACCTTTATAGAACAGGCGAAAAATGCGATACATCAAACCCATTGTTTGGCTCATCTTTATCTTTTCCGGTGCCAGTGGACTCATCTACCAAGTCATCTGGATGCGGCAACTCACGCTCATCTTCGGTAGCACCGTCTTCGCAACGAGTACCGTCCTGACAGCGTTCATGGGTGGACTTGCACTCGGCAGCTACTACTTCGGGAAGATGATTGACGAAAGTAGAGAATCACCACTACGCATTTACGCACTCCTCGAAGCCGGTATCGGCGCGTTCTGCCTTGTCTGGCCACTCATCTTAACCGTCATAAGCGGACTCTATGTCCTGATCCATCGCAACGTCACATCGGAGTTCTACACACTTTCACTCATCCGATTCGTGCTAACGTTCGGTGTCTTGTTGATCCCGTCCACGTTGATGGGCGGCACGCTACCCGTACTGACCCGCTTCTTTGTGAAAAGACTGGAGCAGCTCGGCACAAACATCGGGATTCTGTATGCGCTAAACACATTCGGTGCAGTCGTCGGCACCGTCGCAGCAGGCTTTTTCCTCATTGAAGCGTTGGGGATCCGTTGGACGCTCGGTGTCGGTATCGCTATTAATTTCGGGGTCGCAGCGATTGCATTGGTATTGGCACGGAAAGCGTCAGCAATAGAAGATACCAGCAGTCAGTCAAAGACCGTTGTGGAGGACAAAGCACTCTCGCCTGCCACGCAATCCACTGAAAGCCGAAAGCCGAAAGCCGAAAGCCATTTGGCATTGTGGGCAATAGGTATCTCAGGCTTTTGCGCCTTGGCGTATGAGGTTTTATGGACCCGCATCATGGTCTTCTTCCTCGGCAGTACGACCTACGCATTCGCAACAATGCTTGCGGCGTTCCTGTTCGGTATCGCACTCGGGAGCATGGTGTTCGCACGTTGGGTGGACCGGATGAAACAACCGGTTGCAGTTTTCGGTGTCGTCCAACTCGGTATCGGATTGTTCGCGTTGATTTTGATGCCAGCGTTCGAGGAATTGTACGGCATGAGCCGGGCATTGCAGTCTACTTTCGGCAGTAGTAGGTTCTGGACGTTCTTCTCCTGTTTCCTCGTGATGTGTCTACCGACATTCCTGATGGGTGCAAGCTTTCCGATCGTGACGAAAATCTACACCGGCAGTGCACGCCAACTCGGTAAAAGTATCGGAAACGTCTATGCAATCAACACCGTCGGAAGCATCTTAGGAGCGTTTTGTGCCGGATTTATTCTGATCCCGCTGCTCGGCATCCGACCAAGCATCGTCCTAACAGTCGCTTTGAACTCAGTTATCGGGTGTCTGCTCGTTTGGAGAGGTAGCGGACAGACCGAGACCAGCAGGCAGCTGCTACAAGGTGTGAGCATCGCGATGCCCGTCCTCAACGCCGGATTAGCCGTAATCTTATTGCTCACGGTAAACCAACCGCTTTTCTTGAAGAGTGCAATTTTTAAGACCCAACGTCCCGGCGATACACTCGTTGACTACAACGAGGAAGTAGATGCAACCGTAACAACACTGAAAGACGATGAAGGGGTCTATCGGCTCTATGTGGATACGAACCAAGCAGCAGATGCCTCGCGCTGGGATTCGCCATCGCATCGCGTTATCGCACACCTCCCGCTCTTACTGCATCCACGTCCGAAGCGTGCACTCGTTGTCGGTTTCGGCATGGGACTCACATCGTATTCAATCACACAACACGGTGTGTCAGTTGACGCAATAGAATTGTCGCAGGGCGTGATCGCCGCAGCACAGAAGCACTTTACACATATCAACGGAAATGTGTTTGCGAGTCCGCTGTTTAACTATAAACTCAACGACGGACGCAACCATATCCTGATGACGAAGACGAAATACGACATGATCTCAACAGGTATAATCCACCCGCTTGTCAGTGCGGGGAGTTCCAATATCTATACGGCAGACTTCTATCGCTTGTGCCGTCGGATTCTCGCAGAAGGCGGTATTATGTGCCAATGGGTACCGCTACACCGGTTGCCAGAGGAACACTATAAAATGATTGTTCGTACCTTCATTGAGGTGTTTCCTGAAACGACACTTTGGTACAAATACACACCGGACTTTGTGATTCTGATCGGCACACTTAAACCACTTTCGATTGACTACAAAAACTTCATCGCTCGTTCCAAGATTGCAAGTATCCGCGAAGGTCTCGCCGCCGATGACCTTGACGGTATGTCGCTGCTCGATTCATTCATGATGGGACCGGAGACAGTACGAAAATATGTCGGTGTCGGACCCATCCACATGGACAACCGTCCGCGATTGGAATTCTTCCGGGGTGCAGATTTGGTTGGGACAACGACACAAAACATCAGGGGCATGGCAGAACACCGAGAACCCGTACTCGACTATCTCACGAACTACGGCACAACGCTTGCAGAAACAAGAGCCGTCCGAGCGGAACTTGATACCTATTTCAAAGCCACGCAAGAATTAATTCATGGACAGATCGCCTACGCGCGCGGTCAGTATCAGAATGCTGCAAATATCATGGACAAAGCCGTGAGACTTAATTCGGCAGACGAAACCATTCGCTATAACTTCGGTGTCGTTGCGGGTCTAATTCGGGAAGGCACGCAGGAAGAACTCCGGCAAATCGAACAACGGGTACAGCAGACGATGGCACAAAACCCTGAAGATATTCAGGGACACCTCTACTTGGCAACGGTATATGAGCATTCTGCATCGGAATATGAGAGGAGAGGCGAGTTTGAAAAGGCGGCGGTGGAACTCGGAAAGGCCGCCAAAGAACTTGAGGAATTTCTTAGGCGTGATCCGAGTCGATCCGAGGTCTATTTCATCTTAGGTCCGCTTTATGAACGCCAAGGACGCTACAAAGAGGCACTCCGTACGTACCAACGGCTCGAACAGCAAGAAGCGACCGAACAGTTGCCCGCACCTCTTTTTGAAGCGATGGCGCAGCTTCACTTCCAATTAGAGGACCTAAAGGAAGCCGAAAAATATGGACAAAAAGCCGTCGCTACAGACACTAATTCGTGGCGAGCCTACTATATCCTCGCAAATGTTTACGCCGAAATGAACCAACCCGAAAAACAGATAAAACACTACGAAAACGCTTTAAAAGCACTCGATGAAACCATCCGAACCGCTTCGGATCCAAGCGATTTACAGAGCGCCAGAGAACAGATTCAAAATGAACTCGAACAATTAAAAAAATAGATAGCCGTCAGCCGACAGCCATCAGCCAGAGAGCGTAACTTTATCAGCAACCTCTTTCCTGAAAGCCGATAGCCAATAGCCGACAGCCGACAGCCATCTTGCTGATAACCATTCCTGAGGAGAACACAGCAAATATCATGTCTCAAGAATCTTCTATAAAACGGACACACTATTGTGGCGATCTGCGTTTAACCGACGCCGGAAACGCAGCACAACTTAACGGTTGGGTCAAACGCCGTCGCGACCACGGCGGTGTCATCTTCGTCGATTTACGCGACAGAACCGGTATCACGCAAGTCGTCTTTGACCCGCAGATCGACGAAGAGGCGCATGCTCTCGCCGATGCCATCAGAAGCGAATATGTCCTGAACGTCAAAGGCACCATCCGAGAACGTGAACCGGGTGAATTGCTCTTCCAAGCAGACGCAACGTATCAGACAGACCTCGCCAACGGCAACTTATCCGCAGCGTTCCGCTCCCTATTTTCGGATGCAGATACCAAATACACACTCTCCGAAGAAATTGAGGTGGCTACCCGAGTCCAAGGTGAACGGTGGCTCCTCACCGATGGCGAAAACAATCGGACATACCATATTGAGCGTACGGAAAACGGACTTAGCATCTATCAAGGCACCGTCAATCCCGAGCTCGATACTGGCGAAATTGAACTCGCTGTGGATACGCTGTACATCTTGAATTCTGCGCAGACACCACCGTTCCCGGTTGAAGACGATATTGATGTCGCTGAAGACATCCGGATGCGGTATCGGTTCGTCGATCTCCGCAGACCGGAGATGCAGAAAACATTGGCAATGCGACACAAAGCAGCACTCGCAGCACGCAACTACATGAACGAGCAGGGGTTCCTTGAGATTGAAACACCGATCTTGATGAATAGCACACCCGAAGGGGCACGCGATGTACTAGTTCCGAGCCGCCACTATCCGGGTAGATTCTACGCACTCCCGCAATCACCGCAGCAATTCAAGCAGATCCTGATGATGAGCGGCGTTGACCGATATTTCCAGATCGCACGTTGCTTCCGTGATGAAGATACCCGTGCCGATAGGCAGCTGGAGTTCACGCAACTCGACATTGAGATGTCTTTCGCAGGTGTAGATGACGTACTTGAGGTGACCGAAGGATTGATGAAACGGATATTTGAAGAGGCAGGCGGTATCCCTGTCCAACTCCCTTTCCTGCGGCTTCCGTATCATGAATCTATGGCACGGTTCGGGAACGATAAACCCGATACACGATTTGGTATGGAACTTACCGATCTCTCCGATGTCATGGCAGATTGCGAATTCCAAGTCTTCACACGCACTTTGGAAAGTGGTGGACAGGTCAAAGCGATCGCTGCACCGGGAGGCGAGGCGTTTTCACGAAAAGACATTGATGATCTGACCAACTTCGTCGCCACCTACCGCGCGAAAGGACTGGCATGGGTTAAAGTCACGGCAGATGGGTTCTCCTCCGGTATCGTCAAGTTCTTCACGACGGAGCAACTCGAAACTGCACAGGAGCGAACAGGCGCGAAACCCGGAGACATTATGTTCTTCGTCGCGGACAAGCCGAAGGTTGTCGCCGATGCCCTCGGTAACCTCCGCCTTCATCTCGGAAAGAAACTCAACCTTATTGATCATAGCCGGTACAACTTCCTATGGATCGTTGACTATCCGCTGTTTGACTGGAACGAGGACGAGAATCGCTACGAACCGTTCCATCACCTATTCACAGGCGCGACAGCAGAAACGCTCCCCTTGTTGGACACAGACCCCGGGAAAGTCCAGAGCCAGCACTACGATCTCGTCTGCAACGGTTATGAGATCTGCAGTGGAAGTGTCAGAATCCACAGATCGGATATCCAACAGAAGATTTTCGACATCCTCAGCATCACACCAGAAGAGGTCAAAAACAGGTTCGGTTATTTCATAGACGCTTTAGCCTACGGCACGCCACCGCACGCCGGCATCGCACCCGGACTCGACCGGATCGTGATGTTGATGCGGAACGAGGAGAACATCCGTGAGGTCATCGCATTCCCGAAATCGCAACAGGGGCTCTGCCCGCTAACGCATGCACCCTCCGTCGTAACGGATGATCAGTTAGAGGAACTCTCCATCCGTGTTGACGCGGACCACTAAGAATGGTTATCGGTTATAAGTTATAAGTCTGGTTTTTGATCGACCATCATCTTCTTGTCACGCTTGTTACGTAGGACTTACGCCTACTGCTCTTTTGCAGCTTATGAAACCGTTGGTTTCCTGTGATGCCAGACGGTTGTGTTTTCCGAAAAATTTCATCTAACAGAACGAGCTATAATCAAAATTGCGTAAGTCCTGTTACGCTTAGGGGTAATGGCGGTTACAAAGAGATAATAGACCATCAGAACCCTCTTAACTTATAACTTATAACCAACAACTGACAACCCTTTCAAAGGAGATAGCACGATGGCAAAAAGAATAGGCTCTGCCCCGACACTCGTCTATCCCGAATCAGACGGAGAACCGATGGCAGAAACACCGAAACATCAGCAAGTGATGATAGATTGCATGGATGTCCTACGAAACCATTTCCGCGGGTTTTCAGATGTGTATATCGCTGGAAACATGTTCCTCTATTATGAAGAGGGCAACCCACGGAAGAGCGTCTCCCCGGATGTGTTCATGGTTCGTGGTGTGTCTAAACAAGAACTCCGCACGTATAAGACATGGGAACAGCAGCCCTTTCTGGATTTTGTGTTAGAAGTTGCAAGTCCGAGCACGTATACAAAAGACTTCAACGAAAAGATGGAAATTTACGCGAAGATTCTGCGTGTCAAAGACTATTGTATCTATGACCCATATCACGAGACTGAGCCATATTTTGTTGGGTTCCGACTCGTCGGTGAAGCGTATGAGGAGATACCGTTTGTGAATGACCGGCTTTCCTTTGAAGCATTGGGCTTGGAGTTGGGTGAGCATGAGGAGGTGCTGCGTTTATATGATCCTGTTAAGTCAGTGTGGTTACTTACTTCTCAAGAACGCGTAGCACAAGAATCCATAGCACGACAGGAAGCGGAATCTCGTGCACAACACGCCGAAGCCGAACTCGAAAAACTACGCGCAGCACTTCAACGTTTAGAGGCAACCGAATAGGAGATTGATCGTGAAAATCGGCAGATACCTCTCTATAACAATCCTAATATGCATCGGATTCGGGTTTGCGACAGCAAACGCACAAGAAAACCTCGCGCAAGAGGTGTCCGCTATCTTTCAGCAAAACTGCTTGAATTGTCATGGCCCATCTGGTTCCTTTAAGGAAGCACTCTTGCTTAACCGCACCGCGCTTGTTGATACTCAGGTCGTCATTCCGGGAAACCCAGAAAGCTCAGAGTTCTATAAACGACTCCTTGGACCGACTGAAAATGGGCCACAAATGCCGCTCAACCTACCATCACTCTCACAGGAAGCCATCGAAACAATTGCCCGTTGGATTACCGCGGGCGCGCCAGATTGGGATGTCCAGTACGACATCAATTTCATTAAGACAGATGCGATGCTTGATACCATGCGAACCCATTTGGAATCACTTGATCCCTTTGACCGTCCCTCCGCACGCTATTTTACAATGACGCATCTCCACAACGCGGGTGAAAGTCCTGAAACACTCAGCGACTATCGGATCGCGCTCTCTAAACTGATAAATAGTCTCTCGTGGAAATTTGAGATCACGAACCCAACACCCATTGATGAGGCTCAAACAATCTTCTATATTGACCTGCGGCGTTACGAATGGAATAATATCGGAACCGATGTGTGGGCACAAATTGAGCAGAAATATCCCTACGATATTGCATTTGATCCGGAAACACAAGCCGGTCTCCTTGAAAAACTGACACAACTACAGACTGAAACGGCCAGTACAGTGCCGTTTGTCCATGTCGATTGGTTTCTCGCGACCGCCTCGTTGCCACCGCTCTACCACGACATTTTAGGATTGCCACAAACAGACCGTTTATTAGAGACACAATTAGAGGTAGATGTCGCAAATAATATCAGGAACGCACCAGGGATAAATGTTTGGCGGGCAGGTTTCAACGATTCAGGGGTCTCAACAAACAACCGCGTTGTCGAACGCCACACGTCTCGGTATGGCGCGTATTGGAAAAGTTACGACTTTGCTGGGAGCGTAGGTTCACAGAACATCTTTACACATCCACTTGATTTCACACACGATGGTGGCGAAATTATCTTCAATCTACCGAATGGGTTACAAGCATATCTTTTGGTTGATGCAAACGGTAACCGGCTAAACGACGCACCAATTAACATCGTTTCCAACCCCGCCGCCAGCGATCCGACGGTGCGAAACGGTCTTTCTTGTATCGGATGCCACACCCAAGGCATGAAGAAGTTTGAAGACACCGTGCGCGCGGCAATTGAACAGGATGACAACCCACCCTATAACAAAGAACAGGCACTACGTCTCTATCCAGAACAGTCAGTACTCAATGAACTCCTACAAAAAGACACACAAAGGTACCAGCAGGCATTGGAAAAAATTGGGGGTCCGTTTGCAGATGACGCATCCAGACAGCGATTCTTCAAGCAGCATGAAAATGAACCGGTCCAACGGTTTCATGAGGCGTTTCAAGCACCGTTGGATGCATCACACGCTGCCGCCGCTGTCGGATTAGAAACAACGGAATTTCTCACACAGATACGTGAGAAACAGAGCTTAAAAAACTTGGGGCTACAAACACTCACAGATGCCAACGGCACCGTAAAACGGGATGCATGGACATCCAACTTTGACGATGTGATTTTCGCGCTGAATACCCCTGATAGTGTGCTGCCGCCGGTTGTGGAACGTCCAGAGCGTATTCCTGGTGCTGGTGTATACATTCCTGATGATAACCTCCGCGCAGCAATTGCAGAAGCACTCGGCAAAGCTCCTGGTGATGTGATTGCGGTGGAGGATATGGAAACGTTGACTTATCTTGACGCGGAGAACAAGGGCATTAGCGATTTGACTGGACTTGAGTTTGCAATACACATGCAAAGACTAGTCCTTGGGTTTGAATTTGCAACCGATTTGGAAAGGTTGGAGCTTAACGGCAATCAGATCTCCGATATATCGCCGCTCGCAGGATTAATCAACCTTCTTAGCCTAAATATCCGACGGAACCCGCTATCTGACCTATCACCATTGGCAAGTGCAATAAAATTGGAGTTTGTAGAGGTAAGTGACACATTGGTATCAGATATATCACCACTGGCAGAATTAAAAAATCTGCATAAATTTAGTTCTTGGAATAGCCCTATATCCGACATCTCCCCACTCACTCACCTAACAATTATAGATATGTGCGGTGCACCCATATCGGATCTCTCGTCACTGGCAGAGGCAAAAAATTTGAGAGAGTTATATCTCTTCAAATGCAATATATCGGACGTATCACCTCTAACGGAATTAGCAGGTTTAACACGTCTAAATCTTGAAGGTAACAATATATCAGATGTATCACCGTTGGCAGCTTTAACCCAGTTGGAATGGTTAAAACTCACCAGTAATCCAATAACTGATTTTTCACCTTTAGAAACACTCTTTGAAAATACAGATATACTTTTTGATGTTATTATTCCAGATACAAGTCTCCGTGCGGCAATTGCAGAGGCACTTGGAAAAGAGAATGCTGATACTGTTCCCATTACGCTTGAAGAGATGACAACATTAACAACTCTGAGAGCAAGTAATAGAGACATTAAGGATTTGACAGGCATTGAATACGCTGTAAATTTAGAAGATATGTGGATTTCAGGGAATCCTATAACGGATTTATCACCGCTTGGTGGCTTGGTAAATTTTATTGGTTTACATGCATGGGATACTCCTATATCCGATTTATCACCATTGACAAATTTAGCGAATCTGAGATGGTTAGACTTTGGTAGAACTCCATCAGATGGAAATAGAAATTTAATTGGGAACTTGGATCTGACACCCCTAGTAGGAATAACAAGCCTGAAAAAACTGACCTTTTACGCATGCGGCATAAAAGACATATCACCACTTGCTGGATTAACAGGGTTGACACATCTGGCAGTTGGCGGGAATAGAGCTATATCTGATGCTTCACCCGTTGCACGACTAATCAACTTGGAACATCTTGATTTTCACCATGATTCAATATCTGATTTATCACCGCTTGCTGGATTAAGTAAATTAAAATCCCTAAATCTTTATGATAATAGATTGGTATCCAATTTATCTCCGTTAGCGGGATTAACAAATTTGACACAACTTCGACTTCACCGGAATATGATCTCAGATGTGTCACCACTAAGTGGATTAATCAACTTGGAAATATTAATCCTTCGCAATAATCTTATTTCTGACATATCTTCGTTGGAAGTATTACCGGAACATACACATATAGATTGGTTGTATAACCCTGGTGCTCTCGTAGGGGGTCCCAAAATTGAGGGGCCCTGGCTATGGCTGTCGATTCCGAGAAAACGGCTTGACAATAATACAGATTTATTGGCAGAAACAAGTGATGGATTTATAACGGAAAATCAGATCGCTACCAAAGGGACAATGGAGGGTGAGGTAGTCGGAGATTATAAATGGATAACTCACAACATCTCTCCTACAAAAAAAAATAATATCATAGATATGCTAAATGCTCTTGGCCAACCTTCAGTACGCTATACTACTGTCTACGGTTCTATAATCTTAAATTCACGGTGGGAACAGAACACAAGTATGTTTGCAGGAACTGACGGAAATCACAAAATTTGGCTAAATGGGGAATTGATCCACGAAGATCTAAGTTACAATGGCAGTGACATAGCTGATTATAAAAACTTTTTTCCTGCTACTTTGAAACGAGGTCCTAATATTTTATTAGTTGCTATTGACAATTACCCTTATTCTGACAGGTTTCAAAGCTATTTCGGTTTTGAAGAAGGCACGGAGTATACAGTGATACCTCCAGGTGTCGGCTTTACATTTACCGCAACCGAAACAAACCTTCTTGCTGGTGATACATTCACACTGAATTTCAACGCGGAGAACATTACCGATTTAGCAGGATGGCAATGTGATATTTCGTTTGACCCTGAAGTGCTTGAAGCGGTTGAAGTCACCGAAGGCGATTTCCTGAAGGCGGAAAGTGGCGACACCTTCTTCCAGGATGGCACAATTGATAAGACAACAGGAAAAATTACTGATCTGTTTTCGGCGCGGATATCTGAAAGTGGTGTTAGCGGAACAGGCACATTACTGTCGGTGACATTCAAAGCAAAAACAGGCGGAGAAACACAAGTAACACTCGAAAATTTTGAGTTCAGTTCTATCAGTGGCGAGGTCATTCCTTCTATTCCGCCCAACATTACCGTGACTGTGAGAGGTTATCCCGCTTGGGATGTGAATCAAGATGGACGTGTAAGTGTTGTAGATCTGGTGCTTGTAGCGAAAGATTTGGGGTCCGACGCTCCCGCTAACCTGCGAACCGACGTAAATCGTGATGGCGTTATCAACATCCAAGACCTCATCGTTGTCGCACAACATCTCGGCGAGTCAACCGATGCTGCAGCACCTACTGCTATCGCAGCAATAAATAGCGGAGAACTAACGCCTGCGATGGTCCAAGCGTGGATAACACAAGCACAAATTGAAGATGATGGCTCCATTGCTTTCCAACAAGGCATCGCCACCCTTGAACGGCTCCTAACACTGTTCATTCCAGAGGAAACGGCTTTACTTCATAACTATCCGAACCCGTTCAATCCAGAGACATGGATACCGTACCAACTCGCTGAACCCGCAGAAGTTACCTTGACGATTCATGCTGTGAATGGTACGCTGGTACGGACGTTGACGTTAGGGCATCAACCTGCTGGCATCTACCAAACCCGCAACCGTGCAGCGTATTGGGACGGCAGAAACCAACTCGGTGAAAAAGTGGCGAGCGGCGTGTATTTCTATACGCTCACAGCAGGCAACTTTAACGCCACCCGAAAAATGTTGATAAGGAAATAACACGAACGAATTAGTAACCGACTGTCAGTTTTCAGTTAAAGAGGTGGACTGTGGCAGGAACAGATACCTTCACTACCACAAGATATTAACTTATAACTTATAACCAACAACTGACAACTCTTTCAAAGGAGATAGCACGATGCAAGAGAAAATACGCGCTGCCCCGACACTCGTCTATCCCGAATCAGACGGAGAACCGATGGCAGAAACAGGAAGACATGTCAGATTGCTTTTGGATATGATAGAGACGATAGACCGGCTTTTCCGGGATGTCCCAGATGTGCATGTCTGCGGCAACATGTTCCTCTATTATGAAGAGGGCAACCCCCGTAAAGTTCTTTCACCCGATGTGTTTATGGTGCGCGGTGTGTCGAAAAAAGAGCTCCGGACGTATAAGACGTGGGAACAGCAACCCTATCTCGATTTTGTGCTGGAGTTGGCGAGTCCGAGCACGTATACAAAAGATTTCAACGAAAAGAAGACGATTTATGAGCAGATTCTACGCGTGAAGGAGTACTATATCTATGACCCCTATCATGAGATTCAACCCTCCTTCATAGGGTTTCGACTTGTGGAGGGTGTTTATGAAGAGATAGCATTTGTAGATGGACGGCTTCCGTCTGAGACGTTAGGTTTGGAATTAGGTGAACGCGATGGCGTGCTGCGGTTGTATGACCCCGTCACAGAGGCGTGGATGGGCCCATCTCGGGAGCACGTGGACGAAACGAATGTACGCGCCTCGGAAGCAGAGACTTATGCACGTGAAGCAGAGAACCGCGCCTCGGAAGCAGAGACTTATGCACGCGAAGCAGAGAACCGCGCCTCGGAAGCAGAGAACCGTGTCTCGGAAGAAGCCCGCGCACGGCGAGAGGCAGAAGCCGAAATCGAACAACTACGCGCAGCACTTCAACGCCTACAAAGTTCCGAATAACCAATTACAACAGATGCACTCGCTGCGCTACCATTGAGACATATTTATTCGATCAGCAACAGATTTTCCTTGACAACTAACAACTAAAACAGGAGTCAACCTATGAATGAAAACGAAAATGGAAATAAACCGAAAGTTAGTCTCGGACTGCTTTACGGGATTATCATTGCGATTGTTGCTGGTGCACTCATCGGAGGTTACGCACCAGACTTCGCAGTCCACACAACGATACTCGGTGAGGTCTTCTTAAACCTCCTAAAGATGATAGTCGTTCCCCTCGTTGTCCTGTCTATGATAGTCGGGATAACCAATTTAGGCGACATCCGCAATATCGGTTCCATTGGCGGTCGAACCGTCCTATACTACATGGCAACAACTGCTATCTCTGTTATCATCGGGATGATTCTTGTCAACATCATCTCGCCAGGGAAAGGGTTATCGCAAGGCGAAGAACGTCCTGATCTGAGTTACACACTCTCTGGACCTGAGATGCTCACTGTTGAGATGAGCGGCGAATTTAATCGGACCTATAACAATAAATATGTTATAACGCTCACAGATCAGAACGTCCAGGGTGATGTCGAAGCGATTTCGGGGACAACAGCCACCGTAGACGCCTGGCACCCGCTTGCTGAGGACGCGCGTTACGTTACAACAGACGCTGGCGAACGGTTATTATTCGTGGATGGTCGTCTTGTGACGATAGAACCCCAAAACACAGGCACTGGCATTAACATCAACCTGCCGATTGCAGCATCAGTGTCTGGTAAAATGGAAAAGACGATGGGCAGTACCATCAAAGAGGTCTTCCTCGGCAACGAAGAAACGGGTAAAGAGGGGATGATACCCTCAAACGTCTTCAAAGCGATGGTGCACACGGACATTCTGCCCTTAATCTTTTTCTCACTCCTCATCGGTGCTGCCTTATCTATGCTCGGTGAAATAGGTCAACCGGTCGTCGCTGTGATTTCGGGTCTCAATGAGGCGGTGATGAAACTCGTTCACTGGATCATGTATGTCGCACCGCTCGGTATCTTCGGTTTAATCGCAGGCAGAATCGGCGAAGCAAAAGGTTTTGCAGGCTTCTGGCCCGAACTTATCGCCGTCGGCAAATACAGTGCCACAGTCGTCTTAGGACTCGGTGTACACGGCGCTATTGCTTTACCGATATTGCTTCTGTTGCTGGCACGCAGAAACCCGCTTAATTACTTCAAAGGTATGGCAACGGCGTTACTCAACGCATTTTCGACAGCCAGTTCCAGCGCAACACTACCCCTAACCATGGACGGTGTCGAGAATCAGAACGGTATCTCCAGTCGGACCTCCAGTTTTGTGCTTCCGTTAGGGGCAACCATTAACATGGACGGCACCGCACTCTATGAAGCAGTCGCTGTTATGTTCATCGCGCAAGTCTATGCGATTTCCATGGACCCAGCGCAACAGATAGTGGTCGTGCTAACGGCGACGCTCGCAGCTATCGGTGCAGCAGGAATTCCAGAAGCGGGTCTCGTCACGATGGTCATCGTACTCAGAGCCGTAGACCTTCCGGTTGAAGGTATAACGCTTATTCTCTCTATCGACTGGCTCCTCGACCGGTTCCGCACCACAGTTAACGTCTGGGGTGACAGCATCGGCGCAGGCGTAATTGAGGCGTATGAATCCAGAGACGGAGATGTAAACGAAGCACCAGCAACATCGTAATTAGTTTTCAGAGGAATGGTTATAAGTTATTGGTTATAAGTTGTTGGTTAAGAGGGGCACGTAACGCAATCAAAAACCTCTTAACTTATAACCTCTTAACTTATAACTTATAACCACAACACAATGCACACGCAAAACGAACCGAACCGACAGCAACCCGCACTCAGCGGTGCCACGATTCTCGCAATCATCAGCGTCGTATTTGCTGCCGTATGGATTGCCTTCGCTTACTATAAAGGCAACAGTGACAACAGCAGTCGGGTGATGCTACTCAATCCCGTAGTGCCGATACTCTTGATTGTGCTACTCACGCGTGTGTACCGCTGGATTGACATAAGGAGCATCGTCATCCTGGAAATAGTGATGATAAGCGTCTGGATTTTTATGCGTCTGCTGGGAGTGCTGATGCCCTTCATTTTAGGGTTCGGTTTCGCTTACTTCTTCCGGTTTATCTGGCGCGCGCTCCCATTCAAAAAGCAGTACCAACGCGGCATCGCAACCGTAGCAATTCTCCTCGTCTGTGCCGGCGTACTCTTTTATACCGGCAGGCAGGTCAGCAAACAAGCCAGCCAAATGGGTGTCGGATTGCTGAAGTTTTACTATGAGAGGCTACTACCTTATGCCGTCGGAGAAGTCTTTACAGCCGTTACGATCAGCGTTAATCCGTCCGCTGTCGAAGGTGAAATTTCAAATCAGGACGCGGAAGAAAATCCGCAGACAGAAACCTTCTATCTCAGTACGAACAACGGCATCTACGAAATACGCCGAAATCCTGAAGGCGAACCCTCCCGTATCAGTATCACCAACGGCGCGATCCTCGGGAAACACGTACAAGCACTCGCAGCAAGTCAAAACGTTATCTACGCCGGCACGCAGAGCGGATTGTATCGCTACGGCAGAGTCCCACCGGCTAGCGATGCTGAAACATCCAGACAAAGCGCAAGCCCCACCCAGATATGGCGCAAAGTGACAGGCACCCCTTTCGACACACGCAGCATTCAAGCCATTAATATCCTTCAGTGGGATGATACGCAGATTTACGTTGGAACGCAAAACGGACTCTATAGAAGCAACGACGCTGGAGAAACGTGGATCCCTGTTGACCCTGACATCTATGGCGACAGAGCCATCGGCGATATCACTTCGACAACCGATACAGACGGCAACCGAGCAGTATATGTCGCCAGTACACGACAACCTGAGACAGAGACACCATTAGCACAAGAAGACACCACAAACACAGCAGATGAGACAAACGCCGAACCCACTTCAGAACAGTCCGAACAGATTGGACAAGAGACTACAAACCCAGAAACCGACTCAGGACAGATGAACGCCTCGCCTACAACGACAACCGTCCATCGATATCTGGAAGGTGCCACTTCTGGATGGCAAGAACTTCAACCACCAATTACACAGGTAACGCAGGCGGTTTACGCACTTACAGGTAGAGATGTAGATGGGACCTCACAGGCTTCCAATATCGAACTATACGTTGGCACTGTCGATGGTCTGTATGAATGGGGTGATCTTCAGGACTGGCAGAAAACGCAAGGAACACCGACAGATGCCGGGATGCCAGCGATTTGGCTCCTAACTTCCGCACCTTCGGGGTTATACATCGGTAATAGCACTGCCATCTGGCATCGCGCCACAGCCAGCGCCAAATGGCAACCATTCACCACTTATAAAGAAGGTATTAGCCACACCTACAGAGACCAACCCGTTGTTGAGCAGGTAAAATCGTATCTAACCGAAAGAATACCGACGATTGCGCAGGCTGGCGGCGAGGCTATCAAAGAAGGACTTCAGGTCGCAAGCTCTATCGCTTTTGGGTTCGGAGGTCTCGTAGCCACGGTAGCACTCGCACTAATCGTCTTTGTCTACGCGAACCAGTCGTTTGACAATTATTTCAGGAGCTTCCTCACACTTGTACCTGAGGTCCATCGCGACACGACTAAGGCTTACATGCGTGAAATTGATAACAATCTGCAGGAATTTCTAAAAGGACTCGTTACAGTCATCGCGATTGTCTCAATAATTTCTGCCGTTGCCTACAGTATCATAGGTGTTCCATTCGCTTTGGTTATCGGTTTACTCGCCGGCATCTGTAATGCCATACCGACCTTCGGACCCTTTATCGGCGGCGGTTTCGCCTATATAGCGATGCTGATGGGACTGGCAGCTGGAGACTTCGCGTGGACCGATTTTCTCATCCGCTGCGCATTCGTGTTGGGGACGATCCTCGGCATTCAGGCGATTGATAATTCGTTTATTTCTCCGAAGATTATGAGCGATGCTGTTGATGTAGACCCGCTGTTGATTATGTTTGCTGTGATAGTCGGTGCAGCCGTACTCGGTTTCTGGGGTGTTTTGCTTGCAATTCCTATCATTGTTGTGATAAAATCAGTTATTGCCGTTACAAATAGCAGAACAGAACTTGAACAGTAGGAAAGTCGGAGGAAAAGTGATGGAAACCGGACACCCCATTGTTGCGATTGTCGGCAGACCGAATGTCGGGAAATCATCGCTCTTCAACAGAATCGCCGCATCAGCACCCGCTACGCTGCCGAATATAAACGAAAATATCGGAGCCGAGACGCGCAGCACCCGAAAGCAGCGCCCTTCGCCTAAATTCGCTGTCGTCCACGATACACCCGGTGTAACCCGCGATAGGAATTACGCAGATGTGGAATGGGCAGACCGCGCCTTTACTATTGTTGATACCGGCGGCTTGGACATCGACCCCGATGACCGGCTAATTGATAACGTACAAGCGCAGGTGGATGCCGCTTTGGATGAAGCGAGTCTCATCTTGTTCGTCGTCGATGCACGAACCGGCATCATGCCACATGACAGAACCGTCGCCGATAAACTCAGAGCAACCGATAAACCGATCTTTCTCGTCGTCAACAAGGTCGATAGCGAACGGTTCCGCAATGAAGCAGCGGAATTCTACGCACTCGGATTCCCAGAACCGATGTGGACCTCGTGTGCGCAAAATAACGGAATTCGAGAACTCCTTGACATGATCGTGGATTCCTTGCCAGAGGGTGAGGAAATTTCTGACCGGATATCGGGCGCCATAAAAATAGCGATCGTCGGCAGACCGAATGTCGGGAAATCATCGCTTATTAACAACCTGTTAGGTGAAGAACGGATGATCGTCGATGACCGCCCCGGTACAACGCGGGATGCCGTGAATATCCAATTGGCTCACGACAACATCCCATTTGAAATCGTTGATACTGCCGGAATGCGACGCAAATCGGCGATCAAAGACGAACTCGAATCCGCAACCGTGCAACGCGCCATACATAGCATCCGCCAGAGCGATATCGCCGTCCTTGTGTTAGATGTAACCAAAGAAGTCGCACAACAGGATAAAACCATCGCCAATTTCATCGAACGACACGGAAAAGCCTCCGTTTTAGTGCTGAATAAATGGGACCTCATCGAAGATAAGGATAACACAACACATCCAGCGTTTATGGAAAGGCTCGACATACAACTCCCACACGTTGACTATATCCCACGCCTCTTCACATCAGCCAATACAGGGCAGCGCGTCACACAAATATTAGCAACCGCCTTAGAGGTCTATCGAGAATACTGCACACATATTCCGACACCAGCACTTAACGAATTGCTCATCGAACTACGTAGCGCACATCCACCACCACGAGTCAAAGGCGTACGTCCAGCACTGAAATACATCACGCAAGTCGAGACAAAACCGCCTACTTTTTTAATTTTCGGACGGAACGTAAACCGTGTTAGCCAATCGTATGAGGCGTATCTCGTCAACAACATTCGGAGCGAATTCGGATTTCACGGAACACCGATACGTATCTTTTTTCGCAGATCATAGCCTTCTGTTCAACCTTGTTTGATTTGTATATGATTTTCCGGTAGGCGCGAGCTGGGCTCGCGATCTTCGTAACCTTCAAATTCGGGGCACCATAATACTACGCAAGGAGGGATCGCATTGTCAAGATTTAAAGTCTTCATCACACGTCCTATTCCCGAAGCGATTGTCGAAAAATTAGCGGAAGAATGCGACATCGACATGTGGCATACGAGTGCGATCTTGCCACCTATCGCTGAAAAGATTCCACCGCTTGACGGGCTAATGACCTATGGACACGAGCCGGTCTCCCCAGAGATGATTGCCACCGCGCCGAACCTGAAAGCGATCTCGGTTGTCGGGGTCGGTTATGATCATGTCCATGTTGAGGCGTGCCGAGAACGCGGCATCGCCGTCGGACATACACCCGGTGTTCTGAGCGATACCACAGCCGATATGACGATGGCACTCCTGCTCGCCACTGCCCGAAACATTGTCCCTGCCTATAACCACGTCCAAGTGTCGAAGCAGTGGCAATACTACGATCCAAATATCCTCTGGGGTACCGATGTACATCATGCGACATTAGGGATCGTAGGCATGGGCAGAATCGGGTATGCCGTTGCCAAGCGCGCCAAAGCGTTTGACATGCAAGTACTCTATTACAAACGTGAACGCCGCCCGGATTGGGAACAAGAACTCGGTGTAGAATACACGCCCCTGGAAGACCTCCTACGCGCCTCCGATTTCGTGTCACTCCATGTTCCGTTGACCGAAGAGACGACACATCTCATCGGTAAAGCCGAACTTTCACTCATGAAAAACAGTGCTATCTTAGTCAATGTCGCCAGAGGTCCCGTCGTTGACCATTACGCACTCTATGACGCGCTCAAAGACGGACAGATTGCCGGTGCCGCCGTTGACGTAACCGAACCGGAACCGATTAATACCGATCACCCACTTCTCAATTTAGATAACGTCCTTATTGCTCCGCATCTCGGCAGTGCCACCGTCCAAACGCGGATGAAAATGGCAACAATGGCGATGGAGAATTTGCTCGCCGGATTGAAGGGTCAGCAGCTGCCTTATGGCGTACTCCAGCCAAACTTTTAAGAGCCGTCAGTAATTAGTCATCAGCGATCAGTTTTAAGAGATTTTTGTCTAATAACCCCTCTTCTTGCTGAAGGTTTCCGATAGCCATCTTGCCGAAGGTTTCCGAAAACCACAATAAAGGAGAAAAAATGTTAGAAAAATTATTTGCGTTGAAAGACCACGACACCTCTATCAGACGTGAACTCGTCGCAGGCCTCACGAATTTTATGACGATTTCTTACATAATCTTCGTACAACCCAATTTTCTCTCAGCCGCAGGCATGAATCCTGGCGCTGTCATGGTTGCGACTTGTATATCGAGCGCACTCGCAACGTTCCTCATGGCATTTCTAACGAACTATCCGGTTGTTTTAGCACCCGGTATGGGTCTTAACGCCTATTTCGCATTCGAGATATGCAATCCCAGTTCAGGCTTACCGTGGCAGGAAGGATTGGGCATCATTTTCATAGCAGGTCTGCTGTTCCTTATACTCTCATTTGTCGGCATCCGTGAAGCCATTATGAACGCGCTGCCGACATCGCTCCAAAACGCCATTGCGATTGGTATCGGGTTGTTCATTGCGTTCATCGGGCTCCAGATGAGTGGTATCATTGCCAAAGATCCCAATACGTTTGTAACACTCGGTGCGCTTGACGACAAAAACGTGTTAATCTCTGTCATCTGTATCGCCGTAATGCTCGCACTCCTGGCACGGAGAGTGAAGGGCGCGATTCTGATGGGTATTCTGGTTGCAGCTGCTGCGAGTCTTATCTTCGGTGTGACCAATTTTGACGGAATCGCTAAGATGCCGCCACCCATTGCACCGACCTTATTTAAATTACAGTTCCCCAACATCTTCGCCAAACTCGAATTGATCCCTGTTCTTTTTGTGTTCTTCGCGATTGACATGTTTGATAGTATCGGCACACTCACAGCAATCGGATATAGAGCGCAACTTATGGAAGCCGGGAAACTCACAAAAGCGCGACGCGCACTTATAACCGACGCAGCCAGCACCGTCGGTGGTGCCTGTCTCGGCACATCGACCGTAACCTGCTACATCGAAAGTGCGACTGGAATCGCTGAAGGCGGACGCACAGGTCTCACCGCTGTTGTCACAGGGATCTTCATGTTGCTCGCCCTCTTTTTCCAACCGTTGGTTCAAATCGTCGGTGGCAGTTACCCGATTAACCCGATTATTGGACCAGCACTCATCGTTGTCGGTGGGTTGATGCTCAGGAACATTAGCCAGATTGATTGGGAAGACATCACCGAGTCGATTCCTGCCTTTCTTACAATGCTGATAATGCCGCTCTCTTTCAGCATCACGGACGGCATCGGATTCGGTGTCATTTCGTTAGCGTTCCTTAAGTTGGTAACGGGACGTAGAAAAGAGGTCCATCCGATCATATACTACTTCGCATTCTTCTTCATCGCCTGCTACATCGGTGGTCTGTAGAAGCGTTCTGCCCGCTCAAGATCTTCAGGGGTGTTGATGTTAAAAAAAGAGATGCCATCGGGATCAAAAGCCTGCCAGACTTCAGGCGAAACGCACTTTATAGATGTCCGCTCCGGTAGTGCTTGGACGCGCAACTCAGATTCTTGCAGCATCAACTCGATGATAGGTAGACACCGTTTAGAATAGACGGCACACAATGTTTGGAGGGTTATCTGATCGCTATTGTTGTGGCCGGTCAGATTTCCTCGGTACGTCCAAGGCATCACCGCATCGTAATCGTCCAGAACGGAGATGAGATAGATGAGCAAATTTGGCACTAAAAACGGACTATCGCACGCAACACAGAGCACTGCGTCGTATGAAGCGGACATCAAGCCGGTATAGATACCGCCTAACGCGCCAGCATCTGGAACAATATCGTTGTGCATCGGCAGACCGAGGTGCGCGTATTCGTTTGGTGTATTGGTAATAAGGAGGAGTTCGTCCGCAACGAGACGGATATGACGGATAACATGCCCGATGAGCGAATCGTTTCCGAGTTGTATCAACGCCTTATTCTGTCCCATCCGCCGGCTCGTACCACCGGCAAGGATAACGCCTGTGATAGGCATCGGTTTCTTATGCACGTTTGATGACATCGACAATTAACTCACCTACCCGTTGCAGACTTTCTTCATTGAGCAGCTCGCTCTGATCCTGTTTTGAATGTACCTTTAAGGCAACACCACCTACGCCTCTTGCCATCAACGTAACCGTTTCAAAGCCACGACTGGCAATCGGAATACTGTCCAACCCGACCCCAATCGGCAGGTAACGCTCCGAAACCCGAATACCGAGTGATTCACCGGATGCTCGAAAAAGGGCCGCTAACGTCCGCGTTGTGCGAACCGGTGGAACCCCATAACGTGTGACAATGTTAACACCGTTCCCAACGCCGAGACCGTCCAAATTAATAACGTAGGTATTCTCGCGATCGTATTCATCGGCGTGCGCTTGGATATAACGCAATGCACCGCACATGCCATACTCTTCTGCGCCGGTGGCGAGGAACGTTATCGGTTTTTCTTCTTCAAGTGCCATCACCACACGTGCAACTTCAAGCATAGTACCAACGCCAGACGCGTTATCGAACGCTCCGGGAGAACGGTTCTGGGTCAAGTTAGATTGTAAAAACAACAGGCAAAAAACCGTGATGCCAGCAACAAACCAGACAATGTAATTCGGTAGCCAAACACCGGTGCCGACTTTAATAACCGCCACGACTGTCAAGGCAACGAGACCCATGATTGCTATACCGTAGGACACCGCGCGCACTCCTATCGGTAACGTCTGTGATTTGGAATCATAGTGAGCAACAAAAAGTAAGACAGGGGTATTGCCATCTCTTTTCCGACCATTCGTTGCGATAATGTTCTCTGTGCGAAGTCTTTTACCGACATCATATAAACCTTCAAATCGTTTCTGCCACTGTGTAAAGAACAGCGCTATGAAAAGACTGAATAGACAGGCGAGACAGACAAAGATCGGAAACCGGTCCCCGATCCACGGCACAGACAAAACAATCGGTACAAACAGCCCAGAAATGATACGCGGCAATACTTCGGCAGGGAACTTTGTAAATGAGAACGGTTCCCATGAAACATCCAATCCCAACGCCGTAAATTGCTCGACGATATAGTCTTGTACTTCCGACTCACCCGTGCTGTCCACCAACCTCGGGATAGCGAGTTGTGTGATGTGCTTGTACGCGCGCGCTGCAGCGTAGGCGAGGTGCGTATCCATCCTAATTCGTTTAGGCTTTGCCTAACTCCGATCGGAACCGTCTGCCTAAACGTCCTCTGAGTGTGCCAGCAATTTGGCGTTCCGACTGCGCAATATTGTGCAGTTCGTCAGGGTCGTTTTCCAAATCGTATAATTCGGTCACGTCGTTATAGTTTTCGATGAGTTTGTGGGTCGCCGTACGGATACACCGGAAGGTTCGCAGCGCACTGACGGTTTCGGATCGATGCGTTTCAGTTTCACCACGCAGCAGCGGTGCGATAGAGCGGGCATCGATTCGAGGTAACACCGGCACACCCGCGAAATCACAGATCGTCGGGTTCAGGTCAATGAGTTCAACCAAACCGTCTGAAATTTGGTTTTTTGGGATGCCGGGTCCAGCGACGATAAGGGGCACTTGCAGGGAGGCTTCATAAGCGACACTCTTGGTATAGAGTCCGTGATCACCGAGCATTTCGCCATGGTCGCTGGAATAAATGATATAGGTATTCTCAAGCATCCCTCGCTGTTCGAGGGCACGAAGCATCTCGCCGATTTGGTCATCAATGAGCTCCGTCGCGGCACAGTATTGTTGGCGTGTTATGGCAATCTCTTCCGGACTGATATCGACGACGCGTCGCTTCACCCATTCAGGCTTCCCTTCCATATCGTCAACAATAGGCGGCGGCATCTCCGCATTCCGATATTTGTCGCCGTATTCAGTGGGCGGATCGAACGGGTCGTGGGGTCCGACGAAACTGACGAACATGTGCCACGGGAAGTCGTCCGGAATGGTCTCAATAAATTCAGTCGCGCGCCTGCCGATGTAAGTATCCGCGAAATCTTCTGTTGAGAGGACAGAATCGTGTGAACCGCCTTTAACCCAGCCGCCGCGACTGCGTTTCCGATAGTCTTCATGAAACGCCTTGAGCATACCTTTTTTCTCAAGATAGTGGGTATAGGGACCGATAGGTGTTGGCGAACTTCCGGCGTGCATCTTACCTTCACACTCTTCAGGATGCGTGAAACCCCAACTGTAGGTCCGGGGACGGTCACCGTAGCGTCCGTTATAGCCATCTGGTTTGGCAAGGTCGAGTTTTCCAACGCATCCGACACGATAGCCGTGGTCGCGGAGTTGCTGATAGTAGGTCGGCACAGTGGCAGGCAGAAAACTGCCGTTATCCACCGCGCCCACGCGAGACGGTTGCAGTCCGGATGCAAGTGCAATCCGCGAGGGTGCGCAAACTGGCGCATTAACTGTGCAGTTTGGAAAACTCACACCAGCTTCCGCTAACCGTCGCAGATTGGGGGTATTGAGTGCTGACGGCGCATTCTCAGCGGTTTCGAGATAGTCGTACCGGTGCTGGTCCGACATGATAAAGAGAACGTTGGGTCTATCAGTTTTTCGGGTCATCTTAATTATTCCGTAGTTTCTCCATACGTTAACGTGTGGGTGGCATCACAAGTACACGGAGCACATTTAGGCAACTTATAGCGTTGGGATCGCTAACTGTTTACAGATTTCTTTAGCCAATTGATTATCAATTTCAGCATGGCGAGACACAGGAGTTTTCGTATTCATTACTTCATTACAGAGTTTCCCCATACGGCGTGCCTTTTCCCTTCACGAATCAAAAAACAACCGTGCTTCTTGAGATGTTTAATTAAGATTCATTATACACACGATTATATCAATTTTCAACAAAAAATAACCACGATTAGAACATTAGAATAACGCCCTTGCCAAAATCTACCGGGTATGTTATCATGTGCTCACAATTCTTAAAAAGGAGACTGACATGGCAGTTTTTTTACATACACGGGTTCGCGTCAGCGACCTCGACGGTTCTATCAACTGGTATTGCGATCACTTAGGGTTTAAAGTCCTCAGCAGGAGCGATAAATCCCCGGCAGGCAACCAGATCGTACATCTCGAACTTCCAGGCAATGCACATACCTTAGAGTTGACCTACTCACCCGATTTCGATCTTCAGGTCCAAGAGGACCTGATGCACTTCGCTATCGGTGTTCCAGATATTGTCGAATTTTGCGACGGGTTAGAGAAAGCCGGATTGGAGATTTGGCCCGATGAATGGCGCAAACAGTTCACGTCCGGTGGTATGAAGATGGCGTTCATCACCGATCCCGACGGCTACGAGGTCGAAATCTTAGAACGTAAAGACGCTTCCGGCGATCCGCTTGACGTGCTTGACGAATCTTAAACGTGAGGCCAGAACTGGTTCCACGCTGTTAACCAATCTTTCGCCCGGCTCTCAACGGTGACAGGACCGGTTATCTCGATGCCTGACCGCCCCTTGAATTCTGCAAGTTTTTCCACACTTGCAAGTTCAATCTTGATTGTCGTCGGTGTATCCGGGACGTACGGTTTAACGCGTGTTAAATCCGTGAGTGCCGCTTTCGTCGCGTCTTCAATCAATTGACGCGCGCGAACCGGTGGCAATTGTCTCGCGCTAAATCGACTTAACCCTTTTTTCACAGCGACTGTCGGCAGTTCATCGCCGAGGAGCTCTTTGGCTTCTCGACAGACTGCCGCGTCGCCTGTAACAAGCGCGATCGGCACACCGTAAGCACCATTGAGCGCAGCGTTCACACCAGTTTCACCGACCAAATCATCGTTGAACCAGAGATTCCGGTACTGCACACTCGAGATGGTATGACACAGTACGCCATCAGGTGTACCGTTACGGGCATGCATACCGATAAGTAGACAGGCATCACACCCGTCTTCCCACATATCGTCGTAGCGTCCCCACCCGTGATGGGCAACCCATTCGCAATCTGGATGAATCTTATCCGGGATGAGCGAGTTAAATGTCCACCCCTGTCCTGCACCGTGGCAATCCACAACGACGACCTCCGACGCACCTGCCGCTTTCGCACCGCGCACCGCGGCGTTAATCTCTTCCGTATAAAGATGCCGTCCCTCTTCAAACATCGCCGCACCACCGCTGACCTGATCCCACACGACAATACCGCTGACACCTTCCATATCAGACATAATCAGTACCCGCATGATTTTATTCTCTCCTTCTGCTGGATTCCGTAGGTTTCCTTGTTTCAGCATATTAGCAGACATTTACTGCTGCGTCAAGCGATTCAGACATCTTTCTCACCAAAAACCTTTCATCACAACACTTCAAAAAAAATACGGGTAAGTGACAGCCAGAATTAACAAGAATAAAAATCTAAAATGTGCTATACTAATTGCATTGCAAATTGGAATCCAAGAAATAGGAGAAAAAGATGACAAAATTGATAATATGTTTAGCGACAGCACTCTGTTTCGGGATCGCTGCCTATAGCAGCGCAAAAGAACTGACCTTAGATGACATCTTCCCAACGGATCAGGTCATAGATGTACAGATTACCGTTTCAAAGAAGGATTGGAATACGATTCGGTATCAGTCCCGGGATTTTGTGAGTGCACTGAACGAGAAGCGGCAGTTCGGTCCGCTGGATCATCCCTATACGTATGTTGAAGCGAGCGTAAGCATCAACGGTGTGGTGTTTCCGAAAGTCGGGATCCGCAAGAAAGGGTTCATCGGTTCACAGAGCCATACACGTCCTTCCCTTAAAATAAAATTAAATCATATCGACACAGCGGCTGAGATAGAAGGATTGACGAACCTGACGCTTAATAACAATAAACAGGACATAAGCCAAGTGAGCCAATTTATGGGGTATGCCTTGTTTAACGCGATCGGTTCTCCAGCGCCGCGATGCGCGTATGCGAAGGTAACTGTGAATGGTAAGAGTCTCGGTATTTATTCGCATGTGGAAACCGTCCGTCCACCATTTTTAAAACGTGCCTTTGGAAACGATAAAGGCACGCTTTACGAAGGCACTGTCGTCGATTTTAACGAGGCGTGGGAAAACAGCTTTGAACACAAACGTGGCGACGATGCACTCGGTAGGGAAAAAATCATCGCGTTAATTAACGTGCTTGCAGATAAACAATCAACCGAAGCAGCCATTGGTGAAATCGTTGATTTGGATAGCTTTTACCGGTTCTGGGCAATAGAAAGTCTACTCGGTTTCTGGGATGGTTATGCTGGGAATACCAATAATTTCTTTATCTATCTTAATCCGGAGACAGACAAGTTTCATTTCCTACCGTGGGGTGCAGATTCGCTGTTTATGAAATTTAGCATGCTTGATTTCCAGAGAAACTCGCGGGCACCGATTTCAGTCAAGACACAAGGGTTGATCGCCTACAGGCTTTATCAACTTGAGGCGGGACGCGAACAATACGCGAAAACGATGACAGAACTTGTTAAAAGCCATTGGAACGAGGGCGAATTAATCACTGAATTAGACAGGATTGCTAAAATGATTACACCGCATCTATTGCCAGAGCAGCGCGTTTTTCAGGAGGAGAGATGGGGTGGCCGGGGTGAAAAACAGACTTTTGAGAACGAGATTGCAAGAGTGCGTGACTTCATCAGAACCCGGAAAAACGATATATTGGATGAGATTGCCGATGGCATGCCTATTTGGAGAAAACGACCACGACCACCGTTCGTTATGCGACCTGGCGAGTTTGATATGAAGCAATTTATCCAATTGCCCGAAGAAGGGTTGTGGCATGCCGCACGTATCGGGGACCTGCCAGCGATGAAACGCTACATCACAGAAGGTGCCGATGTCAACGCACCAGACGACGATTTAAACATAAATCCCTTAGCATGGAGTGTGATTCACGGACAAACTGAAGCAGCTCGTCTTCTCATTGAAAACGGTGCCGATGTTAATATACAAGACGATAACGGCAGTACACCGTTGCATGGTGCCGCAGTTTTTGGTAGGGCGGACATAGCGAAACTTCTTCTCGAAAACGGTGCCAGCCTGCAGGTACGCAATGATGATGGCGGGACACCAGCAGATGCCCTGCATCTCGATTGGCGAACTACAGCGTTCATTGGCGGTATGGTAGGCGTAGATGTTAAGTCAAAAGATATCGCAGTCATGAAAGCGGGTAGGGACGAGATATCGAAAATCTTCGCCGTTGACGGTACGCTCAACCCAGCAACCACATCCCAACTGCCGGACTTATCAGGAGCAGCGTTCACCGGCGACCTGACAACGATGAAACAGGCATTAGCAGGTGATGCAGATCCGAATACAATGGACCCTCAATCTGGTAGCACATTGTTGGCAACTGCCGCATTGATGGGACATACGGAAATTGTAGCAGTGCTTCTTGAACATGGTGCCGATGTGAATATAAAAAGCCGGGACGGGGCAACGGCATTGCATACAGCGGCGTTCCTCGGACGTGCCGAGACAGTGAAACTCCTCCTTGACAAAGGCGCAGATACGACACTGCGAAATAATATGGGTAGCACAGCGATAGATGGTGCAAGGTTGGACTGGACGTTTACTAAAGGCATAATTGGGATGCTACAAATTGAGGTAGATGACGCAGAGGTAAAAGCAGGGAGAGTCGAAGTTATAAAACTCATCTCTCGCCACAGTAGGAAATAGACACGACACGGAGGTGGAACAGATGCATAATTCGCAGACCAACCCTGAATCTATTCAAGAAATACCAGCACAGACAACTATGACGATGGAGGAGTTTCTTGAAAACGATTTAGAGGGGTATGAGTATATAAAAGGAGAATTAGTACCTATGGCAGCTGCGGCAATTGTACATGGTGAAATAGGGTCTAACGTCCATTTTCTTTTGGCATCACACGTTCGTGAAAATAAATTAGGACGTTTGTATATTGTAGAAACAACATTTCAATTAGGTGATCGGGTAGTAAAACCTGATATTGGATTTGTCTCGACAGAACGGTTGTCAAAAGATAAATTAAAAGGATTCCCCCTAGCGCCTGATCTTGCTATTGAGATCGTATCACCGACAGACAAGCAGTATGATGTCACGGAAAAGGCACTGGCTTACCTGAAAGCGGGAACACGCCTCGTCTGGGTTATTGAGCCGGTTGCGAAGACTGTCATGGTCTATCGTTCTGAAAGCGATTTCACGCTGCTGGCTTATGAAGATACACTGACAGGTGAAGATGTCGTTGAAGGGTTTACATGCCCAGTTGCCCAGTTGTTTGAATAGAAAGTTTAGACAAGCGCAAGAAACCATCCCAACATTATAGAGAGTAAAAATGGAGACAAGGCATAATGGCAAAAAAGATTACCTACGCTGACATCTTAGAAACCGGTGATAACGACATCTATAATATCGAAACACACGCCGCCGGTCCCGAAGGTAGCCTACCCCTCACGGCGGAGATGCTCCTCACTCGACCGAGCGGCGATATCTTCGGCTTGAGCCACAACACCGCAATGGGGTGGGCACCGACAGAACTCCGACGAGAGGAATTCCTCATTCTCAGCACACAGGGCGGTATCCGCGCGCCTGATGGCAGCCCTATCGCGCTGGGGTATCACACCGGGCATTGGGAGGTCGGGCTGCTCATGCAGGCAGTTGCACACGAACTCAAGGAACTCGCGGCGATCCCTTTTGCCGGATACTGTTCAGATCCATGCGACGGACGGACACAAGGCACCGTCGGTATGATGGACAGTCTCGCCTACCGTAACGATGCAGCACAGATTTTCCGCAGACTTATCCGTTCCCTGCCGACTCGGAAAGGCGTTGTCGGTGTTGCGACCTGCGATAAAGGTTTACCTGCCATGATGATGGCACTATCTTCAATGCGGGATTTACCGGCTGTCCTCGTTCCCGGTGGTGTAACACTGCCACCGACGACGGGCGAAGACGCTGGAAAAATACAGACGATTGGAGCACGTTTCGCACACGGCGAGATTAGCCTACAAGATGCCGCGGATATGGGATGCCGTGCCTGCGCGACACCGGGCGGTGGTTGCCAATTCCTCGGAACCGCAGCGACATCACAGGTCGTCGGTGAAGCCTTAGGACTGAGTTTAACACATACAGCGTTAGCACCGTCCGGTCAGAACATCTGGTCCGATATGGGACTCCGTTCCGCACGCGCCGTCGTGAATTTAGCAGCAAAAGGGTTAACCATGAACGACATCGTTACACCAGAGGCGATTCGGAACGCTATGGTCGTACACGCAGCGTTCGGCGGTTCGACGAACCTCCTGCTGCATATCCCCGCAATTGCACACGCTGCTGGACTCCAACGTCCGACGATAGACGATTGGACGGAGGTGAACCAGAATGTCCCGCGCCTTGTCGATGTTCTCCCGAATGGACCTGTTGGACATCCCACGATCCGAGTTTTCCTTGCCGGAGGTGTACCCGAGGTGATGCTCCATCTGCGTGAACTCGGATGCCTCAACGAAGATGTGCTAACAGCGACCGGTGAAACGCTGGGGCGTAACCTCGACTGGTGGGCAGCCTCAGAGCGACGTACACGCGTCCGCGAAATTCTGGAAGAACAGGATAACGTTGCCCCTAACGAAGTGATTTTAAGCCCTGATGCAGCGAAAACGAGGGGCTTGACGAGTACTGTCACCTTCCCGCGCGGTAACCTCGCACCGGAAGGGTCCGTTATCAAAAGTACCGCTATCGATCCGAGCGTCGTAGATGCCGATGGTGTATATCGGATGACAGGACCAGCACGCGTTTTCGTCCGAGAATCTGATGCTATACAGGCACTCAAAGATCAGAGAGAAACGAGCATCCAACCGGGAGACATTATGGTGCTATGCTGCCGCGGTCCTCAGGGAACAGGCATGGAGGAAGTTTACCAAATAACAGCAGCACTGAAACATCTTTCGTTTGGGAAGAACATCGCCTTAATCACAGATGCTCGGTTCTCTGGAGTCTCAACAGGAGCATGTATCGGACACGTCGGACCGGAGGCACTCGCCGGTGGTCCCATCGGAAAGGTGCTTGATGGCGACATAATTCAGATTGCAATTGATACTCGACGACTCATAGGGAGCATCGATTTAGTCGGACACGGTAGTGAGCAGTTCGGCGCAGCAGCCGGTGAACGCCTGTTAGCGGAACGACAACCGAGACCCGACCTATCACCGGATGAAGCGTTACCAGACGATACACGCCTCTGGGCAGCGTTACAATCCGTCGGCGGTGGCACATGGGGCGGCTGCGTCTACGATGTAGATGCAATCCTCAATGCTTTGGGCAGTCGTCAGTAAGAAAATTGTGAAGTGTGCTAAAGTTTCAAAGTTGAAAACTTTACAGACTTCTCTAACTTTAGAAACTTTACAGACTTCTCTAACCGATATTGATAACTACTGATGAAATACTGGGTACCGTCTCTGCTATATATGGCACTCATTTTTGTCGTTTCCTCTATGGAGCAACCATCGCTTCCGATGCCGAAATTTGAGTGGTTGACGATTGACAAACTCTACCATTTTATCGAATACGCGATACTCGGCGGATTGCTGGCGTGGGCATTTGTGAAAGCGAAACCTTCTATAATACCGTCAACATTGATATGGGGTTTGGCAGCGGCGATCTCTATCCTCTATGGGGCAAGCGATGAATGGCATCAGACGTTTGTCCCTGGGAGGTGCGCTACGCTTGCAGATTGGGTGGCAGATGTGCTGGGATCAATTGCAGGAGTGCTGGTGGTCTATCTCTATCAAAGAAAAAATGTTTTTAAATATCGGGCTTCTGATGAAAATTAGCACCAAAAATCGTAGTCCGTAATGTAATGGAGGGTGTTTTTGCTTACAAGAAACGCCCCAGCAAAAACGGTATTTCTGCGTATTGCTTGGGTGTTTCTTCAGATTACGCCTTGGAACGTCAAATAAAAATCTCACCTGACCGAACCGCAAGGAAATTTAAAAAATATGCATCCACTTGTTGATTTAGAAGTACCAGAAGGTGCTGTTGCTGTCCACTGGTTTGAACAGAGCAGCTTCGCTTTGAAGGATGCCGCTGGTACGATTGTCCAAATTGATCCGTATTTTCCGCGGGAACGTCCCGCGGACCGTTTTATTCATACCGAACCACCACTCGATGAATCGGCACTTCCGACCGATTTTGTTCTCTTAACGCATGCACACGGCGATCATACCTGCTCGGAGTCCATACGCCGGATTTGGGAGACCTCCGACGCAACACGGTTCGTTGGTCCCGAAGAGAGTGTGCGTCAAATTTCGGCGGAAACAGACATCGCTTCAACAAATATCTCAGAAATTCGTGCTGGAGAATCGGCAGTACTCAACAGTCTCACGGTACACGCCGTTTATGCCAAGCCACCGGACGGCGATGCCTCCGCCGATATAGCACCCCCAGATGTCACACACTTGGGGTATGTGATTTTGACCAAGAACTCGCGCCCTAGCGAAAGTATCGGTAGACGAGTTCTTGGTCAAAGTAATGGCGTAACGCTTTATTTTAGCGGCGATCCGATCAATAATTTCGCGGAGCACGACGCTTTGGTTGCAGCAGTGGCTGCACATAAACCAGACATCGGTTTCCTGACGAACCATCCAACAGAGGGTGAATTCCCGTTCTACGATGGGTGCGTCAAAATGGCGACGCGAATCGGACTAACACATGCGGTTCCGGTGCATCGCGCCTGCTTCGTTACGCGCGATTACGATCCGAACGAATGGGCATTGAACTTTCCATCCGGAGGTCCCGAACCGCTGATCATTGAGAGAAATTCACATATAATTTTTAGAAGCTAACAGTTGTCAGTACGCTGCGCTTTCAGTTATCAGTTAATACTTTGTGGCGGTTCCCTTTCATCTTCCGACCACAAAATGCCTCTTTAACCGAGTCCTGAGTACCGGGTACTGACAACTATTAAAACGAGGTACAGATATAGATATGTCGCTACAAGAACAGAAAACAACGCTTGTCGGTATTGTCATGGGAAGTGATTCCGATTTAGAGAAGATGGCAGAAGCCGCAAAGGTATTAGAGGAATTCGAGGTCCCATTTGAGATAACGATCTCATCTGCACACCGTTCACCGGAACGGACAATGGCGTGGACGGAAAGAATTAAAGCGGAAGGCGGAAAAGTTATCATCGCTGGCGCAGGACGTGCAGCACATCTTGCAGGGGTCATCGCTGCACACACGACGCTCCCCGTCATCGGTGTCCCGATTGATGGCGGACCGCTCAACGGCGTGGACGCGCTTTACGCAACAGTTCAGATGCCCCCTGGTATTCCTGTCGGAACGATGGCAATCGGTTCCGGCGGCGCGCGGAATGCTGGCTTGTTTGCTGTCCAAATTCTGGCACTCCAATTCCCTGAACTCGAAGAAAAGTTGTTAGCATACAAAGCGAAATTGAGTGACGGCGTTGCCGAAAAAGCGGCGCGTCTCCAAGAAGTCGGTTACGAGAATTATTAAATAGTACGCAGTACTCAGTACGCTGCGCTTTCAGTTATCAGTTAATATATTGCGTCGGGAATACTCTTGTAACTGCCACAATATACCGCTTTAACTGTAGGGCCTGGGTTACCCAGCTCCTACTACTGAAAGGCAATGTAGCTGCCGTACGATTGAATGTGAATGGGAGGACTTCTACATGTCCAACGGACAGAATCAGTGGAACGACGACACAGAACTGTTTGATCTGATGGAAAAGCAGTTATACGCTGCCGTGATTTCAGATGCGCTGGATGCAACTGGTTACCGCGAACAGGCACTGCAACATACTATCCGGCCCCTGCATCCGCAGACGCTTGTGGTGGGGCGCGCGATGCCTGTGTTGTGTGTGGAGGTCTATGAGATTCCAGATGAACCGTATCAGCAGGAAATCGCAGCGGTCGATAGCCTCAAACAGAACGACGTTCTCATCTGCTCGACGAACCAGAGTACCCGTATCTGTTTCTGGGGTGAACTCCTCTCAACCGCGGCACGCGCCCGGGGAGCACGCGGTGCCGTCATTGATGGGTTTATTCGAGATGCTAAGCAAATTTTGGCAATGGGATTCCCTGTGTTTACGACAGGTTTGTCGCCCGTTGATTCTAATGGACGCGGCGATGTCGTCGCCTACAACGTCCCAATCGAATGCGGTGGTGTTACCGTTAATCCAGGCGACATTGTGTTCGGTGATGCCGACGGGGTCGTTATCATTCCGCAAGCGGTGGAAACAGCGGTAATAGAAGCCGCATTGGAAAAGGTGAACGGTGAGAATCGCACCCGCGATGAACTTCTCGCCGGGGCGACGCTGCGCGAAGTTTATGATAAATACGGGATCCTATGAGGAATAGCCATCGGCTATCGGTTTTCAGTTTTCAGTTAAAGAAGTCGTTTGACTATTCAAGTCTCTCTTCACCGATAACTAATAACCTAGAACTGGTAACTCTAACATAGAAAAAGCGCGTAAGCCCAACCAACGGGCCGGGCTGGATATACGGAGAGGGACGTTCTTCGCTAAATTCGCCTGACCGAACCGCAAGGAAATTTAAAAAAATGATTTATGAATTGCGAACGTATCAAGTTGTACCCGGGAAGATGAAAAATCTAAATGACCGGTTTGCGAACATCACGCTTCCACTGTTCAAAAAGCATAACATGAAAGTTATCGGGTTTTGGGAGACGGCTATCGGTGAGGCAACGACAACTGAGCTTGTCTATATGCTCGCCTTTGAGGATTTGGGACATTATCAGCGTGCCTGGGATGCCTTCATTGCCGATCCCGAGTGGCAAGCGGCGAAACGCCTGACGGAGATTGGTGGCCCGCTGGTCAATGTGGCAAGTTCTAAGATTCTGGAACCGACAGATTATTCACCGTTACAATAGAACCGCAAACACAGCGAAGTATGTAAATCGCGAGCACTGCGCGCTTCTACCGTAGTATCGCGAGTTTACCCACCTGTTCTATCTTTTCCGCATCGGTGTGAGCAACGACGCGGTAGAAATACACGCCGTTGGCACACCGCATTCCTGTTTCATCTCTACCATCCCAACCCGTTTCGTTCGTGCCGCGATTCGCACTGGCATCGACAAGCGTGCGGAGGAGCCTACCATTAACGCTGTAAATCTTGATTATGACGCTGTCTGGCGGCTGTGCAAGGTGATAGGTGAAAAACGTTTTGCCATCAACCATCGGGTTCGGGACATTGAAGACCTCACTGAGCGTGACCTTTTCATCTAACGTAAAGGTCACATCGAGTTCCGCTACGTTTTCATCGATATCCGCAGCGGTAATATGGAGTTGATATTCCCCATTAGCGAGATCGGGCGCATACGTGAAAGCAGCATTTTCGGGGGCTGCAGGATCGAAAGTTTCGATGTAACGACTCGGGTCTAACAGCGTAGGGGTCTCATACAGGTTTCCGAAATTGAATCGAAAAGTGGTCTCATCAAGGGCATTATCGTCGGTGAGGGTAATCGTGAAGTGCGGTTGCTCCCTGAGGACCGCCCCATCTGTCAAAAGTTCGTCAAATGTTTCGTTCGTTGCCCCTGTGCCCAGGGTGGCAACTCGAATTTCGATAGCAGGCGGTGTGATATCCGGTACCTCAGTGACAAAGAATCTATAACTAACAACACCGTCATCACCACCGATAGTGTTGCCATTAAAATCTTGAGCCTTGATGTTAAAAGTATATTCACCAGGGAACAAAACCGGCCGATAATCAATCGGTACGATCTCAATGCCACCCTGCAGGCGGAGTTCGTAATCGGGGACAGGTTCAAAGGGACCATCATCCTTCCGCATCTCAAAGGTAAAGAATCCCGTATCAATCCCATTTGTATCCTGTAACACGATGGATATCTTAGGTCTCGGTGAAATGACGCTACCGGTTTGCGGTTGAAGGTCATCTACCCAGAGGTTAAAGGTAGGCGGTTCGGTATCGGTGCTACGCATGAGCGCGAACTGTGTAAGTTCAGTGATTTCCGTCGTAATTGTCGCAACGCGAGCGGAACTGAATTTAATCGTATCCCCGAATTGAAAATCTTCAGAACCGGGATTGACCAGAATTTCAAATCCGAGATGGGTAAGAAAAATAGGTCTGTTTACTGTTCCGCGGATTTTGATCCCGTTCCCAAAATATGCCGGTTCGTTAGAAGCATCCCGAAGCTCATAGAAACTGGCATCGGTAAAAAAGATAAGCCAGTCGCCTGTTTCAAATTCCGCTTTGGGGCCAGGTTTGTTATTCACAGCTGCCTTGCCGTTACCGCGATTCGCATTCCATATCTTTGTCAGCACTACATTACCTTCAGTGTCATAGTCGGTTTCAAAAGCGAGGACATCGCCAAATTCAAAAGCGTAATTAACATCAGGCGACGGATTTTCTTCACGCGGAATCCGTAACTCTAAACCGAACACATCCTCCCTGAACGGATTATCGAGCTGTCCAATCCGATCAATTTTTCGTATCTCCGTGTCCCCCCTCCGCTTGAAAAACACCTCGTATTCATCACCATCAAGGAAAGTGATAACCCAAGTCGCCGCGGGTGTAAGGGTCGAGTTGATACTGATAGCATCTGTCTCTAATTTCTGTTGGCTCGCATTTTCTAACTGTGTTGGTGTGATGTAATTTTCGAGGCGGAAGTCGCCTTCTGTGGTATATTTAATTTGTGATGGCAGCCGTCGCCAAGCGGACAGTTTAACAGCCGCCTTTTCGGCAACAGCGATGTGTGCTTGTGCTGAACCCGATACTATATCCGCCTGCCATGCATAGATCGCTAATTGGTTTGCAAGTTGTGTAAGCTCATATTCAAATACCGGATTGTTCCGTGGAATTTCAGTCTCTTTTTGTACAATGTCTTCCAAAGCACTAACATCAAAGCGGAATTTAAGTTTTGCTGGTTTCACGAGTGTTGTGACACCTGTCCGAAACGCAGGTTCGTAGTATTGCGCGACCGCTTCTCCCTGCCGGGTGAGCCCACGACGGCGCGCGGCGACACGCGGAATCGGCGCGAACTGGAGATCGGGTTGCTTCGGTTCAACCGGAACTTGTGAGGTAACAACGAGCGGGATACCACTTGCATTTTGGGCTTCGGTTTCAAGCGCGTTTGCAGGAAAATGAATGTCAAAAACCCTGTCTAAACTAAAAGCCGTCAACTCTTCTTGCGATCTATAGTTAAAATCGTTAACAACCAAAGAGATGTGGTGTTTGTTATCAAAGACTCGCGCCTCTTCAATATTGCCGTCGTCAATTTCATCTTCAATACTCGGGTCTTCTGGATCGGCGAGGACATAAATGCTATGGACCCCTGTTTCAAGCGGCGCATCCAAATTGAGGGTCGCCGTTGCGCGTTGCCACACATAAGTGCCTTCCATCCAATCGCTGGATTTGACCGTTACAGTCCCGATAATATTAGCATCCGCGTCAACAATGAGATCGCCATCCCCATCAGGATTCCCTTCGGCAAATACGACTTCAATATCAGCCAGCACAGGACGACCACCGTCATTAATCAGTTCCGCCACGAGTTGATAGCCGTTCCGATCTTTATCGAAAATATATCGAATATATGCCAGATCCGTCTCGTCTGTGCCGATAGCGACATTGGGACCCTCAGGAACTTTAACGACGTAGCGCGCAAGCTCCGATGGCATAGCGACCTTATGTCCGTTGCTGTCGGTGATGAGAATTCTGTAGCGTATCTGCCTTCCACGTATCGGCAACGGAATAGGGGTTTCAAGTTCATACCACTGTCCACCGGGTGGGACAGCGCCGGGTGACGTACGCGCGGGGACCATCGGGGTTGTTATGTTCTCATAATCAGCCGTATTATCCCACAAAATTTTTATATCTCGTATCCCGCCGAGGCCCTTGTCATCAACGACGAGAACACTGATATTAAGGGTCCCCGTAACTTCAGTATCAAGTGTTTCGCGAATGTCTTGTACGACCGGTATATCAATCCAAAATCGAGTGCCGCCGACGGCTGCACGAGTACCATCGTGGGCAAAGATGCGGGCAAAGCCACCGCCAGGTATGACGTTATTAGGAATATCAATCCGGATGGCACCGTATTCTCCTTGCCAGACCCTTCCACCTGCTTGTCGCGTGAGGTCGTTGCGAAGGTCATCATCAAAATTATTTCCGAAGGCTGCGTAAGCTGTCAGGTTTTCGGTACTGAAATCGGATACGCGTGTGAAACTCACGTCTTCCGCACCTTCGATGCCAGAATTTCGGATGACTCCCACCTCATTTGCCTCAATAACAATCTTGTGTGTACTGTTGAGGGCGACGCGTTCCAGTTCGACCTTTACATCAAGCTGCGGGCGCGCAAGACGAGATGCTGGATCACCGAAAAGTGTGTATTGTTCAGTGCCAGGGACCCAGTCTGGATTCCGGTTCCGATTCAGAAAACTGATCTTGGCGTCAGCCACGATGTACCCTATCGTTGCCTGTTCAGCGGCAGCGTTCGGCGCTAATGCTGGAGATGCCTGCCTAACCCGAAAAAGAGCCTCAAAGAGGTCAATATCAAACGCTGCATTCGCTGAACCGTAGGTTAACCGGGTCGCTGAAAGGGTTGCGATTGCGCCGTATCTCCCGAGTAGAAATTGTTCACTGAGGCAAAAATCTCCGGCTTGTTGCGGTTTATCAAATTGCCCGTTGAGGCAAGTCGTTGTAATGATGAAGGGGAGGTAGCGGTTACGCAAACCTGCAGCATCCTCAATACGAAAAATAGACTCATCCGCCCACGTCTCGCTACCACCGTGTCCCGCGTACTCGAGGACAAGAGCACCCTTATCGATAGCTGAGAGAATACTTAGCCGTGTATCTTCAGGACTTCTAATTTTTCGGAGATAGATTTCGCGGGTGTTATAGCCGACCGGTATAACTTCCTGTATCAGTTCATCACGACTCCTCTCAAAATCCGCGTCTGATGGATGGTCAATCTCGTTATCGGCAACCTGAATTAACGTGCCTTGCCACAGCCCAATCTTAGGGTTCTCCTCGTAGTCGATGATCTTTTGAATCATAACTGTGAGGGCATCCGGTGTTTGGACAGAGAGGCGTCCTATGAGCATATCAGGCAGTGGATCCTCACCGCTGACGTTGACAAAGCGCTGGTCCATGGCAGTTTCGCCACTTGCGGGAGCCCAACCGTGGTAGGTCGGCACAAAATTCGGATAGATATTATAGGTACTCGGTGTAGCGTTTTTGTAATCGTAGTGGGCATCGCCAACGAGGAGCACATAAGTAGGTGCCGGCTGCTGATAGTTATGATAGGCATACCGCAGAAACTTCCGGATGGCAAACGGATTGAAAAGTCCGTCACTAAATTCATTATAAATATCGTTAATATCAGCAACGAGCGTTTTCAAACCCTGCGAACTTCGGAATTCAACGAGTGGCGTAATACTTTCCGCGAAGTTCGGATGCGTGATGAAGATATAGTCAACTCGATTGCCAGGGTTTTTCAACGACGTCGGCGGTATTGGAATGAGCGCGTTGACGCTTCGATAGCGGCGACGACCTACGACAAAATAACGCGTATGTTGGTTGACAGTATCTTCAAAGCGAATCTGATATTTGACACCCGCCCGAGAAACGGTCCCACCGACGAGTTTGCTCGTAATGCCATTCTCATTCAGCTGGTAGACATCTATTGCTTCGTCAGCGATGTTTCCCACCCGGTATTGAACTTGACCCTGGTGACGGGGTTCGGTATTGGTATTAAATTCAAGGCGGTTGTCCTCCGCCTGGAAAGTCCGCCAATAGTCAATTTCATACCAGTCGAGGTAGAAATCGTAAGAACCTGGAGGCGTATCATTGTCATCAAGTGCCTCAATACGCATGAAATTCGTAGCATCGTGGTGGACAAGGTCATGCCGAATATCACGGACTGCCGTTTGTGAGGCTTGTCGTCTCCATTCCTCGTTTCTACCGAGTTGATGACCGTTGAAAATGATACGTGCTTTGTGCCCCGCATTCGCTTTGTAGGACGCACCTTGGAACTTGATACGCAGCGCAGAGGGACGGTCAATCATATTCCGCGGTATTGCCATCGGCAGCGTAATTGAGAAATCTTTTCGGCTCGTACTGAGATCTCCACCACGGAAGGCGACATCAAAATAGTGATCCGCGAGCTCAGACTTAATATCGTGTGCTTCTAAAGTATCATGGTGCCTGTCCTTTTCAAACCGGATGCGCGATAAAAAGGCTTTCGGTGACGGCAGGTTGCGCCCTTGCGGTGCCACGTCGCGGACCTCAACGCGCGATGTTTCAAAACCAGCAGCAGACTCACCCTGCAGACCAAATCGGAGCCAGTAAACATTTTCATTGGTGAATTTGTTGTCCGCTAAGGCGCGTCCATAGAAGACAAGTTGATCGCCAGGATCAAGTGTATTGTTCCCATTTTCATCAAAGATATGGACACCTTGCTTCTGACCGCCGCTTTCCAATCGAACTGTGTCAAGATCAATAGTTTCTGGGTCAATGCGAGCGTAAGCCTTAATATTGTTATAGGTGATCTTATACAGGTCTGTCCGGGTGACAGGAATTTTAAAACGGCGTGTGCTGGCAGTTATTAACGGCGGCGCGCCGGGGGCGTAGGGTTCGTTTGCGGCACCATAAGATGTTCGGCGCTGTTTTCGCCACGGCTTCGCCTGTTCATAGTTCCACAATGTACCCTGAAATAAGGTCTCAAAAACGCCTGATGATTCTCGAAAAGAAGCGGGGGCATTCAGAATAGACGCAGCATTACCGATAGCACCAGTTATCGGAGAGGTCGGAAAATTCACCCGAAACGTCACAGCAGCAAAGATTTTTAACTGTTTCGTTGCCGGATTGTATTGGACAGGGTTGATTTGTAAGCTGCCGATACGTTGATCTCGCACGAAGCCGCCCGGGACGACTTCTACGAGTTCTGCCGGATAGAACCCTGGCAAAACTTGAGCGGAGTCTATGGAATCCAGTGTCGGGAAAATCGCATCGTCAGGTGTGATACGCACATTTTCAACAGTTCTAATTTCTGAACGCGCTTGAATAACTGTAACAACCGGTGTTCCGGTCGTCGGAATCCCAATGCGTTGGGTATAAATCGGTAGACGTGGTTTGCCTACGTCGAGTGTCCAATCCGCACCCGCAAAATGTATCTCAGTTAATTCAGCTTCGGAGTTACCATCAGTAGAGGGAGCTTGTGTTTTTATCTTGAGTTCCGGGAGGACGAAGCGGGCGGTAAAAACGTCCGCTGTCATTGTCAGCGCTTGTAACGGTGGTTCCGAACGTATTTGACCGATAGCAACCAGCATCGGGACAGTAGCAAATGTAAAGAGTGTGGCGAAAAAAATAACAGTCTTTTTCATGTTTTTTTAATTCTAAAATCTGTAAGAAAAGTTTGATATATCTTCTCTTACCAATCGTCTTTTTGCTGATGGCTCATTGCGAGTTGCGCGGCACAGTTGAGTGCTGCTACAAGACTCGTCTCGCTGGCAATACCCTTACCGGCTATGTCGAACGCTGTTCCGTGGTCCACACTGGTACGGATTATCGGCAAACCCAAGGTCACATTTACCAGTTCGCCGAACCCGAGAAGTTTTATCGGTATATTGCCTTGATCGTGATACATCGCGATAACGGCGTGCCAGTGTCCTTGCTTCGCTTTCACGAAAAGCACATCGGCAGGGAGTGGACCGTCTATTGTGGTATGTGACGTCTGTGCCCGTAAAATAGCCGGACGGATAAAACGTTCTTCCTCGTCTCCGAAAATACCGTTTTCACCGGCATGTGGATTCAGCCCGGCAACAGCAAGTCGCGGTTCACGAATACCACAACGAATTAATGCTTGTCGCGTGATACGAATAACCTTCACGATTTTTTCGATAGAGAGAGACTTCGGCACATCGGCAAGTGGGATATGGTTCGTGACGAAAGAGACAGCGAAACCGACATGTTTATTTTTAACGCTGCTACCAGCATTCGCTGTCAATGCTTCAGGCGTACAGAGCATCATCACTACGTCAGATGTATTCGTGAATGCGGCAAGCATTTCGGTGTGTCCAGGATAGGGGTATCCGGCACGGTTTATGGATGCTTTGGATATTGGTGCAGTCGTGATAGCGTCAAGTTCCCCGAGCATTGCAAGATGTGTTGCAACTTCAAGGGCTTTGACAGCTGCAGCACCGGCACGAGCATCTATCGTACCGTGGCAAATTTCTTCAGGAGATATTGAGGAGACATCAAGCACATCAATCGTACCATACAATGCCGATGCTTGTTTTGCGGTGTTGATACCGTTAATTTTTAATCCTGGCACTGTCCGTTCCGAACGGTCGGTACGAACTTCACTAACGGATGGTATCAGGTGACACGCTTTTTCAAGGATAGCGGGACTCCCGATCACAATTGGCTCGCACACTGAATATACGTCTTGGCGTGTGAGTGCCTTGGCGATAATTTCGGGACCGATACCGGCTGCATCGCCCATCGTGATCCCAATCCTCGGTCTGTTTATGGTATGCGACGTGCGCGCCTTGAATGCAATAGTTTCGGATTGGATATGACGTTCTGTGGGAATCATTGCGACTTTCTCTAATGGCTATAGACTATCAGGAACCGGAAACCTTCAGCTAGCTTTGAGGGTTCTCAAGGGCATTACAATAACGGCTACGGCTTTAACTGACGATAGAGTGTCTCAGCGCGTGCGCGTGAGACGTTTCCGGTGGGGAGTTCAACAACTTCGTATTCCCAGTCAGGCGTATCCTCTATATCCGTCGGATGCGGCATACGAATTACATCGCCTACAGAGAGCGTTTTCCCGGCTTTTGCGACATGTCCATTGACACGCACTGCGCCTTTGCTACAGAGCGTATTCGCAATCGTGCGCCGTTTTACGAGGCGGCTGACTTGTAGGAATTTATCTAATCGCATATTTTAAGGTTATTAGTTAAGAGGTTATAAGTTATAAGAAAGTGCGCTAAAGTTTCAAAATGTGCTAAAGTTGCGAAGTTGATAACTTTACTACTAGGAGAAACACCGTTTTTGTTTCGCGGTCTCTTCTAAGCAAAAACACTTTAGAACACTTTACGGACTTCTTAACCTACCACCTATAACTTATAACCATCCTATACTGGCGGTTGAGAGGCGACTGACATTTCTATAGGGACTTCAGGTTCAACAATAGGTTCTGTCAGTGCCAATTCGAGGACCTCCATCATATCGTTGACTTTGTGGAAACGGATCCCTTCACGAATCTCCGTTGGAATGTCCACTTCGTCTTTCTCGTTGTCCACAGGGATAATGATGTCAAAGATACCGTTCCGGTAGGCGGCGAGTGCCTTCTCTTTTAGACCACCGATGGGGAGGACTCTACCGCGAAGTGTGATTTCACCCGTCATAGCGATGTCTTTTCGGACGGACTTACCTGTTAAAGCGGAAAGGATCGCCGCAGCAACGGTGATTCCTGCCGAGGGACCGTCCTTCGGAACCGCGCCTTCAGGGATGTGGATATGAATATCTTCTTGCTCGAATTGCTTGTCAGATAGCCCGAAGGATCCAGAGCGCGAACGGATATAGGCGACAGCCGTCTGCACAGACTCACGCATGACTTCCTGAAGTTGACCGGTCATACTGAGTTTGCCTTCCCCCGGCATCGTCGTCGCTTCAACCGAGACAATATCGCCACCAATTTGCGTCCACACCATTCCGGTAGCAACACCAATTTCGTCGTGTTCCTCGGCTTTCGTGCGGGTCCACTTAGCAGGCCCGAGATAGTCGCTCAAGTTGTCTGGCGTTATTTCGACGTTGAGATCTGGGGTATCTTCGGTGACAATCTCTCTGGCGACTTTCCGCATGACGGTAGTAATAGTACGTTCGAGGCTTCGGACACCGGCTTCGCGAGTATATTTATGGATCATTTCATAGATGGCATCATCTGTGAAAGTGATATTATCCCCTGAGAGTCCATGTCGTTCGAGTTGCTTCGGGATGAGCCCATTCGGTGTAAAAGTCGTAATGTTATGCTTCTCAAAATCGGTATAGCCCGGCAGTTCAATGATTTCCATCCGATCTTGAAGCGGTGCTGGTATCGTAACACGGGTGTTAGCCGTCGTGATAAACATGACATCGGAGAGATCGAAGGCGATATCCATGTAATGATCTCGGAACGTAGAATTCTGCTCCGGATCTAAAACTTCCAAGAGTGCAGATGCCGGGTCACCTCGGAAATCGGAACTCAGCTTATCAATTTCATCAAGAAGAAAGAGCGGATTTTTTGACTTCACATCTCGCAGTCCTTGGATGATGCGTCCGGGGATCGCGCCGATATAGGTGCGCCTGTGTCCACGGATCTCCGCTTCATCGCGAACGCCACCGAGCGACATCCTCACGAATTTCCGACCAGTTGCACGGGCAACTGATTTACCAAGCGATGTTTTTCCAACTCCGGGGGGACCGACGAGACAAATAATAGGACCCTTTAGATGTTTCACGAGTTGTAAGACAGCGAGATATTCGAGCACATTCTCTTTCGGCTTCTCCAACCCGTAATGATCTTCGTCAAGTATGCGTTGTGCTTCCGGAAGTTGAAGTTGGTGTTCAGTGCTCTCTTTCCAAGGAAGGGCAAGTATCCAATCGACATAAGTACGAATGACCCCAGATTCTGCGGATTGCGGCGGTATCTGCGCGAGCCGATCCAATTCCTTGAGCGCCTTTTCCTCCGCTTCCTCGGACATGCCAGCGTTTTTTACCTGTTCGCGGAGTTCATCAACTTCAGCGATGTCATCTCTTCCGAGCTCCTTCTGTATCACCTTCATCTGTTCCTGAAGGTAGAATTCTCGGTGTGTTTTCTGGACAGATTCACGTACCTGATTGTGGATATCGTCCCAGAGTTCGTTCCGTTCCAACGCCTCTTTCAAAAACCGAATGATAAGTTGTAGTCGCTTAATCGGATTGAGTTCTTCAATGGCTTCTTGGCGTTCGGATGCTGTGAGACCGAGGGATCCAGCGATGGTATCTGCAAGGTGTCCGGGTTCTTCTTGGTCTTTAATCGTGCGTTTGACTTCTTCGGACGTCAGGTTCTGAGACTGTGAGTCGCGGCGTTGTTCCTTCTGTCGAGTCTTCGCGTACTCACTGAAAAGCTGCTTCGTCTTTTTAACGAGTGCCGCGGCAGCGTTTGCTAACCCGATCTCTTCATGAACAACTTTCACATCCGCCTCCAAGAAATCCTTGGTTTTCGTATAGCGAAGGACAATCGCGCGCTGTTCCGCAGCAACAGCGATACGGATGGTGCCGTCCCCAGGTTCATAAGATTCGATGATATTAGCGACAGCACCAATAGTGTGGAGATGTTCAGGCGTGACCTCTTCCGCTTCTTCCAACTCCACTTTCTGATGGAGGAGAAGCACCCGCCTATCTGAACGGAGGGCAGTATGGACGGCCTGGATTCCCATTTTGCGAGTGGCGTTTAGGAGAGATTTCGTCCTCGGGAAAACCGTATTGAAATCCGGAGGTAAATAGATAATGGGTAAATTTACCGGTTCGTATTCTTGCGTTGCTGTCGAATTCATGTTTTTAATCCTTTTTAATAGTTGTCAGTTTTCAGTACGATTTTTTTCGGAGAAAAAATCTTTCAGTTATCAGAAAGAGACTTTGTGACTCTCTAAAACTTCTTGTAACTGAAAACTATTTTCAGAAAGAGACTTGTGATTATCAAAAATCTCTTGTAACTGTTAACTGTCAACTGTCAACTGTTAACTATTATGCAGTTTTCAGTTCTTCGGACTTTTTGTAGATAAGTTGCGGCGGTTCAGCGTTCCGCACAGTGTCTTCAGTAATATGACACGCTTCGACATCATTGAGCGAAGGGAGACGATAGAGCGTATCAAGCATAATCTTTTCAAAAACCGCTCTTAATCCGCGCGCACCAGTTTCGCGTTCAATCACTTCATCTGCGATGGCTGCAAGTGCTCCATCATCTATATGGAATTGCACACCTTCGTAAGCCAAAAGCCGCCGGTATTGTTTAACGAGTGCGTTCTTCGGCTCCGTAAGTATACGAATCAAAGCAGATGCGTCTAAGTCATGAAGCGTCGTGACAACTGGAAGCCGTCCAATCAACTCCGGTATGAAGCCGTATTTAATGAGATCTTTAGGTGTTACCCGTGCAAGGAGTTCATGAATTTTCGTCTCTGTTTTCGGTTGGATGGGTGATCCGAAACCGATGCTCTGCTTGCCGAGTCTGTCCTTAATTGCCTTCTCTACGCCGATAAAGGTCCCGCCGCAGATAAACAGGACTTTCCTTGTATTCACCTCTATCATCTCTTGGTGTGGGTGCTTCCGGCCGCCGCGCGGGGGGACACCTGCCGTTGTGCCTTCCAAAATCTTCAGTAATGCTTGCTGAACGCCTTCCCCGGATACATCACGCGTAATTGACGGGTTCTCGGATTTCCGCGTAATCTTATCAATTTCATCAATATAAATGATTCCTGTTTCGGCGCGAGCAATATCACCGTCTGCCGCTTGCACAAGTTTTAAGATGATATTTTCGACATCCTCGCCGACGTATCCCGCCTCGGTCAACGTTGTTGCATCAGTAAGAGCAAAAGGTACATCTAAAACTTTGGCGAGGGTTTGGGCGAGTAGCGTTTTCCCCGTGCCTGTCGGACCGATAAGTAAGATGTTGCTCTTATCTAATTCAACATCATCATCAGTATCATCGTGGTGCAAACGTTTGTAATGCGTGTAAACAGCGACGGATAACGTCTTTTTAGCGTGTTCTTGACCGATAACGTATTCATCAAGTTTAGTTTTAATTTCTTCAGGTGAAGGCGGTTCTGCAAGTGTCACCTGCCCGCCTTTTGTTCCAGAGTTCGTTGCGCGTGCAGTCTCAGTTTTCGATGGTTTGTGACCGCCGTGTTCTTGTGTGAGCCCAGATTTTTGTTCTCTGTCTTCGGGTCCGTGTTGCCCGTTTGCTGTGTCTGCGTCTGCCTTTTTGAAACCGTCAATAGAAATATCAAAGCTGCCATCGCGGTTTCGCACGAGAAGGTCGCTACACAAGTCGATACATTCGGCAAGGCATTTCTCACAGATGTTCGCCTCAAGTCCATTAAAGAGCCGCTCGACGTGCGTATTATCTCGCCTACAGAACGTACAGGAAGCGTTTTCCGCTGTGGATGCTGATAGGCGGACAATACATTCAACGCAGATGTTAGCACCCCTACCCTGAAGGAGTCGTAACCGTACTTGTGTGCTGTCTTGTTGACAGAAAGAGCAGGACACTTCACGATGGGCGGATTGTGACATAGAGTTCTCCTTTCTTTCCCGACTGCCGATGGTTTCCGATGGCTATTTCGTCTGTGTGGCACGTTGCGCGACAACGTGGTCAACGAGTCCATATTCGAGCGCCTGATCCGCAGTCATATAAAAATCTCGATCAGCATCGACAGAGATCTTCTCAACATTTTGACCGGTATGTTCAGCTAAAATAGCATAAAGTCGATCTCGTTCGTGTAAAATTTCTTTCGCGTGAATACTAATATCAGAGGCTTGTCCTGCGATCCCGGTTGCCATCGGCTGATGAATGAGCGCTTTCGCGTGAGGGAGTGCGTAGCGTTTACCCGGTGCTCCCGCGGCAAGCAGAATCGCACCCATGCTATAAGCTCTACCTAAACACCAAGTTTGGACATCTGCTTTGATGTACTGCATTGTATCGTAAATTGCCAATCCGGCAGAGACGGAACCGCCAGGGGTGTTAATATAGAGAACGATATCCGCATCGGGGTCCTTGCCCTCCAAGAAAAGCATTTGTGCTGTTACAAGACTCGCGACAATATCATCATCAATAGATGTTCCAATCATGATAATCCGGTCTTCAAGTAGCCGAGAATAAATATCATAAGAGCGCTCCCCTCGACCGGTTTGTTCGACGACGACAGGTACAAGATTCATTTTCTTTCCAATCCGAATTAAAGTTTAAGCAATATTAAGGAGCAAATTTCAACTTTTGAGGAAGGATGGAAAACAGGAAAGATGGAAGGGGCGAAGGATGGAACCCTTCCAATCTTCCAATCCATCCGAAGAGCAAACATCTATTTAATATTGAAACTTGCTTAACTTATAACTTACGTGTATCTATTGACACAGAGCAGATCAGGTAATTATGAGCGACTGTTTCGCGGACGCTCGATGAATAAGGAACTGATAGATTTTCTCATGTTGGAGTTGCCCGCGAAAATCTTCCAAGCGATTACTTGATTTCAACATGTCAGCATACTTTTGAGCATCTCGGTTCTGTTGTTCAGCGACACGACGGATCTCGTATTCCAATTCATCGTCGGATACGTAAATACCCTCTTCCTCAGCGATTGTGCTGAATATCCAGGACTGCTTTGTTTGTTGGATGACATCCCGCCGAAGTTCATCAGGCAGTGTCTCCATATTAATACCAGCATCCTCAGGTGTCCTCTGTTCGCGTGCAAGTTGCTGTTTCACATTTTGAAGCGTCTGTTGGACGTACTGATCCACTAACGGTTCCGGGATCGTAATATCAATTTTTTCAATAAGTTGCGCCAGCAATTCTGCTTTCTGTTTATCAACATGTAAACTCGTCTCTTCTTCAACCATATTGTTCCATATCACACCGTAAAGTTGAGAATAATTTTCATAGCCGAGGTCCTTCGCAAATTCATCATCCAAGAGCGGCAGATGCTTCTCTGTGATAGCGTGCAGCGTAATCTCATATTGAGCGGTTGCGCCAGCGAGATCAGGGTTTGTATGTTCTTGGGGAAAATCGATGTCTACGGATTTCGTCTCCGCGATCTGCATGCCGAGGATTGCTTGCTCAAGTTTTTCGTGTATGCCGCCGATACCGAGTTCTATATCAACATCTGTTCTTGATTCGGCATCAATCCGTTCGCCATTAATGAGGCATTCCCAATCTATTCGGACGCAGTCTTTCTCTTGAACTGGACGTTCAACGTCAAGCGGTTCGTAAGTCGCAGATTGCGTTTGCAGGCGCGCGATATAGGCATCAACATCTTCACGGGGTACATTGACAGGGTTTTTATCGGTTACGAGCTCTTCGTAGGGCGGGATATCTATATCGGGACGAATATCTACCGTGGCGGAGAATGCCAGCGGTTCGTTTTCCTTAACTTGTAATTCGTCAAGAGACGGTGTGAACGTCGGTTGAGAGAGCGGATTCAGGTTTTCGCGTTGAATAGCATCTTCGTAAGCAGGAGCGATGAGATATCGGACGGCTTCATTGCTGATATAATCAGGGAATCGGGATTTCAGGATTGCTACCGGCACGCGTCCTTTCCGGAAACCGGGGATAGAAACTTGTGTACGGAGTGCCTCATAAGCTTCCTTCAACGCTGCGTTAACGTCTTCAACGGGAACCTCTATGTCCAGACGGACTTGCGTGGTGTCTAATCTTTCAACTTGAACTCTCAAACTTTTGTCCTCACGCTGGGCATCCAAATCCGGGATACCCTTTGAAGTGTCGCCTCGTCAAAAAGTTAAAAAAAGACGAACTATGCTTTGACAGCACAATCCGGTTATTGATCAAACCGACACACTTCTGTAGCGAGTGTGGTTTCACTCTCGATTAAAATTTGGCAATCCCATTATTTGGCGGTGTTTAACCGTGTTGTTCTGCGTGGCCCTTTAATCAAATGCAACTATGGGCGAGGAGGGACTTGAACCCTCACGAGGCGTAACCCCAATAGATCCTAAGTCTATCCTGTCTACCAAATTCCAGCACCCGCCCAAATTCTGTCCGCGTTATCGACGATGCGCCGTGAAGGAATCGAACCTTCAACCGCCTGATTAAGAGTCAGATGCTCTGCCAATTGAGCTAACGGCGCACTTGCTCATTCTGCTGTACTGCTTTTGAAGCGCCCGCTCGGCATCCATAAGTATTCGCGTCCGGAGGGATTCGAACCCCCAACTTATAGTTCCGAAGACTATTGCTCTATCCATTGAACTACGGACGCTCATGAGGGTGGATGATGGGATTTGAACCCACGACCACTTGATCCACAGTCAAGTGCTCTACCCCTGAGCTACATCCACCATATTTTAACGCTGCCGTCAACGACATGAAAACCACGCCTAGCAGGACTCGAACCTGCAACCTACGGATTAGAAGTCCGTTGCTCTATCCAATTGAGCTATAGGCGTTCGTGTTAAATGTTCCATTTTGAATCGGGGCGAGAGGATTCGAACCTCCGACCTTCTGCTCCCAAAGCAGACGCGCTAGCCGGGCTGCGCTACGCCCCGAAAAGCATAAAGGGCATCCATTTACAAGCGATACCACACTAACGAAGGATGGAACAGACATCACCAAGTCGCCCTCACACGCTTTTCCAATCACCTAAATTATACACTATTTTTTCCCCTATGTCAAATTAAATACAAATAATTGCTTGCCGTTGATAAGATAAAAAAATAAAAAGACGATTGTCCAAGCGTTAACAAATAATTCTTGTCTTTTTTCCTAAGGTGCGTTATACTGTTGGCACAATTGTAGTGTGGGTTTTCCATACCGTGCATTCATGTTTTCCACAATTATAACTTTTTATGATGCTGCTAACGTCCGAATTTTTGAAACAACTCGACCCGTTTTATATTCCCGCGAACCGCTCATTTCGCTCGAAATTTAGAGGCGAGCGGCGAAGCCGCAATCGCGGTATAGGCATGGAATTTGCCGATTATAGAGCCTATGAACCCGGGGATGATCTACGACATGTCGATTGGAATATCTACGCACGTTTAGATAGACTCTTCATCAAACTTTTCCATACAGACGAAGCACTACCCCTCACACTGCTTATCGACAATAGCAACTCTATGGACTTCGGAGCACCGACTAAATTGATGTGCGTCAAACAGGTCGCAGCGGCATTAGGCTATATCGCCTTGGCACATGCTGACAGTGTGACGGTCTACACTTGCGCAGAACGGCTCTTTCCTATCCTACCGTTCATATCAAGTAAATCGCAATTCCCGCGTTTGACAAAAGTTCTTGAGGCAATTACAGGAGCCGGACAAACACGTTTAACGGAATGTCTCAAACAATTTCCGATGTACCAACGACACGCCGGTAGGGTCGTCATACTTTCAGATTTCTTAGATCCGAGCGGTTACGCCGACGCACTCAAATTACTCTCCGGACACGGCTTCACTATCACGGCGATCCATGTTGTAAGTCCCGAAGAGACAGACCCGCAAATACACTTAGAAAATACACCTACTGACGGTGATTGGTTGGTGGAAGATGCTGAGACAGGTGAAACCAAAGCCGTAACAATCAACGCAGAAACATTAGCACAATATAGAAATCAACAGCAGGCATTTTGTGAGAAGCTGCAACGTTTCTGTGCGGATAGAGGAGCCGGTTATATACAACTCAAGAGCGATATACCGATAGAATCGTTTATCTTACAAGAACTACACAGAGCAGGTTTCATTCGGAGGAATCGTTAAAGTTTAAAGTTAAGGAGGGGATTTCATGAACCAACAGATTAAAGAGACGACCTTGGAACTGATTCAAGGCGATATAACCAAGGCGGAAGTTGATGCTATCGTGAATGCAGCGAATAGCGAACTCATCGGCGGCGGCGGTGTTGACGGAGCGATACGGCGCGCCGGTGGCGATGAAATCGAACAAGCCTGCGCAGAGATCCGGAGACGCGAGGGGGGCTGCCCTACCGGTAAAGCCGTTATCACCCCCGGCGGCGACCTTCACGCAAACTATGTGATCCACACAGTTGGACCGGTGTGGCAAGGTGGCAACTCAGGCGAGGCGGAACTGCTTGCAAGTTGTTATCAGGAGAGCCTCCGACTCACTGTAGACTACCGTCAAGGGGACATTCAGAGTGTCGCCTTTCCATCTATTAGCACCGGTATCTATGGATACCCGACGGAGAAAGCAGCAATCGTTGCGCTGACTACAGTGAGAGATTTTGTGATGCAAAACAACGCGGCTCCAGTAACTATTCAGTTTATCCTATTTGATGCGGTTACCAATAACTGTTATGTGGACGCTTTGTGGACCGTTTTCTCAAAATAAGGCGTGCTAAACAACCTGTGCTGAAAGTTGTCCAAAATTGAATAACCCCAAGTTTAGCCGTGTCTCGTTGATTCTACCGCTCTATATACCGGCGTTCTTACTGTCAACTGGAATAGGTATCGTTTCACCGACACTTTCGATCTACGTCAAATCGTTTGAGTTATCCTATACGTTAACGACGGTTGTTCTTGCTGTCGGTGTGTTGGGGAATGTCCCTGCCGGTATTTTGGTGGAGCGGCTTGGTCGTAAACTGTCGATGCTGCTCGGTCTAGTGATGATAGGCGTGTCAACCCTCGGCATGGGTATGGCGACGAATCTTTTTCAACTCATCGGTGCGCAGTTGGTTGGTGGGATCGGAAATGCGTTGTGGATGCTCGCCCGACACGCTTATATGACTGATGTCATCCCGATAGCAAACCGTGGTAGAGCGATCGCGCTGTTCGGCGGTGTCAATCGGATGGGGACCTTCGCCGGACAGTTCTGTTCTATCTTCTTGGGTGTTAACCTACGTTTGCCATTTTTTGTCTATACCGGAATCGTAGCGCTTAACTTTGTTCTCTGTTTCCTCTTCATTCCCGAAACCCGTCCTCCCGGTCAAACCAACGATCAGAAACAACCGTATCTAAGAAACCTGCTCCAAGTCTCGCGTCAGCACGTGCGGATCCTCGCTACCGCTGGGATAGGGCAAGTATGCGTCCAGACGCTGCGCCGTGGGTGTCATATCATCATTCCGCTCTATGCCGACGAGGTCGTCGGATTAACAACGCAACAGGTTCGCTCGGTCGTTATGGTATCCTCAGCAGTAGATATGTCAATGTTTCCGATCGCTGGGTTTATGATGGATCGTTTCGGCAGGAGATATGCGACGATTCCTGGGATATGCATCTTTGCCACTGGCATGGCGTTGATGCCGTTTACAGGCACATTCACGTGGTTATTGCTTGCGGCGGTTCTAATGCGTCTCGGCAACGGTGTCGCTTCGGGGACAATGATGACGCTGGGCGCTGACTTAGCACCACAAGAAGGGACGGGTGAGTTCTTAGGTTTGTGGAGACTCACTGGTGATTTCGGCGGTTCGGCGGGCCCGGTTGTCGTCGGAAATATTGCCGATTTGTTCGGATTAAGTTACTCAGGTTTCGCATTAGGAGGTATCGGTTATCTCGCGGTCGCCATCTTTCTATGGTTGGTACCGGAGACGTTGCAAAGAGAATGACGGTTTATATAAAATGCCGGGAAAGGGACTCGAACCCTTACGCGCATAATGCACACTAGACCCTGAACCTAGCCTGTCTACCAATTTCAGCATCCCGGCGAGCAATTATAGTATATCCTAATCTTGATTCTTTGTCAAATTAAATAAGACTTACGCAACTTACCCGTAGTTCGGAAATCGGATTAAACTTGTAATGCACCTGATAAGTCTAATGCAATTAATACATCAATCACATTTTCGCTAATGAGCGATTTGTGGTCGTGACACTCCGAACATCAAAAGAGGAGCATAAACTTTATGAGCATAAGAATATTTGTCTGCGCGATGTTCGCGTTAGGCCTCGTCGTCGGTTATAGCCAAGCAGAAATTGACCCAGATAAGATTGTCGGTATCTGGTTATTGGACGAAGGTAAGGGTGATGTTGCCGAAGATGCGTCCGAAAACGGACGTAAAGGCACAATTACGCAAAGTAACTGGGAAAACGGCAAGTTTGATGGTGCCCTCGAAATCAAAAAGGGTGGAACTGTTACCATTCCACTTGGTAAAGGGATTATCCAAGATAAAGTGAGCTTCGTCCTGTGGTTAAACTTTACTGACATCGCAGGTCAGCAAAACTATTTCTCTATATGGGATCAGAGCAACAACCGATACGTCCCTTACAAAGAAGGACCAAATATCCTCCGAAGTTGGACGAATACTTGGAATGTTAGCAGTGGTGTGACTGTCAAGGCAGACAAATGGTATCACGTCGCCAATGTGTATGACGGAGAAACTTGTAGTATCTACATTAATGGCAAAGCGGAAGTTTCTCAAAAGGTACCGAAGTTCCAACTCCAGGATCAGGAGCAGACGGCGTGGCTCGCTACTGATAAAGGGACCAACTTCCTCTCTGCCGTTATTATGGACGAGGTCGGTCTCTTCAACGATGGACTCACCGAAGATGAAATTCAGCGGATTATGAACGATGGTATTTTCCACACCGCTTTTGCTGTGGAACCATCGGACAAACTTCCTCTACTCTGGGGGAAACTGAAATCACAGTAACGATCCTGGGGTCCCTATGCTCCGCATGGGGACCCCTCACAAATGGAGCCGACTGATGCAATACTTTGCCTACGGATCCAACATGAATGTTTCCCAGACACAACAACGGTGTCCGGGTATCACTCGTATTGGGAAATCCCAACTCAATGGTTTCCGCCTGGTCTTTAACTACCACGCCGATATTATCCCCGAGGACGGATGTACGGTTCACGGCGGACTTTGGCAAATTACAGCAGACCACGAAAACGCTCTTGATAAATACGAAGGCTACCCGGAATATTACGGCAAATATTACCGAGACGATGTCATGTTTTATCGGATGAAAGAAGCGTCCGGAAATTTGGCACCGCCCGCATCATGGTACCTAAAAATCGTTATTCAGGGATACAAGGATTTCGGGTTAACACAAGAAGACTTTGAAGAGAGCCTCGGTGTTCAACAGCTAGGGCTAACACAGACAGACGTTGAACGGATTCTCGGCGAGTCAATCGGCGAATTAGAACGCCTATTCTCTCGTGTGGCGACCAGCATTACCTATTAATAGATCCCACCGGTTAGATCACCCGTTTTACATACACATAATACGCGCCAACTGCCAATTCACCCGTTTCATCGGTTAATTCTGTGTGAAGACGTGTCTGACCAGCAGTGAGGTTGAACGTAAACGTCACGCCTTTTGCATCCGGTGCAATGGCTTGTGTTGCTGCCTGATCTCCGACGCGGATTTGTGCTGTTGTGAGTGCCAACGCCTTCCCACCATTGTAGAGGTCGATATGCTCACCCGGAATACCGTCCGTTATTGCTCTATCTTCGGCGTAGGGCCAGCGGCGCAGTTCAAAACTATACGCCCCATCTTCAGGTATCTCAATAGCCCAATAGCCGTTACACTCCATACCGCGACGGATACTCCCCTGATTCCACGCGTGTCTCTCACCGTGCCAATCGTGTGTTGTGATACAGGTAACGGGTTCGCTTTGCGTGCCGACGACAATCGGACAGTCCTCATCAAAACGCCTTGAGACCAATTTCCACCACGTTTCGTAATGCTCTCGGAGTTCTGCGACAACCTCTGGATGTTCGTTGGCGATGTCGTGTTCTTGTCCGGGATCTGCCTGAATATCGTAGAGTTCTTTCCCGTTAATAAGTCGCCACCGTTGCGACATCGTCGCGCTATCTTTCCACTTAATTGGGTTCTCGACGCGCTGCGAATCGGTCACAATAACCCGTTCTTCCCACGTCTCTGTCTCGTTTCTCAACAGCGGAGCCAGGCTTGTACCGTGAAAAGTCGTGTTTTCGGAAATCTCAAGGTCGCAGAGGTCTATCAATGTCGGAAGGAGATCGATATTTGCGGTCAATTCGTGGACCTCTTGCTTTTCGGTGAAGCCTCCGCCGGGCCAATGCATAAAGAGCGGTACGCGGTGTCCACCTTCATAAGGCGATCCTTTCTTGCCGCGCATACCGGCGTTATATCCGGACTTGACGAATTGTCCTTCACCGAGATCACATCCCGCTGCGGTCCCGTTATCGGTCATGAAGATGAGGATAGTGTTTTCCTCAATTCCCAAGACCCGAAGATGGTGCCGCAATCGCGCCATATTGTCGTCGATATTGGTGATCATACCGTAGAAATTCGCACGGTCCCTCGGCACCTCTTTCTTATGATAGACTTCGCTGTAAGCGTCAGGAACACGGAACGGACCGTGTGGGGCATTTGTAGAGAGATAACAGAAAAACGGACGGTTCTGATCGCCGTCAACTTGCCGCTCAATAAACGCCATCGCCTCTTGGAACCAGACATCCGTGCAGTAACCGTCGAAGGGTTGTTCGGAGCCGTTTCGGAAATAGGTGTCATCGAAATAGTCATTGCCCCAATAATCCGGGGTCTGACTGATACCACCACCGCCGTGATAGAGTGCTTCGTCAAAGCCTCTGTCGTGTGGACGAAACGGGTAGTTGTCGCCGAGGTGCCACTTACCGAACATACCGGTCTTATAACCGTTGCGCCGGAAGATATCTGCCATTGTGACCTCGTCACTACGGAGGAGTGAGCGTCCACCGATAGTGTGCCACACGCCTGTAGAGTTACAATAGTGTCCCGTCATAATTCCGGCGCGTGTCGGCGAACAAGTGGGACCGACGTGCAGATTCTGTAGTTGCACGCTCTGTCCCGCGAGCGCGTCGAGATTCGGTGTATTGATAACCGGATTTCCGGTACACCCCAAATCGCCGTAGCCTTGGTCGTCAGTGATCACGAAAACGAGGTTCGGTGTATTCTGCTCTGGCACGGTGGTACCTCCTATACGTTTCAGGACTTATGCATTTTTTCATAAGACGCTACATAGTAAGTACTGCAGGTGGGGTTACAACCCATGTCTGCAAAGAGGTTGCATAAGTTCTGCTTTATTTGAAAGGCAAGACAAAAATTTTATGCCAACGCCTTTTTAATCCGGTCTAATCCACGATTAATCTCTGTCAACGATGTAGCAAATGAGAGACGCAAATGGTTATCCGCACCGAACCCGTTGCCCGGCACAACGCCGACACCCGCCGAACTGAGCAGATAGTCGGTAATATCCATTGAACCCTCTATCTTTTGTCCATTAATCGTTCTGCCGTAATGTTCAGAGAAATCGGGGAAGATGTAAAACGCACCCTGCGGTTTGACATAACTGACCCCACTGATCTCGTCGAAACGTTGACAGATCACATCTCGGCGTTCTTCAAACGCTTTTCGCATCTCTTCAACAGCGTCCTGCGGTTCATTCAAAGCAACGACAGCGGCTTTCTGGGCAATAGATGTCGGGTTTGACGTGCTGTGCGACTGGATACGCGACATCGCCGAGACCACATCTTCGGGACCCGCTGTATACCCGATCCGCCATCCTGTCATCGAGTAGGCTTTAGAGACACCATTGACAACGAAGGTAATCGCTTTCGTCTCCGCGTTGAAAGAGGCGGGACTCTGGTGCGTCGCACCATCATAGAGCAGTGCCTCATAAATTTCATCGGAGATCAGATAGACCTCATGCTTAACGGCGAGGTCAGCGATCGCTTTGAGCGTGTCCACGTCGTAGGTGGTGCCGGTCGGGTTGCTCGGACTGTTAACAAGGATCGCTTTTGTTTTTGAAGTGATCGCTGCTGCAACCTGATCGGGTGTCATACAGAAATTCTGTGCGGGTGTCGTTTCAATGACGCGTGGCACCGCGCCTGCCAGTTTAATCTGCTCTGGGTAGCTGACCCAATAGGGTGCGGCGAGGATGACTTCGTCACCCGGATCGCAGATCGCTTGGAAGATGTTATAGATGGTATGCTTGGCACCACAAGAGATGATAACTTCGGACGGTTTATAATCCAATCCGTTATCGCGTTTGAATTTCTCCGTGACCGCCTCTCGGAGTTCAGGCGTACCGGGGACGGGTGTGTATTTTGTAAAGCCTGCGTCAAGTGCGGCGATTGCGGCTGCTTTGATATAGTCGGGTGTGTCGAAATCGGGTTCGCCTGCCCCGAATTTGACGACATCTACGCCATCAGCGATCAGCGCGTTAATCTTCGCGGTGATCGCCAAAGTGGACGACGGTGTAACGTTTTGACTCCGTTGTGATAATGAGATCATTTGTACTCCTTATTTTTAAGTCTTATTCATTTTTCAAATAGCATCGGGCGCGAGATTTCGCGAGACGCATCAGGTGTTCAAGTTGTAAACAATGATTGAGTTCTGCCGTTTCTGCAGAGCTAAGTCCGGTTGGCTTCTCGCAGTGGATGAAATCTGCAATACGCGTCTTCGCAGCTTCGGACAGACAAAGTCTATTAAATTTTGAGGGGTCGCCCCTGCTGGAATAAAATCAACGATTTATTAATACTAAAGTTTGGACAGTTTTTTGTTCCGTATAGTCTTTATTTTCAAGGTTGTTTCTATTTTTCTACGAGTTTTGAGCAGTGGCGAACTTGCAGAAAAGCCGTAAGATTGAACAGACTAACGGTCTCCTATTCTACAAAGAAAGGTCGAATTTTTACATCTGCTTGTAGAGAATAGAGAGGGTTCCCGACAAGGACGGATATATATTTCTCCGACGCAGGTTCAACTTCCATTTGATGCCAAAAGGCGTTTGAATTCATCAAGGCTATTTACCTGCAACACTGCGCGGCGTAAATCTTTGAGGCGTTGTAATTCTTCAATAGTCTCAAGCATCGGCTTTAATGTTTGCACACCAATCTCGTGGAATTGAATCTCCAGTGCCTCAAGAATACCTTCAATGGTACTTTCTCGTGCGCCTTGTTCAATACCTTGCTGTAGGATATACCGGTAAGTCGATGATTCTAACATAGGGCCCTCCAACAGATGTTTTCACAGCGTCTTGTCGAGCTCTTTCAGGAGGTTTCGCTGTTTACGGGACAGCGATTTCGGAATCTCCACAACCAACCGGACCCGCAGATCACCTTTTCGTCCGGAGGCATCTGTTGCACCCTGTCCACGTAGACGGAGTTGTTGCCCGGGTTGCGCACCCGCCGGCACCTTTAAATCCACATCACCGGTTAACGTCTTCACCCGGACAGAACCACCTAATGCTGCCGTTGTCATGGATATCTTTGCATCCGTCAAGAGGTCCGCGCCATCACGTATCAGTGTCGGGTGCGGCTGGACAGCGACCGTCACCAACAGGTCCCCAGCGACACCGCTGCGATGTGTCTCTCCGTGTCCGCGAATACGTAGCGTTTTCCCATCCTGTATTCCGGGCGGAATTGTGAGCGTGATCCGTTTTCCTTGCACGTTCACCTCTTTCTTTCCACCTAATACGGCATCTGTGAATGGAACGCTTAGGTTCATACGGATGTCGCGTCCACGAGTCGGCGTCGTTGCGCGCCGCTGTCCAAAGGCATCACCGAACGCGTCGTCGAATCTACCGAACCCACCGAAGCCACCGAACCCGCGACCGAGCAGATCGTCCAAGTTTATATGCGTGAAGATGTCGTTCATATTCTGGTAGCCTTCAAATCCCATCCCGTGAACGCCAGCGTGCCCGCGTGTATCGTAGACGCGTCGCTTTTCCGGGTCAGAGAGCACTGAATACGCGTTCGATGCCTCTTTGAATTTCTCTTCTGCCGCTTTGTCGCCAGGATTTTTGTCTGGATGGTACCGGACCGCGAGTTTGCGATAGGCTTTTTTGATTTCTTCTGGAGTAGCACCTCGATCTACGCCGAGGATTTCGTAATAGTCTCTCATAATATTTTAGAATGCGATGGGTGTATCCATATCAGTTAGAGCATCGCGATCACCACTGCGACATCACTGAAAGCGTTGTGTTGTTTGACGAGTGTTGTTCCGAATTGAAGTGCTGCGTTTTCTGCGCGTAACTTTTGCGGTATATCAAGGATGTTTTCTATATCCTTAACGTGTGCGGCACCGATGAGCCGTCGCAGTATTTCCAACCCAGAAAACCCGATAGCCTCACGGAAAATATTTTCTAACGTCTGTGCCTTCAGTTCGGTATCGGTCATCTCGAATTCGGTTGTGTAGGTCTGCCATGTTTGCCAGATCGCAGTTTTGAGTGCGGATCGTATACGCGGATTATCTTGGTGTGAAAAATAAGCTAAAAGATAATTCGCCCAAAATAATCCGAGGTCGAACCCTACAGGACCGTAGAAAGCGAATTCAGCATCAATCACTTTGGCGGTATCGCCTTGAACGAGAACGCTGCCCGTATGTAGGTCGCCGTGGGTTACGCCTTGCTGTGCGGTTAGGAAAATCCGCTTAAGATGCTCCGTTTGCTCCAAGAAATCCGTGTCTGCCTTCAATCGCTGAATCTCTGGTTCCAATCCCGGTGTCCAGAAGTTCGTTTCGTGTTCAGTAAATGGGAAAGAGAACACATAATCGGCAGTGATCGACTGCATAGTGGTGTTCGCGAATTGCTGTTTATAGTGCGCTGCGGTTGTGTTGCCGACGTTATTAACATGCGTTCGACTATGCGCAATCCCCATAAACCGTCCGATCTGTTCAGCGATTGCGGTGTCCACTGTTCCATTAATCAGATCATCACGTAGGACGTGTGCATCTCGGAGGTCTTCCATAGCAATGACTGCTGCTTTTGGATCGAAATCGTATTGTGCAGGCACCGTGCCGCTTGCGAAGTGACCGTAAAGTTCAAGTGCCCGAGCTTCAAAAGTCAGACGCTCAATGGATAATGGATAGTCGGGCCCCAATATCTTAATGTAGGGTGGCGCGTGTTTTAAGACAATCGAACACTCGGGGTGCCTCGCATCCGAAACGCGATAGACCGTGTTGAGATTACCGTCGCCAATTTCTTCTATACGGAACGTCGCGCCCCGTTCAAACGAACGTGTCATTGCAGGTCGCTGACGCAGATAATTCGGTAGCGTGGCAAGGGTAATTTCCATAATGTTTTCGCGAATTTACAACAGGTTTTCAGCTATCTGGATAGCATTCAAGGCGGCACCTTTTCGGAGGTTATCGGCAACCACCCAAAGGTTCAAACCGTTTTCTATAGAGGTATCTTCCCGAATTCTACCGACATAGACTTCATCTTTACCCGCGACATCAACAGCGAGTGGATATTCCTGATTGCTCGGGTTGTCCACAAGTTTCACGCCCGGCGCGGCGTTGAGGATTGTTTTTACTTCAGCGGCGGTCAGTTTCTTATGTGTTTCAACGTTTATCGACTCGGAATGTGCGAAGAAGACCGGGACTCGGACAGTTGTCGCCGAGACACCAATTGTATCGTCATTGAGTATTTTCCGAGTCTCGTTAATCATTTTAACTTCTTCTTCGTTATCGCCGGTATCTAAGAAGGGCCAGTCAAATGCAACATTGAACGCCATCTGGTGCGGGAATTTATCCAGTGTGATCGGTTTGCCTTCAAGGGCTTCAGTCGTCTGTTGCACCAGTTCCAAGACGGCGCGCCCACTCTTACCGGAGACGCTCTGATAGGTTGAGACGACAATGCGTTTGATGCCAGCAGCATCGTAAATCGGTTTGAGGGCTACCATCATTTGGATAGTAGAACAGTTTGGATTTGCGATAAGCCCGTTGTGGGTATGCGCAGCATCCATATTGACTTCCGGAACCACGAGGGGTGTGCCTTCGTCCATACGGAACGCACTGGTATTATCAATGACGAGCGCACCTTTGTCCACAGCTGTCGGGATAAATTCGCGGCTCACAGACGCACCAGCGGATGAAAACACCACATCCACATCCGCAAACGAGTCGTGTGTTAACTCCTCAACGACGATGGGGTCATTTTTAAACGATAGGATTTCACCAGCGGAACGATGTGATGCCAGAAGTTTCAGGGAAGTGATCGGGAAAGATCGCTCCGCCAGAAGTTGTAACATTGTATTTCCGACGGCACCTGTCGCGCCGACGACCGCTACACGATAACTCTCACGCATTTCTAATATCTTCCTTTGTTATATTATTTAAACGGGGTTTTGGCACCATTTTAATCTATAATTTTACCACAAACACGTCCCTTAAAGCAAATATTTTGCTAAAGTCCAGCATTTGGAAGGAAAATTCACTGTTTTTAAAGTAAATACTTGACAAATTCTATGATTTGTGGTATTAATATTAATACTCTTCTGTCAAATCCGATCCTTTAGGTTGCGGAATGTAGGCAGCTAAACTTCTGATCGAAAAACTTGACTTTGTTGAAAAAATGTGGTATCCTATATGTAACTTGCTGGATAGGAATACGACCTCTACCCCTCTGGTAGAGTCCTATCCATTCCTTACCAGTCGTATGGTATGTGGCAAGTTGCAAGTGAGACCTTGTAAAACATCATTATTGGATGGCGTTCATGTAAATCGCTGACGGTGTAACGCCCCCGCGTCTTGTATCGCTATCATCTTATTCATTTTGCAGGCTGGGGTGCCCAGGACAAGAATGCCTGATAAAACCGTCCGATCGCAACTTCGCGAGTGCGGCGGAGACGGAATAATAGCCTGCTGGTGGAGCGATAATAAGACGGTAAACCGACCCTTTCGGAAAACCGCAGTCGCTACGAAACCGAAGCCCACCCTTTACGGTGTGGGTGGCATCACAAGATAGATTATGTCAAGTGATATTAGGGTTTACACGAATAATGAAATGATATGAGTTGTAGGTATATCCTCGAGCAATTCCGCCCTAATTTTAGTATAAGCTAATTTTTTTCTTGACATATCTATATCTGTGTAGTATAATATAATGACTGTTAGTTTTTGTTAAATTCATTTTACGTCTGAAGCGAGGGAACCGCGGTTCTGGAATTATCTAGAAAAAACAACGTTTTCTTGTTCAGACTAAAAATTAGAGGAACATTTGACATGGCAAAATTAACGAAGAATAATGTCGTTGACAGTATCGTCGAACAGACGGGGCTTAGCAAAAAAGATGCGAATGCCGCTGTTGACGCATTCGCTGCGACTATTTGCGAAGCTTTGAGCAATGGTGATTCTGTTGGTCTCATTGGGTTTGGAACGTTTGATACCAAACATCGCCCGGCCCGGACAGGTCGCAACCCACAGACTGGGGCACCGCTTGAAATTGCGGCGAAAACGGTTCCTGTTTTCAAAGCTGGCAAGAAACTTCGCGATGCCGCCGCCGAAAATTAGCGGTTCTTTCGCTCAGTTTCTCGGAAAAGCCGCTGAAACTATCCCCGTTTAACGAGGGATAGCCGCGGCTTTTTCGGACGCTTCTTAAAAAAGAAGTGGCTCCGGTGTTCTCTAAAGAATGCCCTTGCAATATACGCGAATAATATCAACGACAATCAACGGCGCAATTCCGACTCGGCTGTAACTAAACTTTCCGATTTTGATCCGCATCATTTTTAACAGGTCTCGCGCGCTTGCCAAAAACTGATGTCAGGAGACTCGCCATGCTAATCCGAACGAGAGCCCCAGTCCGCATTGATTTTGCTGGCGGGTGGAGCGATGTCGCCCTCTTCACCGAAAATTCAAGAGGGTTCGTCGTCAATGGGGCTATCAACCGATACGCTTATGCTACCCTCCGCTGTGAACGCCAAACGACACAGGACGATTCCGTTGAACTGCAGCGGGTTTTGGACAAAAGTATTCGTATCTATTCCGCGGATTTTGATACTTTCATTGAAGCAGATGACATACGTCAACTCGAATATGACGGTAATGTTGATTTGGTGAAAGCCGCTGTACGTCGGATGTCTATACAGATCGGTGGGTTTGATCTTATTACGCAGTCAACTGCACCGCCCGGTAGCGGATTAGGCACCTCGGCATCAATGGGTGTAGCACTCGTCGGTGCCCTCGGCGCGCTTAAGGACGTAACCTATCTCCCTTATGAATACGCGGATCTCGCCAGCACTATTGAACGCCACGAACTCGGGATACTCGGTGGAAAACAGGACCACTACGCGAGCGCGCTCGGTGGTATCCACTTCATGGAGTTCCAAGGCGAAGATGTTAAAACTTCCGCATTGCGGTTCCCCCCCCACATCCGTTATGAACTCGAAAAGAACCTTGTCCTCTGTTATACCGGACAGTCCCGTCTCTCTGGTAATATACATCAAAATGTAACGGATGCCTATAAAAGCAGTCAACCCAGTGTTCGCGAAGCTTTAGAAACCCTCAAAGCCATTGCCGAAGCAACGAAAACAGCACTCATGCGAGGGCGATTAACGGAATTTGGCGAACTTCTCACCGAAAACTGGAATAATCAAAAAAAGTTGCACGCCTCTGTTACAAATGAACAGATCGAATCTCTCTTTAAAATCGCAATGGCACACGGCGCAATCGGGGGCAAAGCTTGCGGTGCTGGCGGTGGCGGGTGCCTTCTGTTTTATTGTGAACCTACACGTGAACATCGCGTCCGCCAAAAACTTGAAGAGGCAGGGGCACGCGTCATTGATGCTAACTTTGATTTCGATGGACTTCAAATGTGGAAAGTTTCGGATGACTAACCCCAAAAAAATATGAAAAACGACACACGAACCCAAATCGGACAACCGCTGACCGACATGGCAGCCGCCGAAACTTTAAAAACGGCACGAGAAAACATTTTAACAGAACTCAAAAAGCGAATTATCGGGCAGAACGAGGTCATTGAGCAACTTCTTATCGCGCTCTTTTCACAGGGGCACTGCTTATTGGTCGGTGTACCCGGGTTAGCGAAGACGCTGCTAATTAGCACGTTCGCCCAGATCCTTGAGCTCCCCTTCAATCGTATCCAATTTACGCCAGACCTGATGCCATCTGACATTATCGGCACTGACATTATTGAGGAAGGCGAGGCAGGGAAACGAGCATTCCGCTTCATCAAAGGACCGGTATTTGCTAATATCGTTCTCGCCGATGAAATCAACCGAACACCGCCTAAAACACAAGCCGCACTTTTACAAGCGATGCAGGAATACAAGGTTACAGCAGGCGGTAGAACTTATGCATTAGAACGCCCATTTTTCGTCTTAGCAACACAGAACCCGATTGAGCAAGAAGGCACTTATCCACTACCAGAAGCGCAACTCGATCGGTTCATGTTCCACATCACAATTGATTATCCAGATAAAGATGCCGAAAAAGAGATCGTGATGACGACCACCGCCGCCTATGAACCGGAAATAAAAGCCGTTATCACCGGCGAAGAAGTACTGCAAATCCAACAGATCGTCCGAAAAGTTCCGATCGCGGAAGCGATTGTGGACTACGCTGTAGAATTGAGCAGGCAGACACGCCCGGCTCCTGATGCGCTTGATTTCATTAAGGATTGGGTGCAATGGGGGGCGGGACCGCGGGCATCGCAATACCTTGTCCTCGGTGCGAAAGCGCGTGCGATCCTTCACGGACGTTATCACGTCGCCTATGACGATATCAAGGCGGTCGCGATACCGGTGCTACGACACCGAATTTTGACGAATTTCAACGCCGAAGCGGATGGAATCACGAGTCTGGATATTATCAATAAACTGCTGGAACAGGTCGAACCGCCAGCGGTCCAATAAACAAAGCCCTTCAACCGCAGGCGAGATTTGAAACCTCGCCTGGTGAACCCTCAGCCATCCAATGGACAAGGGGTATATAAAAACAATGCGTGCAATTGATACTTTTAAAGTGGATAAGGAAGAATTCTCTGTACTCTCCTCTTTTGAAGAAGCCGATGCAGCTGACAAAGCATATTGGCACTCTAAAACGCCGCAAGAACGTATGGCAGCCCTTGAATTGATGCGGCAGATTAACTATGGCTACGATCCAACTACCGAACGACTTCAAAGAGTTCTTGAAGTTGTTAAATTCACACCAAGTTGAATATCCTTAGGTAGTTCTGAATGCCAACAGCTGATTGATGGGAGACCGAAATACGATAAATGAAGATCGCCATTATAGGAACAGGATACGTCGGTTTGACCACAGCGGTCGTCCTCTCTTATCTGCACCATGATGTTACCGCAGTGGATAAAGACGAAAGCAAACTCTCCCTTTTACACGAAGGGAAAAGTCCAATCCATGAACCCGGCATCCAAAACCTCCTTGAAGAAGTATGGCACACGATCCGTTTCACGCCGAATGTGGCTGAAGCCGTTCCGGGCGCGGAACTGATTCTGATTGCTGTCGGAACACCACCAAAGAAGAACGGTGAAGCGGATACACGGCACGTTGAACAAGCCGCGAGAGAAGTCGCGCAGGTCTGCCTACCGAATAAACACTATACGCTCGTCGTCAAATCCACTGTCCCTATCGGCACCAACCAACGTGTTGCTGAGGTTGTAGAAAACGTCTTTTCAGAGCGCGGGATCCGAGGGAACATCTCTGTCGCCTCAAATCCAGAGTTCCTACAAGAAGGATTAGCACTACAAGGCGCATTCTACCCCGATCGGATCGTCGTCGGTGCAAACAGCGAAGAAGCTGTTGATACCTTGCGTCGTCTCTATAAACCGATCCTCGAACAAACTTTTGACCCACCGAGCGAGTTTCCACGTCCGCCTTCTTATCATCTTCCACCGATGATGACGACCGACCCGAACAGTGCCGAGATGATTAAATACGCCGCCAACACCTTCCTCGCTCTCAAGATTAGCTTTATTAACGAAATCGCTGGACTCTGTGAAGAAGTGGCGGCAGATGTAACAGAAGTCGCCCGTGGTATTGGACTCGACGCGCGGATCGGACACCGATTTCTCCGTGCAGGCCTCGGTTGGGGCGGGAGCTGCTATCCGAAAGACACCGCTGCACTCTTAGGGGTCGCGGCACAATCCGGCTACAAGATGCCGATTACGGAAGCTGCACGCACAGTCAACTTCCGACAACGGAAACGTATCGTCGAAAAATTGCGGGAGGCGCTGTCCACACTTGAAGGCAAAACCGTCGGTATTCTTGGTCTCGCCTTTAAACCAAACACTGACGACATTCGAGAGGCACCCGCACTTGACATCATCCGAGAACTCCTCGCGGAAGGTGCCGCTGTCCGAGCACACGATCCGATCGCTATTACAAATGCACGTCAGGCTTTAAGCCAAAGAGACGATACTCACGACAGTAGACTGCACTTCACTGAAGATGTATACGAACTTCCGTACGATGCGGACGCACTCGTTCTCGTTACCGAATGGGACCTCTACCATAGGTTGGAGCTCCGCAGGCTCGCGAAACAGATGAAGACACCGATCCTCATTGATGGACGTAACGTCTATTCGCCAGAAGAAGCACGCGCTGCAGGGTTCCACTACATCGGAGTCGGCAGAACGTAATACTAAACACCAAAAACGTTAGCCCGAAACGTAGTGGAGGGCGGGTCTAAGGAACGTACGTGATACCCCAAACGCACGTTGCTTAACCGCAAGGAAAAATTAAAAAACAGCCTGAACCTTTTGATGAAGCTTGGCATCGGTATTGTCCACAAAAGCCGTTTCCGCCGTATCGGCATATACCAGGTGTAACACCGCATCCGATTCGTGACCCGCTCGGACATAGTTACGGGACGGAAGAGGAACACGACGCTGAACCGATACCCCCCGAACTTTGGCACCAGAACGAGGCCTATCTTTACGGTGTGGACCTTTACAATTTCGCTTATTGGTGGGAAGCACACGAGGCGTGGGAAGGGATATGGCACCAAGCAGAAGATACCTATCGTCTCTATCTTCAAGGGTTAATTCAGGTATCAGCGTCTTTAATCAAGTACCATATGCGGATGTTGCGCCCCTTGCGTACGCTTTCTACGGCCGGACGTGATAAATTACGGCAGGTCGTCACTGAATGCGAAAATGCTGACGGGAAGTATATGGGACTCAATCTTCCGGAATTTCTGGACACCGCCGATGCGTTTTTTGCACCTTTCTTTGCGGATACAGTTACAGAAGCGACCTATCATCAGGATTCGGTTAAACCGCTAATACTCCTGGAAAATTAACGTTAATCCCCACCTACCTATTTTGAGGAAAGCGACATGCCAACATTCTTGCCTTTTCTCATTTTTACTTGTGTGTGCCTTCTCCTCGTCGCGCTGTTGTTTGTCCTGTTTAAGATTGGGGCATATTTTGGCAGGAGCGATATTGATGAATTCCGGGCAGTTCGGTGTCCGCAGTGCCAAACGCGACGGAAGCCTGAGAAAACAGGCGAGGTCAGAAACCTCGTTGAACTTGAGATGCGCTGCCCGCGCTGCGGCTACATCTCTTATGATATTCCACCAAAAACGAATCTTTCTACACGCCCGACTGATCAAGATAAGATGATGTGAAGAATTGCTGTTAGAAGTCTGCGAAAGCCCCGTCGTCCGAGTGCCAGAACATCCCACGTAACCGAAACGTCTCATCTCGCACGGCTTCGATAGCCGAATCGTCCATATCCACACCGAGTCCCGGTGCTGTCGGTAGTTCGATAAATCCGTCCTTGAGTACCAGAGGTGTTGAGAACAGTCCTTCTCCGCGCCGGTGTCCACCCTCACATACCAGCAAATTCGGCACGGTTGCCATGACGTGAACAGATGCTGCGACCCCGATAGGACCGGCGGCGTTGTGCGGAGCAATCGCCATGTTGTGAATTTCTGCCATTGCTGAGATCTTTTTCAGTTCTAATATCCCGCCGCAGTGCCGGATGTCGGGTTGCAAAATCGCGCACATCTCACGTTCGATTACCTCTCGGAAACCCCATCTTGTCAAGTGCCGCTCACCAGTTGCGATCGGCACTGTCGTTGATCTGGATAGTGCTAACAGCGGTTCATTATTTTCTGGATGGCACGGTTCTTCAGCGAACAGGAGCCGAAAGGGTTCTAATTCCTTCACAAGAATTATTGCCATTGTTGGGCTTAACCGTCGATGTAGGTCAACCGCAATATCTACCTCATTTCCCACGGCTTCGCGCACTGCCGCGACTCTCGCCACCATTACGTCAATTGCCTTCGGCGTATCCACAAATCGTACAGGCTGTGACGAAGCACCCATCTTCACTGCACGGAATCCGGCTGCAACCGCTTTTTTCGCACGCTCTGCACACGCCTCAGGTGTTGTGCCGCCGATACCCGTATAGACACGGATCCGCTTTCGTACCGAACCTCCTAAGAGTTTCCATACTGGCATCCCGACGACTTTGCCGAAGACATCCCACATCGCCATCTCAATACCACTCAGCGCGCCAACCAATACCGGCATACTCCGACTATAACTTGACCGGTACATCGCTTGCCAGTGGTCTTCTATCTGTAGTGGATCTTTACCAACAAGGTATTCCGCCATGTCGTCCACGGCTTGCGCAACGACGCGCCAATGCTCGTAATTCATCGGTTCGCCGTAGCCGATAATCCCTTCGTCGGTAAACATTTTTAGGACCATTGCGCGTCCTTGAATGGGTATTGTCTCAAATCCAGTAATTTTCATAGTTGCTGTCCTAAACCGGTCGCCACCGGATGATACAGAAGCGTGAGTTTCCTGTAGCGTTCTCCCATCTACTGACATCACCGTAGCAGGAACCAATAAAAGTCAATATCTCTTCACCATCTAAACTAACGTGTCGCGGGAAGCCTGCAACGTGCCCATGACAGAGATAGTAGACTTCATCGGACCAAGTTTTGCCGTTGTCGTCGCTGACCATCGCACGACCGCTGCCGAGTTCGCGTGGATAACGGTGGTCATAAGCCACAACAGCACAATTATTAGAAAGCCCAACCGCAGCACCGTGGCACTGCCCATGCACACTTGTCAGTTGACGCAGATCCGTCCATGTCGCACCGTTGTCTACTGAGTCTGCGAGGAAGACGGTTTTGTTCGTATGAGGTTGGTCTGGTGGTCCGGGTTGGTAACGAATGACCGCAAGCAGCTGTCCGGGGAAAAGTTCTGCAATATTGACCTCATTACCGTAGTCTGATAAGAAGAAGCGGGTTGAGAAGGTGTATCCATCATCGTCTGAAACGAAGACATAAGTTGGATTGGTGCCCTCATAAAACGGATCATCACACCTTTTAATGGGTAGGAGGAGCGTCCCATCACTGAGACGCGTCAGGCTTGAACCAGCAACGGTTTTCTGAAACGGTGCAACATCTATCTCGCTCGTCTGTTCCCACGTTTCACCCTCATCATCGGATAGCCAGACAGTGGTCGGTTGTTCTTCACCCAATTGACCTACGTTAATAAGCTGCCCGTGACGATTGGCTTGCAGCAGCCATCCGTTGAAACCGAACGCGGACGGATTTCTATTGAGGTGTTCCCAAGTCTTACCACCATCCGTGGACTTGGAGATGATCGTCTGCTGCACCGCATAGATAGTCCCATCAAGGGTCAAAACGAGGTTCAACCCTTGATAATGCGCCTGCGGGTCTAAAGGCATGCGGATTTTCTCCACTGGAACCTTGTTTAGTATGCCATCACGGGCATGGAGAATATAATCACCCGCTTGCATATCGCTCAATTGGCTTGGAGTAACGACAACGCCGCCCATATCTTCAGTTGATAACATTGGTGGGGATCCCCTATATAGTCATTTTACCTTGTCTAACATGATGAATTATGGCAAAATATATGATACATTCTATCCTGTTAATTTACACGATAGTTTTGGACAATGCAAGCCATATTTGAAGGAAAACAGATGAGCATATTTGATGCGACTCAGAAACATTACAACGCGGCGGGTGTTCACCCGACTACCGATCCCGATGATCCAAGATCGCAATTTGCCGTTGACAGATATGAAAACCACCTATCTAAACTCATAAAACCTGGTATGCGCGCATTAGATTTAGGATGCAATGCAGGACGGTTTACTTTTGCTATGGAAGACATGGGAGCCATAGCAACAGGTATTGACTTCGCAGAGATTCCACTCCGCCACGCAAAAGAGGTAGCAGAAAGAAGAAAGAGCCGCTGTCAATTCAACATCGGGAACATAGCTGCGCTACCCTACAAACAGAATTCTTTCGATCTTGCGTTGCTTCCTCAAAATAATGGCTACTTATCGTATCAGACGCTGGAGAGCTTAACAGTTCAGCTTAAAGAGATTCTATCGGACAATGGCATCTTTATTGTCATTATACACGATGAATTGGTCAAAAGAGCAGGAGAGGAAACCCTTCCAGAGCGATACGACATCCAGACAGGTTTAATAGAAGGAAGTCGTACAATTCCTGACAAAGGCACGTACGCGGCTCCATGGTACTTTTGGACAGTCGCCTTTGCCAAGTACATTGTTGAGAAACATCTTCCTTTAGAACAGATCGAGCAGATAGAAGAAAATAGATTTATGTTGGTATTCTGTAATAAATCGTAAACGGAGTTCAGCGAATGCTACAACAAGACGCAATAGAGCATCTCGAAACATTCGGTTATTGCTTGATTGAGGACGCAATTCCTGCGCCGCAAGCAGACGCAATGGCGGAGAAATACTTCCAACTCCACCAAGACCCAGCGAATCGACAGACTTTTCAGGATCCAGATGCCGAACTGTATCAAACGCTTTTCGGTGTGGTCAACCTCGATGAGATGTGTTGGGAATGTATTGCACATCCACAGGTGCTACAGGTCGTCCGCCACTTTCTCGGCGACAGCGCACGGTTGGGTGAGGCGTGCACGAAATGGGTCAAACCGCGTGCGCCGCAAGGTGGTATCCATTCCGATTCGACACATGATCTGCCCGCGCGCTTACCCGAAACACTGTGGATGATTAATTCCATCTGGATGATAACAGATTTCACCGTTGAAAACGGCGCAACGCTTGTTGTACCGTTTAGCCATCGCGCACGGCGCAGACCATCAGAGCAAGATATCGCCGAAAGTCACCCTGTCCCCGTCTGCGGACGGCGTGGCTCTGTGCTATTATGGCATGGCGGCACATGGCACGGACAAGGCGCAAACACAACCAACGACCAACATCGTATGGCGTTGAATATCGCTTATTATCCTGCGTGGTGGAATCTGATGCGCGAAGGCGGACACCAACCCGTTTTTCCAGAAACGTTCGAGCGAATGCCAGAAGACCTACAAGCACTTGTTCGACATAAGGTCGCAAAACGGCGTGAAGACATCTATGAGTTTTGATCTGACCAAGTGCTTGTGTTATTGTTGTGATGCGGTCTTGAGAACCGCCTTGGTAGCGTCTGAGATGTTAAGCATTGTGAACGCCGCGTCGGACAACGCTACCCAATAGTATGCTTGATGTTCGGCAGGATCCAGTTTGATCTTACCTTCCTCGACCTCAACAAGAAAGTTGAAATGTCTCGTTTTTTTGCCAGAACTGGACCTATAATCAAAGGATCCAAGATATTTAAGAACCCATGTTACGAGAAGTCCCGTCTCTTCTTGCACTTCCCGTGCGAGTGCTATGAGTAGATCTTCCCCCGCCTCCACGGTACCACTCGGAATTCCAACAAATCCACCCATGAAATCAGATAGAACTCGCTCTATGAGCAAGAATTTGTTGTTTATACAGATTACCGCACCTACAACCAATTTTTGGATGCCGTCTTTTTGAGAATCGGTGCGCAACTGCTGAATGATAGTAGGCTCGATGTTTGACTGCATAGTGTGGTTATTTCACCCGTTGCCCTGCTTGAAAGACTGCGGTTATTCGGCTAATCGCATCTACATTGTTGGTTGGATCGCTCTCAAAAGCAACAATATCCGCAATTTTGCCGGGGGCAATGGTCCCAATGTCGTCCGCCATCCCGATTGCCTCGGCGGAAATGCGGGTCGCTGAGATGAGTGCCTCTGCAGGTGTAAATCCGACTTGGACAAGCAGTTGCAAATCGTAGTCGAGATGCCCAAACGCGAGATTGCCAACGCCTGAATCAGTGCCGGGGACAATCCGGTCCCGAAGATCGTAGTCGAGCATACGCCTCATCACATCTAAGCGCACCTCTGCCCGTGCCTCAAGCCGTTGCAATTCGGTTATTTCATCAGCAGAAATCGTATCACTATCGCGTTTTGCGCGGAGTTCAACGATGCGCGGATACCCCGTCCACGCTTGGAGGGTCGGACTAATCCAGATGCCGGATTCCGCCATCATCTCGGCAATTTTCGGATCAAAACGGAGTTCGCCGTCTGGGTCAAGAAACTCGGCATGCTCCATCAAATCGATGCCTGCCTCAACGGCGCGGACCATTGATTCTTTCGCGCGGCAATGTGCCACCGTGAGCCGATGGAAGTGGTGCGCCTCGTGGACAGCGGCGTGCAACTCGGCGACAGAGTAACTTGCACGCCCCGGAATCGTTCCGACAGTACCACCCCCTGATGCCATGATCTTGATGTAATCTGCCCCTTCGTGAACCAATCGACGTACCGAGCGGCGCATCTCAGCCTCACCATCCGCGGTCTCGTTACACATGTGGAAATGCCCACCTGTACAAGTAATCGGTCGTCCGCTGACTAAGGTACGAGGTCCCGGAATATAACCGCGTTCAAGTCCTTCCTTGAGCGTAAATCCGACTCTGTTTCTTGCACCGTGTTCTCGGATTGTTGTAATTCCGGCGGCGAGATGCCGTTGCAGATTCATCGCACCTGTCAGTACCATCATCTCATCGGTCTCGGAGAACATCTGAACGTAGCTCCGTCCATCTCCCGCGAGACTCAGGTGCGTATGCCCGTCAATGAGACCCGGTGTGATACAGACATCCCCGAGGTCAATAACCTGTGCGTCAGGTGGTGTCTGCTTCGCAATATCTTCTTGATGTCCGACAGCGTCAATTCGTCCGTTGGTCACAAGAATCGCCTGATCGGTTTTAACGGTTGTGCTGATTCCGTCAACGAGCCGATCGGCACGGATTTGAACGGTTTGACTTGGCATAAATCCAACTCCTTTAGTGGCTATCGGCTGTCGGCTATCAGCCATCAGTGGAAAAGACGTTCGGTTAACCGAGAGCCTCTTTGCTGACCGCTGATAACTGACGGCTGATTTCAGACCTTCACGACAAAATCACACCCTTGTCGGAACCATTCTCGAAGAATGGTGTCTTCATTGCAAGTCCGTTTTGCCTGGGAACCTGTCGCCTGTGAGAGGTCTATTGTTGCCGAAACGATTTTGTCCCCGAAAAATCCTGCTTCTGTGATGACGTTCCCATCCGGATGTACGACCTTCGAGTTTCCGTGTGATGAACCCGGCGAGCGGATGTCATCAGGATTCGCGGGTGTATTCGCCATCAAGAGGTAAATCCCGTTTTCCGTTGCACGCGAGATCGGCATTGCACGATACGCTGAAAGTTTATACTCCGATAACAACCCCGATTCACACGAGCAGAAGATACAGAGTTGCGCACCCATCGCCGCCGGCAGTTTGACCAATTCCGGATAGCGTACGTCGTGGCAGATAATAAAACAGCAGTCAACGCCCGCCAGTTTCACAATCGGCAGTTTACCGCGATTGTTGGTACACCATTTCTCTCCAGCGAGAAAAGTCTTACCGTAACGATATTTGAGGCTCCCTTGTTGGTCAAAAATCGCTAAATCGTTGTGCCAATTTTCGCCATCGTGATGTGCGGAACCCACGACAACAGCCATAGCGTGTCGGCGTGCAGCCTCGGCAATTTTCGCCTCAGCCTCTTTGAAGACCTGTGGCGAGATCCGTTCCCAATAATCTGTCCGACAACAGTAACCGAACAGACACCCTTCCGGGAACGCCGCAATCTGGATCCCCATCTCCGCACACGCCGCAATTTGCTGTAGTACTTTCGCAGTGTTAGCAGAAACATCCTCACTGGTGAGCAATTGACACGCCGCGATTTTAATTTGGTTCTCAGTCATCTGAATGTCCTCCTTTGCGTTTTCGGCATTGTATCACAACCATCCATTTGATTCAAGACGCGGTAATTACAAATTTGAATGGACAGACACATTAGAATCCGATATAATTTCCGTAGTCCCATTATGAAGTGCAAAGGTGAATATCCATATGCAAGACAATCCATTTGAAACGAGTCGTGATCTTCGGGGTAGATCGCTGTTAATGGTGGGCATTCTCACTGCTGTTGTCACTGCTGTTACTTTTTTCATCTTCTTTAAATACAGTAGAGATTCTCCATTTCCTAAAGCACTGTCCAGTTTATTTTTATTCGGGTTCTTCTTTCTGTTTAACTTCAGGGGATTCTCCCGTGCAGGTTTGTCTTATCGCCGGCTGTTTGGAACATTTCCGACATGGCGCACGCTTGGACGATGTGCGCTATGGGTGGTGCCGCTTGTCATTAGTGCCATTGCATCTATCTATGTTTTGTACCTTCCACTATCGTTTGTTTTTCCAGAATTTGTCGAGTTGTGGCACCTTGAGGACTCTACCCCAATGATTTGGAGGCGTGGTGATAATTACATTCTTGCCAACGCTGTCAATTATTTAACGATTGTGTTGGTTGCGCCTGTGATAGAGGAGTTTTTCGTACGTGGCATTTTACTAACGCGATGGACTGTCAAGTGGGATATGACGCGGGCGATCCTCGCTTCCTCAATCGTCTTTGGACTCCTGCATACGAATGTGATCGGCGGGTTCTGTTTCGCCTGTGTAATGGCTATCTTCTACATCCGAACGAAGTCGCTTTTCGTTCCGATTTTCCTGCACATTCTAAATAACTTAACCGCGTGGATCATGGAATACCTCACAATGGACCTTGACACACCTGCTTCATACCAAACGATTGCTGAATTTCAAGAATCTTGGTGGATAGGGTTGATAGCACTCGTTATTAGCATCCCGTGCGTTATCCTATTCTGTAGGTATTATCTTCCAATGACCGACTGGCGCGTTCCGTACCTCACCGAACCTCCTAACAGCGAAAATAACGCGAATTTGTACGACTAATTTTCTCTTAACTATTCACACAAAATATGTTATACTATACACAATTTGTAAAAATTAGGATAAGATGTGCATCGAACCTGCTATAATGGAATTTGAATGGGACGAACAGAAGAATCAAGAATGTATCCAAAAACGTGGAATTAGTTTCAAACGTGCTGCGTTAGTCTTTGATGACCCTGATCGGATAGAGCGCGTAGATGTTCGATACGACTACGGTGAAGAAAGAATCGTTGTCCTTGGTCGAAGCGCAGGTCGTCTCTTGTATGTGGTTTATACATGGCGAGGTAACACACGTCGCATTATTTCAGCAAGGAAGGCAAGTAAGGATGAAAGACAAATCTACTTTAATCAAATATACGCGTGAAGAACTCGAACATGCTTCTGATGAAACTGATTGGGAGAAAGTTGATACAATGAGCGATGAGGAAGTTTATCAGGACGCGCTCAGTGATAAAGATGCCCAACCTACCGATGAAGCTTTTTGGGAAACGGCACCACTTCCTTCTCATTTGATGAACATTGACCCGGACCTCTTAAAGTGGTTCAAAGCTCGTACTGTTGACTACGAAGCACAGATTAATACCGTGCTCCGGTCATACATGGAAGCAAACAAGCGATGTGCACACGCGGCTCTATTTGATCTCAAGGCATCAGTGCTGGATATTTTACGCAAAGCACGATCTGAGGGACCTATCCAACTTGAAGAAATCAGACACCGTCTCGGTATACCTAAGGTTGACTACAGAGATACTGCCAGAAGTAACTCACTGGTTTGGGGGATCCTTTGTCATCTGCACGACGATGGATATGTTAAGCATACGCCCCGTATTGGATGGGAAATCATAGAGGAGACAGAGTCCCTCGCCCCAAACGCCTTATAGATTTTTGTTATACTTGATAAAAATCGCTTTAACCTGTAATACGCTTTTGGTGTTCGTATTGACGATACTTGTGTCACCTATATCATTGACGATGGTTTGTTCTCCGGTCTCTACCCGATCGAATCCTTCAAATATGATTCCATCAGCACCGCTGTCGTGTGCCTTCTCTATTAACGTTTCTTGTAACGCCTCTGTGTCACCACCGTCTGCAGTCGCGTGTCCCATCACCAGATAGCCTTCGGTTACATCATCCTCCGAAAAGTAAACATCCACGTGCGAAGTAGGCGTATAGAAATCCCCAAGATAATCAACATCGATATCATCACCACCGCAAGCGGTTAAAAATAATAGCATTGATAGAATCAACACGCTGATTTTTCCATTTACATTTCTGCTCAACATGAGAAAACTCCTGATATTTGGTTTTCGATTTAAAACTGATTTGATAATATGCTACCGCTTCGATATGAGAAAACCAATAGCCTCATCAACAGCATCCTGCCACAACGATAACTCAGAACCGTTCAGGAAATCGTCAATAATCAGAAATCCACTTTCACGGTAAAATTCAATCTGATCGCTTGTAACTTGTGTGTTCATGGCATCTTAGGTGATTCGGAATATGTGCCTTCAATCATAATTGCTTGGGCGATGGTCGCCGAGGAGCCGCCTCTGTCGCGGGCTCGCTTGAGCGAGAATCGATGCATCAAACTGAAACTTATTCAGATAGGGCGGGTATTTCTGAGTAATCATCCGTTGCGCATAATGGACTTGCAAAAGATAACGGACTTCGTCACTCGTATTGGCAGAACCCCGATGCCAGACTTCACTGCGGAAAAGCACCACGTCCCCCGCATTGCACAAGATACTCTCTTCTCCCCGGTTATTCCACTCGGTTGCACCGTTTGGAGAACATCCAGAGTAATGGCTACCTGGGACAAACTTCGTCGGTCCCAATGCCTCATACATATCGTTGAGATAGTAGTGGGCAGTCGTGATGAAGATCGGGACTTTGACGCGTGGATCGGAACGGATGTCAGCAGGTAAAGCGATTGGCAGCCAATCGGTATGTAATCCCTGATCCGGACGTCCTGGTCCCGTCAACCACGATTGCATCCCGATGCAATGACAATCCTCACCGTGCGTTGCCTCGGCGACTTCAATAACGGGTGATTTGTCAAGGAATCCGAGATACAATGGATCGCGGTTAAACGAGTTGTTGATGATTTTATTCACGAATCCGTCGCCATTTTGAGGCGTTTGGTGCCGATCTAAACACTCTGGAATCGCCTCTAACCGCTCCATAGTGGCTCGCAATTCGGCGACCTCCTCAGCATCAAGCACACTGGGGAAATAGACATAACCATCTCTTTCAAGTGCCTCAACTTGGCTTTCTAAATCGTCGTGTGCCACAAGTGATAGTTCTTTCGTCATTTTCGGTGCTCCTTTGCCGTAGAGTTTCGCACAAAAGACTGTCATGATTTCCATACAAATGTATCGTTCATAATCTAATTATACTATATTCATAAAGCATTCGTCTAATAAAACAGGGGTATTTAGTTTTACATATTCACTTTGTATATATGGATATGTCTCCTCTGTAGGAGCGAGCTGCGCTCGCGATCTTACGAAAAAAACGTTCACATCTGTAAACGAAAACCCAAGCCAAAACCGAAAATTAAATCGTTCTGATTAATAAAATAACCCAAATTGCTATCTAACAGGTCTTAAACATTTAAACATAGATTTTTCGAGGAAAATTTCCTCTTTACACCCCGTAAGGGTGCTATGTCTACAGAAAATCTAAATTTCAGGAGGATCTAAAATGAGCCGTTATCTTGAACACGCCAACATGACCGTGAATGACCTTGAAAAAGCGATCGATTTTCTAACAACCGCCTTTCCAGATTTTCGAGTCAGAGGTGGTGGCAATAACGCCAACGGAACGAAATGGTGTCATCTTGGGACCGATGATTTTTACATCGCCTTATCAGACCGCAAGCATCCCTTCACGGGTGACCGTAAGGGGCGCCATGTAAACCATCTCGGTTTTGCTGTTAATGACGCTGAGGGTATCAGAGAACGCTTGCTCGCTGCCGGATATAGAGAAGGGTTTAAAGTCGGACCGCATCCCCACCGAAAGCGCATCTATTTCATTGATGCGGACGGTTTTGAATGGGAGTTCGTCGAATACTTCACGGATGATCCTGCGAAACGGAACGACTATTCACAGTGAGAATACGGAGGCAGAGAAGAAGCCGGACACACGCATGGTAGTACCAGCAGTAATCATCAACATGGCTTCTACTATTGTCATGGGGACATCAGTGATAAGCAGTTCATAAGATGAGAGTGTTAAGGGTTGCTTGTGGGAAAAGAGATACGGACCTACATTATGTAGGTCCGTATACTGTTGTTAAGGTTCAGTTATTCCAGATGGTGGACATTCCACCAGTCATAAAATTGAATGCTGACATTGTCCTCCCGAATGGATTCCCGGAGGAGATCCAGCCACTCTTCTTTTGTGGCGTTTGGATTTTCTATCCGGATTGCGAGGTACTCCAGAGCTATACCGTTTTTCTGCCAAAACTTCATGTATTCTCGGTGCTCCGGTTTTTCATCCAGATATATGTTGGTCGTGAGCCATATGGCGTAGTCTTTTGATATGCCGAAGGCCATCTCAAAATTTTCGTCCATTGATTTGTTGAATTCTTCCGATGATCTGTAGTTTTCGGCGAGGACCTCTCTTTTTTGCTCAAATTCTGTGACACGCCTGTAGGCCTCTCTTCCCGGCTCTGTCATTACGCTGAGGCGCTCGTGGCGTTCAATGAGCATGATTCGTTTCTTGCCGAAGATTTCTCGCTCTTCCTCAGTTGCTGAGGTGTGGTCGTATTCAAACACCTCGGCGATTATTTCGGTCTGGATTCGCTCTTCCTCGCTGGAGATGGGGATGCCGTGCACCAGGGGGGTGTTTTGAAAGTCAGCCATCACGGTGACTTCTTCACCCGCGCTTGCGGTGAGGGAGAGAGTCTCTATGGGAAAGTGTTCCGCCTCTTCTGAGGGGATGGTTGTCAGCCAGCTTCCGTCGAAATCAACAAGAGCGATTGCTATGGCTCCTGCCAGCCGCACGGTGATCTCTGCCCCTTCGGGGAGGTTGGCGCTGGTGCCGAACACTTCTATTGCTCCGTCGTCCATGTTGATGACGGTTATGATAGTGATGGTCGGCGGTGCTGGTGGCGCTACCTCTTTCGGCTCTGTTGGTGGCACGGGCGGCTCTTCCGATTCTTTCGGCTCCGGCTCTTCGTTTTCTTTATTGCCGTTTGATTTTTCTGACTCTTCCGGTTCGCTTTTTATCTCACCGGTTGTCGTTTCCTCCACCTTTTCCGTTCGCTCTTTCGGCGGTGGTTCTTCCGGCTTGGGGTTGACCACTGAATCGGCCATGTTTATCCCCTCGTCGCACCCCACAAGTGTGCAGGTGATGCTTATTATGAGGATGGTGAGAAATATCTTTATTACGGATTTTTGACGATATCTTGTTGCATTTTTCACTACGGGATCTCCTTAATATGCCTAAGCGAATCAATAATTAGTTTCACGCTTGATGGGCATAGAGGAACCAAGTAACCCGGTTTCCCCTATGGGTGTATAAGTAATTCCAAAATCTACTATAATGTGACGTTTGATGAAGTTTAAGAAAATAAAGTCAATTTTTGAAAAATAATTTGGAGTTCTTCTTACGCACAGATTTCAGGGTGATTCCTGCTTCTTTTAGGGCATCTTCAATACCGTAATCGTAATAGGAAACCTTGGCGGCATAAATCGTTGAGCCTTCAGGTATCCTGACTAAATTCAATTATGCACACCCTCAATTATAGGACGATTTATAGTAAAATCAACAATTAAGTAGACACTTTTTCTAACATAAGACGTTTCGTAGGGGCGAGGTCTCCTCGTCCATCTTTCAAAGAGTGTCTTATTATTTTTATAGGTCACTATAGTTTTCGATTTTGGCTTTGGTTTTCGTTTATAGGTGCTAACGTTTTTTCACAAGATCACGAGCGTGAAGAAACACCGTTTTTGCTTACAAGAAACGCCCCAGCAAAAATGGCATGCTAAAAACTAATACTATTATGAAAAATATTGAAGCATGAAATTTTGGGCGTGTTTTCATCAATACTCCTTTATTGATTCTTGATTGCCGGAGTAATCAAGTTGTTAATAGAAGGGTGTTATTTTCCACCCTTCCGTGTTTAGCAGATAAGTATTACTTGCGTATCAACATCTTACGCGTAGCAGAAAAATCGCCCGCTGTGAACAGACACGGTGCGGTTAGGAAACCGCACCTACTAAGACGAATCGCGTTAATTTGGTATAAGTATTAGTTCTCCGCTTTCAAATCTGCCCAAATGGTAGTAAGTTTACCTCGTGCAGACACAAGTCCTCTCAAGCGCACGGTTGCTAACTGCTCGCGGACACCTGCGTGGGAGATGTCCTCTATCCGGTAATAGTAGGCGACATTCGGCTTAGCGGTGGTATCTGTCCATGTATAGGCGTTGCGTTCGCTTGTTGTGCCAGCACCTTGGATCATGGAGGGATTGACGACTTTGAAATCACCGTCCTTTGTTTCGCTGCGGTAGATGTAGAAACCTGCGTTGTCTACCTCCGATTCTGTTATCCATTTGAGGCTAACGCCAGCATTAGACAATTCTGCACGGAAATGAGATAAGGTGACAGGTAATGGATCCTTTCTGTTCTTAAGGTATATTTTAACCTCTGGATTCTTTCGCAAGAGTTCAAGGAGGGGTTTTCGATTCTTAATAGGATTTCCCTCAAGATATAAATATTGCAGGTTTACCAATTCTGTGAAGGGGCTTACATCACTAAGAAGTGGTGGATTACCATTTGCTATCCTAAGATCTAGAACGTCGTGCGCTATCCTAAGATCTAGAACGTTGAGATTTACTAGTCCAGCAAGTGGACTAATATCACTAATTTGGTGATTTCAAAAATATAATTCTTTTAAATTCGTTAGTTCAGCGAGTGGACTGATATCATTGAATTCGTTCGTACCAAGCTGCAAGAAGAATAAATTCGTTAGTTCAGCAAGTGGGGTGATATCGCTGATTTGATTATGATGAATATATAAACCACGTAAATTTATCAATCCAGCAAGTGGGGTGATATCGCTGATTTGATTATGATAAATATGTAAACCACGTAAATTTATCAATCCAGCAAGTGGGGTGATATCGCTGATTTGATTATCTGACAGCCGTAAGTCCCGCAAGTTCGAGTTCGCCAACTTCGAGAGGGGTGTTATGTCCTCGATTTGATTACCGGACAGCCGTAACCCATTCAATTTGGTCAATTTTGAGAGGGGTGTTATATCCTTGATTTGATTACCGGACAGCACTAAGTCGTCCAGTTTAGTCAATTTTGAGAGGGGTGTTATGTCCTCGATTTGATTATCGTATAGCCTTAAGGATTGCAAGTTGATTGCATGTTCAAGCCCTGTAAGGTCTATTATCTGACGACCAGGGTCTTTCCAATAAATCCTTCGTAGTACTAACATATCCAGTTGCGTGATGGGGCTGTCTGGTGCTAATTCGAGGGCTTCGCGTATTGATGCTGCTAAATTCACATCGGGTATTCGGACAACTTCGGAGGGAGGCAGCAGGTCGGTAGGACGTATCTCAATTCTATGATACTTGAAGTTTCCAGACTTATCTATAATCAGAAGTCCATACTTGCTTGTATTGCCTAAATCGAACGCATTCGTGACAAAATCTACAGTACTGCTATAACCACTTAATTCCTTACATTCGACCAATCCGTCATCTCCTCGTGCGTCGAATATTACTTGATGGAGTCCATCCGTGTCGGATATATTAAATCTGAGGCGAATCGCCAGCGGTCCGGCGGGACTTGGTTGAAGCATTTGAAGGCTTGTGTTATCGTTGATAGGCATTACGGTATCATTGAAATACTTATGTGTATCCAGCCATTTGGCGTTACACGATGACAATTCGTTTCTGTCTCCTGGACCGTAAGACATAATATAGGTATTGTTTCGGAAATCGTGTGCCAATCCGAAGGCGTGTCCTATTTCGTGTGCTATTGTTTCCCATGCATCCCTGTAACGAACTCCGCTGTCAAAGTTGGATGGAAATACCCATGCGTCCCCGCGTTCTGATACACCACTCCCGGAACCTCCAACATCCCCTGCCCATCCACTGGAATCATATCTATCCACCCAGATCAGATAGATAATTCTCTTTGAGAAGTCTAACCGATCTCTGATTTCATTTCTGGACATACTTTTTTCTTTATAGTGTGTATGGTCGAGATTCCCTTTCATGTAATGTAGCATTACATCTTCGTTCTCATCAGTTTCAAGCCTAAATGTTTTCCGACCGTATCCGTGGCGTTCCATTTCATCGGCGTAAAACGTTTGTATATCCTTTGTCATTGCCTTTAGTGTGTTGACACTGTCTTCCTGCGGTTCAATGTCGTTTGGGTGAAAATAGATGACGCGCACGACATATTCCTGGGCAAAACTGTTCGGCACAAACGCGAGTGTTACAAAAATGCACAGTATAAGTATAAAATATAGTGTCGTTTTCATGGATTAGTTCTCCTTTGCTGGCAGGTGCGGGCACAGGGACCCGCACCTACAATACGGTTTAAGTTTACTTCATAATTAACATCTTACGCGTAGCAGTGAAATCACCTGCGGTAAGTGTATAGAAATACAAACCACTCGCCACAGACTCACCGAACGCGTTCTTACCATCCCAATACGCCGCACGACTGCGATTTTGATACATACCCACAGCCTGATGTCCAAGCCTCAACGTCCGCACCAATTGTCCGTTCATAGCATAGATATGCAGTGTAACATCCGCCTCTTTTGCTAAATGATACGGTATCCACGTCTCTGGGTTAAATGGGTTCGGATAGTTCGCAAGTAAGACTGTCTCTTTGGGGGTCAACACTGTGAGGAGTTGTTCTAAAAACAGGATACCGCGTTGTGACGTTGCATCTGTGATGCCCAATTGCTGTGCAGCGGATAACCACATTTTGACATCTGCTGCTGTGAGCATATCAAGGGATTGGAGATGCAGAGAGGGTGCAGCGGCACTGTTACCTAACGCGCCAGCAACCAAGACGAGATCGGCGATGTCAACAGTGCCATCACCATTGACATCCGCAGCATTCTGTCCTGTTTTGTCAAGATTTGAAGCAACCAATACCAAATCAGCGATGTCAACAGTGCCATCACTATTAACATCCCCTTTGAGTTGGATGGGTTCAGTTGTCGCGGCGTTTTCCACTTTGGGAGCGAAAGTCTCCCCCGCGCTGTTGGAAAGGAGAACGTTAGATAACGTTAAAGGGAATGCCTTCGCTGAAACCACCTCAAAAGCGAGTGTAGCGAGGGTGCCGTCTCCATTACTTTCCCCAGCGAGAGATGCAGCGTTGAGTTGGACGAGATTGCCTTTCACAGTCGGCTCCACAAAGTACGCATCGGTAGGCAGAAAATCACCATTCGCACTTGACACATAACGGAGAGCAGTATCATCAAACTGCACAGTTGCCTGATAACCCGCGACTGCTTTGCCACCCGTGATATTCAGGCTGAATTCTAACTGTTCTCCGATAGCAGGGGATACTGCTGAAGCGGGTGAGATATTGACTATAGTATCGATGGTTGCTGATGTTTCTGACGTGGTAGTAGGTGTTATTGGCGCAACAACTGTTCTCAATGCTAAATCTCCGGGGGCAGTGATGCCGTAGACAACATTCTCAACCTCTCCGCCGTTGATGTCTATCCGCTGGATTCCGCCAAATGAGTTTGCCCAATAGATCTTGCCATTCGCGGCATCAACGGCAATACCGAGAGGTTCACCGAGGGAGGTAACAAATGTTTCAAGGTTCGTGCCATTGAGGTTAGCGCGATGAATTTTACCACCAGATCGATACCATATTTGTCGCTCTGTCCAGTAGATTTTACCATCGGCTATAACCATGCCACCTATTCCGCGCGTGAGATGTGAATTCCATCCGGTCAAAATCGTTTCAATGCCTGTTCCATCAAGGTTCATACGCCGGATGCGGAATTCGGAATCTACCCAATAAAGTTTGCCTCCTTTAGTATCCACAGCAACGTGTGTAATAGTATCGTCAAGCTGAATAACGGTTTTAATATTTCCACCGCTGAGATCCGCCCTCTGGATTTTTCCTTCAAGCGAATTTATCCAATAAAGTTTCTTTTCGGTAGCATCAACCGTTATACTTTGAGGAGTAGTCGGGTGCGTTACTAATACCTCAACGTTTGTGCCATCAAGACTTGCACGTTTAAGGGTACCGTCACTGCTACTATATTCAGACCAGTAGACCTTACCGTCCGCTGTATCTACAGTTAGACTTGCAACCTGATTCGTAACTGCATCAAAACGGTCGAGCGACTCAATTTTGTCAGTATCCGTATTGATCCAATACATTGATGGACGCGAGGGGTCTGATATAAGCACCTGCTTTCCCGTTTTTACTGTGATAGGTAACGTTGCTGTAAGTGGTGGACCGTTGTAGTCTTTTATTAAACTTGGCGGAACTGTGAAGGTTAGGGTAACATCATTGTCTAAGTTGCCATTAAAAAAAAGTTTGATCCATATTTCTGTCTCGCTTAGGATCCATAAATAAGAGCCCGATCCCAACCGGGCAGTTTTTACACCCAGAATACCGGATATTCCTACCACAGGTTCATCATAATCGTCAGAAGATCCTTGATAGGATTTATTTTGTAGTGTCAGTTTCACAATGCTTCCATTAAGCGTCGCTTTCGTTAATGGAAATGCTGATGATGCAACTAATTCCGCAGTAGGTTCAACTTCAGTTGTGGCAGAGATAGATATTTCCGCAGTGAGTGGAGGACCGTTATACCTATCTATTGCAGATGGAGCAACAGTAAATATTAACGTGGCATCTTCGGTAATGTTGCTCAAGAATCTAAGCTCAATCGTTATTTCTGTGTCGCTGACTCTTCTTATAGCCTTCCGACTCGACCCTGTACGTTTCGCAATAGTGATCTCCGAGATTCCAGATACGTTTACGTTCAAATACCCATATTTGTCGAAAACTGCATCGGTTAGTTTTAATGTTACCATGCTTCCGTTCAACGTTGCCGCTGTTAACGGATACGGTGCTGATGCGGTTATTGTTTGAGCTAATTCAGCTTCAGATACGCCAGGGACAGGAATCTCCAAGGTATAGGCATCGCCGTTGTAACCGGTTATTGCTTCTGATGCCACGGTAAGAGTTAAAACAGAATCCGTGGTGATTAAGTCGCCTTCAAATATAAGTTTGATCTCGGCCTCTATATCATTGACTACTTCGATTGCGTCGTTTCCGTACCGACCAATGTCGATCCCCGGAATACCGGAAATTGTGAATGCGTCTCTAAAACCGCTTCTCCACTTGTCGAAACTACCGCTACTCAACGTTAGTTTCACTACGGCACCATCCAATGTCGCTCCAGTCAGAGGTTGAAGCGTTGATACAGTTATTATTGGGCGTTCCTCCTTGAGAACCTCAATATCTATATACACATCTGGATTCACTTCAAGGAGTGCGTTAAGTGGGAACGAATCTTTAATGGGATTAAGAAGAAGAAATAACCATTCAAGAGACCTCAATGCTACGAGAGGCGTAACATCGCTAATGTTATTAGTTTTGAGGTCTAAATCTGTCAGTTGCGTCAGTTCTTTAAGAGGTGTGATGTCGTTGATATTATTACTTGATAAATCTAACCTTGTTAACTGTGTCAGTTCTTTAAGAGGTGTGATGTCAACGATATCATTTGAAGAAAGGTATAACTCTGTCAATTGGGGCAATTCCGTGAGGGGCGTGATGTCAGTGATGTTATTCGCCTTCAGGTATAATGTTGTCAACCGCGTCAGTTGTGTAAGGGGCATGATGTCACTAACATTATTCCCAGTAAATCCTCCCAGAGATAGCTCTGTCAATTGCGTCAGTTGTGACAAGGGTGTGATGTCGCTGATTTTATTATTTGATAGATTTAATTCTGTCAGTTGTGTCAGAGATGCAAGGGGCGTTATATCACGGAGATCGTTATCTTTGAGAGCTAACGTGATGAGCTGAGGTGCATGTTCCAATCCTGTCAGATTACTTATCCTTAATGATGGGGGTGTGTCCAATTCATTGTTATATTCCAAGTGCGTCAGTTTTGCAAGTTCCTCTTTAGGAATTTTGAGAAGGTCTACGCCTATGGTGTAAAGGTTTAACGTTCTGCGTAACGCTCTTGCTAAATTGGCATCAACAAATTCAACATGCGGAGGTGTTACCAAAAAGGTTGTTCCTTCACCCATCGGGGACCAGGGATCTGGGTTAGGTGGGTTATCAGAACAATTCGGTTGGTTGGTCTCCCTCCAGCGTGCCTGATATGTAGTATCGGGTTCAAGGCCCGTGAAGATAACAGTAAAAGTCCGGACATCGGAATCGAAGAAATCTTTAATTGTACCGCATTTCAAAATCCAATCCCCTTGAGGTTCTTTCCGGCGCAATTGAACCTGATAGGATTTTTCATCATAAGCATAGAAAGTGTCGCGAAAATTAACCCGGATTGTTGTATTGGTCTCGCTCGGTGTAACAGTAGGCGCGTTCCCTTGAGCATAACTAATACTTTGACCGCCATATATCAACAATATTGCTGCGAAAATTGACACAATTAGATTTCGATTCATAACTTGCGTTTTCACCATAAACTCCTTTTGATTGGTTCAAGATTTCAATCTCTGATAGATGCACGTAAAGAGTTGTCTTTCAAAGAGGTTGTGTATCTCGGATTTGCAAGCACTTCCTCTAATTTTAATGACAACTCGAATTAAGTTATAATAAGGCTTATTTTTTAATTTCAAAATAAAAATAATAAAGCCTATATACAACTATAAATATACAATATTTTCAGGGAAAAAACAAGTTATTTCAATAAAATACAACATAGACTTCGACCCAGACAGATATCTTCTCTTTGACGATACCGTCGTGGCAAAACCGTCTGCGAAAGCAATTTAACTCGTTTACTGACACAATGGAGGAGTTCGGAGGAGGGGAGTGTTGAATGGATGGGTAGTGTCGCGTGCGCCTATCTTAATCCAAAGACGTACGCCTATTGGATCGTCAATGATCGTCCTTATGATGTTGACCGAGGTCGGAAAACTAAACTTCAGCTTCCCAACAGCCTGCTATTTCAGTCTTCATCAATAGACCAAGTGCAGTTAATATGGCTGTCCTTATAAAATTGTTTGAGGGCCGGCTTATCAAACCAGAGCTGCATCTCTTTGCTAACAATATGACCAACACTGCTTACCTTGAGGTAAAGACCACCCGCTGTCCATTCCGGCATGATGTTGTACTGTCCGATTTGTGCAGCATAGATACTGAGCAGTGCCAGCGGCTCCATCGCATCGAGATTCGCCGTTCTATGCGTGTCCTGCAGAAGTTCAGCCACGCTTTTCCCTTCGTGTCCTTCTTGTAGTTCCGGTTTATCCATGACCTTGCTGTGGAGGATAAAGTCATCTTCGAGCGTGAAAAGACCGCTATCGGGGTGTTGTCTACCTTGCAATAGGTTGTCGCCTATCCGTTCCGCCATCGCCAGAAATTCTGCCTTCGGTTCGACTCGATAGAGATCCACCAGTGCGAAGATATAAGCAGGCTCCAAGGCAGGTGTCCCAAAATTCAACGACGGTGGAGCGTTCTTATCGGCACCGATGTCTCCGATTCCGAAGGCTTTAAACATGGTGCGTAGATAGTCTCTGAACTCGCTTCCGCCTTCAGAAACGCGATACCCACGGGCACAGACGGACGTAAAGAGCGGCGTAATGTTTTGCGGTAGGAATGCGCCACCTTCTTTTGCACCAAAGTATAACTTCGCATTTCTGAAAGGTCCCTGTATCCGAAAACCTGTGAGATCCGTCCCGTCAATAACAATGCTTTTCAACGTGTTATTTTTTCGGTCGTAGGCGGCATTCAGGAAACCGATGATGTGTTGTTCAACTGCTTCCTTGATATGCGCGATTTCGCCGATGCGAGCATATTTTTCGGCATTTTCTACGATTGTCAGCATCCCCATCATCTGCGTAATCGTGTGGTTCAACTGGTTGCCGACATAGACTCTCGGTTCGGTCGCCTGTGGATACTTTCTGCCGAAGACGTTCAGCCCGCGTTTGCCACTTTGCGGATGCACCAGATTGGGCCAGATGCCGGTCTCTGGGTCTCGCTGCTTTATAATCAAATTTAGGAGGCGTTCCGCCCACATCCGCGGTGCCTCTTCCTGCTTTTGGTAACCCAAGCTGTAAGCAGCATAAGCCAGATCCAGTGCGACACTGATAAACGAGAGATCGCCACTGATTTTCGGCTCTTTGTATCCATTCCAAGGCCTGTTCCAGGTATTCACATGATCAACCCGCTTCTTGAAATCACCGTGTCGATTGTAGTGTAAGGCATCCCAATCCTTGATATTCGTTTCCCAGATACCTTTCATCAGCATCTCGCCACGGTCAGGGTTTACAGCTCTCAGCAATTCCCAATACGGATATACGTCCTCTATTTCGTGGACAACACCCTTCATGCCGTACCTGTTCCCAGTTACCAGGTCCACATAACCGTGTCCACCCCAATGCAGAACACCGCTTTCCGGATACCAGTAGTTGTTGAACATGTATTCGGCGGCTTCTCCCGCAGCATGGACATACCTACCATCCCCCGTGAACTGGCTTAAAGCGGCAAGTAACCGCATCAGGTTCTGCTGATTTTGGAAGAAACTCCAGACCGCTGGTTTCGGCTCGGTACCTGTGCGGTGCGATGTCATAGATCGGGGTGCCTTCAAGTGGTCGGTATGCAGACAATCGGCAAAGAGCGGCATATTTTCCCCGCTGTACCTGTCTCTCCCATATTGTATAGCTGTCCCTGCGAAGCGACTCGCAGCTTTTAAGAAGCGGTTATCCTCTATTTCGTCGGGACGCAACTGATTTCTGCCAATCCATTGATCCAATCGATTAACGTTCATATAATCTCCATGATACTGTTTTATTTCTTCCGTGCATGGTTAATCCTTGGATTATGTTATCACGACTATTTCCTTTTTACAATCTTTTCTTATGTATGCTATAATTTGGAGAAATCGTGTCATTGATGGTTGTTGTAGGAAGGGATTTGAGCCGCTCGTGCGGTCAAACGATTTCATAGCATTGCTCAACACAAAAGAGGAGAAGTCGAATGAACGCGAAAACGGGTTTGATATTAATTTTAGCGATTTTGGTTTTGCAGACGAATCCCCTTGAAAGCCAAGTTGTTAGAAACGGTTTAGTTAGTTACTGGAGTTTTGATGCTTCAGATATTAAAGGCAATACCGTTATAGATCTTGCGGGAAGTAATGACGGAACGATTTTAGGGGCACCTAAACAGGTCGCGGGCAAATTCGGTAGAGCGTTCAAATTTAGTGGGAATCCAGATGCCATTGATATCGGTTCCCCCGCTAATGGGAGCCTCGATTTTGGCGAAGACACAGATTTTTCTATGATGGCATGGATCAAAGTTGACAAACCCCCAGAATTAGACGGCGCACAGTCTACAATTATTAGCAAGGGAGATGGCGGTAACAATGCCAGGATCCTCTGGAAAATTATGACGACGCAACTGAGTGTGACGATTGCGAACGAAGCCGGTGCAGGTCCAAAAGTGGTCTTTAGTTCAGACAAGGAAGTGGTCGATGGAAAATGGCATCATGTCCTTTTTGTGGCAGACAGATCAGATACGACTCACATCTATATTGATGGTAAATTGGACGCTGAAGGCGGCAAGACTAAAGGAACAGATATTACCACAGAATCTCGCATGTATATCGGTGCCTCGGTCCGAATCGGCGAAGCCACCCGAAGATATTTTGAAGGAGTTATAGACGAGGTGGGTATCTATGATCGTGCACTGACAGAGGATGAAGTCGAACGGAACTTCAATGCGAAGGGACTTGCTGTCAGCCCACAAAAGAAGCTCACTATCGCTTGGGGAGAGATAAAGGTTTTGAGGTAAGGTTCAACCTAACCTTGCTGTAATTCGATTTTTCTTCGGTTTTTCGTCCATGCGATAACGGCAGCACCAAACACGGCGAAGCCGAAGAGCGTAAACGGCATCTGCCAGAGCAGAAAACTCATGTGCGTATGGATATAGGAGTGCGCCTTGAAGATGACAAACCACGATAACGGTGCCAGAATTGAGAACCACGTCGTACAGATTAATGCGATGTTCTGCCGTCGTCGGTCTGATAGTGTCTCTTTATGGCTACGCCAAAATAGCAACGCAGACATCACCGCAAAAAGAACGATCAGATAATAATAGCGGATTTTCAAGACGGCGTTAGAGACGAACGCGTTCTTGATGGATAGATAGTTGTTGAGATCAAGGAAAACACCGTACAGGTAGGTAAGGACCACATCCATTGTGCCTGCACGAAGACTGGCGGCGTATTTTTGAGGGAAGTCTTCCGCTTCTCCATACGTGCGCCTTCCAATAGAATAGATCAGATGCGCAACACCGTCCATAAACCCATCTTTCACAGCACCTATTTGGAAACATAACATGATAAGGCTGAGAAAAATTGCTATGCCTGAACCGGTTATCGCTGCAAGTGAACATTTCAAGCAGTGCTGCGAGTCCCACTTGTTGAGAACTGCATAATAGATACACGGTGTTATCATCATGACCAGCGTGGTTGTGATGTACTCGTAACCGTTGATGAAACACTTAATAGAAACCGCGATGAAAATCAGAAATCCAAATCTAATGAACTGACCGTTCTCTAAGACGCTATGCCGTTTAAGGAAGGACAGCACAGCAATCATCGGTAGGTAAAATGCCCACAGACACCACCAGAGGTTCTTACCAAAGCCTGTCAACCAATAAGAGAGCACTGCTGAACCCAACGCGAATGTAGATGCCAACAGACCGAATTCTTCGTAGAACCAGCCTATGATGTAGGTCAATGCGATTGCCGAAAGGAGTGCTGTCAACACATAGAACACCCCTAACTTAATTTTAGGCGATAGCGGGATGAGTTTGTCAAGGAAACTGAAAATTATGCCCTGTCCACCGGGTTGTGACTTGTAGATCCAGTAATTAGGAAAGGATCCCATATTCTGATAAGCAGCATATTGCTCGACAATCCAGTCTGAATTGATCCAATCGCCTTGGGCTTTCTTTTGCGTTCCTGATCCTGTTAATCCGCCTGCAGAAAAGATGCCGTCTTGGCGAGATTTGACCATTCTTCCGATGATAAGGCTTTCAGTGCCGCGCTGATGATTATTGAACCATTGCTGTTCAGCCACACGCCATAAGTTCGTGTAAAACCCGAAAAATAGCAGCAAGATTGACACAACCCAAATTCCCATTTTCCTTATACGTTCTGGTTGACTGAAATATTTAAGTTGTATAGTTAACATATCGTTGTGTTCTATGTTTCTGTAGCGTCTGCTGATATTTGCCTGTTTCTTTTCACCCACCGTATAACGGCAGCACCAAACACGGCGAAGCCGAAGAGCGTAAACGGCATCTGCCAGAGCAGAAAACTCATGTGCGTATGGATATAGGAGTGCGCCTTGAAGATGACAAACCACGATAACGGTGCTAAGATTGAGAACCATGTTGCGCAGATTAAGGCGATATAATGGTGTCGTCGGTCTGCATGACTACGCCAAAATAGTAAAGCAGACATCGCGATAAAGAGAACGATCAGATAATAGTAGCGGATTTTCAAGACGGCGTTAGAGACGAACTCGTTTGTGATGGATAGATAGTTGTTGAAGTCAAAGAAAATACCGTTCATGTAAGTCATGACCACGCTTAACGTACCCGCGTTCAGGCTGGCAGCATATACAGGTGGAAAGTCTGCCGCTTCTCCATACGTGCGCTTACCGAAAGACCAGATCACATGTTCAACGCCGTCCATGAACCCATCCTTCGCAGCACCGATCTGGAAACATAACATGATGAGACTCAAAAAAATTGCTACGCCTGAGCCGAGCCCGGCTGCAAGTGTCCATTTTACAAATTGGCGGCGACTCCACTTATCAAGGATAACATAATAGACGAACGGCACCATCATCATGACCAGCGTAGTTGTGATATACTCGAAGCCGTTGATGAAACACTTAATGGAAACCGCGATGAAGATAACAATTCCGAACCTGATGAGTTGTTGGTCCAATCTTTCCCTGTAGCGTTTAAGGAAGTACATGACGACAATCATCGGCAAGTAGAACGCCCATAGACTCCACCAAAGGTTCTTACCGAAAACTGTCAACCATTGAGAAAGCACAGCCGAAATTATGACAAATATCGCGACCCATCCGCCAAATTCTTCGTAGAGCCAACCTATAATCGTAGTCAATGCGATTGCTGAGAGTAAAGCTGTCAGGACATAGAATAACCTTAATTTGATTTGAGGCGAAAATGGAATCAGTCTATCCAATAGGCTAAAAATCATGCCTTGACCGCCAGGTTGTGAATTGTACGTTGAAAACTTTTCAAAGGTGAGATTATGGAGATAGGCTGTATATTGAGGGGTCCTTTCCGTTGGAGGTATCCACTCCGCATCCGTACTTTTCGCTGTCCCCCAACCATTCAGTCCCCCCGCTGAGAAGATACCGTCTTGGCGAGATTTGACCATTCTTCCCATAATATGGCTTTCGGTGTCTTTCTGATGCGTGTCAAACCAATTCTGTTCAGCAACGCGCCATGTGTTAGAGAAAAACCCGAAAAATAGGAGCAAGATGGATAGCGCCCAAATAGCTATCTTCCTGGCAAGTTGTGATTGACTGAGGTGTTTAAACTGCATACTGATGTCCGTCCCTGCTTTGGTGGGTGGAATATGTTAAAGTATCCGTCCTTTCTTAGGCACTTGCGAGTTTGGATACCATCGAGAATCGGATGGCGGTGCCGGTTCAGGGGGCTGCAAGGAAGCGAACTCAGCCAACTTCGGTCGGATCTCGACTTCCCAAATCCCTTCCACATCATCAAACGTCAGTGGCGTATGATTTGTTACCTCCGTTTTGTATGCCGATAGCAATTCTTTCGTCTTTTCACCGAAATGTGCCACAATATCTGCCACCATCTGTTCACCGACACGGCGACTGGAGGATTCGTTGAAAGCCCCCATTGCGAAATCCGGTGCGCGTGTATCATCCGTCGGCATCCGCGACATATCCACACAATCTGGAGCCACCGCCCAAAGCACCGATGTTTCTCCGCGTCCGGCGTGCCCGCCTAATCCTTTACCGTCCTCAAAACGCTCAATATCCGCACCGATGCTCATCGTCGAATACATCCGAACCCCGACGTGTGCCTGCATGATCTCAATTACCACTGGTACATCTAAACGGTGTGGACCTGAATGCCCTGAAAATAGGATCGCACCATGAAAACCGAGGGCATCGACGGCTCGAATGTGATAGCAGATATTTTTCAAAAACATCCACGGTGGAATCGCTGTCAGCCACGGTCGCTCTTGATTAATTTGGTTGTGTCCCCATGAACCGTAGCCGCCGATTTCGTGGCAGTGCCAGTAAAACGGCGGTGCGACAATCCCACCGTGCGCTTGTGCTGCTTGACACGAGCATTCGTGCGCCCGAATCGCATCCATTCCCACTGCATTGTGCCAACCGTGCGGTTCGCACAACCCGTAAGGGAGATACACCATCGGACACGCTTCCAACGCCGCTTCTAATTCGTCAGGAAACATCCGTTCCCATCGTACTTCATTGTCCCTCATTGTGATACCCCTATTCAATACGTGAAAGGATTCCCCAATGGTATCCTGTGCGACACAAAATTGCTTGTGCTATCATTTACCGTTCAAGGATTCGCTCCCTGAACGGTAAGTGATGAAGCACTCGTCTGTTATGACCGTTTTTCGCCGGGTTTGCGGCGATGCTTTGATGCATAACTATCGCCTTCAGCGTCATACGAAACAAACACCTCTCCATCTTCTACAACCAGTCGCGGTACAGTTCGGTGGCGACCGTCGCGTTCGGGTCCTCGCATCACAGCGAATTGTTCCTCAGTCATATCTTCGACCATATCACCCCACCGGTCCTGAGGATCAATCACACCGCCACCCCAATTGACATTTTTCGACTGATACTTAATCAGGACTCCACGTCTGGGGATCGGATTCTTCCACGCCAAGGCCCCGTGTGTGCAACCGCCGTCCATAAAGAAAAGCACGTCCCCAGCTTTCATAACCGGTTGTACCACTAACCCCATCGTATCATCACACGTCCGAATGCCGCGTGGCATGGAGTATTGCGTCTTGTGGGAACCGGGTACACAGGCGAAACCGCCGAGTCCGGGTTCAACATCGCGCAATTGCCAGGTAATCGTGACGGTCTCAGCATAGCTGCGTCCATTTTTGAAATCATAACCCCGTGATGGACTCATCGGCTCATTGCCGTCGTGGAGTGAATGCCCTGATGTGCCTTCAACCGCACAGAATACAGTCGCGCCACCCGTCCGATAACCGCTACCGCCCATCCAGTTAAGCCGCTGCACCACAGTAGGGTGCGCAATCATACGTCGGAAGGGTTCGTTATAGGGGTCGGGTAGGTTTAGCAGCCCCGATAGGAGCGGACGACCTGTACCGGCTTGGCTGACCGATCCGCCCGCCAGTTCACTGCCGACAACGATGCGATCTTGGAATTTATCCACCGCTTCATTTGCCTCTGCCAACCACTGCTCATCCATCACACCCCGCACCACGAGATATCCGTTCAGATCCCAAAAATAGAACTCTTTCTCATCGATGCCTGAATTCGGGTCGCGCATATAAATTGACGGATGAACGATGGACGAATCTTCTTCCACCCAGGTCTCTTCGCCGTCTGTATTTATCACCGGGGGCGGACTTGAACCCTTGTACCCTGGGACATACAGGACCGCCTTTTGTGCTGGCGTTGCTTCATCTGCCCATCCCGGTAAAGATTCGGTTTCCGAATGAGGTCCAATTGGATTGGATTGAATTGCTGCACGCGCCGCATACCAGTAGTTCAACAACCTTTTCGGCTCGTCTTTCCACGGACGAACGCCTTGGAGTGTAGGTACCGCAACCAAGAAGAGATCGCCTGCCTTGAGTTCCGGATGCACGACTACGTCCATATCGTCAACGCCGGTTGCCAAGTCGTTCGGTGTCTCGACATTGCTCTTATGGCTCGCCTGAACAACGACGAGTCCACCGTCGCCTTCTGCGATGTCGTCCAACGCCCAGACCGCTTTCACGCCTTGGCAGCTTCTCCTATCCTTTTGTATGCGGTATGCCAAGGATGGGTTTCTCGGTTCATCGCCGCCAGTGAGTGTTAGACCGGTTTCACCTTCTCGCTGCCCCAACAATCGGGGTGCCTGATCGAGTCGGAAGCCGTGTCCGATGATCTGGTTCAAATACCACACCAATGTCGGATGTACCAGTAAATCGCGGAACAATTCGCGGTGTGGACTGTCGCCGCCTAACAGCGTTTCACTCTCACCAAATGCGTCTAATGCTTCGTTGAGTGCCGCTACCTCTTCTTGACTGAGAACGCCGGGAATGTGTATGTAGCCTGCCACATCAAAAGCGTAATTCTCTTCATTGGTCATTACTTCGTTATCCATTTGTTCCTCCTATGGTCAATAAGGTATTGCTAACCGCGGTATTAACACATATTCGCTATGGCGTGTGTCTTATTGCTGCCAAAGCAATAGCATTTCTCAATGGCGTTATTATGGCATAGTTCCCCCGCTTAATCAACAACCAATTTCAATTCTTATAATTTTGGTGTTGTCTTAATCGGAAAAGTTCTGTATAATTTCTTTAGAATGGGGAAATACGTGCTAAGGAGTTGATAAATGAAAAAAGTCTTTGTGATGTGCCTACTGTATCTGGGAGTCACAGCGGTAGGTTGCGAAACATCTCCGCCGGCAGGAATGGAGTTGATTCCCGCGGGCGAGTTTCAAATGGGAAGTAACAATAACGGAGCAGAAAATCTTTTAACAGGGGATGACCCACCCATGGATAATGAAGTAGTAAGGCCATCTCTCTTACAAAACCCTCGTGACAAAGGATATGACCACCATAAACAAGATCCCAATACCCGGGATATCTTGCTACTGCCACTGCCGCGGCAGATGAAACGTGAAAAACGTGAAAAAGGATATGATCACGAAAAGCCTGTTCATACCGTTTATGTGGATGCATTTTACATAGATACGCATGAGGTGTCGAACGCGGACTATGCAGCATTTCTCAATGCAATGGGTAAACATGCTGAGTCTATTGACACGTGGTTGGATATTGAAGATTGGTATGTACACATTGAACTTGTAAATAGTGTCTATCGCGCGAGGGCAGGATATGAGAACCATCCTGTTGTGAATGTGAGTTGGTATGGTGCGATGGCTTATGCCAAGTGGGTTGGTAAGCGTTTGCCCACTGAAGCGGAGTGGGAAAAGGCAGCACGGGGTGGTTTAGTAGGTCTAAACTATCCGTGGGGGAACAGTATAGATTCTAACAGAGCAAACTACAAAGAGCATATTAGGGATACCACAGCTGTGGGTAAGTATCCAGCTAATGGTTACGGTCTGTATGACATGTGTGGAAATGTGTGGGAATGGTGCCTGGATGAGTATGATGCGGATTTCTATACGCGTTCTCCAAATCGGAATCCGGTGTCAGGTGCGAATAGTATAGACTGGATAGTAGATAACTATAGGGGAATTAAAGGTTCCCGCGTCTTGCGCGGTGGTTCCTGGCTCAGTAAGGCACAAGATGTGCGTGTTACCACTCGCGGCAGCCTTACGCCAATGAGTACAGGTAGAGGCAGTGGTTTTCGTTGTGCAAGGTCTGCATCTCCTTAGTTTTTACTTTTTACCCATTGTGCCTCCAATTTGCTGCGTAGGTTGGAGACCATGCCAAAATCAGTTCTGATAACAAATAGGTGTGGTTATTTCGCGAAAGAGGATGAATTTCGGTCAGAAATATCGTCAAATGGGAAATGGACACAACTAACCCTTGATGAGATTATATCTTGTACTCTTTTGAGGGACGATACCGTCGTTTGAATTCTTCTACTGCCGTTTATTACAATGTGAAAGAACCTGTCTGATTTTATTACGGCTTTCTTCTAACGGATAACAGTCGTCGGCGACGGTTCGGAAGTAATCTATTGACTTCCGACTGACTTTTGTTCGATCGCGTATGATCCCTACAGAGTGAAAATTAGGGAGCTCCCATGCTTTAAATTCATAGAGAGCGATTGTTGCTTGATTGACTTTTCTATCCGTGGGTAGAGCGTAGACGAAAAGCGGCGTTCTCATTCCATTTATTCGGCAGTCTACTTTATATCTACCATCAGGGTCATGTTCTTTGTGAAACCAGTCCAATACAATACGATCTTTTGAAACAACGCTATACATCATCTCTTTAAACTCACTCATGAATGTTTTTCCGTGGGCATTTTTCCAAGGTATAGATGTCACGCTCGTTATCTTCAGCAGTGCTTGAGCAAATGCGTATAGCGCATTTCCATAATTGGTGCCCCTAATTTCAAGTATCAATTCGCCGTCTCGATCCTTAACTCCGAACGCAGAAAGTGCTCTTGATATAACATCTTGACGGATACCTCTAAAGAGTTGCTGCTCATTGATGTCATAGGTCAGATGCATGTAGGTATGCCCTTCATCAGAAAGTATCCACCCTTCAGATTCTTTCTTCAAGATAATAGAGATGTGGTCCCCGTCGTTGAATCTGAACGGAGTATACACGTAGAAACGGTCTCTCCCATCAGGGACAAGCTCTATCTCTGTTGAAATGCTATCAATAAAATCTTTCTCTATAGTCCCAATAGACATGATTTTACCTCCTGTAAAAGTGTATGGTTGCCCTGAAAATTAGCGTCATCCATTAAACATCCAAGGGCACCAAATACATCTTGATAACGAGAGGTTTTTTCGGCATGAGAATCTTCTCGTTCTTTCGCGTTCTGATATTCCTCTGTTGCACGATGAATATGACATTCATAACGAATATGCCTCGTGTGACAGTGATTGCTACCATTATAACGTAGCAAACGAAAAACCTTATTTGGCGTAGGATAATAAACACCTAATACCACAGAAAAGTTCCTTGATGGATTAAATTTATTTTCTCTAACGATAACCCTAAATTCGTGCCCGGCATCCCCTACAATTTCCAGGATCCGCTCCTTACTATTGCCGTTCCATCTTGTAATAAATTTGTCTTGCCATTGGTCATGTATGCACTTGCGTTCTTCTATAAACGCTTGAATCTTCTCATTTGAAATTATTTCAGCCACCGTTTTAAACTCAACCTTTCAAGTAAAAACCACTGAAGAAAAACACATATTCTGATCAGTGCCAAACAAATTCTTAAGCACGATTTACCTAATGTCCTTCATTTTTTAAGTTCTGCCGATGTCCCAGTCGTTTTATCCCTCCGCAAAGGTAGAAGGGTAGACATACCGTTTAGTATGCTTCGCAGTGCCACCCGAACTGGTTTAAACAGTATAACACAAGAGCAAAAAAATTGCAAATTTTAGGTTAACATCCTCAAGGCAGAAGAAGGAACTTTCCAAAACATTTGAAACAAAAAATTACGAATTTGCAACCCCCCACCCTATAATACCTGTCACATATCACAAGTCAATATTGTTGATTGGAGGATCCGCATGAAAAACGACGACGCGAAATGGGTCGAACGTATCTTAGCAGGCGATGAAAGTGCCTTCACCGCACTCGTGAGAAAATACGAGAAGCAGATACACGCATTCCTATGGCGACGGGTAAGAGATTACCAAATCGCTGAAGAAATTACGCAGGACGCTTTCCTTAAAGCCTACCAAAAACTCGGAACGCTGAGAGACCCAAACCGGTTTTCAGGGTGGCTTTATATGATTGCTACCCGCTGTTCCCTGGCATGGCTTGCGGAGAAAAGAATCCCGATGCAATCTTTGGAGGCGATGGATACAGCAGAGATAGAGGCACTGTTCTACACCCAATATCTGACAGAACAGACCGAAAACTCGGCAACAGATAAGCAACGCGAGATCGTTGAATACCTCCTGCAAAAACTAACGGAGCGCGAACGGACAGTCGTAGCACTTCACTATCTCAGTGAGATGAGTTGCGAAGAAATCGGCGACTTTCTGGAGATGTCACCGAACACGATCAAGAGCCGACTCCACCGCGCCCGGAAACGATTGCAGAAAGAGACACCTGTCGTTCGCGAGGCTTTGGGCAGTTCCCAAGTATCAGATGATATCATGGAGGATGTTATGAAGTGGATTCAGATGAATGAACCCGGCGTGGCGGCACCAGTCGGGACACTAACGAAAACTTCGGATGGGTCACTCTACGCAGTGATGGGTTATGAGAACATTTACAAATTGCCTGCGCGTGAAAATGAATGGCAACTCGTCAACACCGATTTTTTGCGTCAAGAGACCGCAGGCGATATCCCAATTGCTGAACACGATGGCACGCTTTATATAATTCCATCCGATACGTTGTTCGCATCAACCGATGACGGCAAAACTTGGAATACTATCGGTCCTTGTCCGAACGGACACGTGAGGGAATTGCTGATTACCGAAGATGCTTTTTACGTTACCCTTAATAAAGGTATTTTCCGATCTGATGACGCAGGAAATTCATGGAAAAATATGAATGACGGTTTAGACAGCCGCTTCACACAGAAATCGGGAATTTATACGCTACAATTGAGCGGAGGCACGCTGTTTGCCGGAACCTCTCTCGGAATCTACCGTCTTAACGCGGGAACGTGGGAACACCTACAGTTGCCGGTGGACAATACTGTGGTTGCGCGTTCTTTGGTGGTATCTGAAGACACTATCTATGTCGCCGTAGAAGTGAATATATTTGAAGGGGACAGAACGCCAAGTGAAAATTACCATAATTTGTGTGATATGCGTAAGGATTCGTGGTGGGTATTCCGATCAACCGATGGTGGTGATTCTTGGACAGATGTAACACCCACAGATGCCCGGAATCTGATAATGAAAACGTTGCCGCCGATTAAACTGGTCGCCTCTGGAAAAACCGTCTTACTGATCGGTGGAGAGGAAGGCGTTGTGGCTCGCTCAACGGACTGTGGAGACACTTGGCGTTCCACAGAATCCTCCGGAATTACACCCATGATTTTTAGTGTGAACGCTGCTGTCGCTTTAGACGAAAACACCTTTTATACAGGGGGCATCACTGGCATCCATCGCTCAAGGGATGGCGGTGAAACCTGGCACCGATTTAATACAAGGTTTGAGTGCCACGTGGATAACTTAATCAGTTTAGAAGAGACGCGTCCAAATTCAGAAGCAGCTAAGGCTTTGTACGCGACGGTTGCGGGGGGTGTCGTCAAATCAACAGACGCAGGGAGCTCGTGGACTGCTGTTGACATCCTACGACCAAGGTATACGCTTGAGGTGCCAAAGTTCAATGCGAAACTCAAAGATAGGGAAGACACGCCGCTAATCGTACAGATTTCCGAAGCCGACGGTGTTCTGTATGCAAAAGGGATTCGACGTAATTGTGAGACGGCTTATTATTATCTCGTACCAGATAAAAATTGTTTAGAACCTGTTGAGGGTTATATTTTTGAAGAGGGAAAGACACCACCTCCGCGAGATTCAGGAAGTCTCATGTGGACGGTGTTCAAGGGAGTGACATTCCCCTTTGATTCTTATCGGTTACCGAGACAAGAGGGCCAAATGACCTTTACCCGCTCTACAGATGATCCAGACGTTGATTCTGAGTCTTTATCAACCCAGATAATACGCGAGAATCCGAGATTTGGGGCAGAATGCTTTCTAAAATTGTTGGGTCGAGAACAAGGCGATGGTCAACTCACTTACGCATTGATGTTGGAGGGTTTATACGGCGACTTCGCGGTGAGTGGCGAAACATATTACATGGAGTACAACTATAAACTCTTCCGATGGAATCCGGGGGACGTAAGATGGTCGGATACAGGTGTTGAAGAAACTTGTGAACTCACACGTGAAAACATGGCACAACGTTTTAAAATTGCGGCTTCAGGAGAGACCGTCTATGTCGGTAAACGGGACGGACAACTCGTACAATCGCTTGATGGTGGAGATAGTTGGAACGACATTACACCACATCTGTCGTTGTCTGTTGAACGCTTCAATCAAATTGTCTTTGCCGACGCAACGGTGCATGTCGCGACCGATAAAGGCGTTTTCAGTTCAAAAGATGGCGTTGTTTGGAATGCAATCACCGATAACGCGGGAGAAAGCACCATCATTAAGGCGTTAGCAACAGCAGCGGATATTGTTTATGGCGCGAATGACGACGGCATTTATCACTTAGCAAAGGAAACAGGGACTTGGGAACAAATTGTGCCTGAAATTCCAGGTGCCATAACGTCTCTCGTTGTTGATAGAGATGCCTTTTACGTTGGCACAGAACATCGTGGTGTGCTTCGTTTGGAACGTTAATCCGTAATTTCGATGTATTTAACCCCCTAAATTCCCCTTATCAGGGGGACTTTAAGAGGAAATGCGTAAGTCCTATCCATAAAAAATAAGGGGAATTTAACATGTTATTGACATTGATCCAAAAGGAGATGATGCATCATATCCTCAGCGTCCGGTTCGTCGCGCTCCTCGTGATGTGTCTTCTGCTCGTGCCGCTGACCTTGCACATCAATTACCGCAATTACCTCCAAAATCAGGTCAATTATCAGGCAGCTATCGAGCTCTCGGTTGCCGAAATGGATGACGCACTTCATCCACTTCGGGATCCGCCCGCTCCAGATACAGAATTCTCTAAACTTTTTCTCGAACCGACACCTTTAAGTGTGTTTGCTAAGGGTTTAGAGGAATCCCTTCCGGGTTACCTTGGGATGACTCGCAACGGTGTAAAACACGGATCAACATCGCTTGGGGAAGGCTCGCTCACCTCTGCTTTAGGGAATCTTGATTTCCTATTTGTTGTCAGCACCGTTTTCAGTCTACTGGCACTATTGTTCACGTTTGATGCCGTTGCGGGGGAGAGAGAAGCCGGAACGCTGCGGATAACTTTGGCAAATGCACTCCCACGAGATTTGTTCTTGTGGAGCAAGCTAATGGGTGGGTATATCGTGTTTGTTGTCCCGTTTTTGGTGTCATTCCTGTTAGGTTTGCTCTTGCTTGTTTCGCAAGGGTTTCCTCTGGGTGAATCTGACATCTTCGGACGCGTGCTCAGTTTGACCGTCGTCTCGTTGCTCTACATCGGCGTATTTTTTGCAATAGGCACCTTAATTTCCACCTATTTAGACAATTCCAAGACGGCACTCATCGTCGCTTTCACTGTCTGGGTGCTCGCCGTGTTGATTGCCCCACGCGTTGGGTTTCTCACCGCTAAATTTATTGCACCGACACGCGCGATTCAGAGCGTCTATATGGAAAAAACGGCGATTAATAATAACCTCAATGAAGAAAAGGACCAGGTGATTGGAAAAAAAATAAGGGCTTTAGGGGATATTAACCTCGGCAAGGATCAGGAAAAAATCAAGGCATTCAGGGCACCGATTGATGCCGAATATCGACAGAAATTCCAGGAGCAAGTCGGCGAAATAGAACGAGCGTATCAACGTGAAAAAAAGCGGCAAGAATCGGTCGGAGAAACCCTTTCCCGAATCACACCGACAACTTCGCTCATTTATGTCGTCATGAATTTAACCAAGACTGGAAAAATAAAAAGAGACACCTATTTTGAAACAGGCACGCGTTATTATGACCAACTTGAGGCGGAGTATTTCCATAAAATTTCAGACGATCAATTTGCGAGGTTCATGCGATCAGATCAACCAAAACCAGAGAAAATTTCCCCGCCGCCAGATATAACAGAAACGCGCTTATCAGAAACCGTCCGGCACTCTACGATAGATTTACTGCTGCTCTGTTTCTTAGCAGTTGTATTGACGACCGCAGCGTTCCTAAAATTCTTCAGCGTTGATATTTAAAAGGGAAATATTATGCTAACAACACTCATCCGCCGAGAACTTCTTGATAACCTCATGACGTTCCGATTTGCTGCAGCTGTCTTCATTACACTGTTGCTTGTTATCGCGAACACCGTTGTGCTTATACAAGATTATGAACGGCGTTTAGGAGACTACAATACTGCTGTTAAAACACATCGGCAGCAAATGCTGGAGAAAAAAACCTATTCGATGAGCAAAGTGCTTATCGACCGTCCGCCCAACCCTTTAAGCATATTCAATGTAGGGTTAGACAAACAACTGGGGAACCAAGTAGAGATTTATCACGGATTCGTACCGACTTTATGGGATGCCGCAATACACGGTTCAGATAATCCGATTATGGATATCTTCTCCTCAATTGATATTATCTTTATTTTTCAGGTGGTTCTGAGTCTATTAGCACTCATCTTCGCCTACGATGCACTTGCGGGGGAGTACGAGGGTGGCACATTGCGTCTGGTCTTGACACACCCGGTTGGTCGTGGACATATACTGCTCGCCAAATATATGAGTGCGATGCTCTGTCTGCTCGTTCCACTGATAATGAGCTTGCTCTTCGCTGTGATTCTGCTAACAACATCCTCTTCAATTTCCTTGGGTATAGACGATTTTCTACGGATCAGTGGGATTGTTTTTGCCTCTATTGTATATCTGTCTGTGTTCTATCTTATCGGACTACTTATTTCCGCAATAACACGCCGGACCAGTACCGCACTCATGCTGTCAATGTTCGTCTGGGGGTTTTTGGTATTGGTCTATCCAAATGTGATCCTTGCCGCGTTTGGTCCCCAAGAAGCTTCAAAAGAAGACAGGATATCCCTTTTTAATCAAATTGAACAGTTGTGGGACGAATTCGACAGGGAACAAATACAATACCTCAAGAACGATTCGGAGCCAGGAGAAGATTCGGGGTATGGGCTGGGTAGCGGTTGGTCTATGATATATCTTAGGAAGGACCCATCAGTATTACTGTCTTACTACATAAGGGCTGTCAACATTAAAAATATCAAAGAGGAATCCGAACCTAAAGTGCCGCTTGCTCAGAATTATTACCGTTTCCTCGTGCCGCGGACCATTGACATAGCAGATCAAACATGGAACATCCGGCAATCAGTGCTTGAGAAACTTTTTGTCCAGCGAGCAACAGTCAATAGAACATTATTGAGACTCTCACCTGTCGGACTCTATGATGCCGCAACGCAGGCTTATGCCGGTACAGACCTAAACGGCGTTAGGGATTTTTTCGAGACTGCAAGACGATATAGACAGCAGGTGGTTGACCACTACCATGATAAAAAGGTGTTCGAGTCTCGACAATGGTTCGCTGGCGATAAAGGTGCAGCTGAGTGGGACTTGCTGCCGAAGTTTTCTTTCCAGAGAAGTGACATAAGTATAAATGCAAAACGGGCGTTTCTGGATATATGTCTACTGCTGCTGCTCAATATAATTCTGTTCATCATAATATTTCTGACTTTCGTCAAAAGTGAGGTGTAGAATAGTTGTCGGTTCGCCTCACAGTGAGAGTTAAGAGATGTTTGCTTAAGTTAAGATACTCTTTTAACCCATAACTAATAACTATTCCACTCATAACTGCAATCCAAACCACAGTTTCTTAACTGTAAACTGATAACGGAAAACCGAAAACCAATGTGGCATATTGCAAGGCGTGAACTCTACAATAATCTTCATAGTCTCCGATTTGCACTAACAACCGTGCTGCTGTTAGCATTGATGCTGACCAACGCCGTTGTGTATCTCCGTGAACATCCGAAGCGGATAAAGAAGTATCGCGACGATGTCGCTAGATACCAGAATAGCATAATATCTCATGCAGAGGAGAGTCTGTATAGACTCGCGCAGAAGGGCCCCGGGAATCTTTACAAACAGCCTTCGCCACTCCGGTTCTGTGCGGAAGGCGGTGAGAACTTTTTGTCAAGACGGGCACAAGGTGGATATCAGCTTTGGGGAGCAGGCACGTTAGAAAGTTTCTGGATATTGGGCTATCCATCGGCTACGCCCAATTTGCGAAACATCAATCCAACTGTGACCAAAGTGGATTGGGGCTTCATCATGGGTTACGTTTTAAGTCTGATCGCGCTCCTTTTTAGCTTTGACTCTATCTCCAGTGAACGCGAGCGTGGGACCCTACGATTGATGTTGGCAAATTCAGTTCCACGACACACCGTGCTGTTCGGTAAATTTTTGGGCGCGTTGATTAGCATTGCTATTCCATTAACGTTTGCTATCCTGACAAACTTATTAGTAATCTACACATCAGGTGTTGTCTACCTTGGAACAGATGCATGGGTGCGTTTAGGTATTATCTTCTGCATTGCGCTGTTGTACACATGTCTCTTCCTTGCATTAGGTTTGCTAGTATCAGCACGGGTGCAGCGGAGTGCAGTCAGTCTTGTGATACTGTTATTAACTTGGGTGGTACTCGTTGTTTTCATACCGAGCACACTCGCCTCCATTGCGGGCGGATTTTCACAACCGATGACTTCTGACGAATTTCGGGAACGCACCGATAAACTGGGTAGTGATTTTTGGGGTCGTTTAGATGAATATCGCTCACGTCCAGAAGGAACACGTGAGGCTCTATTGAAAAAAATAGAAATACAAGGTGAATTCGTGATGAAAGATGCCGAAAAGCGGGGACGTATGCATGAAGAACACTTAGCACAGCAAATTGCACAGGTGAAATTAGCACGCGCCACAACTCGGATCTCACCCGTAGCGATTGTTCAGCATCTCCTCGAATCGTATGCTGGCACGGGCTTCGAGCGACATCTGCAGTTTTTGGAGAATGTAAAATCTCACGCGCGTCAATTTCGGGTTTTCATCGCTGACACCGAGCAAGCCGATCCGGAAAGTCTCCATATCTTTGGTATTCGCGAGGGTATGTCGCAGAAACCCGTCGCTCCAGAGGCAGTCCCAAAATTTGAAGATACGCTGAGTCTCAGCAAGGATTTCAACACAGCAGCAGTCGATCTGTTGTTGCTAACGCTGTTCGTTGTAGTCCTACTATCCGGGGCATATCTCGCCTTTGTTCGTGTTGAGATTTAGCGATTGACCCTCAACCCGCCGAATGCAACACGCGCATTCGGCGTTGACTTCCTACCCCTACTTCGTTTCTATTCAGGACTTACGCACTTTTGACTGCAGCTTGTTCTGTTCGCTGAGATTCCTCTGAAAACATAGCGTTCTTGTGGCACAAACTGGAAAGTTTGTGCTACAAAAGAGCCGCATGCGTAAGTCCTACTATTATCGAACCGAAAAAACTTTCCAAAATATTTGAAACAAAAAATTACGAATTTGCAACCCTTTCGTATATAATATTTGTCACGTGTCACAAGCCAATATTGCTGATTGGAGGGATAGGCATGAAAAACGACGATGCGAAATGGGTCGAACGTATCTTGGCAGGCGATGAAAGTGCCTTTACTGCACTCGTAAAAAAATACGAGAAGCAGATACACGCGTTCGTATGGCGACGCGTAAAGGACTACCACGTCGCTGAAGAAATCACGCAGGATACGTTTCTTAAGGCTTACCAAAAACTCGGCACATTGAGGGATCCGAACCGATTTTCGGGGTGGCTTTATATGATTGCTACCCGCCGCTTCCTCACATGGTTTGAGGAAAAGACAATTCCGATGCAGTCCTTAGACGCGATGCGTGAAGGAGAAATAGAGGCACTGCTCTACGCCCGGTACATGATGGAACAAACTGAAAAGTTGGCGACAGACAAGCAACGCGAAGTCGTTGGATACCTCCTCGAAAAATTACCGGCGCGTGAGCGGACAGTAGTGGTCCTTCATTATCTCAGTGAGATGAGTTGCGAAGAAATCGGCGACTTCCTGGAGATGTCACCGAATACGGTCAAGAGCCGACTTCACCGCGCGCGAAAACGATTAAAGAAGGAAGCACCTATCGTTCATGAAATTTTGGGCGGTTCTCAACACTCTGAGGATCTTATGGAGGATATTATGAATTGGATTCAGATGAACGAACCCGGCACACGACACGCTGTAAACACATTATCTGTAACTGCGGATAAAACACTCTATGCCGTTATAGGGGATGAAAGTATTTACAAATTACCCGCCCGTGAAGAAACATGGCGATTGGTTAATAGCGATTTCCTGCGTCAAGACACACACGGCAGTATACCTATAGCGGAACACGATGGCACACTCTACATGATTCCATCCCATGAATTATTCGCCTCAACCGATGACGGCACAACATGGCATTCAGTCGGCACTTGTCCGAAAGGCTATACACGAGAACTTATAATAACGGAAGGCACCTTTTATCTCTGCCTTGATAACGGTATTTTCCGATCTGACGATGCTGGCAATTCATGGACAGCAATGACCGATGGTTTACACCACTTCACAGAGCACGCTGGAATCCGTTCGGTACGGAGACACCAAAGCACGCTGTTTGCTGGTACGAATCGCGGGATATACCAATTTAACGCTGGAACTTGGGAACACCTGCAATTGCCGGTGGATGACATTGTTAGTGTCGATCCCGTCGTCGTATCTGAAGACTACATCTATGTGGCAGTATTGGTGAATATTCTGGAAGGCGACGGAACGCCTCAAGAGAATTTCATGCCACTATGGAGAGGTGAGAAGCTTTCGTGGTGGGTATTCAGATCCGCCGATGGTGGCAACACTTGGACAGATATAACACCTGTGGAGGCACGAGACCTCATGCGTGTCCTTCCGCAGATAACACTGCTCGCCTCAGAAAAAACCCTATTGGTCATTGGAAAGGATAGTGGTATGGTGATGCGCTCAACCGATGGTGGCGACTCTTGGACATATATCAAGTCCTCGGGGATCACGCCTATGCAGTTCAGTGTAGGCAGCGCCCTGACGTTGAACCAAAACACATTTTATACCGCTGGCAGCACCGGCATCCATCGTTCAACGGATGGCGGTCAAACGTGGCACCGGTTTAATACAAGGTTTGAAAGCCGTGTAGACGGTTTAGCCAACCTTACAAGTGGTAAGACACCAAATGTATCCGCTGCACTTTACGCAAGGGTAGGTCCAAACCTCGTCAAATCAATGGATGACGGACGATCGTGGGATGCCGTCAATGTCGCATTAGAGACAGATAGACCTCCGCACAAGGAACATCCACCATTGATCGTTCAAGTCGTAGAAACCGACGGTGTGCTTCATGCAAAAGGAATTCAGGGCAATTCCACTGCTATTTTCCGATTATCTAATGATGGCAATGTCCTAAACCTTCCTACTGAGGTGCCGCCTTCTTTTAATTCAGCGAAACTGATGGGCCACGTGTTAGGCGGAAGGAACTTCGATTTCAAAGACGAACGACAAATGGGGCAAGGACTCATCGTTACCATTTCCTCTACAATTGACCCTTTATCAAGCGAGTTGATACAGGAGAACCCTGATTTTGGGGCAGAACAATTTTTAAAACAGTTGATACAAGTCCAAGCAGACGCCCCATTTGCCTATGAACTGATCTGGGAAGGGATGTGGGGGAACTTCGCAGTCAGCGGAGAAACCTTCTATATGGAATACAACTATAAACTCTACAGATGGAAACCGGGCGAAACGGAATGGTGCTACACAGGCGTAGAAGAGACCATCGAACTCTCACGTGACAACGTCCGAAGAAGCTTTAAAATCGCTGCTTCAGGAGAAACCGTCTACGTTGGTAAGCGGGATGGTCATCTGTTGCAATCGCTGGATGGCGGAGATAGTTGGAACGACAGAACAGCAAACCTGCCGCAGTCAGTTGAGCACTTCAATCAAATTGTTCTTGCCAATGCGACAGTGTATGTCGCAACCGATAAAGGCGTTTTCAATTCAATAGACGGTGTTGTTTGGAAGGCAATCACCGATAACGCCGGGGCAAGCGTAATCATTAAAGCGTTAGCGACAGCGGAGGATGCTGTTTATGGCGCGAATGACGACGGCATCTATCACTTAGAAAAGGAAACACGGACTTGGGAACAAATTGTGCCCGAAATTCCAGATACTATAACATCTCTCGCCGTTGATGGAGATGCCTTTTACGTTGGCACCGAACATCGCGGCGTGCTCCGTTTTGAACGTACCAATCAGTAGTTTTGTTTTTTAAACCTTTTTGTCGAAAATCCGCCTCTTTACACATAACGTGAGTTTGATATAAAGTACATCGTAGTGCCAACTTTTCGTTTGCGCCTATAATCCACAAACTAAAAGTTTATGCTACAAGGGCCGCAAAGTAGTCCTTATATGTTGATGAGACAGCACGTGGCGCGTGCCTACTACTGTAACAACAATCGTGGTGTTACTTATGACAACACTTTGGCTAATTATCCAGCGAGAATTCGTCTCGAATGTGCTGACATCCCGATTCATGATCGGTTTTATTGTTTGTCTAATTTCGACCACTGCCGCCGTTTTTGTTCAGGTTGAGGATTACGAAAAGCGGTTATTAGCGTATCACACCGCCCTTCGGGAACATCAAGAAGAAATCCGAACGTGGGACACCTATCGCCAAATTAACCCGAAAGCACACAGGCAGCCGAATTCGCTCAGCATCTTTAACGTTGGCACAGAGAAATCCGGCGCGGATATGGTGAATATTCGATTCGCGATACCTATTTGGGAGCAACAGGCACAGAAACAGGGTTCAGATAACCCGTTCCTCTCGATTTTCCTTGCCATTGATGTCATCTTCGTCTTCAAAATCGTGTTGAGTGCGTTGGCGATCCTGTTCGCTTACAATACGATTTCCGGGGAGCGGGAGGAGGGTACCCTAAAACTGGTGTTATCGAATCCGATTCCGAGGGACACACTCATATTCGGGAAATACCTCGGGGGCATGTTGTCTCTGTTTCCAATCGTGGTGATCAGTTTCACTGTCGGATTTGTTATCGCTTATGCCTCTCCCGCGACTGATTTTGATGGTGGCGATCTGCTCCGTCTCCTCATGGTACTCGTTGTTTCGCTGTTATACGTATCCATCTGTTATCTTTTGGGATTGCTCCTGTCTGTATGGACGAAAACGGCAGCAACGACGCTGATCCTTTCAATGTTTATCTGGGGAATTCTGACAATCGTCCACTCAAATGTAGCAACGTTTGCAGTGACGAAATTCCCACCCTCCAAATCTCAATCTGAAGAAGAAGCTCTGCAACAGATTGGAGAAATATGGGAAGATTTCAGGGAAGAACGGGATGCCTATATCCTCAAGGAATTCGGTTACAGACACCCTATTCACGCGATTATTACTCAGGGAGAAATGTCACTCGCGATAGACACAAGATCAGTGGGAGGAATCGGATTTGAAGAGATCTACAACCCTAAACCGATTCACAAGATGGACACCACCAAATATGAGGAGATATTAGGTTATCAAGAACCGCTCCGCATTGATTATGCAAATAAAGCCGAAGAAATTCTCAAACGGCGAGAAAATATTGGCGAAAGGAATAGACAATTCGCCAGAAATGTTTCGCGCATCTCTTTCGCGGACACGTACCGCTTTGCTGTCGGGACAATAACCGGCACGGATAGGGAAAGTTACAACGATTTTATAAATCAGGCGAGGAGTTATAAACGTCAGGTTGTTGATTACCTCACCGATAAAAAAGCGTTTTCAACGCGGGCGTGGTTTTCCGGTGATAAAGGAAAAGCCGAGTTCACAGATCTGCCCATCTTTCAGCACCGTTATAACTCCGTTTTTGAGAATCTTTCTCGCGCATTAGGCGACGTTTTTATCTTATTAGCGTGGAATGTCATTCTGTTTATGGGGGCATACCTGTCGTTTCTTAGATATGATATGAGTTGAAGTTGTCAAATGTTAGTAAAGAAGGCTTTCATAATCCTATACCTCAGTATCCAAATCCACCTCAACGAACCGCAAGGAAACTAAAAATCGGTACGAGAACCTGAGAAAAAAGCGCGTAGCCTGAAACGTAGTGGAAGGCGGATTTACGGAAAGGGACATCGAACTCCCAAGCCACCTCAACGAACCGCAAGGAAAATTAAAAATATGGTTTGGCATATTGCAAAGAAAGAGATACATCATAATCTTATGACGCTACGATTCGCTTTGATGATAATCCTTCTACCGCTCCTGATGGTGGTGAACGCGCTCATATACGGCTTTGGCGATTTTGGCGATAGCGGGTATAGAGAAGAAATTGATGCATATAACCGCGCGATGGAAAGAAGATTATCTCTTGTCAAAGACTATGCCGAGGAGAGTTTAGGGAAACTTGCGATGCGGGGGCCCGGTGAGATTTACAAACAGCCAAGTCCTTTCAAATTCTGCGCTGACGGGGCTGATGAACTCATACCGCGTTCTATCCCGATAGTAGGCCCAGGAGCGGCGCGCGGCGGTGGTGTAGCAACAGCGTACCAGTGGCGAGAATTATGGGCACTTGAATACCTACCCTCAAATCACGGAAGTGACGCGACGACCCTCATCAAAATAGACTGGGTATTCATCGGTATCTTCATGAGTTTCTTTGTCATACTCTTCACTTTTGATGCCATTGCCGGGGAACGGGTAAACGGAACACTGAGCCTCATGATGTCTAACCAGATTTCCCGAGGGCAGATGCTATTCGCGAAATACCTGGGGGCGTTTTTCACCCTCATGGTGCCACTCGCAATAGGTATCCTGATGAACCTGTTAATTATCTATCTTTCAGGGAGTATTCCGTTTAGTTCAGGCGATTCGCTCAGGATTTTGGGGATGGTCGGGCTTTTTGCGTTGCACATCTCTATCTTTATTTTTCTCGGACTGTTCTTCTCGAGTCGCGTATCAAATGCTATTACCAGCTTGGTGTGGCTGCTATTAACTTGGGTATGCTTGGCGTTTATCTTTCCGAGCCTACTTGGACTTTTTGTTGGCACTCTGGATCCGATTCCATCAATAGAAATCGTCTCCTCGCGAAAACGCGCCCAATTAGCAAATATTGAGGATGAGTTTCGTCCAATGGAGTTGCTGGAGGTAACCAAACTCAGCGAGGCACCTTCACCCGATAATCTATCAGCGACGCGTCTATGGGCGACGTACTTCACGAGAAGATACGAAACAAGGACTCAAATTGCCGATACCCATATAGATCAGCAGTTTCGGCAAGTACGACTCGCCCGTGAACTCACCCAAATCTCCCCAATCGTCTGCTTCCAATACGCCATGGAAGGGTTAGCAGGCACAGGGATTACACGTTATATGGATTTCGTCAAACAGGTGCGCCGTTATAGACAAACCTTTATAGACTTTATCAAAACGGAGGATAGGGACGACCCAGAGAGTTTACACATCTATCCTGTGCGCGAGGGGTTATCTCAAAAACCGGTAGATCCGAATGCTATACCAAGGTTCAAAGAGCGCATGTCCTATCAAAGCGTGATTTTTCCTGTCGGACTGTTACTCCTTTTTAATGTCCTGTTTCTTACCGCAGCACAATTGTCCTTTCTCAAATGCGATCTAAAGTAATTCTTTTTTGACTATTTTCGCCAAATCTGCTATCATTTTGGCACTTGATGTGGTGGTACAGAGTTAAGAAGAGTCTTTTCGTTAGTTCCGAAACCATTATTTAGCCAAAACTGTCTTGTTTTTGGCTAATTGCATAAAAGGAGTTTATCATGAAAAGGGTTCTTGTGATTTTCGCGGTGATGGGTATGCTCATCGGTTTTCTGCCGTGTAGTCAAGCCAATCCGCCGGAAGGATTAGTACTGCATCTGAGTTTTGACGAAAATACAATTCAAGGCGATACTGCAAAGGATCAGTCTGACGAAGGCAATGATGGAATCATTAACGGTGGCGCAAAGACGGTCGCCGGCAAACACGGCGCGGCGTTAGAATTTGATGGTCAAGATGACTTCGTTGAAATACCACTCGAAGATTCGATTACCTTTTCCACGGGTGATTCATTAACAGTCCAGGTCTGGGTAAAAACGGACGATGAGCCACCACAGAACGATGGGATTGTTGGGAACTATCGTCCGGCGACTGATGCGGTTTGGATACTCTCCGTTAGCGGCGACGACCCAGCGGCTCGAGGCAAGATGGGATTTAGCGTCCGCGATGTAGGACGGGCAAGTAGTGCTGGGATAAGGTCTCCTGATTTCCTCAACGATGACAAATGGCATGTCCTCGCGGGTGTGCGAGACCAGAAAGCAAAAAAGATACGACTCTACGTGGACGGTGAATTGATTGATGAAGTTGATGACAACACAAAAGACATCAACAGCGGACAGTCAATTTGGGTAGGAGAGCATCTGAACCGGTTTTACAAGGGGTTGATTGATGAGGTGAAGGTCTGGAATCGCCCGTTGACCGCCGAGGAACTGAAACAGTCGGAACTGCAACCGTCTTCAGTTGATGCTTCTGGAAAGTTGACGACCGTATGGGGTGCTATCAAAGCAATATACTGATATTGAAGGGCGCGGTTTAAGCGAGTTTAAACATTAGATATGCCCATTGTCTGTTGATGAAGGGCTGGGGAACCCCAGCCCCTACGAGGTCGGTATCGGCATTCGTGGAAAAAATCAAAAGGTTATTATTTAGCTGCTATTTATCAAAGTTATCATGGAGGAAGTGATAATCAAGAGATAGAAAAAACGCTCACCCGACCCGACTCGTCACCAACAGCAATATACTGGTCATTCGGCGACCAAACGAGGCTTGTGACCCCCGCTGCCAGAGCGGCTTCATAAACCGCCAGAGAACTGCGTCTGCCTCGCAATTGCCAGACGTAGACCAGACCGTCGGCACCGGCTGATGCCAGCAGTTTTCCGCGATGTTGAAAACGCACCACGCTGAGAAAATCCTGATGCCCGGAAAGCGTAATCGGTCTGGTACCGGCCGGTCCGCGACCGGAACAATCCCACACTGTAACTTCCTGACCGCCTCCGGTAGCCAAGTATCGATTCGTGGCATCCCACGAGAGTTCTCGCACTTTCGTCGGATAGCCAGACATTTGCAAGTCGTCACCGGTAGACATAATCCAGAAATGTACGGTCGAATCTTGATCCCCGGTGGCGATGTGTTTGCCGTCAGGGCTCCACGCAATCACCAGTGATGAGCCTTTCCATTCCAATCGGCGGACGGCTTCCGACTGTCGCGGGTCCCACAGCGTGACACCACCATAGGCAATCGAGGCAAGTTGTCTTACACGCGGTCTCCACTGGAGACCAGAAATCGTGCTCTGATGGTCGGAATATTCGCGAACAAGATCGCCGACAGCGTTCCAGAGTTTCAGCTTACGACCAGCGGCAGAGGCGAGGATCGGTTTTTCGCCGCTACTCCAAGATAGGTGCTCAACCCATGCAGCGCCCCCGTCAAGCGAATGGGTCGCTTCGCCACTCGCTATATCCCACAACCGAATTTTCCCATCTTGTCCGGCACTGGCAAGCACCTTGCTGTCTGGACGCCACGCGATTGACATTGTGCCGAATTCATGCCCTTTGAAGGCATGGATAATCGCCCGACGATGTCCTTCAAAAATTGTCACCGGACCGAGAACCGACGCGGCAGCGATGTATCTCCCATCAGGTGACCACGCCAGATCAATGACGTGGTCGCTGATGGTTGCCGTCCAATTTTCGCGCAGTTGAGAGGGCTCAAAAAAGCGGTTGCTCAGGTTATTCAAACGAGACATGCTTCAAACCCTTCAGTCAATTCGGCCCGATCGAGGTTGCGCCCGATGAAGATGAGACTATTGTAGCGCGGTTCACCACCCCACGGTCGGTCAGGGCGACCGTCGAAGAGCATATGAACACCTTGGAAGACGAATCGGTTTGGCTGACCCTTGATGCTCAGAATACCTTTCATGCGGAAGATGTCGGGACCTTTTGTCCGAAGCAGATTGCCAATCCAATTGTCCAGCCGGTCGGGGTCGAGGTCGCCGGGGGTTGTGATGCCGACCGATGTGACTTCGTCATCATGTTCGTGGTCTGGCTTAAATTCGCGTTCAACAACTGGTTTGACAAGGGCATCGTTGCCAAAGAGTTGTGCTTGAAATTCATCGGGGTGATGCTCGCTAAACAGCGCGTAAGCACCGGAGCGGTCGATCTGCACGTCAAAGCGTAATTCGTCCGCTGTGAGATTCAACTCAATGAGTTGTCCACTCGGTTGAAGGGTGCCACCCGCCGAAAGTTCATGCTCATCATCGGAGAAAACCATAACGACCGGCTCAACAGCGGCATTCAAAGCTTCATCGGTTGACGCATTTACGGGCACCAACGCGACTTTCATCGCCGGGTCAGGACCTTCTTGGAGAACCAGTTCATGTGTGCCTGCCGAAAGGTTATAAACACCAGCCCATTCAAACGGATACTCCGGTTCCATAAACTGCGGGTCAATCTCCATCGCCCGGTCCAGATCGAATCCGCCGACATTGAGAATCTTGTCCATTTCAACCACGGCATCTTTGGTTCGATAAATCTTCGCTGCACTGTTCATACTGCGAATTCTGGCTTCCAGTTGATTTAACTCTCCCTCGGTCACAAGGTCAATCTTGTTCAACAAAATGACATCGGCAAAGGCAATCTGTTCACGTGCCTCGTCGCTGTCATCAATGTGCTGCCAGATGTGTTTGGCATCAACCAACGTTGTGACAGAATCCAGTTGCAGCTTCTCCTTCATTTCGGTGTCCATGAAGAACGTCTGAGCAACTGGCCCGGGGTCCGCAAGCCCTGTGGTTTCGACCATAATATAGTCGAACTTATCGCGACGCTTCATCAGATTCCCCAAAATACGGATGAGATCACCGCGCACCGTGCAGCAGATGCAACCATTGTTCATCTCGAAAATCTCTTCTTCGGCACCGATGACCAAATCATTATCAACACCGATCTCGCCAAATTCGTTTTCGATGACGGCGATACGTTTGCCGTGGTTTTCGGTGAGAATACGGTTGAGAAGCGTGGTTTTACCAGACCCTAAAAATCCCGTTAACACGGTGACAGGGACTTGATTGTTTAGCATGGCTGTGTTCATCTTTCTCTCCTTGTTGAATTTAGCCAGCGGTCAAGCTAACGATGTCCGTCTGCTTTACCTCCGCCAGCGGTTTGTGAATCTTGTATTGCCGGGGCTTTCCCGGTGTCTCCATGATCGCAATGACCGTTTCAATAGGCGGGCAGCCTTCTTCGGTGCATTGCAACTGAGTAATCATCACGGAGACGTCTTCTGATAGGTCAAAGACTTCGGAGACCCACGATTTGACTTGGACGAGTTGCTGTGGGTCACTCTCTTTTTGCGAATTAAAAAATTTCATCTGTATCTGTAAGGCTCCGTTGTATAAGAGGTTAGGATCCCCGATTCTATTGTAGAACTGGTTTATAACTCCGATTCCGCAATCAAAGCATGTACAATCGTATCAATATTATATCGGATCATCCCGATGTAGGTGCCTTCAGGTGTCCCCTCTTTTCCCATAGCGTCTGTGAAGAGCACACCACCGATCCTCACATCAAATCCTTTTGACCTCACAGCGGCTTTCACCGCTTCGAGACTCCGTGGAGAGACGGATGACTCTACAAAAATAGCAGAGATACGCCGCGCCGCAATAAACGTCGCCAATTCCTGTACATCAGCGATACCGACTTCTGTCGCGGTGCTAATACCTTGTAATCCGCGTACCTCAAACCCGTACGCCTCTCCGAAGTAGTTAAAACAGTCGTGCGCCGTCACAAGGACGCGTTGCTCAGATGGCACGCGTTCCATTTGCGACTTTACGTACGCATCGAGTTCGGTGAGTTCCGTGAGGTAGCGTTCGGCGTTGCTTCGGTACAAGGCAGCATTATCGGCATCGAATTCACTCAGGGCATCACGAATCTTTCCCACCGTTTGCATCCAAAGCTTCACGTCAAACCATAAGTGCGGATCGTAGAGTCCATCGTATTCTGGCGGTGTTAGCAATAGCCTCCGATCTACAGCGTCTGTTACGGCGACCGTCAGCGTATCCTCCGACATCTTCGCAAGGATGTCCCCCATTTTTGCTTCAAGATGCAGCCCGTTATAGAAGATGATGTCTGCTGAACCGAGCCTTTGAACATCTTTAGGCGTCGGGTTGTAAAAGTGTGGGTCTACGCCAGGTGCCACCATCCCGGTCACCTCAACGCGCGGACCGCCAATATTTTTAACAACATCAGTAATCATACCGATCGTGGTAACAACGCGAAGTTTATCGCCTGTGGCAGCATCCGGTTGTCCCTTCGGATCACAGCCGGACCATACCAGTATACCTATTAAACACACCGAAATGTATATTCTCTGCCTAATTTTATACATCTTCCGCCTCGCATACTGGACAGGTCTTACATAGGTGCCGATTTACAAGGTGCGCGGACGCGAGTAAAACCCCACCGATACTGTAGAAGACCACTTCAAAAGCGCCTTCAACGGCTGTCCGAGAGGTGGCGATGAATGCCAACGCCACTATTAGTATCAACAATGCTCGCCAGCTTCGGTGGAGTCGAACCCCCCACGCTAAACTCGCGATTGCCAGTCCAATTGCGCCAGTGATAAGGACCAATTCAGCACGCTCAGTCGCAAAGAAACCCAACCCAATCAAAGGCAAAACTGCGATTAAAAGCGGCATCGAAAGGCAATGAATCGCGCATGCAACAGAGAGACACGCGCCAGTCGTATCCGCTATTTCGTGGTTAAAATATCTTTTCAATTTTATCTCCTTAGAAAATTGAGAACGGGGCGATATAATAGAATCATCGCCCCCGTCCTACAGTTTCAAAAATTAAGCTTATACAAAAACTTCGCGTTCCGTCCAGGTTCCGGCATCACTGCCTTGATCCGGGACAGATGTTCGCGGTATGCTGTATCAAAGAGGTTCTCAATTTCGAAAACGACCATGTTCTCAAGCTGCCACCACGAAAAATTGAGATAACCTCCAATATCATAGACGAGATAGCCGTCTGTCGGTTCCTCAAATTCGCCGAGCCGGGTCTGGCTGCCTGAAAAACGGGATGTAACATGCAAATGCAACGGTGTCGGCGTGTAGCTGATGACGAATTTACCGTTGAGAGGTGGGATACGCTCCAGCGGTCGCCCACTGGTTTGAATAGTTCCGTGAATGTAACTCATATTCAACTGAAGATGGACCTGTGAGGTGACCTCACCCCCTATTTGGATTTCAGCCCCATCCATCACAACATCGTGTCCCATGTATTGATAAATCCACAACCATCCCGCCGCCCCGCTGCCCCACTCTTTTTGACCGCTGTTCGTCGGAATGAGGTAGTTCTGTATCTGATTCCTGAAAAGTGCAAGATTGAGTCTGAACCTGTCATTAGCGTATTTGACGAAGAGTTCAGTGCCATATCCGTTCTCAGGTCCCAGCTCTGCATTACCAACTTCGTAAGAATAGACAGCCAAGTGGGGTCCATCGCTGAAAAGTTCCTCAATACCCGGGGCGCGAAACGTTTTCATTAGGGTAGCCCCAGTGCTCAACCTATCCGTCCAATGGTAAATTCCAGAGGTGGCCCCGGAGAAACCGTTGAAATCACGGCGTTGTACGGTTCCGGCTCGGACAACTGCTCCAGGTCTAAACGGTTCCGCACGCCTAACGTCGTAGCGGATAGCCCCCTGTAAGGTGAGCTTGTCGAAGTTACGCTGGTTTAAATAAAATCCCGCCAACGCGAACTCACGGGTGTGCGGTGTCCAATAAAACCCGCCTGTAGCATGGTCTCGGTACTCACCCCAAATACCCGCAACGGCGTTGTCTAATACGTGAGCCATCGCTGAGACATTGTACGTTAGCACCCCGAATTCCACACCAAGTGTCCCGTTCGACTCCAACTCTTGATGCTGATAACGCGTATAGGCAGTCTGGAGTTTTACCTTTTCAAGCATCCTTGTATTGAAGCGGTATTCCATCTGTCCTTCATAGCGTTGCTTGTCAAGTGCGATGTTAACCCCAGTCAGATGCCCTTCAGGGGAACCGGGGATGCCGTAATTCGAGCGATAACTGCTTCCAGAGGCACCGATGAAGCCCCACGGTTTAATCAGCGAGGCACCGCCTGAAAAATTGACGTTTGAAAGGGCAGTGTTTTCGAGGACACCTACCGGCGTTTGTATGTCGGATGCACGCCGCCGATTCCATTCTACATTGCCCGCAAAGTCACCAATCGGGAACGTAAAACCTGTCGTTCCAGTCAAACCTGAGTTGACAGATTCAGCCTGGAACGTTAGATGCGTATCGAGCCGTCTCGGTAGAATTTGGGGTATGTGATTGCTTTTGACATTGATGACACCGCCCAATGTGCTTGAGCCGTAAATGAGCGATGCAGGCCCCCGCGTAATTTCAACGCCCTCGGCAGTCGTCGGATCAATGGATACGGCGTGGTCGGCACTGGAGGCGGATTTATCGCCTGTCCGTTCACCGTTTTCAAGAATGAGCAGCCTGTCACCGCCCAATCCACGAATAACTGGACGGGCGACCGCACGTCCCATCGTTCGCTGAGAAATGCCGATCTCATCTGCTAATGTGGTCGCCAAGGTCATACCTAACCGTCTTTGGAGTTCTTCCTCATCCAATGCTAAGTCGGTTGTCTCCTCAAACTGTGAAAGCGTGCGATTTGAACCGTATACCGTGATGGTTTGCAGTTGAAATGACAACGCCGCCAATTCAACCTTGAGATGAGGCGTGGAGGCGTTGACATTAACAACCTGTTCAAACCGCTGATAACCAACCTTGAGGAACTGAAGCGTCTGCTGCCCTTCTGGCACTGCGTCAAACTTAAACCGACCATTTGAATCGGTCCTCACACTTCTCTCAAGGCCCGTAATCTGGACTCTAACGCCACTAAGGCGAGCATGACTCCGTTCTTCAGTAACTTCTCCTTCCAAAGACTGCGTTGTGTCCGAAGCACTTTGGACCTCCTTGAGATAGCAGAACAGGCATCCTACTATTCCAAATACGAACATCAATAGGTGAGGACACTTTCTAAGCGTCCTCACCGTGGGAGACCTGTGCGAACAAGCACAAGTGCTTAACATGATGTCCCCCTTATTCCACTGTTACTGGTATCGGGAGTGCTGCTGTGAAGTCCGGATGATCCCCGTGAAGCAGTTGGAGTTTGATTTCCGTTTTTCCTGCTTTCAATCCTTCGAGTCCAAACGGTAACGCGTCACCGTGTTCCTCTTCATGACCATGTTCGCCATGTTCCTCTTCGTGTTCATGTTCATCGTGGTCCAGATGGATATTGATAATAGAGGAATCGTAACCCGACAGACCCAAACTGAAGAATTCCGCTCCGTCATGGTCATGGTCATGGTCGTCATCTTCACCCGGCGGGGCCGCTACTTCATCAAGATGGAGTTCGTTTTCGTCCGCGTCAAGAAAATGTACATGTATCTCAATCTCTTCACCAGCTTTAACGGTGAGACCGCCTTCATGGTGACCTTGATGTTGATGATAGACCACTTCTCCATTGATTTCCAAGTTAAAGCCGTCGGCATCGGCGTGAAGGGGTGCATCCGCTTCGTGTTCGTGGTCATGCCCATCATCAACAATGGGGTTGTCATCTTCACCGCAACCGCCCATAAACGGTAGCACTGCTACCAAACTTATTAACATTAATTGTGAAATAGCGACCGAAAAGTCGCGCCTAAAAAAATAGGTAAACATTTGTATTCTCCAATTTTTAAATTTTTAACATTCTATAATCTAATGGTGCACAGTATGTGCCTATTGCTTCTAAAACGGAATTACACTTAACAGCGAACATGCCGCGCGAAAAATATGGAACGCGCGCTGACATGCCGCGAGTACCTCAGGTACACACAATCAGGTGGCATCTACTACAAAAATACTATAGTATATGGCAAAGTAGAGATGTACAAAGCGCGGGGCGCGTATAGAGAACCCCGCGGTCTTTGTACAATAGGAGTATGAAGGAAAAACAAAATCTGCCTTTAAAAGGCATAATTTGCGAGTGCAGTGAAGAATAGAGGAGGGGCACGACTTCGCGTGTTCGTGATAAGTCTTAAAGGAAGAAAAACGGCTTCATAAAATGGGAGTGTGGTACTGAAAAAGAAAAGATATATAAGAGCGGAGAATTCAATTTCGACACTGACGTGCTGGCTGTGAAAGAAACAGGCTGCGCAGGTATCCTCCGAATGGCAGGTATCCCCCGAATAGCAATGTTCGCTATGATCGTGTGCCAGTCCGATAATACCCAACATCACGACATAGCAACATAAACCTGTTATAACACAGATTTTCAAACTATGCCCAAATAACAACTTGTTGGGAAAGATCGCGCCATTTCTCATACACCAGAACCTATGGTTATGATTAAAAAAAATTTATGCCAATGAACTTGGCATAAATTATAGCACACGATTGTGGCAATGTCAAATAATACTGAATGTTTCCGTTCTAAGGTTCTGGCAGCCTATAAACACCGCGTCGCACTTTTACGATTTCACCGCGCTCCACGAGGCGCGTGAGTTCTGTATTTATGGCTTTTGGATGTCCTTGAATCGCTGATGCGAATTCGGGTGTTTTTTTCTCACCATCAGCGAGAAGGACAAGGATTTGCTCGCGGAAAGTGATACGCGCCCGACCTCTCAGTCTTTGCAAAAACCGGTTCGCTTGCCTTTGGGAGCATCCGAGAACCCGCTCTACCTCTTTTCTGTTGGATTCAACTGTCAATTCGCCGCGTTCCGCCTCAAATCGTTCGCGTGTCACTATCACCTCAGCGAGCGCATCTAACCCGCCAGCGACATCGAAGTCTTCCAAGTCAAAGAGGAGTGTTTCAGGTCTATCGGTGATCTCAGGAACTTGCAAACTCGTAACCAACATAACCTTCTTGTTTGCCAAACGGTTCAACTGAGCCAACTCTATAATCTCTCTGAATATACGGACAACCTCTTTTTCATAAACGCTCTGGACGCGTTCGTCTTTGTAACGGTAGAGCTCAGGTTCCATTTCATAGGCAAGCGGTTCCTCGTCGTTTCCAAACAGGATCTGCGTGCGGTTCAAAATGGCGCGGGCTCCCATTTCCGGCAGGCCAACTATCCAGATGACTTGTGCCTCTTGAAAAGCGGCTTCCAATCCTTCCACCACTCTAAAACTCGTCAAGAAACAGACGTTCTCATTCTTCGCGATATCCTTCAGCTGTTCAATGGCGTGAACATGGGTTATAATCCCATGCTTAACATCTGGGTCCCTTTCAACTTCAGCTTGGATCCTCAAAAAAATGCGTTGCCCCATTTCAGACACCCCGATACTGTCCCAAGTGCTGTTGATGTCTAAAATCGTCTCCCGTGGATAAATACCGGTGCGAATCTGAAAAACGCGGTTCCCAGGAACCCACACCATCGGTTCCGTGCGAAGGACCTCGGTCTCTACATCCAAGAATGCCCGTCGTAAATGGTCAGCGTTGAAAACCGGTATATTGACGAAAAGGTATTGGACGCTCGGATGCAGCACGGGCGGCACCCGGAACTGTAGGGCTTCGTCCTCCCATCGCATCGGCGCATCAGCATCCCTTGTGTAATGCGCAAAGAAACGTTGGAGTTGATGCCAAAACGTCCAACTTGGATCCGCATAAATCTCGGGGAACGCCTGAATGTTTTCAACAGCCGCCGCATCGACGTGGCACATCTGTTGGATGATCTCTCCTTCCAGCCATTCAAACGTCTGGACCACTGTTCGGACCCGTTTGACAAAGCTTCCATGGGATTTATCTCTGATGTCTATTGCATTCAGTAGAGCCAGCGCAAAGTTGCCTAACGCATCGCCTTGCCAATTGGCAACCCACGCCTCCAGTGTAGTTCTGGAGAGTTCGCATCTAAGAAACAGTTGCTCCTCTTCGCGGGTATTGGTAATACAGAGCGGTTGTGTGCCCTCGCGCGTTTCGAGAAGTTGTTCCACTATTTTTGCGTATTGTGGGTCCGAAAACAGTCGAGTACTCGGGATATCTTTCACCTGATCCCAGAGATGCATCTGATCCCGCCACTGTGCCACCGAGCTGACATCTCGACTTTGAAGAAATCGCGATGCTACTGCCGAAAGATCCACACTCGGTACCTTTAAACAGATTCCCTTACGCTTGCGCAAAACGGATGCTACTTCAGGGGCCTTCTCTGCGTCTATCTCGTCAGTAAATCCAAGGACACGCACATTCCTATCGAAAGCACGTCGCACCTGAACACTAATTTCTTCGTCTGTTTCATCAGTCTTTTCGGTAGGTTTGGACTTGTGTAACACAGGAGAAGGGCGTTTTATTGATAGTGGACTCAGTTCCCCTTCCCGAATGGCGATCACCTTATCGTCTATAGGCAGCCCTGCCGCAGGCATCGGCGGCAAGATACCAGTATCCTTCCAAACGTCTGTTATAAGCGTTGACTCCATAGGTAGCCCGGTATCGGATGTAGCGGATGTAGACGCACGTAACCACACACCATTTTCATCCTCCCACAATGCTACCTCTGTGTTGTCAATCTCACCATCTTGCCGGTTCCAATAATGAAATCCATCTGCTTGTCTGACATAAGAAAACCCGCGCCTAAAAAACGCCTCTTTGGCGAGATCAAGTTTGTCCGATCCCAGAGAATACGGTGCATCGGGAATGCTCCCCTCGTGTTGTATGCTTTGCGGAACAGCGTCGTGAAGCGCGGCGCGAAGCGCATCAATAGCCGAAAAGAAAATCTCTTTAGGAATCACAGGCGGGTCTAACAGATTTCCAAGCAGGATCTCATAGCGCGAATCCCAGCAATTGTATCCCTTCTCACCCAAAATTTCAAGATACGCCTCCTCTGGGTTTATGTCCTCTGTTGTCGAGGTCTGGTTATAAACATACAACCGTGCCTGATTCGTGTTAGAGTGCAGGTACCCCGGTATCCTACAAGAAAAGCGGAGCCCACCAGACTTTAACATCGTCAACAACGGGTTCGCAACGGCATTAACAAGCGCTTGAACACAAGCAAGAATAGCATCAGGTGCGGCGCAGATGGCTTCATATTTAAAGTCGATGTCGTGCCATGGCGCCCCATCGCGCGCCGAGGGCGTACCGGTATACACTTGGATTCCCCACGATTTGCGCCACCGGAGGACCTCCCAGTCTGTCGCTTGTTGACGTTTCAAGAACCGTTCTCCGCCAAAATGACGCGGCGGACGGTCAGCTCCAGGGGCTTGCCCTATCGGCATAAAAGAAATGCCCGCCGCCTCCAAGTCTTGAAGCACCACAGGGTATCTGTGCGCGCAATAGGCTGTGAAATGGTAAGGCAGCCCTTTGCAAAATCGATGTACTGAGATCGTCTTCCGCTGCTTAAGTGGATTCTCGCGCCGTTGGTGGCAGTGTGAAATAATATCTTGCAAGACATCGGTTGTCATTGATACATTCCCTTATAGTAACCTAAGTTGCCATCTTCGTAGCATACGAAACCGTATGAAAATCAAGAATTTAATCGGGTAATTCTAAGACGTGTGATTAACAAGCAGATCAGTTCGTAGTCGTGCGATTCATCGCACGTCAGATCGGTTCGTATCAGATCGGTTCGTAATAGTGCGATTCTGCGGTGTACTTGAAGAAACACTTTCTTCGCATTGGATTTTAGCGTTTGCAAAAACCCCAAATGCGAAGGGCATTATCGCACGTCGCAATGTCTGAATCACCTAATTTATTTGTTAAACCTCATTTGGTTTCCTCTGGCAGTATAAGCGTGGCAACTCACGCTGGAAAAATACCCGTTATGGGGTGTTCACAAACTTTGTATTTTTATAAGAGTTCGGAATATATAGTACCACAAATCTCATTTTTGGTCAAATTTTAAATTGATATAAAGTCAATAATCATCAAGATTTAAGCGTCAGTTAGGTTAGGGCATATTTTTTTAATCAAAATAAAAACAGATAAATACCATAATAAAACTTTTTGTAATTCGCCGCTATTTTCCGAAGACCGATCCGATAAATATCTCACATCAGATCCGAATTTTAGGAGTTCCGCACTGCAGCAATTGTGGGATAAAAATTAATGCCCTTGCACTTATCATCGTGATGCTTTATGATATTGGATATGAGAATATCCAAAGGAGAAACAATTAGATGCTAAGTGTTGAAGAAGCCCGCCAACGGATGTTGGATACCATTCCAATCTTACCCTCAGAAAAACGGGGAATTCTTGAGTGCACGGGCTATGTCCTTGCAGAATCACTGCCTGCTACAGAAAACATCCCCCCGTTTGACAATTCGGCGATGGACGGGTACGCCGTTCGCGCAGCCGATGTCCAAAACGTTTCCGAGACGAATCCGGCTGTGCTTTCAGTGATAGAGACGATCGCAGCCGGCTATGCCCCGACAAAACAAGTCGCAGCGGGGCAAGCAGCGCGAATCATGACCGGCGCAATGATGCCTGAAGGGGCAGATGCCGTCGTGATGCAAGAGGTTACGCAGCAAAACGGAAATACAGTCAAGATATTTGAAAGTGTTGACGAAACTGATAATGTCCGCTTCACCGGTGAGAGTGTTGCGGAAGGTCAGCAGGTGATGGAAATCGGTAAACACCTGCGACCACCAGAAATCTCAATGCTCGCTTCTCTCAACTGTGCAGATATTTCCGTACACCGTCCACCTACCGTTGCAATCGTTTCGACAGGTGATGAACTCACACCGCTCGGTGAACCGCTTACTCCCGGAAAAATACGGGACAGCAACCGTTATGGACTTTATGCACAAGTCGAAGAAGCAGGCGGTGTGCCAATAGATATGGGAATCGCACCTGATGACGAAGTGGAGACGGAGCGAATCTTCCGAGCCGCACTCGCAGCGGCAGACGCACTCATCACAAGCGGCGGTGTTTCTGTCGGCGAACACGATGTCGTAAAGACCGTCTTGGCAAAATTAGCGGAAATTAACTTCTGGCGCGTCGCTATGAAACCCGGAAAACCCCAAGCTTACGGTATCGCAGACGGAAAACCTATTTTTGGATTGCCCGGTAACCCTGTCTCTTCGTTGGTCGTATTTGAACTCTTCGTCCGACCCGCACTTCTCAAAATGGCTGGACACACAGAACTATTACGTCCCACCTTCAAAGCAACACTAACTGAAACCATCACGAATAGAGATGGACGCGTTAATTATATGCGCGCAATCCTCAAAGTGTCTGACGGAGAAATCACAGCACAAACAACCGGACCCCAGGGGTCAGGTATCCTGCACTCCCTTGTATTGGCAAACGGTCTAATCACAATTCCAACCGCTACAACTTTAGAAGCAGGCGAGACGGTGGAGGCGCAGTTTCTGTTTTAGATAGAAATTTAAGGAGTCTGCCATGATTGTAGATACACATGTACATGTCTGGGAAATCAATCCTCCAAAATACCCTATCGGCCCCACAGCACCGACTTGGAACGCCTATCCAGATGAACCCGGTACCGCCGATGAACTCTTGGCGGAGATGGACGCGCACGGTGTAGACTGGACGGTGTTGGTACAGACGAGTTGGTCCACATGGGATAACGGCTACATCGCAGATTCTGTCGCACGTTTCCCGAATCGGTGCCTCGGACACGGCTTAATCGATCCACAAGACCCGAACAATGCAACACAGGTCCGCTATTGGATAAAAGAGCGAGGTCTCGTCGGTTTCCGCTTCCACCCGATGTATTATCCCGATGAAAAGATATTGCTAACTGACCAGAACGGGCCAATGTGGGAGGAGATTGCGGCACTGGAGGCAATCACTCAATTTCACCTTCGCGCTGAGTTTGCTGATCAGGTCGCTGTCATTGCTGAACGATACCCACATCTAACACTTATCCTTGATCACATGGGGTATCCACAGATAGATGCTGACGCGGAGGCGTTTCAGCCGATTGTGGAACTCGCACGATACGATAATATATACTTCAAACTATCGGATGTCGCTGGACGTTCGCACGAAGATTTCCCCTATACAGATGTGCATCCGTTCATACAAAAACTGCTTTCGGTGTTCGGTGCAGAACGGACGGTGTGGGGGACAGGTTACCCCGGACACCATAGACTAAAACACAACTGGCCCACTTTGGAACAGGAACTCCAGCTCATTCAGGAAGGACTCCCGTTCCTGGCAGCGGACGATAAGGATCAGATTCTCGGAGGCACCGCTGCAAGAATATGGAATTTGTCGTCCTAAAATCGTCTTTAGCTATGAGAACAATCGAAATGTCTTGGGGACAGATGGCTTACCACGATTCGGGGAATCAACTGCCGCCGCTAATCTTCTTACACGGCACCGGATGTGAGGCATCAGACTGGATGCCGGTGACCAACAGATTACCGTACAACCAACGTTTCATCGCCCTCGATTTCCGTGGACACGGGCAGAGCACAGTACCCACGCAACCCTTTACACTTACAGACCTGGCTGAAGATGTCTTGCATCTTGTAAACCATTTAAACCTTCAAAAGTCGGTAATCGTTGGACATAGCCTTGGCGGCATGGTGGCGATGGCGGTTGCGCAGCGGTCATCTCGTATTATCGGACTTCTGCTATTGGAGGGGTGGACGAGCCTTTCGTCCGCCGGAAGCTCCTTTGACCCTGGACGGTTTTACGGTGCGTTGTCAGAGGCAGCGATTGCGGAAATTCAGCAAAAGGCTAACGCAACGCGCAGCCGGTTCCAACCTGAAATCTGGAACCATTTCTGGGAATCTGTCACGGACTTCGATGCGTACATCTACCTACAACAGGCAGGTATCCCGATCTGGGAGGTCTTTGGCGGTATGGGGCGGAATGATCTAACAGAAAAGAAATTACGCATTCCGCCAAACCCCAATATTCAGTGGGTATGGATCCCTCATGCCGGACACTATCTGCCACACGAATGCCCAACCGAAGTTGCCAAAGTCGCAGGCACACTTCGTGTGCCCTAACGCGCTAAGCTTCAGGAATTTCGACCGGCAAATCCAGCCGGTCACCCCACTCTTTCCAAGAACCTATGTAGTTGCTCACTTTCGGGTATCCCAACAGCCGCAACGCCAGATAGGTTTGGGAAGAGCGGTATCCGCCCTGTCAGTAGCACATCACCTGCTTTTCCGGTGTAATACCGACGGCTTCGTACATCTCTCGAAGTTCATCCGCGGGTTTAAAAGCGCCCGTTTCGTCGAGATTATTGAGCCATTCAATGTGAACCGACCCCGGAATAGCACCGGCGCGTTCTGCACGCGCCACGCGACCGTAGTGTTCATCATCCGTCCGTGTATCCAGAGGCACAAAATCGTCTCGGTTTAAGAGGACACGGATCACATCTGCATCCGTATGCGTGTCGTGCCGCGGGTTTATCGGAAAGGCGGGTACCTCCGGCGGTTCCGAACCCTCTGTACTGATTCGACCCTCGGCTGCTAACCACGCCTTGAAACCCCCATCCAACAGACGGGTTTCAGAGTGACCTAAGTACTCACAAAACCAAAACCCGCGCGATGCCCGCGTCCCAGATATATCTTCATACCATACAATCGGCTTCGCAGGGTCAAGCCCGCGCTGTTGAAACAGATACGCCATCATCCACATAAAGGCATCATAAGTCTCTTTGCGGGTATCAATGAGGCTTAGACCGAACAGGTCCAAATGCAACGCCCCAGGAATATGCCCCCGAATATATTCATAAGTCGGTCGCGTATCAACGATACAAAATTCGTCGAGCGTACCCTTCAATTCGTCCGCAGAGATAACCAGTTGCGGATTATCATAGCCTTTATAGGCTTCCATTATTTATTAACTCCTTTTTACTATCTTTACTAAAGTTTGGACGATATTGTAAACTTATGCTGCCTTGTCAAAAGGCAGGGGTGTATCGTCTTGAAAACGGACATTAATATTCTGTGAGTTTGTTTTTTCATTGAACTTGGCAAAAAATCTTGAGACCGCTATTTGC
>JAJDTJ010000100.1 GCA_022827225.1 Candidatus Poribacteria bacterium | reverse complement strand
AAAATCCGATAGAATATCTCCTAAGCAGAGAAGGAGGTCCATTTTTTACGTTCCTTTCAAAACTTTTGTCTGTTTATGAAAGGATACCTCTTTTTCTGCTTTAAAACACCTTAATTCTTAAAATTGTCCAAACTTTAGTACCTATAAGGATCAGGGATTTGACATCATCGGGGTCAGTCTTGATGATAAGGAATCCGAACTGCGGGACTACATTAAGGAGAACGACATCCAGTGGCGGCAGGTGTTCAGTGGTAAAGCGTGGAGAGACGATCCGCTTGCACAGCGGTATAATATCACGGGTGTTCCCAGCCAGTGGCTTATTGATAGAGCGGGCAAATTGATTACGCATAAAGCCAGAGGGGAGAAGTTAGAACAACTCGTCATGGAAGCACTTAAGGATAAACCCGCAGACCAATAGAGTGTTCCCAAACCTTTCTGACAACAGGGGTGAAAACAGTGATAGACCTTTGTAACGTGCTAAACACTTCAGCGAATGTTCCAGTACAAGCACATTGGGATCCGATCGAGAACACAGCGAATAACCTGCAGTGGGCAACAGAGGAAAAGTTTAACCGGACCAAAGCACAATGGTCAGAACCGATAGATATGACATGGGAACAGTGGTTGGTATTGTTCAATCCGGGACCCGCGCACCCGGTCAAGAACTACAGTACAGCAGATTTTCAAATCTTTCTTCCACCGTCAACCGTTAATGTTGGGGATGTCTGGAACTTGGATCCGGAGGGGGTTCTCCCGTTTCTGCGTCAGTTTCACCCCGGCGCAACAATGAATCTCAGGAGTGGTCAGAACGGCGCGAAAGCGTGCTTACGGGCAATTTCGCCTGAATATGCCGACATCGTTTTCCGAATCCATGCGCGCTTTATACTGGACGCGACCATCGGTGCCTACTTTAGACCGGCACAATTTGCTGGACATCTGACTATTAATCGCGACAGCGGAACGATTTGTCAATGGACGCTATCGCTTCCCAGACGCAATAGCAATATCGATATCGGTGCTTTTAGAACTGCCGATATAGGGTTTGTGCCTCGCATGGAACTCCACAGTTTACGGGAAACGGAGCCAAAATTGATTGACTGGGAAACTGCTATCGCTAAGGAAGATGTTGATAAAAAGTTTCAGAATGTGTTTTACAAGTTCTTTGAAATCGAGTGGACCCCAATTGAAGATGCGGTTGAACGCGCGAAAGCATTGAATCGCCCGATTCATGCGGTGCTTTTGTTCGGTGTCCTTGACGATGAATCCTGCTGAGGATCGGGCAAAGTTCTGAGAGCGGGTCCGCTCTCCTCGCCGAAAATTATCAATTTGCTCAACACGCACTTTGTAAACGTCTGGGTTTTGCTGAGGGATCTGCCCGAGCTCCAAGCGGGTGCTAAAGGCGCGAATGCAGCTGCTTTAGCAACGAAACTCAGACAAAATTACACCGGTGCTGTAGATATGCTGACATTCACACCCGACTTGGAAGTGATGTGGCATCTACACAATATGAGTCTGTTTCACCCGTATTACCTGCATCGCAGTGAGCGAATACCGCAATATTTAGAGATGCTAACGTCATCTGCGGGCGTGGAAGTTGCCGCACAAGAATTAGGCGAAGACCTCAACGAAACAACTCTCGGAAAATCTATTGCCGATTTGGAAGCGAAACTTCAGCGACAGCCGGACCCTGAAAGTCTTTTGGATATCTATCCAGTGCTCGCTCGCCTCTATGTTGAAAGTGGACGGGAAAAGGATGTGGATCAACTTATTGACCGTTTCAAAACTGTTATGAATTCTGAAAACCTTCAAGATCATTTGACCCTCGGTTATCTGCTTAAGAAGGCGAATCGGGATGAGGGTGTGCTTCAACTTTTCAGGAATCTTGAAGCGCAGTATCCGGAAAGGCTTAGTCTGTCCCGGCGAATTGCCGAGATTCATGAAGAATTAGGCAACACCGAACTCGCCATGGAATATCTCAGCAAGGTGAAGCCTACGTTGGCATTGCTTGAAAAACCTGTTCCCGATTTTTCTGCAACCGACCTCGATGGCGAACCCATCTCACTGCAGGACTATCGCGGGAAAGTCGTTCTACTCGATTTTTGGGCAGTCTGGCACAGTTTCTGCATCGGCGATATACTGAATGTCAAAGAGATTTACGATACGTATAAAGATCACGGATTTGATGTCATCGGGGTTAGCCTTGATACTGATGAAACGAAGCTGCACAACTTCCTTAAGGGAAATGACATCCCTTGGCGGCAGATTTTCACGGGGCAAGAACGGCAGAGTCCGCTTGCGCAACAGTATGATATTCGCTCTATTCCCGTACGGTGGCTTATTGATAGGGATGGCAAATTGATTGCTTATGAAGCCAACCATAAATTGATGTCCCGCAAAGGCAGAGAGCCAGATTTAGAACGACTGGTAGCAGCGGCGGTATCCGATAACTGATAACCCATTAAAAAAAGTGGATTTTACATAATGAGTTATGCTATCATAGAGCACACTAACACTCGAAATTGAGGTGATAAATGAAACTCGGTGTATCCACTTATTCTTATTGGCATTTCAAATCTGAACGTGTTCCGATTGAACACGTCATCGAAGAAGCTGCACGGCTTGAACTTGACGGCATTGAAATTTTGCATCAACAGATGGCATCTGAGGCGAACCCGTATCTTCAGAAACTGAAACGGCTCGCTTTCATCAACGGACTTGATCTCTACGCGCTCTCCATCCATCAAGGCTTCGTTTCACCTGATGAGGCGACACGCCAAAAAAACATTAATCACACTGTCCACTGCATCCGGTTAGCACACGAACTCGGTATCCCGTCAATCCGTCTCAACTCAGGACGATGGGGCACTGTTCCCTCCTTCAACGAATTGATGAAATCCGAAGGGCAGGAACCGACGCTCCCCGGACACACAGAAGACGAGGCATTTGAATGGGTCATCGCATCTATCGAAAAATGCCTCCCTGACGCCGAAAAATACGGTGTCGTCCTCGGTCTCGAAAACCACTGGGGACTGACCTGCACACCTGAAGGTGTCAACCGTATCGTCTCCGCTATCGACTCGGAGTGGTTGAAGGTAACAATGGACTGCGGTAATTTCCTCTCGGATCCATATCAAAAACTGGCACAGATCGCTGACGAAGCGGTACTCGTCCACGCCAAAACCTATTACGGTGAAGGTGAATGGTATACGTTGGATCTGGATTACGCGAAAATCGGTGAGATTCTGAAGAGTGTCGGATTCCAAGGATACGTATCCATCGAATTTGAAGGGAAGGCGGATGCACACGTCGGCGTGCCACAAAGCGTGGAAATGCTCCGCGATGCCCTGTAGGGCGAGGTGACCTCGCCCTAAGCATCTTCCCACGGTGCAACGTCGTCAACGGGTGGTGGTGCCGGAAAGCGGCTCACAACATCAACGGGTCGCCGCGTGTCCGACGATTCGATGACGCGTTCGCATATCTCTATGACGTGTCGCGCCTGCGCGCCATTACACCGCGGATTCCTGTCAGACCGAATCGCGTCAGCGAAATCTGCGACCCCTTTACCCCAATCCAACCCGGTAAAGGCTTTCGGTGGCGAGGCTTCATCTTGCCATCCGCCTTGCGGTGTGAATTTCTTGATGCCGCGGCCGTCATCGTGTGCCTGAAGCGAGAATCCGCCTGCAGTGCCGTGGATTTCGTAAGGCGGAATCTGGGAAGTAACCGTGAAACTGTGATAGATGAACCCGTGGGCACCCCCTTCAAATTCAAGCACGGCAAATCCATGATCCTTCTCATTCACTTCAAATTCAGTGCCTTGACGCGGCCCTTGGGTTAACGTCCGTTTCGGCACAGCGACCCGTGCGAAACCGTGAACCGTCTTGACCGGCGCAATCATGGTCGTCATCGCAGTCAGCGGATAAGGTGCGACATCTCGGAACGGACCGGCGTGCATCAGAAACGCGTCCGCACTCGGATGCCAATGTTCTAAGGGACCCCCGAAGTTCCCAACCGCGGAGATGACATCCCCGATCTCACCCTCGCGAATCCGTTGCCAAACGTTCTGCTGAACGTAGCCGAGGATCGCCGACGGCGCGCACGCCAGTTTTAAACCGTTCGCTTCCGCCGTTTCGACGAGTTCGTTCGCTTCGTCGGTACGGATAGAGATAGGTTTTTCAGAATAGACGTGTTTCCCTGCCTTTAGTGCTGCCAATGAAATTGGGTAATGCGAAATATGGAGCGTCAAATTCACAATCGCTTCTACATTCGGATCATTCAAAACTTCCTCAAGCGATTTGTAAACGCGTCCGCCGTTCCGTTCTGCTAATGCTGAGGCACGCGCTTCATCTTGGTCGTAGAAACCGACTAAGTCAATGAGATGCGGGTACGCTTGGCAACGCGGTTGATAGCCTCCCGCAGAAATCATGCCGCATCCGACAATCACCGTACGGACTGGGGTTGTATTAGACATTCAGTGTACTCCTTGTTACGTATCAATTTTACCATAATCTCCGAGATTTAAAGTTTAGCAGATTCGCGAATTGCTTGCAAGCCTATATCATTTGTAACGAATCAGAACGTTGCGCAATTCCTGATTTTCTGCTATAATAAAATAGAACTTGCAATACGTAGATTATACCGGATCAGGAGACAAGAAAAAGATGACAGAGAAAAAACAAAACACGCATCGTCGGTTGCCGATTTGCACCCTCGGTGCTGATGGACACGGCAAAACGACATTGACCGCAGCAATAGCGAAAGTCGTCGCGAGAATCGGGGCAATTCATACAGATGACGATGGCGACTTTGAAGCACAGCATCTAATTCATCATCCAATTCGAGAAGGTGTTGGCATCACCTACCGCTCAATCGCTTATGAAACCAGCGGCAAACTCTATACACACATCGACTGTGAAACACACCTTGATGTTATCAAAATGCTCATCAGCGGTTCACCCACAATTCAAAGCGCGATTTGGGTTGTGAATGCTATTGAAGGTGTCACACCGGATTCGCAGGCGCATCTCCGTCTCGCACACCAGATGCACCTCCCGGTAGTCCTCCCCTTTCTGAATACAGGCGGCATTTCAAAAGAGGATGAACTGTTAGACATCTGCGGACAGGAGATGCGCGAGTTACTCAACGCGTATGGATGGGAAGAAGAGACGACACCTATAACCGTTGGTGATGCTCTTAAGGCATTAAACTACAAAGGCAACAGCATCACCTTCGCACAATGGCAACCGATTGTTGATCTGGTCTTCACGATGAACCGAACAATGCCGGCACCTATAGACACAGAAAACTTACCGGTCATTATGCCGATTCATGAAATTGTCGAAGAGACAAAGGATAGGGTATCTGTTCGTGGTGAGGTCGTCCAAGGACATCTCGCTGTCGGTCAAGCGGTAGATATTGTCGGTAAAGGCGATAGGATCAAGACGCGCGTTCTCAGCACAAAGGGTGATGAAGTGTGTGTTGAGTCTGAACCCGATTGGTTGTCCGTTGGACAAGTGCTGTGCCCACCGAAAACAATCAAGGCGCATTCCGAATTTACCGCACTTGTCTATCTATTGACACAAGAAGAGAGTGGCACACATATCCCGCTTATTGAGAACGATAGACCCGACATCCGTCTCTGGAGCGTTGATATACCCGCGCACCTAAAGCTCCCCGAAGAACTTTCGCTGATTACGCCGGGAGATTACGCACACGTCAATCTTACACTTGATCTACCCTTAGTGATGGAGGCAGGTACCCGGTTTGAAGTAAAGAAGATGGGAGTGCGAATCGGGTTCGGTGTCGTGACTGGCGTGGAATTATCGGTTTAGCATGGTATTACCATCTTTCATCCTGCAGCAATTGCTTCTTGGAGTGTGAGATCCCCGGTATACAAAGCGCGTCCTATAATCGCACCACTGGCACCGATCCGTTTCAGCTCGGCTACATCAGACAGCGATGTCACGCCACCCGAAGCGATCACATCCGCGGAGACCGCATCAATAATCGCAGCTGTTGCGTCAACGTTTGGTCCTTTGAGCATCCCATCACTCTTGATGTCCGTGTAGATGAGCGTCTGCACGTCTGTCAACTCCTGTGCGAATTCGACGGCGGACTTCTGAGACACCTCCAACCAGCCATCCGTGGCGACCCTTCCATCCCGTGCGTCAATACCGACAGCGATGCGTTCGCTATACTTGGCGCACGCCTGCTTCACCAAATCCGGCTGTTTGAGAGCAACCGTTCCTAAAATAGCCCGGTCCACACCTAACGCCAAAACCGTTTCCAGTCGTTCCATACTTCGGATACCGCCACCGAGTTGAACAGGTATGTCAAGCGCGGCGACAATCTCACCCACGATATGGAGGTTCGCCGATTCACCTTGAAACGCGCCGTCTAAGTCCACGAGGTGCAAGTATTCCGCACCTTCGGCTTGCCACCGACGCGCCATCTCTACCGGTGCGTCCGAGAAAACCGTCTCCTGTGTCGCTATACCCTGCACTAAATTCACACATTTTCCGTCACGAAGATCAATTGCCGGTAATATCTGCATTATTTTTAATTTTCCTTGCGGTTCATGGGCAGACGCAAAATCCATTTGTTTGCTTGCGGGATTGGAAGTGTTTTTGCTTGGGTGTTTCCCCTAGGAAGGTTGGAAGCATAGAGGAATGTTTCAGCATTCTTCCGTTTCTTCCATCCTTCCCGCCTTCCGTATTTCTAACATGCGTAAGTTCTGTTTTGTTTGTTATTCCTCTCGGAAAATGCCGAGTAATTTCAACTGTACGATTGAGACAACAGCAATAATGAAAAACAGCACCCAACCGATTGTTGCCGCGTAACCGAGGCGCATGAATTGGAAACCGTTTTTATAGAGGTACATCACGATCGTCGAACCGGCATCCGCAGGTTCACCACCGTTCGTCAAGATATAGGGTAGATCGAAGAGTTGGAGTGAACCTATCATCGACACAACGAAAACAAAGGCGATCACGGGACGCAATGATGGGAGCGTGACATGGATAAACGCCTGCCACCAGTTCGCACCGTCAACCGCTGCCGCCTCATATAACTCCTGTCGAATGCCTTGTAAACCCGCTAAAAAATAGATCATATTGAACCCCGCCCACTGCCAAACGCCTGTCAAAATAACCGCTGGCATCACATAGTTCTCCTCATTGAGCCAACCGATTTCCTTGCCAAAGAGAACGAATTCTTGGTTGATCAAGCCTGCACGCTGATCATAAACGAGGTTGAAGATAATCGCAACGAAGACACCGGCAACGAGTACGGGTGCAAAAAAAGCGAGTCGCAGAAGATTTTTGCCTTTGACGAACTTGGAGTTGAGCAAAATTGCCAATAATAACGCGATCGGCAACTGGAGTGTGAGTGTGCCTATGGCGAAATAAGCGGTATTCCGAAGCGACTTCCAGAAGATAGGATCGCCGAATAGGTCGGTGAAGTTACCGAAACCGACGAATATCCGACTTTGGAACCCGCGCATCTCATAGAGACTCATCACAAGAGACGAAATGAGCGGATACCCCATGAAAACGACGAAGAGCAGGTAAAATGGCGCAATAAAAAGATAAGGTGCCATCTTCTGTTGCTGATTCCAATTTTTAATTTTTCCTTGCGGTTCGTTAGGGTGTGTTAATATTTTCACATGCCTCTCCGTATATCTGAAGAAACGCCCAAGCAAAAACCCTTCCACAAAATTACATCTCGCCCCATCTGTTCATATCTTTCGCAATGAGCGTGCGGACCTTCTTGGCGAGTTCTGTCAACGCCTCTCTCGATGTCTGTTTTTCTGTCACTGCAGCGAAGATCGCATCGTTGAGCAGGTCCGCTGCTTCTGACCAATACGGGTTCTGATAACGTGCGGGTAGATCGGGCGCGAGTTGTATAAACAACTCTCCGAGCGGTTGACCGCCCAAATAGACATCGGGTTCCTTAAAAATGGGAGCGTCCCAGGCGGCTTTGAGCGGTGGAATGATCCGTGTCGTCTCATACCGGTTCACTAAACCCGATCTATCAAAATAGGTAAACTTGAGGAGTTCCCATGCACGTTCAGGGTTTTCGCACTGCTTTGTAATCCCGATCATCGTGCCGCCGCGTGTTGTCGTCCGTCTACCCCCCGGTTGCCACGCTGGCATACCGATCGCCTTCCATTTCCCGGACATCTGCGGTACCTGACTTTTCAGGATACCGACGTACCAATCTGGTGCGAGAATAGAGAGGATTTTGCCGTCCTGCATCGCTGCGAAATTGCTCGGGTCGCCGTGCCATGTGCCGTACACCGGTGTCGCGATTTCGTGTTCGTTAAACAACGCCGTGAAAAATTCCAACGTCTCAATTGCGAGTTCGCTATCAATAATGACGTTCCCATCTTCGTCAAAGAACCCGCCGCCTTGTTGGAGGAGCAAGTTGAAATAGTCGCTCTCTGTGCGTCGATCTAACACAATCGCGTACTGGTCGATTTTACCGTCGCCATCAAGATCACGCGTCGCCTTTTTCCCAGCATTAATGAAGTCGTCCCACGTTTCGACGGCTGTCATCTCAACACCTGCTGCTTTAAAGAGGTCATCCCGATAAAGGAGAACAACCGGGTGCAAGTCGTGCGGAACCCCGAAAATCCGACCGCGATACGACCACGGTGTGAACCGACTGACCACCAACTTATCCATCCAACCTTCGCTCTCTAAACGCGGACGCAGATCGACAAATCCGATCTCGTCAATCGCACCTTTGAGGAATCGACCGATGGATGTAATCTCCACTTCAACAAGGTCCGGTGCCCCGAAATTGGACAGCATCGCAGCGAGGAGTTTGTCGTGCATCGTGCCACCGAAATTGATGAGTCGGACATTGACCCCTGGGTTCTCTGCCTCGAAAATCGGCACGCGCGCCTGGTACTCCTCGTAATGCGTATTCGCGAAAATCCAAAATTCCAGGTCCTCACCCTCTTCCTCAGAACGCCCAAAAATAAAAAGCGTCGAAATGAGGAATAGCACCAACATTACCATCGGTCCCTTACCGAGTGGAAAACCCTCAGCATCAATAGAGAGATGAAACATTAAAAACTCCAGAAATAAAAATTGACTTGACTTTTGCCGACGCAACGATTAAAATTTATCAGAATATACGCTTTTTAGCAATCAACTTTTACTTTGACGCAGAAATCACAACGGGGCGTGAACACAATTTGCCTATCCAAAGTGATCTGCTTACCGAAAGTATGGAAAAGGAGGAAAACCGAGCATGCCCACATACGACTATAAGTGTCTTGCATGTGACACCCAATTTGAGAAGTTTCAAAGCATCACTGCCCCACCGATTGAAGAGTGTCCGGAGTGCGGTGGCAAAGTGAAACGGCTTATCGGTGCAGGTGCAGGGCTGATTTTCAAAGGGTCCGGATTCTATACTACTGATTACCGAAGCGAAGGCTACAAGGAATCCGCGAAAAAAGACAAAGACAAAAGCGATTCATCGGATAAAAGCACGTCATCAGACAAGACCGAGAAAAAAGAGAAAAAAACCGATACAAGTAGCGAATCGAAAAGCACGTCTACCGCCTCAACCTAAACCGAACGCGTACAGAATCCTGTCTGCTTCTATCCAAAGAGAGACGTTTTGCACAATCACAGCCACGACCACCATCATCACGGCGAAGTGCACACGCATAGCCATCAGACGCATCTGCAGCGGAAATTCAAATTCGCTGTGTTTGTCACGTTCTGCGTCTTCCTCGGCGAACTGATCGGCGGTATCTGGTCGGGTAGCCTTGCATTACTCAGTGATGCAGCACACGTCCTGTCTGATGTCGCCTCGCTGCTCATCAGTTGGTTGGCAATCTATCTCTCTACCCGTCCGGCGACTTCTTCCCGTACCTACGGCTATCATCGCGCCGAGGTCTTCGCTGCTTTTGTCAACGGCGTATCACTCATTGCAATCTCCGGTTGGATATTCTACAAAGCCTATCACCGTTACATGTCACCAACGGAGATAAAAGTGACGGGGATGCTTATCGTGGCGTGTCTCGGTTTTGTGGGGAACCTGCTCATTTTATGGAAACTGCACGGCGAGAGCCACGGGAACCTTAACGTCCGAAGCGCGATGCTCCATGTAATTGGCGATACGCTCTCCTCCGTCGCTGTCGTCGTCGGTGGTGTTATCATCTTTTGGACAAGCTGGTACCCGATTGATGCGATCTTGAGTTTCCTTATCGGTGGGATTATTCTTTTTGGTGCCGTGAACGTAACCAGAGAGGCGGTGCATATCTTACTCGAAAATTCACCGAAGAACGCAGACGCTCATACCGTCGCCGAACACCTCTACAACTTAGAATCGGTCAAAGAGGTCCACGACCTACATATCTGGTCGCTGTGTTCCAACTATTCCGCGCTGAGCGCGCATGTCGTCGTTGACGAAAATACCACCTTAGAACCCGATCGGATTCTTAAACAGATCAACGGCGAGTTACATGAACATTTCGGTATCAGCCATACCACTGTGCAGTTAGAGCAGGTCGCATGCGAACAGGCAGGGAACCTCCTCTGTAATGCACAGCATTTGTAGCAACTCTCCCACGGCTTAACTGTGTGCTGCTTTTAGACGGTGTGCTTTGCGGATTACAGCGGCATCCTTCGCAAACTTCTGCGTCGCCTGAACTAAGCCATCGACGTGCGATACCATGTCCTTTTCCACGTGTACAATACGATCCATCAGATACGGTTGATCGCTCTGCTGAATCGCTTTTCGCATAATAGAGAGTAGACGCATATAGATCGTATCGGCTTCGCTACCCTCAATCGCAATCGCAATTTCAAAAGCCTCATCGAGTGAAATATTTCCACTATCGATCTTCTGCTCGTGTGCATCCAATGCATCTGTGATTTGCTGAACTGGGATATCCGATAACTCCGGCACAGGTGAGTCAATCCCGAAGGCATTAACGCATATAGAACGTCCAAAATCTACAAGGATATAGTGCTGCCATTCTTCCGTACTCATCTGTTCCCAAAACCGTGCGATCCGTTCATCAACGTTCCCCAAAAGTAGCGAGAGCGAGGCATAGAGTTTCGCTTGCCGTAGTTCAATGTCTTGGCAAAGATTAAAAAGTTCTCCTAATTTCAAAATTTCTCCTTTTAAAGTAGTAGGCACGCGCCGCCGGGTTTCCGTAACTAAAGCGGCAAAGTAATCGCTGTTCCTGACTGCATACTCCGTGTAACTGCTTCCGTAAACTCCATGTACTTCACCCCTGTGTCGAAATCAGTATGTGTAATCACTTCATTGCCACGGATAGCGTTCACAAATTCTTCTTCCACGCGCCATCCGCCTGCTTCTGAATCCGGTATATCAATTTCGCTGAGTTCCGCGTCGCCTTTTTGTCCACCGTAGAGTTTATTCCCCGAAAAACGTAGAGTTCCATCACTTCCGAAGATGTACACCTCCGGCGCGCCTGCCAATCCAGCGACATTAGAGACCTGTATATGCAGCTGCGCACCACATGCGAGGTCCCCAACGACATCGATATGCTCTGGAATCCGGACGGAACGCATCACACCGTCAGTATCTGGACGCATCTTGACAAACGTTTTGCCCATCGCCATAATCCGCGTCGCCTCTCCGACCCAACGCATCAACGCTTCATACCAAATCCCCATGCTCATGATGTTGAGTCCGCTGAGATCGAAATCTTGCCGCCACTGGAGCGATGATTCGCTGTCCAAAAACGCGCCACCTGCCCGTGCTTCTATCGCAAGCACATCACCGAGGTAGCCTTCAGTGATGAGCCGTTTTATCGTGGTATCGACCCGAAGTGTCATCGGCGAGGGGACAATCTGTGCGATGAGGTGTGCCTTCTGACGTGATACCATGCGCATGATATGTGCTTCTCTGGCGTTCATCGCCATCCGCGCCTCGCACATCACGTGTTTATTCGCCTGAAGTGCTGCCACCGTCGCGCGACAGTGCATATAGGGCCACGTCCCGATGACAATCGCATTGGTATCAGGATCGCGGATCGCCTCTTGCCAATTGCCGTAGATTTTCGGAATACCGAATTCGTCAGCTACCCGTTGTGAAGACTCCTGACTCCGATTACAGACCCCGACAATCTCAACGCCGTCAATCGCTTGCAGTCCCGGAATATGTTTCGATCTCGTATTTCCACCCGCGCCGATAATACCGACTTTAACTGTTTCTTGTGCCACTTATTTTGCTCCTTCCATTTTTTGTGTCGCAGTATCCATCATAGCAGAAGTTTGGGAAAATGTCAAGAAATTTTCAGTGGCACGTTTAGCTTGATTTCTTGTGAGTTTCCCCGTTTAGGCGAAAATTTAACAGTTCTTCCTCTTGCCACTTTAACCACCTCCTTACTTTTCACCTTTGCTAGGCTTAGTCGGTGGTGACTCCGAGCCCGGATTTCACGGACTCTTGCGGTGTGAGTGGATAATCCTTATTCTTAATGCTTATGAGTTGGATTTCCATCCTCCCGCGGTTTAATCGACAACCTACCTCCAAATGCCTTAACAATAGTGTTGAACGTATCGATGTGCGGTGCTGCACCGTTAGATAGTAGCTCAAACAGAATCTCCTGCTCAAGCCCGATTCGCTCAGCAAAAGTAGAAACCCCACCTTGTGCCTCCACAACGTTCTGGAGCCCCATAAGAAAGAAGTCCGTGTCACCATCCATCTGGTATTCTTCTAATGATACGTCAAGATAATTGATTGCGTTCTCTGGATCAGCAAGTTGTTCCATTAAGTACTTGCGCCAGTCTCCCATTTCTCTCATTGATTTACCTCCTTGTATTCTCGCCAGTACATTTTTGCCCGCTCAATGTCCCGAATTTGCGATCCTTTATCACCACCACAAAGTAGAAGAACAACTATATTACCGATTTCACTAAAATAGATACGATAGCCCGGGTCAAAGTTAAGAATCAGCTCAAACACACCGCCACCAACAGATTTGCACTCGCCAAAATTGCCCCGTGTAAGCCGGTCAAGTCGTCGTAGAATTCTATTTCGTGTCTTGGGATCCCGAATTGATTGAAGCCATTCAGTGAAAGGGGAGCGTCCATTTTGGTTCCGGTAGTATTGGATTTCTCGTGAATGTACGCCACGCATTACTGAATTCCTGTTTGTTCGTATTTGTTCATATACATACATCAGTAGTGTACCACACAAAATCCTGTCTGTCAAACCAAATATAAGGCTAATGGGCATCCAACTTAACCTTCGACTTCTTCCCACCATGAATACTCGGCTCTTGGTACAGCATCGTTCCCATGAATATTTGACAAGCAGGCTATGGACGTGCTACAATTAAAAAAGGAGCGCGAAATATTCCAACAAATTGATACAGCAGCGTCACCTAACCGTTCAAACATATTATTGTTGAACTAAGGAGTTATTAATCAATGTTCAATGCAAACCCTTTCCAGCAACCCGGGCAGTGGTATCGAGGAAATACACATAGCCATAGTACGGAATCCGATGGGAAACTTTCGATGCCTGATCGGTTCTCTGCCTACCGTGAAGCAGGCTACGATTTCCTCGTGCTTACAGATCACCGTAAGGTTAACGATGTCAGTGCTTACAGTACATCAGATTTTTTAGCGATATCAGGGAGCGAAGTTCACCCGTCAAACCCGTATGGCGGTGCAACGTATCATTTCGTGGCGATCAACATCCACGAGGCAATTAATTGTGCCAAGATGCACCCGAACGCGGTGATTGACGAGATTAAAGCGCAAGGCGGTGAGGCAGTTTTGTGTCACCCGTATTGGTGCGGTCACACGATTACAGATTATTTGCCGCTGCGCGGCTATTTTGCCGTTGAAGTCTACAATGATACCTGTATGGGGATCGGTAAAGGTTTTTCAGAGCAGGCTTGGGATGACCTGCTTGACAGGGGCGGGCCCGTTCTCGGTATCGCTTCAGATGATGCACACGGAACCGAACACGACTGCTTCCATGGATGGATTATGGTAAAAGCGCAGGAATTGACGCTTGATAGCATTATGGAGGCACTCCGAACTGGCGCGTTTTACTCTACCCTTGGCCCCGAAATTACGGACATGACCTTAGATGATAAAGCGTTAACCGTTAAATGCTCGCCAGCACAATCCATCGTTTTCAAATCGGAATGTAGTCGCGGGCGGCGGGTCCTGCCACCAGAGGGTGAACTCCTGACTGAGGCGACATACAGTATCCCGGGAAGCGTTAAGTACGTTCGGGTTGAAATAACAGACGCGAGTGGCAAAAAAGCGTGGTCAAATCCATTCTTTTTCTAAGAAAGATTTTGGCATGTCTTGTCGCCTATAAATTCGTACGACGATGCAAAACATTATTGTTTGCCAAACTGGGGGTTGGATCGGGGACATGGTGCTACTCACACCTGCCTTGCGTGCTTTGAAACACGCCTACCCTGAATCCAATCTGGCACTCCTGTTGCGACCTCTTGTAACAGATTTAATGGAGGCACACCCTTATGTTGACACTTGCATCGTTGATACTAAAGCCGGTGGTCGCTTGAAGTCTCTAACGAGTTTGGTACATCGGATACATGCGGATGCGTTTGATGTAGCAGTTGTGCTACACCCAACTTCGTTCCGGAACGCGTTGATACCATTCTTGGCACGGGTACCGATACGTGTCGGGACAAATATCGCTGGGCGCGGGGTGCTATTGACGACATCCATCAGAGACGATACAAGTGTTCATGAGGTACATCGATATTTGCGGGTGCTGCGACTGCTCAATATTGAGGAGGTCCCAGATACCTTGGAATTTTGGCATACGGATGCCGATCAAGAAACAATTCGGGACCGTTTGCATGCTGCTGGCATCCCTTCGACGGATAGACTTATTGCGATCAATTTGGGTACAACGTGGCGCACAAAACAGTGGGATATAGCGAATTTCGACAAAGTTATCCAACGAATTGTGGAGCGGATACCGAATACAACGGTTGTGTTAACCGGTTCATCCGCGGAACGGGAACTTACAACAAGGCTGCCGACATCACTGCCGGTAATCAATCTCGTCGGTGAAACCTCAATTTTGGAACTCGGTGCGCTTTTAGAACGGTGTGATGTCTGTTTAACTTGTGATAGTGGACCGATGCATATCGCCGCTGCTGTGGGTACACCGACGGTTGCCCTCTTCGGTCCGACGGACCCGGTTCGCCATAAACCTTACGGCACTGGACATACGATTATTGAAAAACCTGTCGCGTGTCGTCCGTGCTACAAACGGACGTGTTATAGAGAAGACGCGCCACACCTGTGCATGACGGAAATTGACACCGCTGAGGTCATGAAAGCGTTAGAAACAAAATTATATTAAAGGTGAGTTCAACACAAAGGTCACAAAAAGGAAAAGAAATGAAGGACATCCGTGCATTAATATTTGATTTCGGTGGAACTTTAGATGGAAACGGTGTCCATTGGTTGGAACGGACATATCAGTTTATCCACAAGCAGAACCCAGAAATTACGCGTGAAGCGTTCGACGAGGCGGATAAAGCAACGATAACAGAATTCGCATTCGGGGATTCTTCTATTGACTGGTCTTACCAAGACGGTTCAATGCTACCGATCGGTGCAGTTGCCTCTGAATATGCGGCGCGTTGTACTTTGCGAGAAACTGCTAATGCGATTGCAGTAGGAATCTATAAACGGTTGGAACTGAGTGAGCAGATGAAAGATGAATATGTCGATTGGTTTTGCGCGGGTGCTGCTGAGCATCTCGAAAACAATCGGCGATGGCTCGAAACGCTTCATGGTAGCTATAAACTTGCTGTGATTAGCAATAACTTTGGAAATACCCGTGGGTGGTGTGATGAATACGGACTGACCCCATTGCTTGAGGCGATTATAGATTCTACGGTTTTGGGGATAGCGAAGCCGGACGCTCGCATTTTTCAAGCGGCGTTGTCGGAACTTGATGTTGCCCCGGCACATGCCATCTACGTCGGAGATAGTTACGCTGCAGATATGGTGGGCGGCAAAAACGCAGGGCTGTGGACAGCATGGTTTGTTGGAAACCAAGTGAAGACATGCCCAGATCCAACTATGGTAGACGTTCAACTGTCGCATCTGCACGAACTGATTGATTTTTTGGGTTCAGCGTAGGGATTTCGGGAGGTAGTGGGCAGATACACTGTTCTGCCCATCAATTTGAGACCGCGGAGGTCGTCACATTTCTCGGTGAAGCCCAATGACTTTACCGAGTATCATCACGTCGTTGATATCAAAGACGGTTGGTTTAACAGTCGGGTTTTCCGGTTGCAGGCGGACCTGTTCTCCGTCAACAAAGAAACGTTTCACAGTTGCTTCATCGTCTACAAGTGCAACGACAATATCGCCTGGGTCGGCGTTTGACTGTCTCCTGACAACGACAAAATCACCTTCAAGGATACCAGCGCCGACCATACTGGATCCGATGATACGCAAGGCAAAACACTCGTGGTTGTTTACCATGCGCGTCGGTATCGGGAGTGTCCCTTCAATGTTCTGTGATGCGAGCAGTGGTGTACCCGCTGCGACACGTCCAAAGATCGGGATTTCGATAATATCGCGTTGTATACCAGCTAATGCAGGGTTTGCATTCTGCCCCTCGAGCCATTTGCTGGTAGCGAGTTTCGGGTCGGCTTCCTTTAAGATGGAAATCGCCCGCGGTTTACCTTCTTCTCGCCCGATATACTTCTTCTTCTCCAACGCGTTGAGATGGTCGTGTGCCGCCTTTTCGGAAAATCCGAATTGATTACCAATCTCACGGATTGTCGGCGGGTACCCCTCTTTAATACGCGACTGGATATAGTTAAAAATCTCACGTTGTCTGGCTGTTAAAAGTTTTGCCATTAGTAATCACCCATAATAAAGGTTAGTTTATAGTTATATATTATACTATATGCAGGTTAAGAATGCAAGAAAAAAAGTTAATTATTTACATTATCAAAAACGCCAGCAAAAATTGAAACCAAATGCTGCTATTAGCGTCTTAATTAAAGGAATTTCGGAAAATGTATGCACCTAATCTTTTTACACACTTCTTTGCTAAGACCCGCTTTGTCGTTTTGCTTTGGATATACGTTGCAACGGTTTTATGGCTTGGACTTACAAATATCGGATTCGCTGAGGAGACGCAGGACGAAGTGGAACTTGATACTGTCGTTAAGGATTTCACATGCAAAGATGCCGACGGTGCGTCTCATACCTTGTATGCGTTGAGCGAGGAGAAATCGGCTACAGTCATTGTGTTCCTTGCAACGCAATGCCCAGCAGTGACTGACTATGTAGAACGGATCACCACACTCGTCAAGGCTTATGATGACAAGAAGGTTCAGTTTATCGGTATCAATTCAAACAAACAAGAAACAGTCACGGAAATTTTGGAATACAATAAGAAGCACGGTTTTCAATTCCCAGTGCTGAAAGACCCCGAGAACAAAATAGCGGATTATTTCGGTGCCAGAAGGACACCGGAAGTATTTCTTCTTGATGCGGAGCGTGTGCTGCGCTATGCCGGAGCGATTGACGACAGTCGCAAAGAACCGACCAAAAACCATCTCGAAGCCGCTCTGGCTATGGTAATCGCTGGAAAAGATATTCCAAAAGCATCTAAAAAGACAAGAGCTATCGGTTGTACGATTAAACGCGTGCGGAAAACAGATGTCAATAGAACACCGTGAACCGTTCTATTGGAATTCGGATTTCTCACGGAGGAGACCAAAGACAAATGCGCCAATTCTTATATCAATCTTTTCAGGTAGTGATAACCCTGTTTTGGGTTGTGTGCATCCTTGTGTCAATAGTAATTTTTGGCGGTATCGGATTTGCAGGTGGTATGTTGCTTGGATGTTGGGAAGATGTGAGTGCTGTCAAGTTTGACGACCTGGAATATGATGCTACTGATACGTGGCAGCAGCATTTGGAAGTTTACTCTTCGGTTTGCGAGGTACAAAAAGCAGATAAAGTCGCTTTTTTGCTCGATAAGTTGGAGCGTTTGAAATATAAGAAAGTCTCGGAAATCGTTCCGAGATTGAGCCAGCCGGGTGAGTATGCTGAAGCGTTAGACGCGGGACAGAAAAACGGGACTGTCCACATCCATCTGCGGGACTTTGAATATCCGCGCCTTGATGTGAAAGGCGGACGCCTCAAGATTTCAGTTAGTGACGGGAAAATTGTATCCATTCGTGGTGAAGATAGCTCTGTTCGCCAGAATTTTTACCTTGAACCGGAGAAACTGGATGACTTCGCTGATAAGGAAGAGGGGACTACGCGGCGTTTAATTCCGTTACTCCAGATGCCTGAGCGATTGACCGGGGCTTTCATTTCCATTGAAGACCACCGCTTTTACAAGCATTGGGGGGTTGACGTTCTCGGACTCGCAAGGGCCTTCAAAGACACACTATTGCACGGTAGGCGTTTAGCTGGAACAAGTACGTTGACGCAACAGCTGGCAAGAAATATCTATCTTTTTGAAGTCAGATCCGACAGGAGCATTGTTCGTAAAGCCAGAGAGATACTCCTTTCTGTGAGGATTGAGAAGGCTTTTTCTAAAGATGAGATTTTAGAACGCTACTTGAACCATGTAGATTTAGGGCGGTCGAGGTTTGGTGGGAAGACCCTTCGCGGCGTTCAACAGGCAGCACTCGGCTATTTTGAGAAGACGGTAGCGGAGCTGAGCAATCACGAGTGTGCGTTGCTTGCCGCCCTTCCGAAAGGTCCCCACGCTTTTTCACCTTTTTTCAATCCACAAAATGCCAAAAGCCGCCGGGATATAATACTCGGTAAAATGTTAGAGCACCGCTATATTAGTAATGAATCGGAATGGCTTGCGAGTGTGAACGCGCCACTCCCTCCACAAAACCTGCCAGGAAGTCGTCTGAAAAAGGAGTACCAAGAAGCTGGGCATTTTCTACAATACGTCCACAGAGAGTTGGATCGCCTGCCGGAGCTCAAGGAGAAGTTATACAAGGGTGGGTTGACGGTTTACACAACAATAGATATGTCTATGCAGAGTGTTGCCGAAAGAGCCGTCGCGGACCATCTGCGTTATATGGATCGCACCTACGGTGGAAGTCGTTTACCCAATTACGATACAGTTAAACAGAATGACAACAGTCGTAGCAATTATTTACAAGCGGCAGTCATTGTGCTTGAACCGAAGACTGGATACATAAAAGCGATGGTAGGCGGCAGAGATTATTATATCGGCGATGGGAATTTCAATTTCTATAATCGCGCTGTTGACTCTGACGCAGTACGGCAGCCCGGTTCCGCTTTTAAACCGATTGTCTTCGCTTCACTCTTAGAAGAACCTTCACTTGTAACACCCGCAACGATTATTATGGATGAGGAGTGGGGGATCGTTCCCTTTCGTGGACAGTGGTGGGCACCGAGTAACTATATTGCTGGCAGATTCAGGGGGCCCGTGAATATACGAGAGATTCTCACGCATTCCATTAACGTCCCGACAGCGAGAGCGGTCTGGGAGACCCCCGTTGGCGCAAACAATATCAAGGAAGGGATAAACCGGACAGTCAATTTGGCGAAAAGGATGGGCATTGAAAGTCCGCTTGACCCAAAACCTGCGCTCTCTTTAGGCTCATCAGGTGTGACGGTCCTTGAATTAACCTCGGCGTATACCATTTTTGCAAACGGCGGGATCCGGACGAAACCGAAACACATCCTATACATTCTGGACTCAGATGGAGACATTATCTATCCTTCGCCTGATAGTTCGCCAACTGATGGTACCCCTGTATTAGATGCGAGGGTGGCATATCAGATTACCTCGTGTTTGAAAAATGTGCTTGATAACGGAACAGCCAGGCGCGCACGAAGAGCAACGCCTACGCGTCCGGCATTTACTCGTCGACATGCAGCAGGGAAAACAGGGACGACGAATTCTAAGGTAGACGCGTGGTTTGTCGGTTACACGCCTGACCTTGTCGTCGGTGTCTGGGTCGGATTTGATAATTATCGTCGGAATCGGTATAATTATAATAGACCTGGATCTGAGGCAGCGTTGCCAATTTGGGCGGATTTCATGGTCAATGCAGCGCGGGGCCCCGACAGAGAGTTTCCTATTCCTGATGGCATTGAGTTTCGCGAAATTAATAAAAAGAGCGGTCTTCTCAGGAGAGTCGGTAAATGCCCGGAAGAGGATATCAGTAATGAACCTTTTATTCAGGGACAAGTACCAAACGAACTCTGTAATATTCATAGATAGCGATAGAAATCAGGAAGCACTTCTCTTTCCTTCCATCCTTCCATCCTTCTACACATTTTCGGCGAAATGTGGTATACTATTACACAGCGTGTACCACATACCAGACAAATTTCTGGGGTCTTGATGTTTAACCTGCATGTCCATCCATGTTACAGAGATGCCGAACACCTGAGAAGGAGCAAATATCCGAAATGCGAGAGAACTCGGAGCTGCTAACAAATATTGATGCAATAGAAGATGATGTAGATGATCTCCACGAATTGCGGGATCGGCAATTTGAGTTGATCTCAGAATTCTCACCGCAAGGCGATCAACCTCAAGCGATTGATCAACTGACAAAAGGTCTGCGACGCGGTGATAAGGCGCAGACCCTCCTCGGTGTGACCGGTTCAGGGAAGACCTACACGATGGCAAACGTGATCCAGAACGTCCAGTTGCCTACATTGGTCATTTCACCGAATAAGACCCTCGCCGCACAACTTTATAACGAATTCCGCACTTTTTTTCCTAATAACGCCGTCCACTACTTCGTCAGCGATTACGAGTACTACCAACCGGAGGCATATATCCCGTCTACGGATACTTTCATTGAGAAAGATGTCCGCATTAACGAAGAGATTACACGGATGCGGCTCGCCTCAACTGCGTCTTTAATAGCGCGTCGCGATGTTATCGTCGTTGCGAGTGTCTCTTGCCTCTACGGTCTCGGATCACCGGATGAATTTGAAAAGCAGCGCGTTCAGATAGAAGTCGGGGAGATCATCCGCCGCGACGCGCTCCTTCGCGCTTTGGTCGATATTCAATACACACGTAACGATATTGAGTTTTGGCAAGGTGTGTTCCGCGTGCGAGGCGATGTTGTTGAAGTGTTCCCGGCATATAGCGAAAACGCCTACCGCATCGAGTTATTCGGTGATGAGATTGATCGTATTAGCGAAATTCATACAACCACCGGCGAAATATTGGGACAAAGAGACACACTTGATATCTATCCGGCTAAGCACTTCATGACGGATGCCGAAATCTTTGATCAGGCATTGATTAATATTGAACTTGAACTCCAAGACAGGATTTTGACTTTTGAAAAAGAGAACAAATTGTTAGAGGCGCAACGGATTGAGCAACGTACTCGCTTTGATCTGGAAATGTTGCGGGAGGTAGGCTACTGCTCCGGTATTGAAAACTACTCACGACACCTCTCAGGATTGCAACCCGGGGATCCACCGTATTGTCTCATGCATTACTTTTCTGAAGATTTTTTGCTCTTCATTGACGAATCCCACGTTACGATTCCGCAGCTGCGCGGTATGTATCGTGGTGATCGTTCCCGCAAAGAGACGCTCGTTAATTACGGGTTCCGTTTACCCTCCGCACTTGACAACCGTCCCCTCCGCTTCGACGAGGTAGAAGCAATTGTCAACCAAGTTGTCTTTGTCTCTGCGACCCCCGGACCTTATGAGATGGAAAGCGGTGCACAAATTGTTGAGCAGATCATCCGCCCGACAGGTTTGATTGACCCACAAATTACCGTCCATCCCGTGCGCGGACAGATAGACCACCTTATCGGTCAGATTAAAGAACGTGTCAAGCGTAAACAGCGTGTTCTTGTTACAACGCTCACCAAGCGGATGGCAGAAGATTTAACGGAATACCTTACCGAAGCAGGCATTCGTGCGGACTATATGCATTCTGAGATCGATGTGTTCGACAGGGCACGCATTCTACGTCAACTCCGAGAAGGGGTCTTTGATGTGTTGGTAGGTATCAACCTACTTCGGGAGGGACTTGATCTACCAGAGGTATCTCTGGTTGCGATCCTTGACGCTGATCGTCCCGGTTTTTTGCGGTCTGTTAGATCGCTCGTCCAGACGGCTGGACGAGCCGCTCGGAATGTTGATGGTGAAGTTATTTTGTACGGGGACAACGTTACAGAGGCGATGAACGAAGCGATGCATGAAACACAACGCCGCCGCGATATTCAACTCCAATATAATACCGACCACAACATTACGCCTGCTACCATTGAAAAAGCGATTCAGGAATTGATCGCTGAATCGGAGACCACCTATCAGACCAAAGCGTCTGAGCAACCGCCTGCCGTTATTGAGGATATGGAGCCGCAAGACATTGAAGCAATAATTACAGACTTAACACGACAGATGCGGAAAGCTGCATTGGAGCTTGATTTTGAACTTGCAGCGTCATTGCGAGACCAAATATCAGAACTCAAGGAACAGGGACCAGAACAAAATAGCAAGAAATAATATTCGCTCTTTTCTTGACTTGTTTGAGAAGGGATGTGTTATCAGACTTGGAAATTTATATGACACTGCGTAGTCGAGGGAGTCCCTATTAGTAATCGCACCATTATTTAAAAAAAAAACCTCATAACCTTAATAGGAGGCGTAGCTGAATGGCACAATCTAAATTACCTTTTTTATTAGTCGTCCTCATATTGTTAATCACAGCAAGTGCTTTCACAGCCAGACTTGAGGCACAGGAGGTGAGCACCGAAGAGAAACGCGCGGCTGTCCAAGAATTCGTAAAAAAGGCTCAAGAATTTGTGCATCAAAACAAAGTAGCGGAAGCAATAGACATCTACGAACGAATTACCAAAGCGGTACCTGAAGACTTTGAATATCGAGCGGAACTTGCCAAGCTCTACACCCGCACGAATCAGCACGAAAAAGCTGCTCAAACCTGGCGCCAACTGCTTGAAGCTGCGCCAGAAAACACGGCGTATCAAGATGCACTTGTTAACAGTTTACAAGCCGCTGACAAAGTGGACGAGGCAATTGAACTCTTGCAGTCATACATCCAAACGCATCCAGAAGTTGGTTTCCATTACGCGCGGCTAGCAAAACTCTATGCAGATGAAGATAACGTAGATGCAGCCATCACCAACTATGAAAAAGCAATTGAATTAGCATACGGTGATAAACAAACTTATGTTAAACTTGCACAACTTTACTTTTTCAATGAGGACATAGGTGCATCAGAATTCGCATTGAAGAATGCCATTCTATCTACATCAGGACGGGAACAGAAAAATTTGGAACGGCAATTGCTTAATCTCTATCGTTATTATGGTAATTTAGAAGAAAAGTTACAAAAGGCAGAAGATGTTGGTACAATCACATTCGAGATGCAGAAAGCCCATGCCGAATACTATCACAAAACCGGACAACTGGAAAAAGCTGCTAATGCATATAAGAGAGCACATGACATGACAGCCAGTTCTTCTGAGAAAGATAGGATCTATTCTGAATTGTTCAAGGTATATATACAACTCGGTGATATGGACTCAGTACTAGAACCTTATGAAACAGAAGCGAATGCGTATATAAACAGTAAAGCAGGGTCCTACACATCGGAAAGAGTTACAACTACTTCGGTAAGAATTGGGGTGATATACAAATTTGAGTCTGCTCGCGATTCATTGATTAGGGCTTTCAAAAGCCAAGATAAACTTGAAGTGCTAAAAGCACATTATGAAGGCAAACTTAGAAAAAATAAAGAGAATCCTACCGCACGAATAATCTTGGCAAGAATCTATTGGGATGAAAGGGATTATCAGAAATCTGCTGAAATGTATGAAGCACTCGGCAAAGCAGAATCCGACAATGTCCGTTATTTTTATTATGCTGCGGCTGCGTTGAGCAAAAACCAACAGCCTGATTTAGCCAAAGAAATGCTCAATCAAGCTGCAAAGGCACTTGCATCCTGCAGTAAAAAAGATGATGTGTGGTTTCTTGGCGCGCTTGCAACAATCTGCATAGAAAATAGGATGTATGAACCGGCAATTGAACTATCCAAATCCGCGATTGATAAAAGTGATGGCGATCCAGATAGTAGGCTTCAAGATACTTTGCGCGGGATACTTGCAAAAAGTTACCGTGAGACAAAACAATACATTGAAGCTGTTGATATGTATCAGGAAATGGCAAGCAGAGCCGGAAGTTCCAGCACACGAGCTATGGCAAAAAGAGCAAGCCTTGAGATCTCCAGAGAACGAAAACTCTATGAAAAATGGATACCGGAACAACTGAAGAAGGTTGAGAAGAACCCTAACGATCCGAAGCTAATCTTGACACTTGCTGAAAGTTATGAAGCCAATGGTAATATCAAACAAGCGATTGAACAGTATGAAAAACTTACTATACTGCAACCTGAAGGAGTCCAATGGTACATAAAGTTGGGGGATCTGTTTCAAAGCGTAGATCGTCCGGTAGGCGAAGTAATTGAAAGTAATGCCCTAAGCTTAGATGGAGATGGGAGTTTCGTGGAAATCGCGGACAGTGAGATCATTAACAATATCACTGAACAAGTTACGATTTCTGCCTGGATCAGACCTACAGGTTTTCCAAACACCTGTACGACTGTCCTTTTCAAAGGCGACAAACGAACACCTGATCTTTCTCATCGTCAATTCGCGCTCTGGTTGTTTGATGAAGGTTGCGTTTATTTTGATGCATCCCCAGATGGACTTTTTATTAGATGGATTGCGTCTGCAAGTGAAACTATCAAAAAAAATGAATGGTACCACGTTGCGGGAACTATCGATGCAAGAAATAATGTCATGAAACTTTATCTCAACGGTTCTGAAGTCCGAAGAAATAACTTTAAACTTCAGAACAATTTAAGTAGAACCACACTGCCATTCCGTATCGGTTGTTCGCATGAAGAAGAAATATCTGAACACGCTTCTTTTGCCGGACTAATTGATGAAGTGCAAATCTGGAACATCGCGCGTACCGAAAATCAGATTCGCTCCGATATGAACAAGCAGTTGAAGGGAGATGAAGACGGTTTGGTCGGATATTGGAAATTTGACACAGAAACGCAGGGACGCATTTCCGATAGTTCACCGAATAAAAATGATGGCAAACTTGTTGGAGATGCGAAACTTGAACCCTACACACGTCTAATATTTGGCAGTTTAAGTGCTGAGCACTTGAAAAAGTCAGCATCCTTTTATGAAAAAGCTATTGAACTTAGACCAGATGTATACCAATTCTACACTCTGTTAGCAAAATTATATATTAAACAGAACTTAACATCAGATGCTGTTGCGGTGTATCGTCGGGCATTAGATGTACCGTTGACACAAGCCACCCACAATTCAGCAATTCGCGCAATCTCCGAACTGTACACTGACCAAACGCAGGAGGAAAAGCTGGTTGCTATCCTTGAAGAGATAAAACCGAAAATGGAAGAGAGTGTAGTTTTGCATGAACTCTTAGGCGATTTCTACAAAAAAACAGGGGATTTCAAAAAAGCTGAACTTGTCTATACAAAATGGTTGGAAATTCGACAGAGAGAAGTCAGTGAACAGGAACCATTTTACCAACGCAGGTTTGCTGAAGAACTCCTTGAAAAGGGTATCTTCCCAGAAATTGCGCTGAACCATGCAAAACGTGCATTACAAGGCTATGCAGGTACAAGCCATCACTATCCGATGACACTTGGGCATGCATGCATTGCAAATGATCTCTATGATGATGCGTTTAAATACTACAAATACGCTTTCAGTATTTTATCTACCAATTCTTCATCGGACCATTTCTGGAAACAGCTCGTTGATGCAGGCAAGAATGCAAAACAGAAAGAACGTTACATTCAGATGTTAGATGCATTACAACAAAGTATGAATGCGTGGGTTGACAGATAAGTTGGAAAAATACAGACTTAACACGGCAGATGTGGAAAGCGGCACTCGAACTTGATTATGAAGAAGCCGCTGCACTACGAGACCGCATCGTTGAACTGAAGGAGCAATCAGCAGAACAATCAAGTTAACCCCACAATTTCAATTTAATGCTTGCGTCTCAGGACATAATCTGCTAAAATTCAATAAATTGTTTATAATTTTAAAACCTATAACTTCGATTCTCGGGGGATTAATGATTTTGGTAATTCGGTATTAAAATGCTAATCTTCTTGAGGAATAGAGAAAGGACTTTGCAATGTTTGTTTGTATAGCTTGTGGTTATTTGTGGAAGGAAGCAGATAGCCCCCCGGAAGAGTGTCCAGCATGCACGGCACCGAAAGAAAAATATATTCCTTACGATGACAGAGCGGAACGATGGGTTAAGCGTGCCGTTGCAGCGCATGTTATGTACCCAGACGAAGAAGGCGCAGACCTCCGCGCGGAGAACTCCGCCCTCTCCTCACACATCAGATTCGCCCTCGTCGGGTTACTCGGTGACCTTGCGAAGGAATAGCGCGTGGGAGCCTCGATCTTCGAATCGAGGCTTCTTTCGTATAGGCATTGTGGGCTCAATACTTCAATTGCAGTCTACACGCAAAAAGTATACAATCGCGTCTTTAACTTACCATGAACAGAAAGGAAGCGGCGTTTTCTGAATTAAAACTGCCGAAAAAAACAGATGAAGAAGATACGTTATTTGCTGATCCTGTTCCTTGTTACCTTGTGCGGGATGGCATCCGCCCAAGACCTCGCTGATCGCGTGGTAGAGCATACCTTTCCGAACGGTCTGAAATTGTTGATGATCGCGCGCGACACCTCGCCGACGATTGCACCTTACATCCTCTTTAAAGCCGGATCCGTGGATGAATCGGACGATACGCGCGGTATTGCGCACATGTTAGAACACATGTTGTTCAAAGGTACTAAAACAATCGGCACAAAAGACTATGAAAAAGAAGCGGTTATCCTGGCAGAAATTGATCGAATCGGCGACGCACTTGACATGGAACGTGCGAAAGGTTCGAGAGCAGATACCGACAAAATAACCGACTTGGAAGCAGCACTTAAGGCGCAACAAGAGCTTGCGAAAGAGTGGATTGTTACCGGAGAGTATACCGAAATCTATACACAGCACGGCAGTACCGGCTTTAACGCTGGAACCTCCGTTGACTACACCATCTACACAGTGGAATTGCCGTCTAACAAATTAGAGTTGTGGGCGATGCTTGAGTCGGATCGGCTCAAGAACGCTGTTCTCCGAGAATTTTATGTAGAACGCGATGCCGTGAAAGAGGAGCGCCGGATGCGGGTTGACACGCAACCTGGTGGCAAACTCTACGAGCAATTTATCGCAGCAGCTTTCACAACTCACCCGTACGGTATGCCGATTATCGGGTGGCCCTCGGATATTGCGATGCTCAATCGTCGCAAAGCGGAAGAATTTTTCAAGGTCCACTATGCCCCCAATAATTCTGTTATGGTGATTGTCGGCAATATTGACATCGACAAGACGATCGCACTCGTAGAGAAATACTTTGGTGATATACCGTCGCAACCGCTTCCGAGTGAAGTGACAACCGTCGAACCACAGCAGGAAGGCGAACGTCGCATTGAAGTCGAATTTGATGCTGAACCGCAGCTGATGATTGGCTATCATAAACCGACGATCCCCCATTTTGATGATTATGTCCTTGATATGATTAGCGCAATCCTTTCCGACGGACGCACCTCTCGGTTTTACAAGCACATCGTTGAGGAAGGGATAGCCGTCTCCGTTAATTCGGTGAACGGGTATCCGGGAGCACGCTACAATAATCTATTTTTCATAAGCGGGACACCCCGCTCACCACATACAACAGTTGACGTTGAGGCAGCGATCTACGCCGAACTTGAACGTCTTAAAACTGAACCTGTGGCAGAAAAAGAGTTTAAGCGTATCCTTAAACAGATTGATGCCGGTTTTATCCGGAACCTCAGCTCTAATGCTGGAATGGCACAACAATTGGCGTTCTATGAAGGGATCGCCGGTGATTGGCGCTATATACTCGGTTGGCGCGAGAACATGTATAAAATTACACCGGAAGACATCATGAGAGTCGCGAAAACCTATTTCACAAAAAGCAACCGCACCGTCGGCACACTCATCAAGAAAGAGGACACAACCTCCGCCGGTGATGAAGCGGAGGGCGATAAATAATGAAGAACCGAATTTCTAAAAGCCTTACCATCACGACCCTGATCGTTTGCCTCATCGTTTCGGGCATTCCCTCTACATTTGCGAAACCGCATGAAGACCTCACTTTTGAACCGATTACGTTTAAACCGCCGGTTCCAGAAAAGCGGACGCTCTCAAACGGGATGACGCTTTATCTGATTGAAGACCACGAGTTACCACTTTTCAATATCAACGGTTTGATTAAAACGGGTGATATCTATGATCCATCGGATAAAGTCGGGTTGGCAGCAATCTTTGCAAGTGTGATGCGAACCGGTGGCACGGACTTACGCGAGCCGGATGCCTTGAATGAGGAATTGGAATCCATGGCGGCTGCCGTTGAAGTCGGTATGTCTGCCGAATACGGCACGATTAACCTCTCAACACTCTCTGAAGACATCGAAATGGGTTTGGAAATTTTTGCCGATATCCTCAGGAACCCAGCCTTTCGTGAGGACAAATTGGAACTCCGCAAACAACAGGCGGTCGAAGGTATTCGTCGACGGAACGATAACCCGATCCAACTTGCATGGCGTAACTTTTCAGCACTCCTATATGGAACAGACCACCCGTTCGGTCGGTACTCCGAGATTGAAGGCATCGAAAGTATTACCGTTGATGATCTTAAAGCGTTTCACGCGAAATACTATTATCCGAACAACATCATGCTCGCGATTACCGGCGATTTCGATACGGAGACCTTGATCTCACAACTTGAGAACATATTTGCAGGCTGGGAATCCGCAGAGATTACGTTTCCAGACGTGCCAGCAATCGACCCAACGCCGAAACCGTCTGTTAATTACATCTTCAAGGACCTCACTCAGACGACGATGTTAATCGGACACTTTGGTATCAAGCGTACCCCCGATTTCCCGGACTATTTCGCGCTCCGCGTCATGAACGATATTCTCGGTGAAGGCGGGTTTACCTCTCGTCTCATGAGGGAAGTGCGTGAGAAGCATGGACTCGCCTATATGGTTGGCAGTATCATGCAAACAACCTACTACACGAATCCGGGGGAATGGTTCGCTTATTCACAAACCCGTACAGACAAAACAGCCGAGGCGATCTCGCTCATTATTGATGTCGTCAAGGGACTCCGAGATGTACCTGTGCCGGAAGCGGAACTCCAACGCACGAAAGATTCGCTTATTAATTCGTTTGTTTTCGGTTTTGAGAGCAGCGCGCAAATCGCATTCCAGCAGATGATGCTCGCCTATCGTGGTTTTAGTCCTGATTTCCTTGAGACGTTTACCGATAACATCGCTAAGGTAACGGCGGAAGATGTCCAGGCAGTGGCGCAGAAGTACCTCCATCCGGATGCCCTGACGATTGTTACTGTTGGGAATAAAGAGAACTTCGACCGACCGCTTGATGAGTTCGGCGAGGTCAACGAGATTGAGATAAAGCAACCGGAACCGCCGCCTGCGGAGCCGATGCCTGAAGCAAGCGAAGCGGAAATGATGAAAGCCAAAGAAATCCTCGCTGCAGCAGTTGCGGCACACGGTGGACTTGAGAAGCTGCAAGCAGCGAAGAATTTGGTTATTGAAGCACAGGTAACGGGTAATACGCCCCAAGGACCGATGCAAATAGATGCCACATCATACTACGTCTATCCTGACAAATTTAGACAGGATTTGAAACTGCCTCAGGGCGAAATGGCTTATGTCTTTGATGGTACGTCTGGGTTCGCGTTAACACCGATGGGGGTTCAACCGATACCACCACAACTGGCTGCCACCTTTAAAGATGCGGTTTTCCGAGAAACGTTGTGGCTACTGACGAACCTCTCGCAAAATGACATTCCGATCCAATATGCTGGTACGGAAGACGTGCAAGGTAAACCTGCGTCAATTCTGCTTATTCCTCAACCATCTGGTCAAATGCTGAAACTCTTTGTGAGTGAGGAGACGCATTATGTCGTGAAGCTTGTTTATCCTGACGCCTCGCAAGGTGTTACTGTTAATCGGGAGACAATCATGGAGGATTACCGCGACGTTGATGGCGTTAAAGTGCCGTATCATGTTGTCCAGAATGTGGAAGGTCAGCTCTTTAGTGATAGCAGGATAACGAAGATCACATTGAACGCTGAACTTGATGAGACACTGTTTCAGGAGCCAGAGTGAAAACATTAGATTTACGCGTCCGTTACTTTCAGGATAGTACACCGGCAGACGTGCCGTGTCGTGAAACAGCGTTTATCCGGCGTGAGTTTGAGATGCCGTTGCCGGTTGATGAGACGGCGTTGGTTCTCGTCGATTTGTGGAACGTGCATTTCATCGAAAGTTGGATAGAACGCGCCGCACGGATAACGACTGAGTGTGTTGTGCCTGTGATAGACACCGCGCGGCAAGCAGGTTTGACGATTGTGCATGCGCCTTCTCCATCGGTGGCGGCACAGTATCCGCAACTCAAACGCCATAAACCGCCTGAGCCATCTACACCTTCGGCGTGGCCACCCTCCGATTTCCGAAGCCGTGCGGGTGACTACGCCGTTTATCGCGGTCCTCGCAGTCAACCGCCGGGGATCGGTGTGCATTGGGATAAACTCGCGTCGCAACTCGCTGTCTCCCCTGCAGTTAATGTACAAGATGATGACTTTGTTATCGCGACCGGTCAGCAGTTGCATGAACTGCTCGAAGAACGGCGTATCCTACATCTAATTTTTGCTGGTTTCGCAACGAATTGGTGTGTATTGGGTAGAGATTACGGTATCCGGTCTATGGCGCGATATGGTTATAACATCGTGCTACTCCGCGATGCCACAACAGGCGTGGAGTTCCCTGATACCTACGATAACCTCTTCACAACAGAAATTGCTATTCGGGAGGTAGAGCAGCAGTACGGCTTTAGCGCGTCGAATGCTGATTTCTTTGCGGCGGTTAACGGACTTCCAGCGTAGGGTATTTCCACACGGTATCTGGCTTTTACGGAAATGAAATGTAGTTAGCAAATTTTCTATTCAACCAATAACGGGTGGATACAAAAATCTACCCGTTTTGTTTTGAAAAATCGTTTCTAATCTGATATACTTATTATTGAAGTTAATTACAATACTTTGAAATGGGAAGCACTTGATTTTATATCCAATTTTGAATTTGTGGTAAGTTGCTTTATCCAAATTTTCGTTATTTCTTATGAATGGTGAACCTTTACTTAGAGTTTCTTTTTTTCGGACTGATTCAGGGCGGGTACCTGTGCGACAGTGGCTCAAAGGGCTTGATGAAGTGGATAGAAAATCAATTGGTAGAGATATACAATATGTCCAATTTCGGTGGCCCTTAGGAATGCCCCTTATTAGGAAAATAGAACCCAATTTATGGGAGGTTCGCAGTCAACTCAGTAGTAGACGTATTGCGAGAGTATTATTCACTATTAGTGATAATAAAATGGTCCTGCTACACGGTTTTATCAAAAAATCTCAAAGAATATCACAGACGGATTTGAGTGTAGCACGGCAACGCAGAAATCTATGGCAAAATAGGGGAAGTATACATGAATAAGTATGATGGTGGGGACTTTGATGATTTTCTCAAAGAGGAGGGAATCTTTGAGGAAGTTCTGGAATGCACACGAAAGCGGTTGCTTGCAGCGCGAATTGAGGACCACATTAAAGCATCAAGTCGAAAAGGTATAACACTTGTGTACAAAACGAACGCAGATCTTGTGCAGTTGAATCACTATTTGTTTGATATAGACAATACTGTTATTACCTCAGAACTGTTAGACGACTTTACTCGTGAAGCAACAGAAATGAAAACTAATCCTGTGCAGTTAAACGATCCGTTGTTTGATTCAAAGGAATTATTAGATTGCTTGCTTACTGATGAGATAGCTGCCTAAAGCATAAATAATTTCTATTACTTCAGAATTGCTAAATCACTGTGTTTTCGCAGAGCGTTAAATTGATTCAATTTTAAAAGTAGATGATTGTCTTATAACTACCTCGTTCTAACTGATTTTCAAGAGGAATCAGGATGACCACAGAAACAAAATTTTTTATTCCTAAAGCGAAAGACGATGCCCAAGCAGAGGAAGTCTGGGAATCTGTTAAGAAATTTGCGGAAGAGACGCTGGATTGGGATGTCTCAGATAGACGTATTTTCAGTATTACCTACCATAAACATGGCAAGGATTATTATGTGGAGGTGGGGAAACCTGATCCACGGAACGGGGAACTTGTGATTGCAATACTTGAATCAATCACTTATCTTGTATGTACGCCGAATCGTGGCGTAATACGGGGTATGCCAATTTTGATAGGTCAGTCAGAATTGATGGATATCACAGATTTTCCACCGAACTAGAAATTTTACACATTCCGTTGAACTCCACAAAGTACGTGGACTATCTCAAGACATAGGATGCAAGATTTTGTCTAAACTGTAGGAGAATCAGCATGGGATATGTCTATATCCTCGTAAACGATTCAATGCCGGGCTTAATAAAAATTGGCAAGACAGTTCGTAATAGTCGTATCCGAGCGAGAGAACTTTCAAACTCAACTGGCGTTCCAACTCCGTTTGAAATTGTCTTTGAGTTATCTTCCGAAAAGTATGAAAAATTTGAAAGGGAAGTACATAATAGGCTTGCTGACCATCGTGTTGCTTCTAACCGAGAATTCTTTAGGTGTTCAGTAGATAAGGCGAAAGAATTGCTTGAAGAATTACACTCCGAACACTGGAGTCTTGAATGGGAAATTGATCAACTAAAGGAACCAATTATCCTGAACAACCATCCTATCAACCAAAAGGCAAAATTTCTACTAACGCTGGTGCCAGAGGATCCGAACGATTTTTATCGGATACCAACAATGCGTTGGACGCGCCCGCTTGTGGCACCGGGGAGCAAGGACTATTTATATCTACTTGATCTGATGATGTGGTATCTGGAGAATCCCAGTAGAGAGATAGTGCGGGACGCGGCATATATAGGATTAGACCCCTGGGACCTGAAAATACAAATAGAGGAACTTCAAAACCTCTCCCCGTATGAGACAATGATGTGGATGATAATTCCTAAAGGGATATTTTCGGACGACGATCTCGGGTATGGAGAATTAGAGGATCGATTTCTGACAGAGACAAATCCAGAAGTGGGTGGGTGGCTAGTGGTAAAGCATCTGCTGATAGTGATGGAGGCACACCAAATCAAATTCCGGATGGAACTGGAGGGATAAACCAAATATTATGACAGATTATGAAGTAATTGAGGCATTCGTAAAACATCTTCAAGAGCACGGTTATCCAAGACTCAAAATCTGTCGATATCCGGATCAAGAGAATCGGAGTTCCTCTGACATAGATGCAATTGCTTGCCCTTTTGCAATTGAGCATACAAGCATTGACACACTTCCGAATCAGCGCCGCAATAATGATTGGTTCATTCAAGTTATTGGGGATCTTGAGCAGGAGTTTGAGAGTCAACTTTCGTTTCGTATAAGCATTATGTTTCCTTATGATGCTGCCACTAAAGGAAAAGGACGAGACCGGATAGCTATTCGGAAGGCACTCAAGAGCTGGATTCTTGAAAAGTCACCACACTTAGAATTCGGAAAGCATGATCTTACCAACATTCCTGGCATTCCCTTTCAACTCAAGGTAGACAAACGAACTTCACATATTCCTGGCGTTGCTTTTTGGCGTTCTAAACCTGTATCCGTAATCCTAAACGCTTTTTTCTCAGTATTCGTTGGATTAAGGCTTTTGATGAAATCCGGGTCGCCGAACAGGAAACGGAGGTTTTCTATTTCGTTCAGCGGTTTTTGGAGTGCCTCGAAGACGTTAATAGTGAAATAAGCGGATACGATGGAGAGGACGGAACCGTTTTTGATTTCTTGTGCTAAGAATTCGTAAACAGTTCCTCGACGGAGGTTGTCTCGGATACCGGATTTCAGAGGCGTATTCTGGCTTGACATAATTAATCTGGGTAGGTGATGCTTCTCTGACTTATATAGACAAAGCGCAAAGATCATCGCTCTGCCAACTGACGGTGCGATCATCAACTTTCGCAGCACCACGTCTCAGGTACCCGTCAATCGACTTACCTTCCAGTACCCGGACTTCAAATGTATAGGGCGGATCAATTGTGAAGGGAGGGATCTCGAAGATATTCCGGCAAGCCGTCGCCGCTGTCTCCCGAATCAGTTCGCACGAGCGTTGGGGTGAGATATGTAATGCTAATTCCTGTCCGAGTCCCTGTTTCGTTTCAACGTTATAAATGTTGGGGACCAGCTGCTTCGCTTCAGTGATCGCTTTATCATCACCAGAGATGAAGACAGTTGGGACATCGAAAGTGCCCGCCAACGCAGCACGGCATCCGAATTCACCGATCATCTCTCCATTGAGTTTATAGTATTCGATGGACAAAGAAGAATAGGTATGACTTAACGGTGCGTTCGGTGTGCCTGCCATCGCATGCTGTCCCACGAAAAAGAGAGCATCATAACCCTCGTCAAGATAGTAGGGTGGACGGATAGGCCCCCGTGCGATTAATTTCGCGCTCGGATGAAATTCGAGGACATCAATCCCGCCAGAGCCGTGTCCATCCCAGACCACGATCTCTGCGTTTGTATCCACATCAAGAATACCATCGACAGCAGCATTTACCTCTTGCGTCAATAATTTCATGGCTGCCTGTTTCAGGGGCCCCTCTTCACGGGTTTGATTGAAACGGGATACCATCGCAACGCCTTCCAAGTCGGTCAAAATGTAAATCTTCATGGTTGGGCTCCTGTCAGATTTAATAACCGTGTTGAAAAGAATATCCGGACAATACTTATGACACTATCCACGTCTCACCATCGTGAAGGAGCGCGTCGAGGTCGCCTTCGCCCATCCGTTCTGTTGCGGTGCGGATCTGGTTGGTCATCAGGTTTTCGTAGCATGGGTGTTGGACGCTTCGGAAAATGCCCATCGGATGCGGCAAATCAGGCGTATCGCTCATTCCAGCGAGGAAATTCGCTAAGGTGGTGTCCTCAGCGTGTTGATCATGGACGATGAGGTCGTCAATAGTGTGCTCGCCATCCGTGAGGTCAACGACTTCAGGTTGGAAACCGTTGAGTCGGATGCCCTTATCGTGTTCTGCGCCGAAAACGAGGGGTTCACCGTGTTCGAGAAGCACCGTATGATCAGTCTTATGCTCTTTTTTTCTCTGTAGTATAAAGGTATCATCGTTAAAGATATGGCAATTTTGGTAGATCTCAATGAAAGAGGTGCCTTTATGCTCAAAGGCAGCCTTGAGCATCGGACGCAAATGATCGGTGTGAACGTCTACTGACCGCGCAACGAATGTTGCCCCTGAAGCGAGTGCAAGACTGAGCGGGTTAAAAGGTGTGTCTAATGAGCCGATTGAGGCGGACTGATACATTTTCTGGCCTCGTTCAGATGTCGGTGAATATTGTCCCTTTGTGAGCCCGTAGACACGGTTGTTGAACAGGAGCACGTTGATGTCGAAATTCCGGCGCATCAGATGGATAAAGTGGTTACCGCCTATTGAGAGTGCATCGCCGTCACCCGTGATAACCCATACAGAGAGCTCCGGGTTCGCCATCTTTACACCGGAGGCGATGGTTGGTGCTCTACCGTGGATCGTGTGGAAACCGTATGTGTTCATGTAGTACGGGAACCGGCTTGAACACCCGATACCGGAAATAAAGACAATATTCTCTTTCGGAATGCCGAGTTCAGGTAGCGTCCGTTGCGTTTGGGCAAGAATAGAATAGTCGCCGCAGCTTGGACACCAGCGTACATCTTGGTCGGATTTGAAATCGTCCTTTGTGAGGGTCGGTGCACCGACCGGAATCCGTGAAGTTCTTTTCCTTTTCATGGTATTTTACCGCCTTTGGCGTTTGACGCTAAAAATGTTCTATCTCTTTAAGTATTTCGTCTATTTTGGTATGCAACTCAAAAACATGAAACGGTTGTCCCTGTACTTTGTTAATCCCAATGGCATCAATCAAATAGGTGGCGCGGATGAGTTGCAGGAGTTGCCCACTATTGAGTTCAGGAATTAAGATTTTTTTGAATCTGTTGAGGATGTCGCCTAAATCGTTTGGAAACGGATTAAGGTGCCGGAGATGAACATGCCCGATCGGGAGTCCTTCGGCGACATAATTTTCCGCTGCTGTTCTAAGTGCGCCGAAAGTACCGCCCCATCCGAGCAAGAGGATGTCGCCCTCCTGTGCTCCAAAGATCTCAGTCGGTGGAATGTCGTTGGCAATGCGTGCCACCTTTTCCGCTCGGATTTCTACCATTTTCTCGTGGTTCTCGGGGTCGTAACTGACGTGTCCTGTCACATCGGATTTCTCGAGTCCACCGATGCGGTGCTCTAAACCGAGTGTCCCCGGCTTCGCCCACGGACGCGCCAGTGTCTCTGGGTCGCGTAGATACGGTTCAAATTCGTCACTGGGACCTGCGCTTGTTGTGAAATTCGGTTTAATCTCTGGTAATTCGGAGAGTTCGGGGATTTTCCAAGGTTCGGCACCCATTCCGATATAGAGATCGGATAAAAAGATTACGGGTGTCCTATATTTCACTGCGATACGGCACGCCTCATAGACGGCTTCAAAACAGTCAAACGGACGTGAAGACGCGACGATTGGGATCGGTGATTCTCCGTTCCGACCGTAAAACATCTGGAGCAGGTCCGACTGTTCCGTCTTCGTTGGCATCCCTGTTGAGGGACCTGCGCGTTGGATGTTACATACCACAATCGGAAGTTCAGCGATCATTGCGAGATTAATCGCTTCGGCTTTAAGAGCGAGTCCGGGGCCACTACTGCCGGTAACCCCGAGGGCACCGCTAAAGGCTGCACCGATTGCGACGCCAACGGCGGCGATTTCATCTTCCATTTGCATCGTGACGACACCGAAATTTCGGTATTTTGCAAGCCCGTGAAGGATATCGCTGGCAGGCGTTATCGGGTAACTCCCATAAACGAGCGGTAAACCAGATTGATGCGATGCAGCGATGAGTCCAAGCACTGTTGCCATATTGCCTTCAATGTTCCGATAGGTGCCGGGTTCAAAAGTCGCGGGTTTGACATCGTAAGAGACAGCGAATTGCTCAGTCATATCACAGTAGGTATTCCCTGCGCGAAGTGCAAGGATATTAGGCTCAATGTACTGCGGGCTTTTGGCGTATTTCGCTTTGATCCACTTCATCGTGTATTCCATCGGACGATTGTAGAGCCAGAGGATCATACCGAGTGCGAAAAAGTTTTTACACCGATCAATTTCGCTCGTACTCAATTGCGTTGTTTCGAGTGCTTTCCGCGTGAGGCTTGTTAATTCGACACCGAAGACTTGGTATTTTGTAAGGTCCTGGCTTTCGAGGGGGTCTTCTTCATATCCTGCGAGACGTAGATTGCGTCGCGCGAAATTGTCAGTATTTACAATTAGAATGCCGTTGGGTTTAAGTTTATGGAGTTGTACTTTTAACGCCGCGGGGTTCATTGCTACGAGTACGTCACAGAGGTCACCAGGCGTATGAATCTGTTCACTTGAAAAGTGGAGTTGGAATCCGGATACACCTGCTAAAGACCCGGCAGGTGCGCGAATCTCGGCGGGATAATCAGGGAGGGTAGCGACATCGTTCCCAATGAGGGCGGTGGTTTCTGTCATTTGTGTGCCAATGGTCTGTGAACCATCACCGGAATCGCCAGCAAATAAGATTGTCGCTGCCTCGATTTGCTCTACTGGCTTGCGCATCACAATTGCTTCCTTTTCGTGTGGTAGGTGCGCGCTTTTCAAACGCGCCTATAAAATCTGAAATCCATTTAGGCACCCTCGCGCGCTTTAAAGGCATCTCGAACGGGTCTCGGAGGTAGCGTTAGGACTTCTTGTGGAAATTCCTCAACGAGATAAGAGATCGCATCACGGATAGAGACCATACCGATCGGTCGGTTTTCTGAATCAACAATCGGGACGTGCCGGTATTGACCGCGTTCCATATAAAGCATAGCGGTGTTCAGGGAATCTTCGGGAAGTGCTGTTTGCGGGTCTGCTATCATGAATTCTTTAACACCGACGACATCAAGGTCTCCGACCTGCTTGTTGAGGATTTTGTAGAGGACATCTCGTTCACTGAAAATCCCGCGAAGATAACCGTTTTCAACGACCGGTGCCGCACCAATCTTATGCGTAAGGAGTATATCAATCGCTTCGTTTGTGCTGCTATTAATGTCAATAGTGACAATAGGGCGCATTATATCTTTTAGTGAAACATGAATTTCGTGAGCGTGCCATGCTTTTAACGCATCTGCCTCGTCCATCTGTTTTAATTCTTCATCAATCGCTAAATCGTAAAGCACGGTTACGCCTCCTACTCCTGATTTTCTATGAATACAGTAATATGTTCCAAAATATCGCGGGTCGAAATTATGCCGATGGGATATGCTTCCTCCTGGTCGTCCCAGACGCAGAGCGGAACGTGTCGGAAGTGTCCGAGATGCATCAAATTTAAAGCGAAGGCGATGGGGTCACTGGCGCGTAATGCCTCTGGATCCGGGGTCATAACCTGTTCAACTTTAAAGTCTGAAGGTGCGGCGCGTTGTCCACTCAAATGGACCAACAAGTCACGTTCGGTAATAATCCCTACCAATTGTTCATCATCATCAACGACGAGAACACACCCTCGCTCTCCTTCCTGCATCAAATCAATGACAACAGAGACAGGGGAACCAATTTGCACGGTGGTAGGCTGCTTGTAGTCAAGGGTGCTAATCGGTAAAGACAACGTTCTTGCATCCATCGCATCTATCCCTTTAAATCAACGTGAAAAAACGGTTTTGGGTTTCTTATTCTTATCGTTAATAAGGATACCACATTTTCCGACGATTTGCAAAAATATTTTCTGCGAATAAGTCAAGGTGTGTTGTGGACTCTCAACCTTAACTTTCAGGTGGTCTACACCTTCAATGTAACTGCTCGCGAACTCGGTGAACCCCAACCTGGAACAACGATGCTCCATCTACCTGCTGGTCCACCTGCAACTGTCAGCAGCAGGTCTTCCACGGCGTATCGTTTCGTGGTGTCAGCGATATACTGTTGGACATCGGTTTTGCTGAAACCGTCCCCGGAGATCGTCTTTGCGTGTTCAACACCTATCACAATAAGGGTTTCTCCGCTGCTGTTCCCCGGGGCAGTGATATTGGCAGAGATCGTGTCCAGGATGCCTTCAGCGGTGTTGCTACCGTGATCATTAACGGTTTGTGGACCGGCAGCGGCGAAGACCGTGACGGTGCTATCGTCGGTTTGGAACCCGCGATTGACATGTAGCGGTTCCCAGGAACTCGCCTCCTCTTTTTCAGCGATGCAGCACGTGTATTTCCCGGCATGTCCGAATGCGGCGCGATCGAGTTCACCGGGTAACGCGCCGCCAATATTTGTGCATACGAACCGTACCGCACGACCGATGGTTGCGTTTGCACGCCACCCTTGCCCAAAGAGGTTGAACCCGTCGTTGATGTCTAACGCCTTTCGGATGGGACCGTTTACGATAAGCATCGGTCCAACGTGCGATGTCGTGACTTGCACGCCGTGGAGGTTGAACTGCTCGGCGGTCATCGCCTCGACAGCGGTGAGGAGAAGCGGTAGATACGCCGGTTTGCAACCCGCCATAACCGCGTTGATCGCGACCTTCTCGACGGTGGCTCTGCCCCATTTTGGTGGGATTGTTGCGATGTGTTCATCGGGATCCCGGTCTGTCCCACTGAGCATACGTTCGACCCGTTCCGCTGTCGGTGGAACGACAGGCAACCCGTCTGTCCATCCCTTCTCATAGCACGCCTCGATAAGGTCTTCGGTTTCGTTAATCTCAACTGGTGTAGAATGCCATTCTCGTGCCATAGATGCTCCCTTTCGGTGTGATTCGTTTTGATATGTGCGTTCAGATATGCTATCATATTAGCATGAATTCTTTAGGTTTGCAAGGCCCTGTTTTCAAAGTTCATGATGTATAAACTTTCAAAAATACGCCAAGTGTGGTATTATTGAAAGACTTGTAACGCAGCACCATCCGTATTCAAGCAAGGAAAACTTTAAAATGGCGAGGTTAGAAGGTTTTAGAGTAAGAAATTTCGGGGTTCTCAAGGATGTGACGCTTGGTCGCTTGTGGAACCAACAGAAAATAGAAGCACTTACGCCGATGACTGCAGTCATCGGTAAGAACGGTGTTGGCAAAAGTGCTCTATTTGATGCTTTTGGATTTCTTGCAGATGCTCTTAACTTCAATAATGTTGAAGAAGCATGCGACGCACGAGGACGTGGTGGCATTGACAGAATGCGAACGCATGGAACGACAGATCCGATTGAATTTGATGTATACTACAGAGAACACGGAAATGCCAGACCCATTACATACCAGATTGCTATTACAGCAGACGGATTCGGACGCCCTTATGTCCTTCGGGAACGTCTTCGACAAAGACGAAAGGGGCAGAAGCGGGGTTGGCCCTTCTCTTTTCTAATACTGAATAATGGCAGTGGTGTGGCATGGAAAGGTGAACAAGCAGGACACCAAATTGATGAAGAAACTGAGGATTTAGATATTTTCATGGAATTACAAAAAGCGAAAGAATCTGGGGAAACCGAGTCTATTGAATTAGATGATCCGCGTAAACTTGGTATTGCTACAATTGGTGTCTTGAAACAACATCCGAGAATTTCCGCTTTTCGCAGATTCATTGAGGGATGGTATCTCAGTTACTTTACACCAGACGCTGCGCGCAGCTTGCCGCTTGCTGGTCCTCAAGAACACCTCAATACCCGTGGCGACAATCTCAGCAATGTTGTACAATTCATGGAACGTGAACATCCCCAGCACTTCAAAACGATTTTAAAAAAAATCGCCGATAAAATCCCAGGCATAGACCAAATCGACACCGAAAAAACCAGTGATGGTAGATTACTACTCAGATTTAACGATAAGGGATTTCAAGATCCATTTTATGCTCAGCAGATGTCCGACGGAACCCTCAAAGTATTCGCCTATCTACTGCTCCTTGAAGACCCAACACCGCCTCCTTTTATCTGCATCGAAGAACCAGAAAACGGTCTGTATCATAAGCTCTTAGAGACGTTAGCTAGCGAATTTCGTGAACACGCTACCGGACACAAAGGTGGATCACAGGTTTTTATTACAACGCACCAACCCTATTTTGTTGATGCCTTAGACCCAAAAGAGGTTTGGATACTTGAAAAAAGTGAAGATGGCTTTTCCAAAATCCGTCGGGCAAGTGAAGATCCACTCGTGAACAATCTGGTCGGAGAAGGGTTGCCCTTGGGGGGACTCTGGTACAGCGACTATCTTGATCCGAGGTGATAGATGCACTTTGAAATACTCGTCGAAGATCAGTCCGGAAAAAAAACGCTCGATATTCTGATGCCAAAAATCATCGGAGATCAACATACATTTAGAGTTATTAGTTACCGAGGAATCGGCCGCATTCCCAAAGACCTCGCTAGTTCTACTGATGCGAGTAAACGAATTTTACTTGACCGTCTGCCCAGTCTATTCAAAGGATATGGAAACACGTATGCTAACAATCCTGCTAAATATTCAACAGCAGTAATCGTAATTTGCGACCTAGACAATAAGTGTTTGAAAACATTTCGTCAGGAACTCCTCACTGTCCTAAAAGCGTACAATCCTAGCCTAGAAACCCGATTTTGTATCGCTGTGGAAGAGGGCGAGGCGTGGCTACTTGGCGACATCTCCGCGATCAAGAAGGCTTATCCAAAAGCTAAGGATAGTGTCTTGAATAGTTATCAAAATGACTCTATTTGTGGAACGTGGGAACTTCTGGCTGATGCCATATTTGCTGGAGGTTCAAATGCAATTAGAAAGAAGCCTTGGTATGTAATCGGGAGCGAAAAATCAGCATGGGCACAGAAAATCGTTCCAGAGATGGATATAAACAAAAACGCGTCACCGAGTTTTTGTTACTTTAGAGATAAGATTCGAGAACTCATCTGAGTATCCATTGCTATGGCACGCCAAAATTGAAGTACAAAGATCGCGAGCACAGCTCGCTCCTACAACAAGACTTATGTGAATCTTGGAATCAATGTGTAAAAGAAATATTTTTACTCATATCGGTTTTTCAATGCATGGAAACAAGGAGAAAAAACAGCGTGAATCAACAGAATTTGAAAATTGCTTTTATTGGTGTCGGTGGCATCGCTGGCAACTACCGCCGAAGCCTTAAACAACTTGAACGTCCCATCGCAGCGGTCTGCGATATAAATGCTGAACGCGCCGAAGCGATCGCAACCGAGGAAAACGCCACCGCTTATACCGACCATAGTGAAATGCTCCAGCAAGAAAAGCCGGATGTGGTGTTTGTTTGTATACCACCCGGTGCACACACAACACAGGTTGCCGATGCCGCAGCATCTGGCGCGGCACTTTTCGTCGCGAAACCTGTCGCACAGGATCTGGAGACCGCCCGACACGCACGTGATGCTATTGCTGCCGCCGGCGTTATTAATCAGGTCGGCTACATGGCACGGTATAGCGACATTACAGCGAAAACGAAGGAATTAGTCGGCGATCAACAATTGACGATGGGAATCGGACGGTTTCTCACGAGGATGGGAGCCAGCCATCCGTGGTGGGGAAAGTTTGACGTATCACGCGGACAGATGGTGGAACAGACGACACACGTTTTCGACCTCATCCGCTACTTTCTTGGCGATGCGGTGAGTGTCCACGCTTACGGTATCAAAGGTGTTTCGGACGGGATCGCCGATTTCGAGGAGTGCACCGTCTGTAACATAAAATTTGAGAGCGGTGCAGTCGGTAGTATCACCAGCACATGTGTCGCCCGTGCACACGACAGTTTCGCAACTGAACTCATCGGCGATGATCTGTATCTCAAGCTCACGCACGACTTGGGTTTGCGCGGTCAGATTGGTGGTGAAGGCGTTGACTACACCGGTACGGAAGCCGGTTATTTCCGGCAGGTTGAGCAGTTCGTCAAGGCAGTCGATGCGAACGATCAAGCGTTGGTGCTCTCCTCCTATGCCGATGCTGCGAAGAGCCTCGCCGTCACGCTTGCTGCGAACCGTTCGTTGGAGACAGGCGAGATTGAACAAGTTGCTAAATAATCGACAACTATGTTAGAAAAACGTCAGATACGGTTTCCCAAGGATCTCCCGCCATAACAGGACTGCAAGTTCGCGGGCGTGATAGTCGCCCCACATGGATGCCTCTCCACACGGGATTTTTCGACCCTCTGGCACATAATCCCAACCGTTCGGACGGTGATACACCGAATGCAATAATAACCCTTGATGCGTCTCAGATGTAGAGAGATACGGTTCAGCGAAAAGCGTTTTAGCGACCGTCAAACCTGCTTGGTAGTAGGAATCTCCCGCTTCCGTTTCATCGTGTTTTCTGAGGTAGTTTCCGAGCCTAATTAACCCTTGTGCTGCAATCGCTGCGGCGGAACTATCTACCGGTTCAAGATCGTTATATGGATCGGCAGGAACCGCTAAATAATTACCGAGCCCGGCTAAACCGGGTGCACCGGTATCCCAATAGGGAATCCCGTCTTGCGCCGTGTTCATAATATAGAAGTCCGCTGTCGCTTCCGCTGCTTTTCGGATATGTGCTGTCACCAAATCATATCCGCCGTAAGGTTCAAGGTCGGCTTCGGACAATGTATCAAAAAACTCAAGCTGCTCGGCGTAACCGGTAATAATCCATGCAAGTCCACGCGTCCATGTCGTAAAGGGTGAGTACCCCTGCTGTGTGCTTGGGCAGCGGTAGTTCCCGTCGTTCGTATTGAAGATAGATTCATGTACAACCCGTCCACGTAGGTCATAAGCGTCGCGCCCTTCACCATAATAGACGTTATAGGTCGCTGTGGTCTGTGAATGTTGGACCAGACGTTCCAAAAGATTGATAGCGACATCGCCTTCACCCATCAATACTGCGCCGAGCGTGTGTCCGAGTGCCAATACCCGTAGGGATCGGATTGTGTCCGAAAAGAGCGAATGCGGTCCGTTGAAAGAGGCGATGTATCCCGTCCCATCTTTAATCTGGGTCCAGCGACTTGCTTGAACGGCGGCGGAGGCTTTCAGGGCAAGTTCATAGAAGTGCATCTCGTTATCGTCGCGCGGAATCACACCCTCACGCATGAGACGGCGGAGGTTACCGTAAGTGGAAACGTTGTTGAACCCATGGTCATGCACACCGATGTGCGTGACATGCGGTGCCATCTTTTCAATCGTGTTTCGTCTGCCGATCTCAAGGAATTGTTCGTCACCCGTGGCATCAAATTGGAGGATCGCAGAACCGAATTGGAACCCTTGCGTCCATTCCGTCCAACCGCGTGTCGTATAGGTGCCAGCGACGGTGAAGACAGGCGTGCCTTTTTCAGGGGGCCACGTGTCCTCAATGGCTAAAATTTTCTGACCTGAGTATTCAACAAGCCTCTCAATCTGAGGTTTCAGATCGTCAATACGTAACGAATTATTTATTTGCATTGGCTATAATTGCCTCCTCAATGTAATATACTGACATTTATCAAAGTTATTGTCACACTGCTGAAGGCGTTGCCTCAGCACGGGGCGTGTTATGAAAATGCGTTTTGTTTTCAAAAAGGTTCTTGATTTTTAGCGCATGAGATGGCATTCTAAGAGGTATCCAAACTTC
>JAJDTJ010000014.1 GCA_022827225.1 Candidatus Poribacteria bacterium | reverse complement strand
TGCCCGATTGAGATTAAAAGATCGTCACAAATCGTATAAAGTGCTACAATAGTCAAGTCCATGGGGTTCTCCTTTTGTTTTTGCGTTAAAAACACTATAAAGGATATCCCATGGATTTACAAGTGGCAACTTGGGTTAAACTTATAGAGATATTGAAAAAATGGATAAGGGGGTCGGAGATGTTTTTCCGAATCTATCGTTATCGGCGAGTATGTGTTCTATTAACACTCGTATTTTTAATGGGAAGTGTGCCACTGTTCAGTAACGCTCAAAATACAGAATTTCCGGCGCAAAAATTGGTGGCTATTTTCCCGAAAGCAAAGAAATTTGTTCAGAAGAGCGCTGTGTTTACACCGGATAAAATCGCATCAATTGAAACGGAGATCGGCGATAAACTCCGAGCGACGGACCTGAAACCTATTTTTTACATCCCGATTAATGAAGCGAATGCACCGATAGGACTGACACTGTTCGTTAGTGTTGAGGGGCCGAGCAGTGTTATTGAGGGTGCTGTTGGCTTGAATATGCAGGGAAAAGTGGTGAAAGTTGCTGTCTATGATCACAAAGAGACGGACGCGATTGCAGGAGAGGCGTTCCTGAAGCAATTTATCGGTATGGGGATTGACAACGCTTTTAAGGTCGGCGAGGATATTGAAGCTGCTGGCGGACATGAAGCTGCTTCAAACGCTGTCGCCCTACTTCCAAAAAAGACTTTGGTGATGAGTTATGCCCTCTTCCTCAAACGGAAACCTACACCGGAGGAGAAAACACCAGTACCTGATATACCAGAGGAGATGCCTGAGGAAGAAGAGATGCCTGAGGTTGAAGATTTAAAAGCCCTCATGATGTTGATGATAGACGACTATTTCATGGTCCTTGATTATTTTGACGATAAAGGAGACAAATCAGATGCCGTTGCAGCAGCAAAGCGACTCGCTAAATATGCAAAGGCTATCTCAAATTTTGAACCGCCAAAGAACGCAGACCAGACAGAGGAATATGTCTACCTGCAAGACAAATTTAGCGACACACTCCTTAAATTTGCTGATGCACTTGAGAAAGAAGGCGTTTCTGAAGAGACACGTAAGCAGTGGGACACTATTGTTGAATTAGTCAATCAGGCACATCTCCGGTTTAGCTTAGAAGAGATTGATCTTGACACATATTAATTGTAGGCGTTTCGTAATGTAAGCTGCACATTGTTTATTGCTCTATAGCCAGTTCATCTGGCGTTTTGGCGTGTATCGCGATGAGCACAAAACATGTAGACTGCAGATTAGCCGTCGGTTCTTTGAGTTCCATCGGTGTATTACTGGCGAAGCTGCCGTCTTCTTGCCGCGCGTTTGTTAAATAGCTGATGGCGACACGTCGAGTATTAAACGGATCGTTTCCAGTAGCGAGTGCCATAATCGCAATAGCCGTGATTTCCGGGTCGCTGGCGCTATTTTTGTATCTGCCGAAGCCACCGTCCCTATTTTGCAGCTGCTTTAGCCATGCGACTTGCGGGCTAATATCGTAAACTGGTTCCAGACCCTGCATCACCCAAGTTGTTAGAAACACATCGGACTGCATACCGCGCTGTAACGCCCAACCGCCATCGGCATTAATGTATCCTGACAGCCACACAGTTCCTTTCGAGATCCAAGGTATATCGTCCGTGCCGTCCTCAAAATCGCGTTCAAATTTGAGTCCGAGTCTGTTGAATCCGGCGAGAACAGCAGCGGTATAAAGCGGATTGCTCGGACTGCGTTCCGCTCTGCCCCAACTCCCATTAGGATTTTGGACTTTCCTCAGCCAACGGAGACCTTTAAACCGCGCGTCCGGGTCGGTTTCCGCTTCGGTTAAGGCGATGAGCGCGAAGATCGTGTGCGCAGTGTTATCGTTCCAACTGCCGTCTTCCGATTGTGTGTTTCGGAGGTACGCGACCCCGGTTCGGATAACCCGTGAACCGGTACCCCAGCCGGATTCAATCAGTGCCCAAATCGCGAAGGCTGTGTTCTCAACGTTGCTATCTCCACCGGCGACTAAGGGCCAACCACCATCCTTGTTTTGGTGTTGAACAATATAAGTTTTCGCGCCTTCAATGGTTTTGTAGATCGGTGGTCCTTCTGGTGTTTTAGCGTTGTTGGAAATGGCGATTTCGCTGTCCGCGACAGCTGTCGCTATAACGCCAATGAGGCAGTGCAGTAGTATACAACAGCAGATCAGTATGAATATGAAAACGCTTTTGTGGTTTCTCATCTTTTTACCCCCGATAACTGTAGGGCTTGGGTTACCCAACCCCTACTACGACTGTGGCTCGATTACTATTTTGTAAACCCCTTCTTGTCCAAGCATATCAATGCCTTTTTCCAATTGGTGCAGCGGTAAATAATGTGTTATTAATTCGTGCAACGGTGCGCGTGTAATTTGAAGGAAATCTAACGCTGTCTGAAACTGGATTTGCGGATATGCCCATACGCCGCAAACATCCAGATCCTTGTTACAAATTTGGTGTGGGCGCACGCGGGTGTCTCCTGAGTCTGTGTAGTGTCCGACTTCGATGACTTTCCCGCCACGTCGAACCACATCTAACGCTTCGGAGAAAACGACTGGCAGTCCGGCACACTCAATAGCAATGTCTGCACCGACACCGTTTGTGAGTGCCTGAATCTGTTCAACCCGTTCTTCAGACGTTGTGTTTCCGACATTGATAACGACATCCGCACCCATCTGCTTCGCCATCTCCAATCGACTATCGACGAGATCAGTAGCGATAATAGTACCGGCACCACTATCCCGTAACACAGCGACAACAAGGAGACCGATCGGCCCACATCCGAGTACTGCCACGCTGCTGCCGATGCTATACCCATCTCCGACTTGTGGCAATCCGGGCGCACAAGCCCGTTCAACAGCACGCGTCGCAACTGCCACCGGTTCTGTCAACACACAGATTTCCTCTGGAATGCCTTCAGGCATTTTGTAGACCCAGGAGTTCCCGTGGATATACGTATACTCGGCGAATTCACCGTTCAGGTACGGTGGAGTCTCGCTGTTACTAAACCCGTAGATGGTTCTACCGGAACACAAAGTCGGACGCCCCGGGACGTGCAAACAGTAGTAGCATCTACCACAGTTTTTTGAACCCGGAACCACTGTCACACGGTCACCCGCTTTGATGGGACCGCCCATCACATTCATAACCTGATTCGCATTTTTGCCGATCTCAGCGACTGTACCGACAACCTCATGTCCGGGGATAACCGGAAATTTCAGGGCAGTGTGTCCGAGATACATGTGTTTATCACTGCCACAGATGCCGACTTTGTCTACTTGTAATAGGAATGCGTCATCTGCGGGTGTCGGTTTCTCGAACTCTCGAATCTCTATCTGCCCCGGTTGGAGCATCACCGCCGCTTGGACTTGCATAGTTCAAATTCCTTGTCTTATTTTTTTATTTCTAAGTGATTGATTCGCCGCCGGAGGCAGCTTGCGTTATTTTGTCTCGAATCAATGCATTAAACACACGTCTTCCGTAAAAGTTACGGATATAAACTTTATTTTGACCAGAGTGGGATCAATACTTTTGTTAGTTGTGCTAAACTCTCCAAGTTATGTGCTGGCAGGAAGTAGTCCACGTAAGGCAATGCCGTGCGGATACCTCGGCAAATCGGCTGATAACCTTCGCTACCTAATAGCGGGTTAAGCCAGATTAACCGATACGCATGCCGATGTAACATCTCCATAGAACGGCGTAGCACATCTACATCGCCGCGATCCCAACCGTCACTGATGAGGATAACGACAGAACGATACGCTGAGAGAGAGGGCGCGAACTGTCGATAGAATTCGAGTAGACTCTCACCTATCTTTGTGCCACCCGACCAGTCTGGCACCACGTTCGCCACTTCGTTCAAGCCTTCCGCCAATCCTTTCCGTCGGAGGAGGCCGGTGATGTTTGTCAGGTGCGTGCTGAAGACTGCGACCTCTACTTCCCTGAGTTCTTGTTGCATGCCGTAGATAAATTGGATCAGGAACTTGGCGTAACAGTCCATAGAGCCGCTCACATCACAGAGGAGCAGAATCTTAGTCTTTTTAATCTTCTGCTGTTTCCGCATTAATTCGAGCGGTTCACCGCCGTGGACGAGGCTTTTCCGCCAACTCCGGCGGAAGTCGATAGTTCTGCCTTTTTTACCGACAACCTTTCGACGACTCAGTTTTGTCGCCAGCACCGCTGCCAATTTCGCAACGATCTCCCGTGCTTTCTCCATATCTTCTTTTGTGAATTCACTAAAATCTTTTCGGGTCAGGACCTCTTCTACACTGTAGGCGAGCGGATCGTCTTCCTCACCTTCTTTTTCATCGTTTTCTGTTTCGGCATCCAACCACTGCTCTACGATGTCCTGTTCATCGATGGCATCGGAGAGGTCTTGGAGACTGGAGGGTTCGGGTACTTCGTTTTCTGTATCGACTGCCTCAAATTCCGTGCGCGGGTATCGCCAGAATAGATTAAAAGCGAGGTCAAACGTCTCCCTATCTGCTTCGTTAGCAATAAGGTTCGTTCGCGCTGTATGGTAAAACGTCTCTCGCTCCGCGATGTCGATGAGTTCAACGCTTTTACACCAACTGAGTTGGTTGGTTGTTGTCACGTTGATATCCATCTGTCGGAGCAATCGGCAAAAATCTGTGATTTGTTGAAGAAGGGTTTGTTCGTTCATTTTCGTAATTGTCAACAATTTTTCCTGTTATCATTTCAGAGGTTTGGTATTTGTTCCAACTTTGTTTGCGAGAGTCCCGTGCGGACTTCTAAAGCCGAGTTGGTGCGCGGCTCGGTGCCCAATACGCACCATGTAAATCACAGCATCAGGGTGCTTTATGAGAAGGCGATTCAGTGCCACTATGCTCCTGCCACTGATTTCATAGTCTTCTGTCTTGATATCAATTGCCAAGAATTTTCCTTTGTGATGTGGTTCAATTTTGTTTTCGAGTCGTTTATAGATCGTTTTGCCTCGTGTAACAACGGTTTCAGAGTCATACTCTGTAAGGACCGAAAGCCTGAAACCGAGAGGATTCGCAGTGCGACACCCGATTCGCGTACAGTAAATCACAGGATTGGGGTGCTTTACACGGAGTCGCGAGGCAGCAACAAAGTCCTTATCATCAATTTCATAGTCACCCGTGTCAATATCAACCACCCAAAATTTTCCGTTATGTTGTGGCTCAACTTCCTTCCGCCGTTGCTGATATATGGCATTGCCACGGGCAACGATGGTTTCAGGTGTGTAATCTGAATATGGCACTGTCCTTCTCCCAAGGTTTCAGTATCTATTTTATGGCTGGATTGTTCAATCGTTTTCCTGTTTCTTTAGATAAGCAACGAAAACATCCAGTTCTATAAAAATGATGCAGCAACGCCTCATCTACTTTTCGGTTCTGGAATTGCAGATTGAGCCATCGGCGGCATTCCGCTAACTCTTCAGGCGATAAATCTTTCGCTGTGTGATGGTCTTCTGTGGGTTGAGGCATCTCACAATCTCCTTAACTACGGGTCCGACTCCTGACGCTTTAGCCATGCGATAAACGTGTCCAATTCTGTAGACAGACCGTCAAATATATCACAGACCTCTTGTGCGTTTTCAACTGTTTTCCGAATTTCCAATTCAAATACGTAGATATTTCTAAGACGGTGACGGAACTTTAAAATAAGCGTTAAAGCAGCAGCTGTTTTTTCCGAAATCACAGACGGACGCGAGGCGCGGGACCTTGACATTTGTTGTAATAAGTCTTTATGCCAGTTTTCCCCTTGAGGTTCGTCCATATCAATTTCTTCAGCGACCCGTTTGAAAATGTTCTCCAATCCCATATAGAAAACAGCAAGACGCATGGCAATTAGGTCTTTGAGATCTTCCAAATCTTCACCAGATGCGGATTCCATTTTTCGCAAGCGTATCCTGATACCTTCAACAGTTCGTTCTATTTTGCTACGTTCATCGGAGATTCGCTCAATGAGTTTTCGGTTGTTCATTTCATCGCCCATTTCTTTCCTTTCTGTGGGGATTGTCTGACTGCTACAGTCTATTTCGCCCCGTTGAACGAGGATGGCTTGGCTTTGAATCCGATCGCGAAATCTTCCTGTAGTTTCGTTGAAATCAACAAGATCAATTTTGAATTCCGGACTAAATTCGGCAGTTTCCCAGAGTGCATCAAGATACGCATCACTTGAAAGTCCCCAAACTGCAATATCAATATCTGACCCTTTTGAAAACCAGTCCCGCCCGGCAAGTGATCCAAAAACAGCGACCTGTGTTGCACCAAAATCTTCGTAAAGCATGGCTGCGACCCGATGTGCAGTCTGCCATGCGCGTTGGATCAACGCCTCATCAACCTTCCGATTCTGGAATTGTTGATCAAGCCGTCGTCGGCATTCCGCTAACTCTTCAGGCGATAAATCTTTCGCTGTGCGATGGTCTTCTGTGGGTTGATGCATATCGCTATCTCCTTAGAGAATAGGATAGCATAAAAGGGGTGGGCGTGCAACAAAAAAGAGACGGGAAGACCGTTTCAGTTTTCCTGTCTCAAATCCGCTTGCGAATGAAAATCCGCAAAATCAGACTACGGCCAGAAGTTATACATCGGTTGCTGTGTCACGACGCTGACGAGGCTCCAAATTCCACCCACAGTAAAATCGCCTAACATTAATCCAATCGCAAACATCACCAGTTGCTGAGATGCCTTTGGTCCGCCGATTCTCAAGACACTCCACTTGATAACCGAACTCACCAGCATACAGCTCCACAGATACCGCATCCCCCAATCGCTGGAGACGACGAAGCCGATCGGATGGAAGGGCCACCAGAAGAAACGCGCCCGCATAAACATCAGGAGCGTTGAGAAAAGTAGTCCAAAAAGGATGCCACCGGTGGCATAGAAATTCGGTTCGGTTGGGTAGTATAACCAACGCTGGAGTCCGTTAAAGACGCGTCCACCGAAACCGGTTGACCAACTGCTGCTACCGCTCATGTTTATCGCACCGTAAGTGTAAAAAAGATAGAGGATCACACCGAATACCATCACGGCGGCGAATGCTGAAACGCCTAATAGTGCGAAAAATAAGCGTCTCGTTGAGGTACCGGAACGTTCTGAGAGTTTGAAACCCTCTAATTGGTGCGGCATCGGGTTACTCGTGTAACTCCGATTGAACCAACGGTAGAGTGTCAAAGCGACGAGGTTGTTTGTGCCTAACGCTCGTGTGCCGAAACTGTCAATGAGAATATGATGGTTCGGCATGTTCTCCATCGCGTGGACAGGGAACCCCTGCTCCGCACGCATCCGGGTGAGGACAAGAACAATGATGAAATAAATTGCGAAGAAGATCGGGATTAGCCAGAGCGACATACCGATGCGTTTGGAGAAGATAAAGAGTAGCGCGAGTCCACCGAGGATCCCCCAGAGCGCAAATCTGTAGGGGATTGGTTCGTTGGCATCCTCGCCTGTTCGGCGGCGTGCGATGCGGAACACACCGCGTAAATGGCGGAGGTTCAACACCAAAACGGAGATGAAAATCCCGATGGCAGCACCGAAGCACTGTCGGTCAATGTATGGGAATCCCGGTAGACTCGACAATCCGGCGGCACTCGCGAAGACTAATTGTGCCTTGTAAAAAAAGAAGAAAAACCAACTGGAGAACGAGAGATCCAGCGGCATCAACAACCCGAGTCCGATGACAAATGGGTAGTAAGACATACTGATGCCGCCGATGGCGTTCCACGGTTTCTCCGTGAACAGATGTCCGAAGCCTTGCCAACCGCCGATCCGTTTAATTGGTAGGGTCGGGAGTGTCGGGTATAAGAAACTGAAACCGTTGAGAATCGCAATGGAGGCGGCGATCCCGAAACCGAGCCAGGTAATACGGTGTGAAAACAGCGATTTCGTGTTATGCGTGACGTGAAACGCTATCTGTGTTATCGGGTAGGCGAGACGTTCGCGTTCTACCCACTGTTTCCGCAGGATGACGTTGATACACAACATCACCAGAACGATGACTGTCATGAACCCCGCCCAAGATAGAGTTGGCACGAGCCAAGCACCGAGGATATCCAGCGTGGAGAGATTGGTTTCACCCGTATAGTATCCCGCCAGCACCTTCGGGTCGTCTACCAGAAGCCATCTGGGGAGGTAATCCCAAAAAAGCTGCTTCCATTCATTTTCGGGGGTAGCGAACCAGAAGGCGTGTCCGACAGTCGTGACGAGGATTGTCATCAGCGTAATAGACGGGAAAGCGCACGCTGTGCTGAGGAGGATGTATATCGTTAGGAGTTCCGCATCTGTGAAAAGTCTGCGGCGAACGGCGAGATTGAGGAGCGTGAAAACGAACACGACGAAGACGACGTTGTAAAACGGGACAGCGTACGTATTCAGCGCGTAACCGACAAGTCCGACTTCGCCTGCGATGATCCAGTAGAAATTAAACGGAATCAGCACGAGCGTAATGGCGATAGATTTCCATGTGACACCGTGTGATTTAGAGGGTTCATGGTTTCTCATCTGACTCGTGGGTTTCGGTTAAAAAATTGATAAACGTGTCTAATTCTTCAGATACTTCTCTAAATAGTTCTGTGATCGGTTTCGCATGTTCTTCGGCTTTTTCATAAATCACTTCATCACCATAGATGTTGTTAACTTTATGACGGAACCTTAAAAGTTGTCTTAATTTCTCCTGGATGTCTTCGGAAATGACAAGCGGACGTTCAGGACGACGTTCTACCATCTGTGCCAGCAAATCGGTATGCCACCGTTCACCTTTAGGCAGGTGTTTATCAATTTCATTGGCAATCCGTTCAAATATTTTTTCAAAACCTGTGTAAACTTCGGCAAGATCTGCGGCAAGAGCTCTTTCAATGAATTCTCTTGCCTCAACTGGAAGTACATCAATTTTCTTTAAGGCCCTCTCAATTCTGCCGACAGTTCTTTCTATTTTTTGCAGTTCATCAGAGATACGATGAATAAGTTCGTCGCGATTCACTATATAAGTTTCTCCATTTTCTGTCCCTGATGCGTTTACCAATGTAAGAACGTCCGTTCCTGCTTTATCAATTGGGATCGCTTGGTTTAGAATCCGCTCACGGAGTAAACTATCAATGGATTTAAAATTGATAATATCTATTTTAAACTCAGCACTCAAGCCTTTTGTCTCCCAGAGCGCGTCCAGGCATTTGTTATATGAGACCCCCCAAACAACGATATCAATGTCTGAATTTTGGGTGAACCGTTTCGGTTCAGTGAGGGATCCGAAGACGGCAACTTTCGTTGCGCCAAAGTCGCGATAAAGTACCGTGGCGAGACGACGCGCCGTCTCCCATGCGCGTTGAAGCAGCTCTTTATCAACCTGACGGTTTTCCCACTGGCGTTTGAGCTTTTCCCGGCATTCCGCGAGTTCTGATGCGGACATTCCGCTTGTCGTGGGTTCGCGACGCATATTTAAGCCTCCGTGTTTCCTGACGTGATGCCGGCGCGGTTGAAACCGCGCCTACATTTACCCGAAATTGATTGTTTATGGCTGGATGGAGCCGGCGTAAACGTCATTCAAAGCATCTTCGGGCAGCGGTTCTGGACTGTTCTTGGCGAACTCAAGTGCCGCTTCAAGTTCGTTCGCGAGTTCCGTTTCAAGTGCCGTGAGTTCATCTTCACTTACATCCGCTTCTTCGGTGAGAACTGTGGCGAGTCGTCGGATCGGATCGCGTAGCCGTTCCTGTTCTTGAACCTCTTCACGATCGCGGTAGGAAGTCCCTGGGTCACCGATATGGTGTCCTCGGAACCTATAGGTATCGCAGTTAAGGAGCGTGGGGCCGCCGCCCTCACGGGCACGCGTGACGGCTTCCGCTGCTGCTGCGTATACCTTCAGAACATCGTTTCCATCGACGGTAACACCCGGTATATCGTAGGAGGGCGCGCGGACAGCGATATCCTCTACGCGTTGGTGTTCGTGTTGTGGTGTCCCCATACCGAATCGGTTGTTCTCACAGACGAAAACGACCGGGAGTTCCCATACGGCAGCGAGGTTAAGCGTTTCATGAAATACACCCTGGTTCGTTGCACCGTCACCAAAAAAAGACACGGCGACCTGCTGCGTACCTCGGAGTTTCGCAGAGAGGGCAGCACCCGCCGCAAGCGGAATACCTGCACCAACGACACCGTTAGCACCTAAGATACCTGTCTCTTTATCGGCGATGTGCATAGAACCCCCTTTGCCTTTACAGTAGCCGGTTGTACGGGCGAACAATTCTGCCATCATCCGATCGCGTTTGCCACCCTTCGCAATCAGATGACCGTGACCGCGGTGGGTACTCGTGATGTAGTCATCATCTTGCAGGTGGACGCAGACCCCGACAGCTGTGGCTTCTTCACCGATATACAGGTGAAGAAAACCAGGGAGTTGACCGCTCTGGTAAAGCGTGCCAGCAGCTTCTTCAAATTGACGGATCTCTACCATTTTACGATACATGTAGAGCATCTGATCTTTACTCGGTTTTGACATAGTCCCTTTCCTATTTCTGTGTACATGTTAAGGATAATTTGCCAGTTCTATAGACATTCAGTTCAAGGGTTTTGAAATCTCAAAAGGCGCGATACATTCCGGCGAGTCGTTCGTCGGACGATTCACAAACGTTGACACCGGGTACGCCTCCATCTCTTCACCAGCGTAGGGGACAAGGAGCGGTTGAAGAACATCCGACGACTTTGGTTCTCGGGCAAGCCATTCTGTGTACGCATCTTGCGGTAGAATTACAGGCATCCGATGGTGAATTTTCTCCAATAAAGCGTTAGGGGGGCATGTGATGATGGTGCAGGAACGGAGCGGTTCGTCTGCGCCTTCCGGCTGCCACGTTTCCCATAACCCCGCGAGTGCGAACGGCTTTTGCGATTGGAGACGGATGTAGATCGGTTGTTTGCGTCTATCCCCCGGTATCTGTTTCCATTCATAGTAACCGTCTGCTAAGATGAGGCATCGTCTGCGTCTGTAAGCGCTTCGGAAGGAGGGTTTCTCCGAGAGCGTCTCCGAACGCGCATTGATCATCCGATTTCCGATTTTTGGGTCTTTTGCCCAAGACGGGATAAGTCCCCAATGAAAGAAGTCTACCTCTCTTTTTTCGGCGTGTCCATCTGCATCGGATGGTATATTGGCGATGACGGCGACATCTTGTGTCGGTGAGATGTTATAGCGGGGTGCCAGGTTCACTGGCATCGTAAATTCAAAGAACATCTGGTTCATCGCATCTGAGTCGCTTGCGAGTGTAAATCGTCCACACATTTTATTAATTCTCCTGAAAAAATGAGAATTTATTCTACGAAGCCTCTTTTGATTGTGGCACGAGGATGTCGTCTCGCCAGCGGAGCCGGAAGGACGGTCGGACCAGGGCTTCCGGAGATTGGAGCGTCAAGCCGCCATCGGCAGTCAACACGATGCCGGTAACGAAATCCGCTTCATCGGATGCTAAGAAAAGCGCGGCATTGGCAATATCTTCAGGTTTCCCGTAGCGTCCGATTGGGTAGCAGTCGCGTGAGGCTTGTTCTTCGAGTGTATCTTCAGCCAGGGAGGCTTCGCCGCGTTCCCCGACAATCTGTCCTGGTGCGATAGCGTTCGCACGAATTCCTTCTCTGCCGTAATCAAGGGCGATGCTCCGTGTTAAAGCGTTCAAGCCACCTTTCCCGGCACCATAAAGTCCGAATCCTGGGTTCGTAATCGTGGCGTTGACGGTAGAAATGAAGACTACGGCACCACCACCGACGCGGATCATTTCGGGAATGCAGTATTTGGCGCCGAGCCAAGGTCCGCCGAGCGTCACGCCAAGGCTTTCGTTCCATTCTTCCATCGTGAATTCAATCGCTTTTTTCGTGTAAGAGTGCGCCGCGTTGTGTACGAGTGTCGTTATTTTTCCATAGCTTGATAAAGCAGTATCAACGAGTGCCTCCCAGGTTGATTCATCGGCGACATCACCCATGACTGCAGCAGCCTCGCCACCAGCATCTTGAATCCGCTGAACGGTCTCAGCAAGTTTTTCTTCTCGACGGCGCGTGTTCACAACGACTTTAGCACCCTCACATGCGAATCGATAGGCGGTTGCCGCACCAATACCACCCCAAGCAGCACCAGCGACAATCGCAACTTTCCCTTCCAGTCTCATGACAAATTCCTCTCCTTATGATTCTATAGACTATGAACTATTATACCATATTTTTCATTTTTATGCTACAATGTTAATAACCGTAATGAAGGGGGGAACTTGTGTGAAACCAGCGATAAATGATTGGCTTGACAGTTGTATTGAAAAACTTAACGCGGGCGAGTTGACTGAAACCGACCTGCGCTGTGTAACTGATATCTTAGCTGGAAAAAAACAGCTAATCCTCTACCTCTATTCAAAATCAACAAATTTACGCTCACCGCTTGGTGGGTGGGCTTTATACGACGCAACCGCGACAGACGAACCCGTGCTGCCATCGCAAGATGCGCCCTATACATCAGTGCTTGAAGCAGTTAACGACGGTTGGCGGATCGTCCAATTTCCGCGCCCAGAACTCTATAACTTTACCGATGTTGACAACGCCTACCTTACTTATGAGTTTATTTTAGAGAAATTTGTATAAAGGAAGGACAAAATGATTAACGTTGAACCGACACTCAATGACCTTCAGGTTATGCAATTTATCCACAACGGCTATATCACTTTAGAGAACATCGTTGATGCCGATTTCAATAAGGAATGTGAATCGGTGGACGGCGGACGACTCAACGACTTTGTTCACACAGACGAATTTCGTCGGAACCTATTACTCCATCCAGAAGTTGCAGGCGTTGTCCGATCGCTGTTGGGTGCGAATTTCCTCGTGCCGACGAGTGCACATCACCATCTTTTTCAAGCACCGCATCGCGGGCAAACATGGCACTCCGACGGGATCACCGAGTACGGATACGGTATCACGCATCTGCAGTGCTACTATTATCCGAAAGCGGTGAAGATTGAAGATGGACCGACAATGATATTACCGGGTTCGCACCATCGGCTTGTGGATAGGGAGGCAATCGCACATTACGGCGATATTCTCGGACAACTCTCACTTACTGTCCCCGCAGGTACCGTCGCTATGACCCGTTACGGCATCTGGCATAAGGCAGGTCCGAAACTCAATGCCGACAGACGCGGGATGATTAAGTTCTCGTATTACCGGACGGCAATGCCGAAACGGGATTGGGCACGCGATTCCGATGAGATTCCGCCTTATCAACACCAAGGCAGGCATCCCTACGTAACGGAGATAGAATCCTACCGCGATCGACGGAGAGGTGAATTGACCTGGAACTGGCTATGTGGATTGGCAGAAGTGGAAGAACCGATTCCACCGATACAGATGTTTAACAGCGGAATTCCGTTATCAGAAATCCAATTTCAGTTGTAAGTGGACATGTGTATATAAAAAATAATAGGTTAGGCTCTCTATTCGCTGTTTTCCATAGAAGGGTCTGATTTGGGGAGACTCCACGCGCCGATAATAGCAACAATAAATCCGATAGCTGCGCCAAAACCGCCAAATTCGAGATTGATCAGATCTGTTAATTGCGTCTTCATTTCAGTACCATCTACTTGTGCCCAATGTGTACCTTGTGCCCAATGTGTACCAAGAGCGACTGTTATAAACTGATAGCTTTCCTCGGGGATATGTAATGGGGCGAGACGAAGCACGACCAAAATGCCTAAAATTCCAGTGCTACTACTCAGCAACACAGGAATTCTGGGTTTCCACGGTGTTTGTTGGGCCAACATGTAAATGCTAATTCCAATGATTGCTACAGCAGCAATGAGAACAAGTGTGGCTGAATTGCCCTCCATTGCAAGTGAAAAACCTGAATATGTGTCGGTGAAGGAAGCTATAGGTGTCAGGTCAAGTTTAATCCACGGCATGAAAAAGCAAAGAATCGTGAAACCGCCACCTCCTAAAATGAGAAACAGCGAATGTCGCTTCATTTTCCCTCCTTGCGTTAATGCCAGTAAGTGCGGTAAGCAAGCCGGAAATGCCTGTCAATAAAATAGATTTCTACTTGCTATCCTCCGCAGTCAGATTTGATTTTCGATTGAGTAGGCAGGCTATTAACCCGCCTACAAGGTTCAGAAATCAGCGCGCACCGCACGCTTGCAGACATGCCTGCATGTGTCCACGCGATTCAGCGGCAATCGTGCAACACTGTTCTAAACTATACTCCCTGGCACCGATAACTTCAAGGTTCAATGGACCCGTATACCCGTTTTCATGCAGAACGCGGATATAGCCAACGAGGTCGATGTCACCCCGTCCATTCGCTTGTAATTCAGGGGTACCGGGACCCCGTTCCATCCCTTTGCAGTCTCGGATATGCACATGTTTAACGCGCGAGACCACAGCGGCGATTGCTTCAACAGGGTTTTCACCGGCACGATGGATATGCGACGGGTCCATGTCAATCCCAAACGCCGGCGACGAGATCTCTTCCATCACGCGAAGCGTTGTCGGCGTGTTATAGATGCTCGCGCCGACGTGTGCCTTGACGCAGAGCGTTACACCGTAGTGTTCCGCTCGCGCCGAAAGATTCCCTAACGAATCAACCACTTCGGGCCATTTGGATTCGTCGTCCGACGCACCGCCGGGCCCACAGTTGATAATCGGAACGCCTATCTCCGCTGCTGCTTGGAAGGCAAGTTCCATTCTCTCAGGGTCGCGCGAGGGCTGCTCCATCGCTAACAGTTCCAGTTCATATTCTTTCGCGAAACGTTTGATGTCGGCGGCGAGTTCTTGCCAATTTGCGAGGACGAGATGCTGGCTCATCCCGTCAATTGCAGAGAGTTCAATGCCGTCGTAGCCAGCCATGGCGATGTGCTTGAAGGCGGTCTCCATATCATAACCGCCGAACAGCACCGAATTTGCTCCTAATTTCAAATCTCATTCTCCTTCTGTGAAACCGTAAGGGTGAGGTTCACTGTTTGCTCTATAGGCCTTTCAGCGGTGGGAGCGGGTGCGGACGCACGAGGATACCGCCTTGCTCATAAGATTCCATCGCTGCCCAAGTGTACTCAAGCGCGGCGAGTGCGTCTCTACCAGAAGCGCGCAGTTTCTCTTTCGGTACGCCGTTTGTGATGTCCTCTAAGAACGCATGAATCCGCAACGGGAACGTCTGACCGAAGTCGGTGATACCAGAGTCGGTGACGATGGGTTCACCGGAGAAATCAGGCGCGCCGGGGGAGGGCCAATAGGTTACCTTTTCAATGCAGTTCTCAATACAGAACGTGCCGCGTGTGCCTGCAAGTTCAACACTCCACCAACCCCCGAGACCGAAGGTCGCATCACCGCGTTGGCTTAGCAGGTAGCCGATACATCCGTTCTCGAACCGGAGATGGATACCGTTAATAGAGACCATGAGATCGCCTGCGCCGCGCCTGAAATGTGGACGTTCCATAAAGGCTTGCACATGGGTTATATCGCCACAGAAATGGCGCATCACGCTGAACGGGTGCGACAGAAACGCTTTCACGTGGAAGTAGGGGAACCCATCAGAACGCGGGGCTTTTGAGTAACTATAGTTAAATTCACCGCCAGCGAATCCCATTTTGTGGAGACAATACACCTGTTCTCCGATATGGCCATCGTCGATATATTTCTTCGCTTGTTCCGCGGGAGGGGTGAAATAGTGGTTCAGGTTACAGCCGAGATACAGGTCTTCTTCCGTGGCTTTCGCGACCATCTCTCGTGCCTGTCCGATGTCGTTGGAGATCGGTTTCTCAACGAGGACATGCTTCCCGTTTTCGAGTGCCTCCATTGTCGGTTCGTAATGCCAGCTTCCGTTTTCGTTTCCACCGGTGGTGACATCAACAATATCGAGATCGGGTTCGCCATCAATCATATCGGCGAGGCTATAATACGCCTTGACGCCGAGACGTTCCGCCGCGCTATCCGCGCGATCTTCCGCAATATCGCATACCGCAACTAACTCTGCTAAGTCGTCATTTGCGTGGCAATTTGCGTGGTTATTCCCAATACCGCTCATACCGACAACGCCAACTTTTAATGCCATTTTATGTTTTCCTTCCAATAGATGAAGTTTGATCTCGCCTATGGCGAATTTTGCAAACGAAATGTGTCTTTGCAAGTGAAACACTTTACAGCGACTTTGTATTTATTATAAGACTATCTACAGTTTTGTCAATACTTTCTTTCAGAATATACTTGACAGGAATCTGAATGCGTGCTATTTTCTTTTATAGTAAGCGTTAGAATTAAAGATACATGTTTATGACTTCATCAATAGTTCTATCAGCATTGTATTCTCTGAGACGTTTTATATTCGCAAAGTCGTGTTCAATCGGGTTGTAATCGGGTGAATAAGGTGGCAAAAACA
>JAJDTJ010000035.1 GCA_022827225.1 Candidatus Poribacteria bacterium | reverse complement strand
GTTTTTGCCACCTTATTCACCCGATTACAACCCGATTGAACACGACTTTGCGAATATAAAACGTCTCAGAGAATACAATGCTGATAGAACTATTGATGAAGTCATAAACATGTATCTTTAATTCTAACGCTTACTATAAATGGACAAAATGATCGGGTTATCATCCCTGACTCCGATACTCTGTACCTCGAAGAGGCGTGGACAATTACTTCATGGGTGTTTGTCAACAAATCTGAGAATGGCTATGGACATATTCTCGGGAAAAGACCCGCAGCCGGAACCATTGCCAATTACGCATTCAGGACAAGTCCTGACGGTACCCAATGGGACACTTACTTTGCACGAGACGGTTGGAAAGGGATTTGGAAACAAGGGAACGTCAAGAAAGATACCTGGCTGTATATGACCGCAACCTACGACGGAAAGGATACTCTCAAAATTTATGAAAACGGCAAGGTCATCGCTTCCGAGGGCGGGAAGGGTAAACCAGCACCGCGAGATAACGCACCCGTCAATATCGGCGGTTGGGAAAACAACACCTCAGAAACACTTGACGGCATGCTCTATGAGGTCGCCCTTTTTGAGGTCGCCTTGGAAGAAGATGACATTAACGATCTGATGGAGAAGGGGTTAGAGACAGTATTGGCTGTCGAGCCTTCTGGTAAACTCGCAACCACGTGGGCAGACCTCAAATCACGGTAAAAAATTCAGCAAATTGCGTGTAGTTAACACACCCTATTAACAATTAACTACACGCAATTTGTGTGCATGTATTCTCACAACAATAACCCACACCTGATCTAACGCCGCACACCAATTACGGAAAAATCATGACAAAATTACCCAACATACTCCTCATTCTCGCTGACGATCACGGCTACGGCGATATTTCGGCACACGACGGTCCATCAATCCAAACCCCAAACATCGACAGAATCGCGACGAACGGCACTCGGTTCACCAAGTTTTACGCCAACTCCTCCGTCTGTTCTCCAAGTCGCGCCTCACTTATGACCGGACGCTACCCCGACAGGGTCGGCGTACCAGGCGTGATCCGAACCCATCCAGAAAACAACTGGGGCTACTTTCGACAGGACGCAACCACACTCCCGTCAGCCTTAAAACAGAAAGACTATCGTACCGCAATCATCGGTAAATGGCATCTCGGACTCGAACCGGAGAACCATCCGTGTAAACGCGGATTCGACCACTTCCACGGTTTCCTCGGCGATATGATGGACGACTACTACACACACCTCCGACACGACATAAACTACATGCGGCACGGTTTTGATACCATCGACCCCAGAGGACACGCGACAGACCTCTTCTCAGATTGGAGTACAGCGTTCATTCGCGCACAAGCGCAGTCGTCCGAACCTTTTTTCCTTTACCTCGCCTACAACGCGCCACACACACCGATCCAACCGCCTGACGAATGGATCACGCGCGTACAGGAACGCGAACCTGATATATCACCACAACGCGCAAAATATGTAGCACTCGTTGAACACATGGATGCAGGTATCGGACGGGTACTTGATACGCTTGAGAAGACCGACCAACTCTCCAATACACTCGTTATCTACACATCCGACAATGGCGGCCAAATGAACGTCGGGGCTCACAACGGTCCCCTACGCGGGCAAAAAGGACAAATGTATGAAGGTGGTATCCGAGTACCAACCTGCTCAATGTGGCCCGGATACATCCAAGACGGACACGTCACAGATCAGGTCGCTCTGCTCATGGATATCTTTCCAACCGTCTGTGAGGTGGCTGGCGCACCCATCCCTGACGAAATCGAAGGACGCTCAATCTGGGAAACCCTCCAAGGCAAACAGCAAGATTTCTCAGAGCGAATCCTCTACTGGGTGCGGAGAGAAGGCGGACAACAGTTTCTCGGACAATCCCAACATGCCGTTCGGCGTGGGGACATCAAATTGCTACATAACAGACCCTTTGAACCGTTGGAACTCTATAACCTCGCAAACGATCCTCTGGAAACAACGGACAACGCACAAACAGAGACCGCTCTTTTCAGAGAAATGAGTCAGATATTTCAAGCGGAAACACAGAAGGCAGGTCATATACCTTGGCAAGCATAAAAAGGAGAACGCTGTTTTGAATCAACAAAAACATAGAATTGGAACAGCAGAATCTAAGAATACTCTTGACACACGTTCTGAGTTTGAAAAAAAAGATACTAACAACGGTGCCAAGCAGCTGAAAAAATACGGTTATACTTCCCTGCACGATGCAGCACGCGATAACGCCTACAGAGCCGTAAAAGCACTTTTAGACAATGGTGCCAACATCAATGCAAGGGATAAATATGGCTATCCACCTTTGCATTGGGCTGCGTGGCACAATGCCAGCGAAGCAGCAACCGTTTTGTTAGAAAATGGTGCTGATGTCAATGGCAAAAATGATAAAGACTTTACCGCTTTACACTGGGCAGCGTGGAACAATGCCCATGAAACAGCAGCCATTCTTCTCGAAAACAGAGCGGATCCAAACGCACGTAACGAAGACGGGGATACCCCACTCCACTGGGCTGCATGGCGTAACGTCTATGAAGCAGATGGGACATCGCTGGAAAACAACCAAAACATCAATCCGAGAAACAAGTCTGGTTACACACTACTTCATTGGGCTGCATGGCGTAATGCCTATAAAACGACCCTCGTTCTCCTCGAAAACGGAGCCGTGGTAAACGCAGCGAACAATAACGGTCACACGCCGCTTCACATCGCAGCGGAGGACAATACTTCCGAAGTCGCAACAGTCTTGTTAGCAAACGGCGCAAATGTCAACGCAAAGGACAATAACAGCGATACCCCCTTGCACATCGCAGCATCGCACAATGCGTATGAGACAGTGGTCGTCCTGCTAAAAAATGCGGCTGATACCAATGTAGCGAATGACAATAGTCACACGCCTTTGCACATTGCGGCAGAAAACAAAGCGCACGAAACCGTAAAAGCACTCTGCGATCACCGAGAGCAAAAAGGGTGGTTCCGGTAACCGTTGTTGGAACCGAAGTAGGAGAAAATACAGATGGGTAAAGTTGTTGGTATTGATTTGGGAACAACGTTTTCAGCGATCGCGCACGTTGACGAGTATGGACAACCAGAGATTATCCCAAATGCCGAAAGTGATCGGATTACGCCATCAGTGGTTATGTTTGAAGATGACCTTGTTACCATTGGGAAAATCGCCAAACAAAACGCCAGAGCCGTTCCAGAACAGATCGTCGAATTCGCGAAACGCGAGATCGGGAAATCAAAAGAGACGTTTTTCCGTACTTTTAATGACAAGAACTATTCACCCGAAGAACTCTCAGCGTTGATCTTGACGAAACTCAAACAGGATGCCGAAGCATATCTGAACACCGAAGTCACTGATGCCGTTATTACTGTCCCCGCCTATTTTCGCGATGCAGAACGCGAAGCTACCCGCAATGCCGGTAAAATCGCTGGGTTGAACATCTTACAAATTTTGAATGAACCGACTGCAGCCGCGCTCGCTTACGGGATAGATCAACTCGGCACCGAACAGAACGTATTCGTATTTGACCTTGGCGGCGGGACCTTCGACGTAACGATCATGAAAGTTTCGGAATCTACAATACAGATGCTCGCAACGAACGGCGACCACAGACTCGGCGGTAAAGATTGGGATGATAAAATTATTACTTATGTCGCCGAGATGTTTGAGATTGAACACGGCGAAAACCCGCTACAGGACCTCCATGCCTATCAAGACCTTCAGCAGGATGCGATCGGTGCGAAAGAGTCTTTATCCCGACGTGAAATAGCACGCATCGTTTGCGGATACAACGGTAAGACAACACATGTGGAATTAACACGTGAAAAATTTGAGGCACTCACGGCTGAACTCCTTGAGAGATGCCGAGTACTGTGCGACGTAGTCCTCTCCGAAGGTGATATGACGTGGGCAGATATTGACACGGTCCTATTGGTTGGCGGCTCAACCCGGATGCCAATGGTGCAAGCGATGATCGCAAACATCAGCGGCAAAGCGATTAACCCGAATGAAGTCAACCCGGACGAAGCCGTTGCACTCGGTGCAGCTATCCAGGGAACACTCCGCCAGATATCTGAGGGGGACACAGCAACAGCAGACATGTCTGACGCAGTTATTGAACGGTTCATCGGACCCGACGGTACTCCTAAAGTAACCGTAACGGATGGTGCCACACACAACCTCGGGCTTGTTGTCCTTAACGCAGCGCGTGCGTCTATTATTCACGTCATGATTCCAAAGATGACTGCCGTTCCGTGTGAGATGACAGATCAGTTCGGGACAGTGGACGACAACCAACGCTCAGTTTTGATTGAGGTTGTCCAGAGTCTTGAGCAAGATCAGCGCAAGGATGAAATAGATTTATTCGACGAATACAAATTGGGCGAATGCACCCTCGAATTACCGGCAGGTTTACCAGAGGGCTCCCCAATTCAGGTTACCTATAAATACAATTTAGACCAGGTGCTTGAGGTAACAGCAAAATCACTCAGCAACAGCGGTGCAACCGCAGTTTACGATGTCTTTTCCGTAATTAAACGACCAACGCTTGATCCAGAGGAAGTTGTAAAGGCTCAAACAGATATACAAGATTTGACAGTAGAATGAAATAGAGTCGCATTCCTTGATAATAGCAATCTATACCCTTAATTCCGTGCGTCTTTGAATACACACGAGGCCTGCAGTATGTCGAAACGCGATGAATTCATTACAGTTATCCGCACCCTCAGAGCAGCTTCACCGACGATTACCGATAGACAGCGTATCGGACTTCTTCAGCAGGCAGTCCAGAATTACGGACTTTCTGCTGAGGATGCCTCCGAGATTTTGAAAGATCTGGATCTCGCCGTCGGAGAAGATGTCAACTATTTTGAAGTTCTGGGTTTTTCAATTGATGACATTCATAGTCTCAACGAGGATGCTATCGTAAACCTCGTTGAGATTGCGCACAAGAAATACTATAGTGATTCGTTGCGCGCCGGTGGACGTATCCGCCCCGATGGCAAGACAGAGGAACAGTGGCGGACGATCTTAAATCAAGCGCGCGATACTCTCCAAAATCCACAAAAGCGCTGGGGACACATTGCCTCACTTAAAGACAAAAAACGCTCACTATACAAGGAATCAATTTCTTCAACGCCAGATGACATGGCACTCATCCCGACAGGCGACTTCCAAATGGGAAGTCATGACGAAAAAGCATACGAGGATGAGAAACCGGTGCATACTGTCTATCTTGAAGCATTCTATATAGACAAATATCCGGTGACAAATAACAAATACCAGGCTTTTATAGATGCAAATCCACAATGGCACAAGCGCCACATCCGAAAAGAATACCACAATGGGGGCTACCTAAGGCATTGGAGGGGTAACAATTACCCAAGTGGTGAAGCCGATCATCCGGTTGTGAATGTGAGTTGGTACGCAGCGATGGCTTATGCAGAATGGGTGGGAAAACGGCTCCCGACAGAAGCAGAGTGGGAGAAAGCGGCGCGTGGCGGGATAGCGGGTAAGAAATATCCATGGGGAGATACGATTGACCCTACTCAGGCAAACTACGACTGGAACATCGGTGAAATTACGTCAGTAGGAAATTATCCGGCAAATGGGTACGGACTGCATGATGTATGTGGCAACGTTTGGGAATGGTGCTTTGATGTATACGATGCAGATTTCTATAGAAGTGCGGCGCGGCAGAACCCGATTTCCGGTGTGAATATTGCGGACGGGGTTATAAACCACAGTATAAATGATGAATTGGCGAGAGTACTGCGAGGCGGCTCATGGCGCATTCGAGATGCCTTCGTGCGGGTCGCTAATCGTAACGGGGAAGCTCCAACGTTTACCCTCGATGTCATTGGCTTCCGTTGCGCTCGGTCGGTTATACTGTAAATCCATTATATCTGTACAGTTTCTTAGCCGCTTGTAAGTTGTACCAATTTTATAGTAGATCCCGTAATTATTTGCACACATTTTGAAGAGACGGGAGAACCATGAATGGTTTCCCAACTACGAACGCTGCTTTTGTAAGGGACAAATGTATAAGTAATTCCAAAATCTACTATAAAAATGAGGACCCATATATGCTTGGACGTGAGGAGTTTATAACATTCATCAACACGCTCAAAACAGTCTCACCGACGATTACCGATGAACAGCGTATTGGACTTCTGCGGCAGGCAAGCCAACAATATGATCTTACCGTTGATGAGGCAACTGAAATCCTGAAGGCAGCCGGCTTAGCTGTCGATGAAGGTGTAAACTACTTTGAGGTGCTGGGGCTTTCAATCACAGAAATTCAAAGTCAAAACGAAGCGGATATTGCAACCAGCGTTGAGATGGCACACAAAAAACGCTATAGTGCCTCGTTGCGCGCCGGTGCCCGCATCCGACCGGATGGTAGAACAGAAGAACAGTGGCGATCTACCCTGAATCAGGCGCGCGATACACTAACAGATGCTCAAAAGCGGCAAGAATATTTAGCAACACTACTATCTGAGGAAAATCCGCCGGAGATTCACCTAAGCGACATTCCCCCCCTCGAAAACGAATTTTTAGACACAGAACCGGTATCTGAGGCTGCTTCAGCATCAATACTTTCAGTAGATGAATCACAGCGTGCGGAATCGATGTCCGTAACTACGTCTGAGATTACCTCAGCGCCAACAATTTCAAGTGTTGATGTTCCGCCTGATATGGTCCTCATCCCGGCAGGTGAATTTCAGATGGGAAGCAATGATGAAGAGGCAAATGAGAGCGAAAAACCGGTACATCGCGTCTATATTGACGCATTTTATATGGATAAATACCTCGTGACCAACGAGCAATACAAGGCTTTTTTGGAGGCAAATCCGCAGTGGCAGAAAAATGGCATACACAGAGATTTTCACAACGGGAATTATCTCAGGACTTGGAACAGAAACAATTATCCTAAAGGTAAAACGAACCATCCGGTCGTCAATGTCAGTTGGTATGCAGCGATGGCTTATGCAGAATGGGCAGACAAGCGTTTACCAACTGAGGCAGAATGGGAAAAAGCAGCACGTGGTGGGCTAACGGGGAAAAAATATCCGTGGGGCGATCAGATTGATACAATAAGAGCGAACTACGGAGAGAATATTGGAGCAACAACCGCTGTCGGTGAGTATCCTCCAAATGACTATGGCGTACATGACATGGCTGGTAACGTATGGGAATGGTGCCTTGATGAACATGATTTGGACTTTTATGCGCAGGCACCGTATCGGAATCCAGTCGCGGGCGGCGATATAACCGAGATACTTAATAATTTTACAACTTTGAAAACTTACCGCGTGCTACGCGGCGGTTCTTGGGTGAGTATACCGCGTTATGTGCGCGTCGCTCCGCGCTTCAAGTTTACACCTGCTCACTCGATTAACAACGTCGGTTTTCGCTGTGCAAGACCTGTGTCCTTTTGAATCCTTATTCCGTTCAATGTGTGATTGGAGCGAAAGAGTTGTTTTCAATGTAGATTTCTCAGCAACTGTTTTGACAGTGTACCGTTTATCTGATACAATAGTTTAGAATATACATCCCATACGTATCATTTTGAAACGACTACAAAATTTCAATCAGAAGATTGAGACTACCCACAAGGAATTATTATGATAGACACTGATAATCTTGTTTTATGGTATAAGAAACCCGCCGAAGCATGGACAGACGCGCTACCCATCGGAAATGGGAGACTCGGTGCTATGGTATTCGGCGGCGTAGCACGCGAACGCATCCAACTTAACGAAGAAACACTTTGGGATGGAGGCCCACGCGATACCAATAACCCGAAAGCCTTGGCGGCACTCCCCAAAGTTCAACAACTGCTCTTTGAGGATAAAAATGAAGAAGCGACGCAACTTGCCAGCGAAACAATGCTCGGTGTCCCAGAACGCATCAAATCCTATCAGTCATTGGGTGACCTGTTTCTCGATTTCTCACATAACGACGTGACACATTACCGCCGCGAACTCAACCTAAACACCGGTATTGCCAAGACTACCTATCAATGCGGCGATGTCAACTTCACCAGAGAAGTCTTTGTGACAGCAGTAGATAACCTTATCGTCGTCAGAATCGAATCCGATATGGACGGACAAGTCGCTTTCGATATGACGATGACCCGTGAACAGGATGCTGACGTTGAGGCAATTGCCGCCAATATCCTCCGGCTCGACGGACAATGCGGTGATGACGGCATACGCTTCTCGGCTTATGTACAGGTCGATACCAGAGGCGGAAAAGTTGAATCCAAAGGAGACAGCCTCTCTATCACAGGTGCGAATGCCGCCACCTTTTTTCTTTCCGCCGCAACCAGTTACGTCAACCAGACGGATATGAGCGGAAACCCACACGCGCTTTGTGAAGATTATCTGGCACATATTGATACCAAACCTTATGCAGCCATCCGAGCGGACCACATCGCAGAACACCAATCCCTATTCCAACGTGTTGACTTAGACCTCGGTTCCACGGACGCAGAAAATCTCCCAACCGACGAACGGCTAAACGCTGTTAAAGAAGGCGCATCAGACCCAGGACTCGTCGCACTCTACTTCCAATACGGACGCTACCTGCTAATGGGGAGTTCACGACCCGGATGCCTACCCGCCAACCTCCAAGGCATCTGGAACGAGCACATGAACGCACCTTGGAACAGCGACTTCCATACCAACATCAACCTTCAAATGAACTACTGGGTCCCTGAAATCTGTAACCTCCCCGAATGCCATAAACCGCTTTTCGATTACATGGACACGCTCACTGAACCCGGAAATCGGACAGCAAAAATCCATTACGGTGCCGACGGCTGGGTCGTCCACCACCTTTCCGATGTATGGGGTTTCACAACGCCTGCCGACGGCATCTGGGGTATCTGGCCCGTAGGGGCAGCCTGGCTATGCGAACACGTCTGGGAACACTACCTTTTCGGCGGCGATAAAGATTTTCTCAGAGCGCAGGGATACCCACTCATGAAAGGAGCAGCGCGTTTCATCCTCGATTTCCTTGTTGAGGCACCCGCAGGCACACCCTTCGCCGGTAAACTCGTCACGAACCCGTCACACTCACCTGAAAACAGTTTTCTCAAACCCGATGGCACCCGATCCCTCTTTACTTACGCAGCGACGATGGACCTGGAAATCATCTATGAACTCTTCACCAACTGTATCGCTTGTATCGATGTCCTCGGAGAAGACCCCGAATTCCGTGATGAGTTGCTCTCCGCACTCGAACGGCTTGCACCGCTCCAGATTAGCGAAAAAACGGGACGGTTACAAGAATGGGCGTTCGACTACGACGAACCAGAACCGGGACATCGGCACATGTCACACATGTACGGACTCCACCCGAGCTCCCAGATTACACTCCGCGGCACACCAGAATTGGCGGCGGCAGCAAAAAAATCGTTGGAATATCGATTGGCACATGGCGGCGGACATACCGGGTGGAGCCGAGCATGGCTCGTCAACTTCTGGGCGCGACTCGAAGATGCTGAAGAGGCACACGCCCATCTCCAAGCACTGCTGGCAAAATGCACCCTGACGAATCTTTTTGATACACATCCACCTTTCCAAATTGACGGCAACTTCGGTGGTGTCTCTGGCATCGCAGAAATGCTGCTACACAGCCATGCCGGTGAGATTCACCTGCTACCCGCACTCCCGAAGGCGTGGAGTACCGGACACATTAAAGGCTTGCGTGCCCGCGGCGGATTCGTCGTGGATATGGCATGGGAAAATGGAAAACTCACCGAGGCACGGATTCACTCCACGCTCGGACAAGACTGTACTGTCCGAACAACCGCAGCCGCTACGGTGACAGGCAATGACGTAGCCATTGAGACAGAACAAGCAGATTCGGTGGTCCGGTTTGGAACAGAAGCAGGCAAAACGTACACCCTGATGTAAGTCTACTTATATTGGCAAACGAATCTGATCGGTATACTGATTAATCCGTTCGTTTGCCAATTCAATATATTTCGCCTCAATATCGTAACCGATATAGTGCCTTCCCGATTTCAACGCGCTTAAACACGTCGTACCACTTCCACAAAACGGATCCAAGACGACATCACCGACGAAGGTATAGAGTTGAATTAACCGATGTGGAAGTTCCTCAGGAAAAGGGGCGGGATGACCGATGCGTTTCGCGGAAACAGCAGGAAACGTCCAGACGCTTTTTGTCCACTCTAAGAAATCCGCTTTGCTAATGGAGTTCTCTTTGCGCTCGCGTTTCCGAGAAAAGGAGTCCTTGGAAAAAACGAGGATGTATTCATGAACGTCTCTTAATACTGGGTTCGCTGCCGACAACCAACTCCCCCACGCCGTCGAACTGCCAGCACTGGAGGCTTTGTCCCAGATAATCTCACCCCGCATGTGGTAGCCTATCGCCAGCATGTCCTCTATGATGTAACTATGCAACGGGATGTAGGGTTTCCGTCCCAAATTAGCGATATTAATACACACCCTGCCACCCGTCACCAACTTCTGATACGTCTCGGCAAAGACAGCATAAAGGAGCTCTCTATATTCCGCCAACGACAGATCGTCGTCGTACTCCTTCTTCGCATTGTAAGGTGGCGATGTGACCATCAGATGAACACTATCATCTGGGATCTCGGACATCTGCGTACTGGACGCACAATAAAGTCGATCAAGGTTTTCAGAGGGGATCGGGTTTTCTATCCATGTATCGGGTTCGGGAAGTTCCTGATCGGCATAGAGCCTGCTCCCATAAAACGCACTGGCATCGTGATTGATTCGTCCAGAAGTCCCAAACGCACTCGTCTGCGTGCCACCTTTTTGAGACTCGGAATTGTTTTTACTTGTACTCTCCATCCTTTTAACCATCCGGGGTATCTGTACGAGCTTTACTGTTCTTTTGTGTGATACCTAACTGTTTCCTCCGATCACAATGAGGAACGCACTATCTTCGCTAGCATAGACACTGTGAAGAATGTCATCTGTGAAGGTAATCCCATCACCTTGTTCGAGTGTTATTTTATCAGCACTTGTTGTAAATATGATGCTTCCACTGAGTGTAATGACAGCGGCAGCGGCGGGTGCCGAATGCTCCTCAAGTGTAGTTCCAGCTTTCAAAACAACCAGAACAACAGTCAGTTCATCGCCACGAGCTAGTGTCAGCGAGGATCGACCTGACGTAGCGAATGTGGCTTCTTCCATGAGTTTCTCAGCCATTGCCATTAGTGGAAATGACTTCGTCAATGATGTATTTAGATCTACAGGTCTGTAAGGTCTTTCAAATGATGTATTCATTATTCCTCCCTTTCTCAATACTGGTCTGGAGACCAGAAAATGACATCACGTTTCGGAAACAAGACCGCCAAAAATGCCGAGATTTCCGCGGATACCGTAACCTCCGAACTTATCTGCTCCCATCCGATTTCACCGAACAGAAGCTGCCAGAAATCCGCTTCGCTTAAATCTACGCCGAAATCAACTGCACCCGCAGCTTCAGGAACAATCTGCAACGTACCGTCTCCGTTGTGCCGCAGCACAACCTGCTGATCGTTAAGCACAGGCAATCTAACAGCCAACGCCGGAAACGTCTCTTCGGCATCCGCGATGCGGGACTCCCACCCAACGATAAGATGACGCAAAAGCACCGACAGATTCACAGCATAGAGCATCATCTTCGACCGTTCTGTTTTCGTCACCAAACTGTCACACGCCGCGATGAGTCGTTCCGAAAACGGATGTCGAGACGGAAACTTGACGGCTATCTTCTCTAACCCGTGTGATTCACAAGCCTTTAAAATATAAGACACAAGCGCATCCAAGACCTCTGGATCATTAGCGTCACATCCGACCTCACGCACCTCAACACGCTTTTTGTCCACCTCATAGTTGAGATACCCACGGATATGTCCCGCTCGACGTGCGACAACCGTCGGAAGGACACCTCGGATACGGCACGGTGCCATATCCCAGTAAGCACGCGTCCGAGCAATCGTTCCGCTCTGTTGCGCATTGGCGATGTCGTATAACCGGGCCACGGCATCTAAATCTGTCTCAGCGTTAAAATCGGTTACCTGACACGCAGGCGAGTCTGCCGCATAGACTGCTGAGTTGCACGCTACATCAAACCCGTGCATCGGAAAAGATGTCCATCCGAGTTGTTTGTAAAACGCCTCAGGGATAATAGTGAAAAGGACACCGAGGTCACACGCGATTGTTTGTAGATAGGCGATAGTGTCGCGCATAAGCGCAGACGCGTACCCGACACCCCGATAGTGCGGATGTGTGCAGACACCACCGATACCACCTACTGTTACGAGCGACGCACCCATCCGGATCCGTCGTTCCCAGACGCGCAAGGTCGAAACGACCGTGTCATTTACAACGACAACACGAGTCTGTGGAAGTCTATAACTACTATCACCTTTCATGTACTGCCGATAGCGTTCATGCCCATCGGGGTTAAACGCTACGCAGCTAAGTTCAACAGTCTGTTCTAATTCTGATTCACGCGCGCCTCTAATTTCCATATTTTTTATGCTGGCGCAAGCGAACTGTTAGGATCACTTGGCAGGCAGCTCCCCCTTTCAAATCCGCACTGCCGCCGTTGTTGCAGTGCTGCTGATTTTTGGCAAATTTTTTACGCGGATACTACCGAAGGACGCGCAATGAATTGCGCTACTACAAACGAAAGACTGCACAAAAACGGGCAAATTGCGTAAGTGCCAACCGGCTATTGCATCGAAAAAACAACGCCTAACGCTTCGTTTGGTGTTTGAATCAACTTTTCGCATGCCTCAGAGGCTTGGTCAATCGGTACAGTATCTGTAATCAACGGTTGCACCTGAATCTTGCCTTCGGACATCAGCCGCAGTGATAATTCTAAGTTACGCTGTGTCGGCCAGGGGACAAACACCGGCGGATAATCCGCGCCGTGTTCATAAGCCTCGTCGTGGTAGCCGGGTCCAGTGCGGGCTGCACTGATAACATCCACATTACCAAGTCCCGCCGCGAAACCGTGTGTTATGCTCGCGCCACCGACGATGACAATTCGCCCCATCTTATGTGTGTCGGGTGCTGTTTTCAGCATCGCTCGGATCTGTTGAAAGGCACTCGTGGCATCGCCACCGAAAGCGATGATCCCGCAATCCATGCCGTAACCGCTTGTGAACTCCTGCGCAATAGGAACCGGATCCGTCTCGGAAACGTTCACCGCGCGGTGTATTCCGGCGTTCTCTGCAATACCTATCCGCAACGGTAACCGGTCTAAACCGATAACGTAAGCCCCCGCGGCTTTCGCTATCTGGCACGCGAATTGACCAACAATACCCAACCCAGCAACAACGACGTTCTCACCGATCCGGATACGTCCGCGTTGCACGGCATGGAGTGCCGTTGCCGCGAGATGAATAGATGCGGCTTCTTCGTCTCTGACGTTATCGGGAATCTTCGCGCATAGGTTGTGCGGTATACAAGCAGACGTCGCGTGGAGTGCGTAGCCACCGCCCATACCCGCCACCCGATCGCCGATTTCAAACTCGTCACAATCGCCTTCCATACCGATGACAACACCGGCATTCGTATACCCAAACGGGCGCTGCCGAGTTTCAGAGCCTAGACGCTCGCGGCGTCGTTTGACACCACCGAGTTCCGTACCGGGGCTCACCATTGAGGCGCGAACTTCAACCAAGAGCTGCCCCGATTTCGGCTCGGGCATCTCCTGTTCCTCTGTCCAGATACGTCCGGCCTCATTCATCATGACGACTTTTTTCGTTTTGCTCATAAACAATCCTTTCTGACTTTATTTTCGGTAGGGTTCCAGATCAATCCCGGGATACGCCTGTTCAAGACGTTTGAGTGCCTCCGGTGTATAGTAAGCATCTCCAGGGGCGGGCCACCCTAAAACACGTCGCACAGCAGGTGTCGTCTGGGTGACAAATTTCACGTAGTTTGGGCTGCTCCACCCAGGCACAGGACGCGTTGTTTTACACCAGTCGTCATTATCGGCACGATGAAAATGATAGCCCATCCACCCCCGCTGTCTGCTCTTGTTCTCAAATGGTTGTGCGGCATGCACCAAGTAGCTCGAACGGAATGCCACACTCCCCGCTTTCGCCGTAAGGGGAACCGGATCTGCAAGTTCACCTTTAAATTCACGTAGGTCAGGAATCCCCATCCCGCCCGCTCTGCCCGGATACTTCGCCCATATTTTATCCAACTGGTTCTGTGAACCTGGGCAGACGAGCATCGGCGCCCCGTCCAATTCGATGTCGTGTACAAAGATCGCCGACAAAATATATCCATAGCGTTGCCAATCTGGGTGTGGTGGCAAGGGTGAGTTGGTCGCATTGTCAATGTGGTAACCCTGCCACGGATGCTCACTATGACGGCTATCGGTGAGCCCTTCTCGGAAAAAGATTTGTCCATAGCCGAGTCGAATTTCTTCCGTGCCTAACAATTGCCGTGCGATCCCCAAGTATGTTTCGTTTTCAATGAGTTTATCCACGGCTGCCAACCCTGTCGGGAAATGCACCGCTTTTCCAAACGGACCCGCGAGCCGTTGCATATCACTGTGCTTCTGGTATGCACTCTTTAACGCTTCGGGTTGCGCGCCCCATTTCGCGTGATATTCAGTGTAAGTCAAACCGTCGTAGGCGTTTCGTTCAATCTCTTCAAGTGCCGGCGCGATCACTTCCTGTGGAAACACGTTAGGCACCACGATGATCCCATCCTGTTCCCATGTCGCCAGTTGTTCCATCATCAGTTGCATAGGGCTACCTCCGTTTAAACGTCTCCCACTTATCCTCTTGAACCATTTCACTATCTGCTTTCTGTTGAATCGCCTGCCACCATTCTCGGTTTTCGACATACCACTGAATTGTCTCACGCATGCCCTCTTCAAATCGAATCGCCGGTTTCCACCCGACATCACGTGCGATTTTCACTGAGTCCAATAAGTACCGACAATCGTGTCCGGGCCTATCGGGAACATAAGTTTTCAGACGCTGCGGTTTGCTGAGAGCCGACAAGATGAAATCGCTAATCTCCTCAATGCTCTTCTCGACGCCGCTGCCAACGTTGTAGGTTTCACCGATTTTGCCACGCTGGATCACCGCTGCGATTGCCCTACAGTGGTCTTCAACGTGTAGCCACTCGCGACGGTTATGGCTGCTCCGGTAGAGCGTTAACGGCAAATCTTGGATCGCCTTCGTCGTGAACAGTGGAATGAGTTTTTCCGGATGCTGGTAGGGACCATAGTTGTTCGCGCAATTAGAGATCGTTATCGGCATGTTGAAACTATGAAAATAGGCGTTCACGAGATGATCAGCCGCCGCTTTAGAAGCATTATACGGGGTTTGCGGACGATATGGCGAGCATTCATTAAAAGCATCTGGTGAATCCAGGGAAAGTTCACCATACACTTCGCATGTAGAGATATGATGAAACCGCTGCACATCGAACTTCCTCGCTGCGTCTAACAACACCTGCGTCCCCATCACATTCGTCTCAAAGAAACGTCGCGGCTGTAGAATCGCACGACTGTTATGAGACTCCGCAGCGAAGTTGACAATCACATCCGGTGCCGCTTTCTTAAAAACGTCTTCTACAAACACCGAGTCCACAATGTCACCATGGACAAATTTGTAGCGTTCGTGGTAACGTTCGGCTATATCTGTCAGATTAGTGATATTGCCAGCGTAGGTCAGTAGATCAAGGTTAACAATGGCATCGTCTGGATAGTGCCGCAGCCAATATCGGATGAAGTTGGTACCGATAAAGCCAGCACCACCAGTGACCAGCAACTTCATTAATTAAGGATCCCTCCTGCAAGGTCGGATGAATTGCCCGTTGCGATAGTTTCGTCCCCAAATGCTTCTATTTCCGTGTTTGCGGTTATCTATCAAAATCTACCCATATCTTATCAGAAACAGCCGTCGTCTGTCAATCCAAATTCGTTCTGGCATCAGAAATCGCTATAAAAAACGATTGTTGACAAATAGTTATAAAATATTGTAAAATAATACCTAAATCCAAAGCGTCATACTCTATTTAGAAGGGGTTGTAACCCCGATCTAAGAAAGAAGAAACAATGCGCCAACGTAAATTAGGAAATACAGGACTTATCGTCTCCGAAATTGGTATGGGAACATGGGAACTCGGCGGACGTGAATGGGGAGACATCGGCGAAACGGATGCCGTTGATCTCCTCCGATACGCCTTTGAAAACGGGGTTACCTATTACGATACAGCAGACCAGTACGGTGGCGGCCGTGCAGAACGACTGCTCGGCGAGGCTTTCTCAGCACTCGGTGACAGAGTCGTCATCGCCACGAAACTCGGATATGAATTAAATTCTGATGGTTGGATTAGCCACGGGTGGGAACACCCGTCCTTCAATGTTTCACCCGACTATATCCGGTCAGCAGTTGAAGGCAGCTTGACGCGATTGAAGAGAGATGTCATAGACATCTATCAATTTCATGCGCCGCCGCCTGCTTCCGAATGGGACGACGCTTTCGGCACAATGGAAAACCTCAAATCCGAAGGCAAAATCCGATTTTATGGGATGGGGCTTGGCAGCGAGGCAGACGCATTGAAAGCAATAACAGACACCGATATCTCCTCACTGATGCTCACCTATAACATCCTCACACAAGGCATGGCGACACCTGTGATGGAAACTGCCGTTGAAAACGGTATCGCCATTGTCGTCCGACAACCGCTGTCCTCAGGACTCCTCTCCGGACAACTCCGACCCGACACTGTTTTCGCTGAAAACGACTATCGGAAAACCTGGCCCCGCGAAAAATATCTCACCGATCTGGAACGGGTGGAGCAGGTGAAATCCATCGTTGGAAATACTGCGCGAAGCCTGCCACAAGCCGCGCTCAAATTTATTTTGGCACACCCCGCGGTCTCTTGTGTCGTACCGGGGATGATGACCCCTGAACAAGTTGACGACGGTGTAGCAACTTCAGATGCACCCCCGTTACCCAACACCGTCCTAAACCAATTACGAGACAATTAAGGAAATTTTATGAAAGTCATCGCGGATCTCTGCGTCGTTCCAATGGGTGTCGGCGTTTCGGTCTCAAAATACGTCACAGCGTGTGAACAGGTGCTAAAAGCGGCAGGACTGGAAACCAAATTGCACGCCTACGGCACCAACATCGAAGGCGATTGGGATACCGTGTTCGCAGCGATACGGCGATGTCACGAAGTCGTCCATGAAATGGGGGCGCCCCGAATTACAACAACGCTTAAGTTCGGGACCCGGACCGACAGAACACAAACGATGGAAGATAAGGTTACCAGTGTGGAAAAACAATTAAAAGACAGATAGCGATTATATAAAGAGGTTATATATTTCAAATGTACAAAAAACTTTTCCTGATAGGATTGGCGTGTCTGATGAGTTTCCTCATAATGACGAACACCAGCCATGCCCAAGAACGTATTAGCGGACCGTGGCTGTGGATGATAGCGCTCACCGAACTCAACGAAGGCGGACAGAATTCTACCGATATCGATTCTCTCGATGAAGCCAGCAAAGGCAGAACTAACGAAGAACACATCGCAGAAAACGGAGCAAACGAAGGGGATGAAGTCAGCGGCTATAGATGGACCCGGGGTGAACTCCCCGCAGACGGCAACATCAACGCCATGCTCGTTGATATTGGTATGACAGACATCGCTGATTTTAACGATGTCACATCTTATGCCATCATCATCATTGAATCTGCCCAAGAGCAACGTAATGTGACGATGGGAGTCAGCAGCGACGACTCTATCAAAGTCTGGCTCAACGGTGAAGTCGTCCATAAAAACGCAATCAACCGCGGTCGCGGCGGCGCAAATGAATTCCAAGACGAATTTCAAGTCAACCTTAAGGAAGGCGCGAACCTGTTGATGGTCAAAGTCAGTGAGCGTGGCGGCGGGTGGGGAATGAACGTCGGTATTGATGCAGATTTTGAACACAGCCTAAACTTCGATGATTACGAACAGGTTGAATTTGACGCGAAGGGTGACCCCATCCCCGTACAAGAAACGGCATGGGGAGCAAACAGACGCATTACCGGTCCGTGGCTCTGGATGATCGCACCCACCGATGCCAATCAAGGTGGACAGAACTCTACCGATACCGATTCTCTTGAGGAAGCCAGTAACGGCAAAGTCACTGAAGAAGACATCGTAAAAAACGGTGCCGAAGAAGGCAATGAAGTCGGTGATTATGAGTGGACAGTCGGCACACTGCCAGCAGACGGCAACATCAATGCCATGCTCGTCTCAATAGGTATGACAAACGTCGCGGATTTGAACGATTTTACCTCCTACGCACTCATTACCCTTAAAACCATCAGAGCACAGCGCGGCGTTACGATGGGAGTCAACAGTGATGACTCTATCAAGGTTTGGCTCAACGGTGAAGTGGTTCATACAAACGCCGTAAATCGTGGACGCGGCAACGCAAACACCTTCCAAGATACCTTCGAGGTTGATCTCGAACGTGGAAATAACCTCTTGATGGTTAAAGTGAGTGAACGTGGCGGCGGATGGGGCATGTACGTCGGCATTGATGCCGATTTCGCTATTACAAGCAGACCTGGTTCTCTCGCCATCGAACCTACAGGGAAATTTATAACGCAGTGGGGGGAACTCAAACGCACCCGTTAGAACAGTCGGTTTCAACCCCAAAAATTTAATTCAAAAATATACTTGACTTTTTTGGTAACCTGTGCTAATCTGTTTCGTTAGTTGAATTAGGACTTACGCAATTCACTGCAGGTGTCCGGTTCCAATAACCGTTGAGGTCCCATATTATTCACTATGTGGTCGGACCTCGGCTGTACCCCTGTCCAGTCAAACATGCGTCTGTCCTAAAGAATCTGGAATAAAAGGAAGGTCGATTAAGTAAATGTACAAAAAATTATGGATAATAGTCCTAGTATGTTTGATGAGTCTTTCGGTTATCATCGCTGATGCCGAAAAACCAATTGCAGGACCGTGGCTCTGGATGATCGCACCCACCGATGCCAATCAAGGTGGACAGAACTCTACCGATACCGATTCTCTTGAGGAAGCCAGTAACGGCAAAGTCACTGAAGAAATGGTCGCAAAAAACGGTGCCAGAGAAGGCGATGAAGTCGGTGACTATGAATGGACACCTGGCGAACTCCCCGGAGACGGCAACATTAACGCCATGCTCGTCTCAATTAAAATGACAAACGTCGCTGATTTTAATGATGTTACCTCTTATGGGCTGCTCGTGCTTGAATCCAAGAGCAAGCAGTCTGGTGTGACCATGGGTACCAGCAGCGATGACTCTATCAAGGTTTGGCTAAACGGTGAAGAGGTTCATAAGATGGCTACCAACCGTGGACGCGGCGGTACACCCGCTGGTATAAATAACTACCAAGATAGGTTTGAAGTAGACCTGAAAAAAGGTGCCAACCTTCTCATGGTCAAAGTCAGTGAACGCGGCGGCGGATGGGGTCAGTACGTCGGCATCGATGCCGATGTCGAACACCACATAGAGTTTGAAGGTTTTCAACCTGTTGAACCTGCCGGGAAATTAGCGACGCAATGGGCAGAAATTAAGAACGCGCATTAGTGCTATCGTTTTCGATCCGAACATTTTCGTTGCCAGTTTTCGGTGCTTCTGCATAGAGATATTTCACTGTGACTGTGCAACGAAAATTAAATTCTTTCAACACTATTTTTTAATCTTGATTTAAATTATGGTTATTTGTTAAACTAATGGCAGATAGTTGTTCATCCTTAACTCAAAAAAGCGTCAGAAACTATAACGCAATAGATGAGCACTGTTAAAGTTAAAAGTTATTTTCAAAAATTAAATGGAGGTTTTCATGTACAAGAAATTCTTTGTAGGTTTAACGTGCCTGATGGCAATTTTCGTCATGACACACATCGCTGATGCCCAAGAGCCAATTGCAGGACCGTGGCTCTGGATGATCGCACCCACCGAAGCGAATCAAGGTGGACAGAATTCCACCGATATCGATTCTCTCGATGAAGCCAGTGGTGGTGATGTCACTGAAGAAATGGTCGCCATGAACGGTGCAAACGAAGGCGACGCGGTCGGTGATTACGCTTGGACAATCGGGACACTCCCTGCGGACGGTAACACCAATGTTATGCTCGTCGAACTCGGTGTCACCGAAAATGCTGATTTCAACGACGTGAGTTCTTATGGACTTATCTACCTTGTATCCGCGACTGCTCAGTCCGGCGTAACAATGGGTGCCAGCAGTGATGATTCTGTCAAAGTCTGGCTCAACGGCGAAGTCGTTCACACAAACGCTACAAACCGTGGACGCGGCGGCGCACCAGCCGACATAGACGGCTATCAAGATAATTTTGAAGTCAACCTCGTAGAAGGTGCTAATCTGTTGCTCGTGAAAGTGAGTGAACGCGGGGGTGGATGGGGACAATACATTGGTATCGATGCCGATGTCACGACCTCACCTACGCCACCTATTTTTCACATCACAGGCGAGTGGCTCTGGATGATCGCACCCACCGAAGCGAATCAAGGTGGACAGAATTCTACCGATATCGACTCTCTTGCAGTCGCCAGTAACGACGATGTCACCGAAGAAATGGTTGCGATGAACGGGGCAACCGAAGGCGACGAAATCGGTGATTATGCCTGGACGCGCGGTCAACTCCCCGCAGACGGCAACATTAACGCCATGCTCGTCGAACTCGGCGTGACAAACAACGCTGACTTCAACGACGTTTCTTCATACGCAGTCATTACACTCGTAGCCGATGAAGATATTGAAGGCGCGATGATGGGTGTCAGCAGTGACGACTCCGTCAAAGTTTGGCTCAACGGTGAAGTGGTTCACACAAACGCTGTCAACCGTGGACGCGGCGGCGCAGGTTCCTTCCAAGATACCTTCGCCGTTAATCTCGTCCAAGGCGACAATATCCTGGTGATAAAAGTCAGTGAACGTGGCGGCGGATGGGGCATGTACGCTGGTATCAGCGCCCCTGTCGAGGCTGTCTATAAGTCCTCAGCCGAATTAGGCACATCTGTTGAAGCCGCTGGCAAACTCCCGACAACATGGGGTAGCTTGAAAGTCAAGTAATTCCTAATGTTGCCGCGAGGGTATGTCTCGCGCCTTAAAATGTAAGGACGCAGCTGATACACATCAACTGCGTCCTTTCTATCTTAAAGTCCGTGTATCTATCGTCCCATAAGTTCCATGAAAACCGGCAACGACTCCCTGAACCCATCCTCTCGTGTCCCACCGACCGGCGTATAGACACTCTCTAAAGAGATTGTGCCTTCGTAACCATCCCGTTTCAAAGCATTCACAATGTCGTTGTAGTAAGGCTCCATTTGCCCTTGGCGCATCGCGCAGAAATCAAACGTCGCTGCTGGCAGGTTCACTATGCCATCCTTGAGATGGACATGTGCAATATGCTCACGAATCACTTCATAGCCATCGGGATACGGAATCTCCGTACAATAGAGCGAACTACACGGATCCCACAAAACCTTCAGATGCGGTACATCCAATTCGTCTATTAATTTCCTGGCGAGTAACGCCGAAGTCACGTTCCCAGAGATTGCAGTCTCAATCACAAGCGTGATATCTGCATCGTCCGCGATACGCAACGGTTCCTCCAATAGATCCAGAAGCGTTGCCCATGTCCCTTTCGAGACAATCGGCTCCGCCCCGAAAAGCACCATCTCTTTCCGAAAACTAAAAATCCGGACGAGGTTCGTCCCCAGTGCTTCCGCAATATCAATACACCGTTGTAACGTGGTAATATGATCCCGATAGGCAGGTGCGACCAGTGCCGTATCAACTGGAAGTGCCGATAAATTATGGTGCGAGATACACGATACCTTTAAATTCCGAGCATCGATTAAGCCCTTAACGCGCGCAACATCCGTATCTGTCAAATCGCCTATCTGTTTCTCCCAAAGGTACTGCAATTCAACATATTCCAAGCCGGTTTCAACCATAGTGTCCAGCGCATATTCAAAGTTCCGACTGATGCCATCCGTAATGACCCCCAATTTGAACATTCAACACCCTCTCATTTTTTTCAACTTACGTATAACGCAAATATTGAACAGAAAGAACGAAATTTCCAACGGTTAGCAATTCGGGTTAATATTTATTTTGTCGGCTTAACTTCGACACCGGCAATACTTTCCAAGATTTTGATAATCGTCCAGTTATCCTCATCTGGGTTCACCGCCTTCCCCGCTTGAAACAGTTCAAAAGCGGCACTCGCTGCAAAAAGCGGCACACCACAGTCGCTTGCCATGCTCTTCGCCAAACTCAGGTCCTTATACATAGTCCCGATATTGCTCTGCCCTTTGAAGTTGCGCGATAAAATGTTTTCCGTTGTATCCCTGAAAAGGAAATTCCCGACGACGCTTGTACTGACGACATCTCGAAGTGTTTCCGGCGCCACCCCGGCTTTCACTGCGAGTGTCAACGCCTCAAAAATCCCTGCATAAGTTGTCCCTATCAGGACCGCGAGTGCAGACTTGACCGTCTGACCCATACCGATCTCCTGACCGACGTGATAGATGTCCTTGCCGACGGCTTCAAGTACCGGCTTTGATGCTGCAAATGTCTTGTTTTCTGCCGCCACCATCATCGTGAGTGTTCCAGCAGCTGCGCCCGGCGCGCCCCCACTCACAGGTGCATCAACGATGTTAACGCCCTTTGCAACGACGAGTTCGGCAACTTCTATCACCTGCGAACGTCCGATCGTCGCCGTACAGATCACGGTAGAACCCGGTCTCAGACCGGCCAATAATCCGTCTTCACCCAAAAGTGCTGCTTTGACCTGTTCAACATTCAGCACCATAATAAAAACGGTATCTACCGCGGTGCCGACATCCTTCGGTGACGCAGCAGCGTCTGCGCCCTCTTGTGCCAACGTCTCCATTGCTTCAGGACGAACATCGTACATCGTCAGTTCGTGTCCGGCTTTCAAGATGTTTCTTGACATGCCCGCGCCCATATTCCCAACTCCAATGAGTCCAACTCTCGCCATATATGACCTCAAAAAATATTACTGAAAAATTGATGTACCCTGTGCCTCTACGAATATATCTTAGGCGCATCCTTCTTTGCTATTGTGCTTGTCCGCAGAAACAAACCGCACTCACGAAAAACCAATAGAGTCTACCACATATTCCAAGAAACATCAATCTATTTCTCACACACGCAACAGAATTTTTACACAATTTTTTTTCACTGTGCTATAATAACACATTCATACACGAAAAAGGAGTCAAATAAATGGCAGATACCATCAAAGGTGCCGTCCTCGGATATGGCGCAGCATTTAACATGGGCAGAGCCCACGCAAATATGATGCAGAACACCGAGGGCATCGAATGCGTCGCAGTTTGCGACATAGACCCTGAACGCACTGATGCTGCAGAAAAAGATTTCCCTGGCATCCGCACCTATAATTCAGTTGAAGAACTCAACGCTGACGAGGGTGTCGATCTCGTCGCAAACGTCCTACCGCATAGTTTGCACTGTGCGCCGACAGTGGCAAGCCTGAATGCTGGCAAGCATGTTGTCGTTGAAAAACCGATGTGCGTCACCATCGCAGAAGCCACAGAAATGATTACGACGGCTAAAGAGAACGACGTTATGCTGTCCGTTCATCACAACCGCCGGTGGGATGCCGATTTCTGGACGCTTCGCGAACTCGTCCAATCCGGTATCATCGGTAAAGTTTTTAATGTTGAAATGTGGGGCGGTGGGTACGGACGCCCGAATCCGAACTGGTGGCGAAGCGTTAAAGCCATCTCCGGCGGGCAATTCTACGACTGGGGTGCACACTATCTCGATTGGTTACTCAACGTCCTCGAAGCCCCGATGATTAACGTCACCGGCTTCTATCAGCCGAACCTCGTCTGGGACGATATTAGCAACGAAGATCACGTCCAAGCGATTGTTCGATTCGCGGGTGGAGAAGTCGTTGCAGACGGTGCAGTCGCAAACATCCAGATGTCTAACATCGCCAAAATCAATGGACCGCGATGGAAACTGCTCGGATCACACGGTGCGATTACCTCCGAAGGCGGCGGGTTCAAAGTGCTCTCCGAAGTCGAAGGGCAACCGCAAGAGCAGGAAGTTGGGCATCACGGCAGACCCGGTCCGAGTTACTATCAGAACATCGTCGCCCATTTAAACGACGGTACGCCATTACTTGTGACACCAGAGTCTGCTCGCCGTGTCATCGCCATCATGGATTTAGCGGAAAAATCCTCTAAAACACATCAGGCAGAAACCGTACCTTACGAGTTTGAATAGCCTCGAAGGGAGTGGTCATAAGTTATAAGTTATAAGTTTTTAGTTAAGACGGTGCCGAGGATTTAACACGCCTTGGTAACCGTCGCAAACCAATTGCGGATGGAAAATAAAAAATGTTCAACAATCACAATCCAGACTTATAACTTATAACTTATAACTAACAACCAATAAAACCCATGAAAGCTATCGTTTTCGAGACAATCCAGCAACTACGCATTCAAGAAAAACCGATTCCCGAACTCGTCACTGGCGACGTACTCATCGAAACGGAACTCTGCGGCATCTGTGCCTCTGACCTCGCGGCACTGCGCGGAGATGTATCAGATTACGCGCCACCGGTCATCATGGGTCACGAACTCGCTGGCATCATCGTAGATAGCCGTCACCCTGATGTTAAAGTCGGCGAACGCGTGACAGTCAACCCTATGCTCTCCTGCGGCGTATGCCCCGAATGTCAAAACGACCTCGACAAATACTGCAAAAATATTGAAGGCATCGGACACGATATCGATGGCGGATACGCCGAATACATGCGGATGCCAAAGCACGGCGTGGATACCGGTAAACTTATCCGGGTCCCAGACAGCATGCCCGCTGAAGAATTGCTGTTTCTCGAACCGTTGGGCTGCTGCCTAAATGCCATGCGGGAGACGCTCTTCAAGGATTCTGTTGCGATCCTCGGTGCCGGTCCCATCGGTTTAATGCTCACCCAATTAATGAAACGAGCAGGCTTAGCCACATACATAATGGAGCCGCACGTACACCGTAGGGCTGTCGCAGAAACGCTCGGTGCCGATCACACCTTTGATACGTCGCCAGAATCAGTCGCACACCTCAAAGAACTTACCAACGGCGGGGTTGATACCGTCATCTCGGCGACAACAAATAAGGCCTCGGCAATCGCACTCGCTTTTGAGATCGTCCGTAGAGGCGGATGCCTCAACTTCTTCGGACTTGCACCGGAAGGCGAAGAACTCCGCATCAACCTCGAGGAATTCCACTACACAGGGCACAAACTGATGGCTTCATGGGCATTCTCACGCACCAGCCTTGAAGAATCCAAGCAGCTCCTTATAGAGAAAGCCCTCAATTTTGAACCTTTACTGACCGATCGGTTTCCGATTACAGACGGTTTAGCAGCGTTCGATAACGCCGCCGCCCAGCGCGGAGTTAAGACAGCAGTCCATCCGTGATGGGTATACCGTTGTTCATTTCCTTTCCGCGTTTGACTTTTTACTTTGACTTTCCTCTATTTTTGTGGTATCTTTAACGTGATTTTGGAACACCACACAAGGAGATACTAACGGAAATATGATCCTCGGTGCACACGTATCTACGTCAGGTGGAATACACAATGCCATCAAAAATGGCGAGGAACTCTGCTGCGACACCATCCAAATTTTCCTGCGCAATCCACACCAGTGGCAAGGAAAACCTCCGACCTCAGAGATCACCGAAAAATTTACCACAGCATGGTCAGAAGCCGATCTCGGTGAGGTAATCGTTCACGATATCCACTTAAGCAATCTCGCTTCTCCGAAAATAGATGTGTTGGAAAAGTCGAGACAAGCGTTCCGTGAACAGATGGAACTCGCGCATCAGCTCGATCTCTGCTATATCGTAACCCATCTCGGTGCACACCTCGGTGAGGGTGAAACAGTCGGTTTAAAGCAGCTAACCGACAGTTTCGATTTTCTATTTGAAAATGCTGAGGCACCGGATGTTATGCTGCTCCTCGAAACCACTGCCGGACAAGGGACCAACCTCGGTTACCGTTTTGAACACCTGCGAGATGTGATTGGGATGTCAAGACACCCAGATCGGTTCGGGGTCTGCTTAGATACCTGCCACGTCTTTGCCGCAGGCTACGACATGCGAACTGAAGCGGATTGTGAAGCGACTTTCGAGCAGTTTGATGATATTATCGGACTCAACCGATTAAAGGCGTTCCATCTCAATGACGCAAAATCGGAATATCAGAGCCGTGTAGATCGACACGAACATATCGGAGAGGGAAATATCGGCACAACCGCCTTTACATACATTCTTAACGATCCCCGGTTTGCTGAAACACCGCTCATCATTGAAACACCAGAGATGAAAACGATGCACAAGGTAAATCTGTCTCTGCTACGCGGATTAAAAACATAGGTTGCTGAATTTACGTATGGAAAATTGGAAACAAGGGAGATTAAAAAGGTGGCTATCGGTTTCTGGGAAGTTGCGTTCGTCATCATTCTTTTTTTCGGAATTATCGTTGTCTCTCGTTTGATCGAACGCTCTCGGACAAAACGGATTTGCCCGGCGTGTGGACTGGTAATTCGCGCACACATGCCGACTTGTCCATCGTGCCATCACAACTTCCAAACAAAAAATAAAGGAGACTAAAAATGGGTTTCTTTGAGCTTTTTAGTTCGTTTGGAATTTTTGGAATTGTTTTTATGATTATCTTTTTCCTCTCGATCGCGCTAACTATATATCGCTGGATCGGGGGCCACACGGGAAGACGGATATGCCCGACTTGTGGTTTAGAACTACACTCCTACAAACGGAACTGTCCTTCGTGCGGACGTAATTTCAGATAAAGAGGGTAAAATGGAACACGTTATTGCTGGACTTCTTTTATCGCTTCCTGTGCTTATAGTTGTGTTAATACACTATTTTGGCTATACAGAAACGGACACATCAGGCAATACATATCGCAGGCGGCTTTTTGACGCACAACGTATCTGTTTGGGGTGCGGTTTCTTGATTCGGACTGCTATTCCAACGTGCCCCTCATGCGGGCGCGGTTTACCAAAAAAGGCGTAACATCATGCAAAAAACGAAACTAAAAATCAGCGGTATGTCCTGTCAACATTGCGTCAAGACCGTGACAGACGCGTTGACAGCACTTGAGGGCGTTCAGCGCGCAAAAGTCAACCTCCGCAAAGGGGAAGCAATTGTACACTTCGATGCAGATCGCACCACCACTACCAACCTTACAGAAGCAATAACGGAAGCCGGTTTTGAAGCGACTGTCACAACAAAACGGCTATTAAGAGCAATCGGCGTAATCGCAGTCGTACTTGCCAGCCTAATCGGCTGCACCGATCCCCCTTACACCGGTCCCATGCTGAGAGTTGACGACGTAAACCGGTATCTCAACGAAATCGGTGAAGATACAATCTGCTTACAAGACGGTTTTGACGCCATTTGCCTGAAAGTCATATCAGAAAAGAGAGGAGAGGTAGACAACACTCCTATCGTCCACGTTCACCCCACAAGCCTTATTTATATTTTCTATTATGAAGACAAACGCATTTTGCGGGCAGAAAGGATAATGGACACTACCCAGATCACACAGGAATTGACTGACGAACCCACAGCAAATGGTAATGGACAAGATATTGAGAGCACTGTCCTTAAAGACTGGACTATCCAAATATACTATCCCGATACATTCCGTGAAGCAGACCGTGGCGAAACACCCGAAACCAGTGGACTTGACCTCAGGATTGTCGAAGGAATGAAGATAGGAACCGACACGCAAAAAGACCTTGAGATAAAGGACTTTACACAAATCGACGGACTTGACGACAGTCGTATCGTCCAATTCGACATTGAAACCGAAGCACAAGAGATAACGATTCAAGTGGCGGGATTAGTTCCTGACCATACTGCAACATTCTACATTAACGCGGACAGTCTAACATCCAGTGAAGGCGCCAGCTCCCTCCAATTGCACCCAACAAAGGAGTAACGCCATGGCAAAAACGAAATTGGAAATCCGTGCTCCATCCTGTCAACACTTCGTTAAAACCGTGACAGATGCGTTGACAGAACTCGAAGGGGTGCAACAGACAAAAGTGAATTTACGTAAAGGCAAGGTAATCATCCGCTTCGATGCATCGCGCATTACTGACACCAATATCACGGAGACGATAACAGAAGTAGGTTTTGAAAGGGTAACGAGTCCGCAACTTTTATCGTTAACACTAATAGGCGGTATCCTAATAGCACTTCTCACTATTATCGGTTGTTCCGAAATGCCCTATACAGGGTCAATGCTGACTGCCGAAGATGTTGACAAATATATTACGATAGGTGAAGATTATGCCTGCCTCCTAAGCGGACATGAATCAGCTTGCATAACACTTATACCGGAAACGGACGACAGCAACAGACCCGTCATCCACATCCACCCCAGAAAACTTATTTATGTGTTCTATTATGAAGGTGTGCAAATTATGCGTGCAGAGATGGTGATCGACACCACTGAGATTATGGAACAAGTGATGGATACAGGAGAAGATGATCAACCCCCAAAAGATGGTGGTGGAACTCCAGGCGATGACGACACACAACAACGTGATGATGGAACACAACAACCGAGGGATGGAGGCACACCGCGGTCCGATGGAGACGGCGGAACGCAGCAGCCTCCGCCACCTTCAAATGGCGGCAACCAGAATGGTGGGCAGAATGGCGGCACTGGCCAGAACGGTGGAAACCAAAACGGAAACCAAAATGGCGGTCAAAATGGCGGCACTCCGGGTGATGGCGGAAATAACGGCGGAAACAACAGTGGCACCGATCCGTCTGATGGAGACAGCGGAACGCAGCAACCGCTTCCACCGCCACCTTTAAATGGCGGCAACCAGAATGGCGGCACTGACCAGAACGGGGCCGAGAATGGCAATCAGAATGGAAACCAGAATGGCGGAAACAACCAAAATGGTGGAAACCAGAATGGCGGAAACAACCAAAATGGCGGCACTGACCAGAACGGGGCCGAGAATGGCAATCAGAATGGCGGAAACAACCAAAATGGTGGAAACCAAAACGGAAACCAAAATGGTGGAAACCAGAATGGAAACCAGAACGGAAATCAAAATGGCGGCACTGACCAGAACGGAAACCAAAACGGAAACCAAAATGGCGGCACTGACCAGAACGGTGGAAACCAAAACGGAAACGGAAACAACAACCAACGCAATCCAGTTGCTGGCGCCACCGGCATACAATCACACTACTACTACCATACTAAGCCACCCGAAACCATAACCGGAGACGGATGGTTAGTGCAAATATACTATCCAGAAAACTACAACGGCCCGCGTTGGTTAAGAGAAGACCCTCGAGGGTACGGATTCACAATCACCTTAAACGACACTGAAACGCTAAAAGATTTTGCACAAACTGCCACAAGCTGCCAGGACGACAACCAAGACGGAAACTACGATAAACCCTGCAATACGGTTATTGACCCAGACAACCCATCAACGTATAGCGTTCAGATCTACATTCAAACGATGGAGACAACAATATCATTCACTGTGAATTGGGCATCACCGTATTCTCATCTCACAAGAACGTACACACTCAATGCAGCCATTAATATCGCACAAACCCACCCAGATCACACTGCCCAAAGCGATAATTAGTATTCAGGGCAAAACCGAGAAGAAAGTTCGGAGTTCCGCTTTCTGAAATGTAATACCTATGGACACAGCAAGAATTCAGGTCAAAGCAGGCAACGGTGGCAACGGGTGCATCAGTTTCCGCCGAGAAAAATTTGTCCCTCGCGGCGGTCCCGATGGCGGAGACGGCGGGAACGGCGGGAACGTTATCTTTACTGCCACTTTGGGAATGAGTACGCTAATTGACCTCCATCATAACCCACGCCAAGTCGCTGAAAACGGTGGACACGGTACCGGCAAAAAACGGGACGGTGCCGATGGCACTGACTGTGTTGTCAAAGTTCCTGCCGGCACCATCGTCAGAGACCTAAATACAGCCGAACTACTCGCGGATCTGACGGAACCTGACGATAGCATCGTCGTCGCCAGCGGGGGTATCGGCGGCAAAGGGAACGCACGCTTTAAAAGCAGCACCTTCCAAGCACCCCGCGTCGCAGAAAAGGGTGAACCCGGCGAAGAACGTGAAATTAGCCTTGAAATCAAACTCATCGCGGATGTCGGACTCGTCGGCTACCCGAACGCCGGTAAATCGACACTGCTGGCGCGGACCTCTGCCGCAACACCGAAAATCGCGGCGTATCCGTTCACAACGCTCCGTCCGAACCTCGGTGTCGTCCGAATCAATCGGGAACAGAATTTTATTCTTGCGGACATCCCCGGACTCATAGAAGGTGCGCATCAAGGCGCGGGTTTAGGCCATCAATTCTTGCGGCACATCGAACGCACCAAGATGCTCATCCATGTTATCGATCTTAGTGCCACGGACGGACGAGACCCCATTAAAGATTACGAACAATTGAATCTCGAATTGGGTCATTATAACGAACTGCTAACGAAACTGCCACAAATCGTCGCGCTCAATAAAACAGATATGCCGGAAGGGAAGGCAACTCTAACACGCGTCCAGGAATACTTCGGTAACCGGAAAACTTTTCCGATTTCTGCAATTACCGGCGACGGTGTGAACAGACTCATGCAGCAAGCCTATCGCTCCCTGCAGTACTTGGAAGCACGCGCACGAAAGGAAGCAGAAACAGCGATTATCTTGGAACAAGAACTGCCATCGGAACCCTCAGCCCGGTTTGAGCTCATTGAAACCGAAGATGGGTTCGTTGTCACTGGTGCAGAACCGCGACGCGCTGTTCTCATGACCGACATGGAAAACGAACAGGCGTTGATTCTGTTGTATCGCAAGCTGAAAAATATGGGAGTGATGAACGCGCTGACACGTGCAGGCGCGGAAGAAGGAGATACAGTCCGGATCGATGAATTCGAGTTCACTTATAGTCCAAAATCGATGCAATCCAACTGAACAGCGGACCTGTTTAGCGGACGTACGACGCATCGTCGTAAAAGTCGGGAGCAGCACCATCACAACGGATGGGATGCTCAACGAAGCTGCTCTGGATGGGCTTGTCCACGACTTGGCACTTGTCAAACAGGACGGTGTTGAGATCATCCTTGTCACGTCAGGTGCAATTGCTGCCGGGTGGCCACAACTCGGTCTGAAGCAGCGTCCAAATACGCTACCCCACCTACAAGCCGCTGCCGCCACCGGGCAGATCCTATTAATGACAGCTTATCGAGAACGGTTTGCAAATTATGGACACACCGTCGCACTCATGCTTCTTACACGCGACGATTTTTCAAACCGCAAACGTTATACCCGCATGAACGATACCCTCCGCGCCCTGCTCAATCTTGGCGTGATACCGATCATCAATGAAAACGATACTGTCGCTGTCGAGGAAATCAAGGTCGGCGATAACGATACGCTCTCAGCTTATGTAACGAATCTGGCACAAGCAGAGCTCCTCGTTATCCTCTCCGATCAGGCAGGCTTCTACACGGCTGACCCAAGATACACCCGGAACCCAGAACTCATTCACACTATCAACAATATCTCAGCGGAAATTTGGAAAGCCGCTGGCGAGGCTGGTACAACAAGCGGCACTGGTGGCATGGTGACCAAACTCAAAGCTGCTGATATTGTTACCGGGTCCGGCGAAATGATGGTACTTGCACACGGACAAGAACCGCTTGTCGTTACAAGACTCCTCAAGGGTGAGTTACTCGGGACCCTCTTCCTATCGCAAGAACGGATCCCCGGACGAAAACGATGGATCGCCTATTCCCGTCCACCGAAAGGGAGACTCATCGTAGACGACGGTGCACGGAACGCACTTGTACAAGGCGGTAAAAGCCTATTACCCGCCGGCATCCGACGCGTCGAAGGTAATTTCGACTACAGCGATACCGTCTCGTGCCTTACAGAGAACGGCATAGAGTTCGCACGCGGACTGGTAAACTACAACGCTATAGAAACTGCCAAACTCGCCGGAAAACAGACGACAGACATCGAGAAAATCCTCGGCTACCGCGACTACGACGAAATTATACACCGCGATAATCTCGTCCTACTCGATTGATGCCGTGCCACCCAGAGCAGGGTTCTAACACCATTTCTAATTGAACACCTTCCAATACCCTGGCAGGACGATTTAGTTTTTTGGAATAATTGGAAGGTGCAGCTCGATCTCCGTGGACAGGTGCGGACAGTACGTCCCTAATCCGCTTTGATTTTTCCCCAGACAGTCGTTAGCAACGCTTCCGAAGGCGAAACATCTAAGGCTGTCGGATCAAACCAATCTGCACCAGAATTATCGCCTTCGTTTGTGAGTTGCACAGGGCTGCGATCGCTCATATCAGTTTTGAAAAGTTGATAAAACACCTCATCTGGTCGCATGACTGCATCCGTGTAAATAAGTTCATCGCCATGTGGAGACCATACCGGTTCTATGGCAGCTCTCGTTTCATCTTTTGCAATTCGATGAAGTCCGATGCCATCGCGATTCACAACAAATAGGCTCGCCTGCCCCCATTCAAGTAGTCCTTGATTGAACACCCCATCAATCTGTGAAAAGGCGATTTTGTTACCATGCGGAGACCATGCCGGATACACTATCCACGGTATTTTACTTGACAGAAGCATCTTTTTTGTACGGCTCCTGAGACTAAAAACACTAAGTGGTGAACGATTAACACTGATAGCAGAAAAGACTATCTCGCGACCATTCGGAGACCAACTCGGCATAGATCCGGCAGCCACTCTCTCAACAAATTTGCCCCTTATCGTCGCCGTGTAGATATTAGCATCGCTCTCCGGCCCTTCTACATAAGTAATCTTTCTACCATCAGGCGACCAACTCGGATTGGATCTATATTTCCTGCTTCCGAATACCCTGCGGACCCTGCTACCATCTGAATCCATAACATACAAATCAGGTGGCCCATCTCGATCTGAGACAAACAAAATCTGCTCTCCATTCGGAGACCAAACCGGTTTGGAATCTTCTGCATTGTCTCGACTTAAATTAACCTGATCGCTGCCATCAGGATTCATAATGTAGATTTCGGAATTACCATCCCGGGTTGACGTAAACACGATCTTCCCGCTCGTTGGTGCTTCCGAGCGGACAGCAGAAATACTACCAAATAAAAGGAACGTGCCGATGATACAACACAATATAATCAACTTGGTGTAAATTTGATCGTTTGAACGAAGAAGGATAGATGTGTGTTTCATAAAAAGGTTCTCCCATCAGGTCCCATAGACCTATGCATAATACTACTCAATCCGTTGAAACGAACAGCGGATTTTTCCGCGGCGTAGCCAACCGTCAGGGCTTAATACCATGCCGAGATCTAATTCCAAATCCAGTCTCGCCTCTTTCACGGAGACTGCCATGATTTTTGTCGCTATCTGCGTGGTAAAAACTTCACCGTCACCTGTAACTACCTGCCTATGTACGCCCTTTGTGAAATTGAATATCAGATCCGATATATGTGAGCCAGAAACCGGATAGAGGTAAAACCGTGCAGCTTGCGGTTCATCTCCTCTATAGGCGACCCGCGTTGCGTATGTCCCATAAGACTTACTAATCAGGTTTTCAATACGGTAATAGTAAAGGTCACCGCTTCGCCAAAATCGCAGTCTGAATCCTTTGAGTTTGGACGCGGCGAGTGCTGCTTTCGCCTTCAAAATATCTTCGCTTCCATCGCTCTCCTCAAGGACCATCTCAAGAAATTCCCACTTACCGAGCATCTTATCCGATAAAAAGTTGCGACTGCGTTTCAGTGCCTCCTTTCGTCGGGCATCTTCGTACACCTCACGACGGGTGTCGCGCTCGTTCTGCATCCGCTGGTACTCCACAGAAGTACAACCGACAAACATCAGAATCAGAATACTGAATAATATAAAAATCTTCATGCCTTTCTCCCAAAGCCGCTTGCAAAGCGAAGCTTCACTCAATCCGTTTAAAAGTGCATCTTAACCCGCCGGTTCGCATCCAACCCCTTGGTGTTAATTGCATGTCCCCGTAGAGCACTAAAGAGAGTGTATCCTCTGTCACCGTGATTCCTGGCATCGAAGCGATTGAACGCGAAGTCGCCCTTAAAGCACCTTTTCGATTGAAATTTTGTGTCATCTCAGCTCGCTTCCGTTTTTGCTTCGCGGTTATCTGTTTTATAGCTTCGGAACCGAAAAGGAATTCGAGCAATTCTGGTCCTGTCCGCTGATTAAAACGGATAAATGTGTGCGGATCATCCCCGTATCGCTTCGTGGTGATATAACATTGTCCCGTGACATTCGTGCCACGATTGCTACCATTGTAATAATAAGAGGTACGGTCCTCGGAAAATTCAAGGATGAGATTTTTACGGGTAGACGCAACGAGTGCAGCTTTTGCACCCAATATCCGTTGATTTGATTTCTCATCTGTAACCTCAATAGGCGGCAGACGCGTCGCATTTCCTTGTGGGTTCTGTTGGTTTACCTTTGAGCTCTGTTCGTCTTTTTCTGACGTAGCGGCGTTTGAATTTGGGGGTGTCCCCTGTTCAGGCGCGTTAGGTGTCGCTGTTTGTTCACCGGCAACACCTTTAGAAAGTCCGTCTATAACAGTATTTAGCGAATCCATCACCTGTTGTGGTACCGGTTTTGCCCTCTGTGCATAAACGTTGCCTTCTTCAACCTCCAACCCGACATACTGCCACTTACCGACGAGAAGATCCTTTACAGCCTCTTTAACTTTTTCTGTATTATACCGCTCGCGTGCAGCGTCACGCATCGCAAGCAAACGCCGTCGCTCCTCCTGCGCCTCTTGCGGCGTAAAGATCGCACAACTCGTAAAAACCATCACCACAACGCTGAACATGATTAACGTTTTCACAATCTTCCTCCTCTGCTTTCTGATTTTTTATTCGACCCGTTTGAAGGAATACCTAATACCGTCACTGTGTACCCACCCATAAGGTGTGGGAGTTTGCGATACACCGGCGCCTAATGTCAAGTGAAGTTGATTTTCCTGGACAGAAATTAAAACATTGGACGTTCCGGGCGGACCACCGAATATCCCGTCTGAACGATCATTGAATAAAAACGCCCCAGGCCTAATGCCTGAGATCCGATTCATACCAAGTTCTGGGTATAGAACCTCAGCGATCCGTTCAACGTAGACCGAGAATTTACCGGTAACCCGAATACTACCGTTGTTACCCTCGTAAAAACGGATGCCATTCTCTTCAAAAAAGCGGATCGTCAAGTTTTTACGACTCAATTCATCAAGAGAAGTAGCAGCCCTCTCAATCTCATTGCTCAAATCGCTTTCTAAGACCTCTATACCGAGAAACTGCCATGTTCCAAGCATCTCTTTCTCAAGCCTGTCTTTCGGAATCCGTCTGTCGTTTTTTATTCGGGCTTCCTCATACACCTCGCGGAGTCGTTCCCGTTCGTTCTGCATCTGCTGGTATTCTACCGAGGTACAACCTACGAAAACCAATATAATCAAACCAAAGGGACCTAATATTTTCATTTTTCAACCCTCTCAAAATAACAACGTATACCACCACTCTGTACCCAGCCATCGGGCCCCGATTGCATCTGACCGTGCATCGTAAGATATAGCCTGTCAGGCGTAACCGAGATACTCATATCCCGCGCTGTGTGCCATCCGGGCGCGCTCGACAACCCAAGTGCCCTTCCATCCTCAGTTGCTGCGAAAAGCAATTTTTCCATCTCCAGCCCGGTGCGTCTGATGAATCGGATGAACGGGAACGGTTCATCGCCGTACCGAATCGTAATCACAGTCCATTGTCCGAAAACCTGCGTCCCACCTCTCCTGCCGCGGTAATGATAAATCCCTTTCTCCTCAAAGAACTCAAGCGTAAGATTCTTCAGTTCAAGTGCGTAAAGCGCGGCTTTGGCTTCCGCGACCTCTTGTGGGACATCGACCTCCGCCACTTCAAGGCTCAGAAATTTCCACTTGCCGAGGAGTGTATCGGTGATACTGTTTTTTACTTTCAATTCACTGTTCTCTTCACGGAGGTCCTCATAATTTTTAAGCAGCTGCTCGCGTTCCGCCCGCATCTTTTGGGACTCAACAGTCGTGCAGCCAGTAAGTATTAGGACGCAAATACCAAAGATAATCCAGATTTTCATATCGACTCCCTTCGTCGTCCGCTTACGCTTCTTTCAGCACCACAGCGGTATTATATCAGAGGAACATTTAAATCGCAAACCTCTGCCCTCAAAATTCAAGTGTTAGCCCAAGATAAATAATACGCGGAAGTTGCGAAACTTCCTCGGATTCCCATTCTTCAATTTCAACTTCTTCCCCTTGGACTTCAATCGTTGCCTCTTTGAAAGAGAATTTTATCGTATTTTTGCGGTTATATACGTTCAAAATATCAAGGAATCCGCCTATCTTCATTCCGCGAATCTTCCATTTATGACTTATTCTGAAATCCAATTTATGATACGGAGTCAATTCGGCAGTTAATTCCTCGTCAACACTCGCCAACAAAGGATTCAACCCGCGTGTAAGCGGATCTTGAATGAGTACCAGAGAACTGATAGGCACTTCAGAGGTGCCACTCAAATATTGCCATTTTGCCCCAATCTCAAAATTTGGGGTGAAGTTATAGTTGGCGACAACGCTAACGATATGTGTGTTATCAAAAAGATACGGTTGATAGGCTGTCTCCGGATAGTCACGCTGCTCAGCATGCGTATATGCATAAGATACCCATCCGAAAAACTTATCAGGGATGCGGTGCCGTAGGAATGCCTCTACACCACCAACATACGCAGCACCTTGATTAAGATAATTTGAAACCTGTGCCTCTGTTGCCAATCTCCCACCCGTAGAAGCAGGTTGCACTTCGGAGGTAGTTGAAGCCTCATTCTCCGTTACTAACTTCTGGCTGTTTTTGTAATATGTAGCAAACTTAAATTCTGTCTGATCGGTGAGTTCATGTTCTATTTCCATGATATAGTGGCGTGTGAGGCTGGATTTCAAATCTGCGTTCCCGTTCTCCGATAATATCTGATACGGTTTAGGACTCTGTTCATAATGTCCGTAAGCAAAACGGATATTAAAATCACTTGGAAGTTTGAGGCTTACACTCGCCCTCGGTTGAACAGAAAGCTGCTCAGTTAAATTAAGATAATCTAACCGAGTGCCAAGGGCTATTGAAAGGAAAGACACTGGATCGTACCGTGCCTGCAGGTAACCTTCGGCCCGGTAAAAATCGTGTCCAAACTCGTAGTGTGTCTCTTCCAATTCTGTTACTTCGTAGCGCGCTGCTCGCGTTGTCACGCCTTCTCCAACCACCTCTCCATTCTCAACAATTGGGACCCTGCTTATCTCAATCTCGCCGACGGGTTCAGATTCATAAAAATTGCTCTCCTCAAAACTATTGGCGGGACTAAACGATAAAAGGGAACCCACTTCAAACTCAAGCGCAGATGTAAACTGATAAGATACATCTTCACGGAGTGTGTAGACCGGCACCTTGACCTTCACGTCATAGGAATTGTAAAGTACTTCTTCTGCTACTAATTTACCATCCTCAAACTTAACTTCACCGTTTTCCAATTCATAAGACACTACAAGTGGATCTTCAAGGTCTATATTCAGGAAATTGAAGGTGCGTGTAAATGAAAAATGGGATGTAAAATTTTCGGTAAAGGTTGAATAGAGATGGATGCCCTGCCCATTAAAACCGTTTTTGAAATAGAAGGTAGACCTATCAAGGTCCGGTTCTATATCGTCTTCTATTTCTCCCTCTTTAAAGTTGAAATGGTCTGTCGCTGCGAACGCATTAAGCGTTAGATGATGTTTTTCTGTTATAGGATATGCAAATTTGAACTGGTAATCAGAAAAATATGGGAATTGTTGCTCTGATCCTGTCTGGCTTTCAAGAATCGGTCCTACGATGAAATCGAAATAACTTCTCCGTCCAGAAGCGGAGATATAACCTCTTTCGCCTATCCTGCCTTCAAGTAACCCTTCAGAATAGAGTATATTCAGGTTGAACTTTCCGTCCAGCCGGTCATCAACGCTATCGCGTGCATGGATGTCAAGCACGGCTTGCGAATCCAACCCGAATTCCGCTCCATACCCGCCTGCGTAGATGTCTATTGTTTCAATCGTTTCCGAGCTGATAGTTGACAGCAAACCGCCCCAGTGGAACGGATAACCCAAGGGTGTTCGGTCAAGATAATACAAATTTGATCCGGGTTCACTCCCACGGATATACAAGACACCGAAGTAATCGTTCGGAATGCCGATGCTCGGAAGTGTCGTTAGACCCTTGAGTGCATCGTTGGCAGCACCCGGAATACGTAGCAGTTCACTCCCACGAATCTCCGTGCGGCTAATCGTCGGTGGTAGACGTTTCCCTTCAACAACAATCGTTTCTAACCGAACTGCATCGCCTAAGTAGATTTTGATTTCAGTGGTATCCCCGCTGCTAATGGAAATGGATACGCTTGTAGCGGTAGATTCAAGTGGATGGGTAACAACAAAAGTATAGGTGCCTTCAGGAAGTTCAATAAAGCGAAAGATACCGTTTTCATCAGTTTTTTGGGTTTGTTGTGTTTCGGTAATGTAAACATCCGCTCCCGCCAAGGGTTTTTCCGTGCTTCGCTGATAGACAGTCCCTTGGATATCACCTGTTTGTGAGAGTACAGAAAGAGGAGCCATGAACGCAAACAGAAAAGCGATTAATTTTAATTGCATGTATTGTTTTGACCTCGGTTGAGTATATAAACATAAAAGTTTAACGCAACCTTCAGACTTTTAGTTGACTTAAAAAATCAATTTCATTGCTTTGTAGACAAAAAAGCCAAGCATATAGAATACACGCTTGGCTCTGTAAGAAAAGATGAGAAAACCGACAGAAATGTGATCTGGGATGAATGTTTTTATGTGTTATTTTATTTTTCGATTCTATCTTTGTGTAATGTACTCTAAATCCCAAATGAAGATGGTGCCGTCGGAGCAGCCACTAACGAGGGTTTTGCCATCTTGCGTAAACGCGAACGCGGTGGGCAGCGCAGCATCCCCCATTCGGATTTGGCGGATTACGGTTCTTGTATCCACATCCCACAGCAGGATTAAACCATATTGTGTTCCGGTTACAACTGTTTTCCCATCGGGTAAGAATTCTAAATGATGAACAATCGGACTCACGATCGAGTCTGCTATGTGCTGATGCGTGTTGGCATCCCAGAGTTGGATTTTCTCATCCGAACAGCCACTGACAAGCAGGCTGCTATCCGGCGAGAACGCCAATGCGTTCACACCGCTGTTAGGTGCTGTGACCAGCACAGTTTTTTTCTCCGTGTCAAGATCCGACAAGTGAGCCGTTCCATCCCGACTCCTACTCGCGAATTTTTTACCGTCTGCAGAGAATGTCATTTCTATGATTCCATCTGTATAACCATCAAGTATAGAGAGACGTTGATGGTTCGGCACATCCCATAATTCTACTTTTCTGTCTCGACTTCCAGTTGCAAGGATTTTGTCATCCGGTGAGAATGCTAAGGTATCCACATAATTTTTGTGCCCAGTTTTAAAGGTAGCAACAAAGTTTTTAGTGTCGGCATTCCACAAATAGACATCATTGCCAACCCCCCCAATTGCGACCGTTTTACGATCCGCAGAAAAAGCCATACAGAAGATAGACCGCTTATGTTTTATCGGGATAAGCTGTTGGTTCCCAGTGCCTGTTTCCCATATCCTGAGTGTCCCATCAGAGCTGGCACTGATAAGGGTTTTATCATCTTCAAGAAACGCCAATGCTTTAACCGAACCTGTATGTCCCGTAACAGTGAAGAGCCGGTTTCCCGTTTCCACCTCCCACACTATAGCTGCCCCGTCCTGACTTCCACTCACAAGCATTCTGCTGTCAGTGGTGAAATCTAACGCCTCAATGGATAGCGTATGTTCTATCAGCGGATTTTCGAGCGTGTTGTCTGTTTTGGACGATTTATCGCCAGTAATAGAACGCAATAAACTGGGGAGTGTGGACTTTTGCTTAAAAGGTTTAGGGTTGGGGGAATCCAAATCCCACAATATGACTTTCCCGCCGGTGTCACCACTCGCAAGGATTCTGCTATCTGGAGAGAAAGTCATGATATACACCCCATGCCTATGTCTACCGAGTTCGGAGAGTTCATTACCGGTCTCAGTATCCCATAACCGGATCGTATGATAACTACCGGCAAGGGTCTTACCATCCGGTGAGAATGCCAAAGCCAATATGGGGTTCCCATTTTCTGCTAAGGTATGCCGAAGCTCTTCCGTGGCGACATCCCATATTTTAACGGTATCAACATCGGTACTCGCAACAGAATGGGGAGCCTGTGAAAGAACTAAAGCACTTTTGCTATGTGGAATTCGACCTTGCGCTTTTGTAAAGCTTAGAACTTCGCGACCGGTAGCAACTTCCCACAGATAGTACTTCATTGTTCCTGACCAACTCACACTGGCGAGTGTTGTACCATCGACTGAAAATTCCAATGCCTGAACTGAACCTATATCCTCGCCCAAGACTGTCAGACGTTCTCGAGTCGTGGTATCCCACAACTCGACTGCCCCAATTGCACCACCCAAACGTCCACTCCCAACAGCAAGGGTTGTACCATCTGGAGCAAAGGCGATGATATTTACAGCCGAAATTCCGCGCGGTTGCCTTTTAATAAGTGCAATCTTGGCACCAGTGTGCGCGTTATAGATCCAAATCCCAATGTCGGTTGCTACTGCCAAGCGAGTCCCCTCAGGTGAGAATTCTACATCCTTTATCTTTCCTTTTCCGAGGCGTGCTATCGCGCCTTCAGGTAAGTGCCACTGTGTGTATTCCTGAGCAACACTGTTTGATAAGAACCCAACAGCTAAGAAAAAAACTATGTAGAACAATCCTATCTTTTTCATTTTAGAAACCTGTGTCCTTCCAAGATATATCTGCAAAAAAGCCAAGCACGCGGTGCACGCACGCTTGGCTCTTAACATTTCCGTCCGCCCTTAGATGCTATTCCTGATGCAATGTAACCGACCTGCGGGGTGGACTAAATTCCTGCTCGGTTAACGGGACCGTCTGCCTGAGATAAACCTGTACCCGGTAGGATCCAAAGTCCGGCACGAACATCAACCCATCGTCGCTGACTGCAACGGATTTCGGTTGACGCAGGTATTTTTGCGGCTCCAAATCCGCCATATCTCGCATCCGATTTGGGCTGGCGTTCGTCATCATGTAAGCCAGTGACACCTTTGACAGCATGGCATCGCCAAGGAATTTCTGCACATATCGACCTTCAGCGTTAAAGAGTTGAATCCGGTCGTTGCCCCGATCGGCGACGTAGATATCGCCGTACAGGTCAACGTCAATCCCGGCGGGACGGTTGAATTCGCCGTTGCCGCTGCCGGATTTACCGAATGCAAAGAGAAATTCTCCCTCAGCATTGAACTTTTGCACCCTATCATTTCGCCAATCAACGACATAGACATCGCCGAGTTCATCTACAGCGACCCCCCACGGCATGTTGAATTCCCCTTCAGCATCGCCATAACTGCCCCATCCGAGAAGGAATTTGCCATCTTTTGTGAACTTCTGTACCCGATGGCTCAGGCTGTCAACTATATAAAGATTTTGCTCTGGATCGAAAGCGATACCGGCGGGTCCGTTGATTTGCCCGGGATCGGTGCCGTGTTCACCCCAGGTGCCGATATGTTCACCATCGCTGTTAAAGGCGACGATCCTATGCAGGTATTCATCGGAGACGTAGATGTTCTCTTCGTTATCAGCGATAATTGTTACGGGCCATGTAAATTGTCCTTCACCTTGTCCGTAGCGTCCCATTGTGCCGCGGTCTTCATCGTCAACAGTATATTTTCGGATCGATGCCGTGCCGTCGTTCCGGCATAAAATATACAGACGTCCCTCTTTTCCGATTGCGATGTCGCTCGGAAAGTTTGTCGTCCGCCGCATGCTCAGGCACTTGAGGTACGGAAACCCAGCACGCAGCAAGCCGTAAGGTCTGCCCATGATATGTACCCTCCCGTTGTTCTACGTCATTTAATAGCAAGTTTCAGTTTGCAAGTTACACTGAAAAGGGCTGGATCTGTTCAAAATTTCCACCGACGATATGGGTCGGGTCTACGCCCATCCACTGTTCCAAAAGCGTTGCATATATGCCGCGGAAGTCAATGGTATGCTCAAGGTCTTCGCCGTGTACCCAACGTGCCGGATCAAGGGAGGGGTACTCCGAATAGAGTCCGCCTTTGACATGATCCCCGATGATAAAGGCGCCGCCGCCGGTGCCGTGGTCTGTGCCGCTGGCGTTGTCTCGGATCCGTCTGCCGAATTCTGTGAAGACGTACATGACGATTTCTTCGGAAGCGTTTTGGGCGCGTAAATCGGTGAAGAACGCTTGAATCGCTTCCGTCAGATCCTTCAGGAGGCGTGGGTGCGCCGGAACCTCGTTGGCGTGGTTGTCGTACCCACCATGCTGCGTATAAAAAACGCGCGTACCGAGATCCGCGAGATGGACACGAGCGACATCCCGCAGGCTTTTCGCGATGGAGCTCTGCGGATATTCCACTTCAGACGTATACATCGCCGGTGCTTTTTTCAGTTCGTCCGCGCCTTTAATCACATCTAACCCGGTTTGGCTGAGGTAGTCCATCACGATCCCGCTGCCGACCGTGCTGCTATACATCTTCTTGAATACATCAAGTGCTTTTGTGCGCTGTCCTTCATCACCGATGCTGGTCATCAACCCGTAGTTATCCAAATCACCGACAGAAGTAACCGGGATACCCGCAAGCGCACAAGCACGCGGCAACCCTTGTCCGAAACTCACACAGGTTAAAACATTCTGGCTTGTCGGGTCAAGTTCTCGGACTAATCGTCCGACCCACCCTTCATCGCCGATTTTCAGGGGTTCACAGGTGTGCCAGATATCCATCGCCCGGAAATGAGATCGGTTTGAATCTGGATAGCCGATTCCCTGTACAACGGCGACATCGCCGGCATCAAACATCTCTTTGAGCGGTGCGGCATGCGGATTCCAACCCAATGTATCGTCCACGTCTAACGGTAGCACATCTTCCGATTTGATGCCAACAACCGGACGCGAATCGTGATAAATCCCACTCGTGTACGGGATAAGCGTATTCATAAAGTCGTTGCCGCCTGTCAGCTGCACAACGACGAGGACTGGCGCTTTCTTTGTCGTACGCATGTCAAGGTCTCCTTTTATTTGCTTTCAGCCGTTAGCCATCAGCAATCAGCAAAGAGGTTTTCGTTTATAGTGAAATCCATAATTAATTGGACACCTTAATCGGTAGAACCCCCCTCACCCCCCTTATCAGGAGGGAATCTGGAGATTTGGTAAATGTCAACCTATTTTCGGGCTTTGCAATAAAAACTGCCTTTTGTTGCTGACCGCTGACGGTTGAAAACCGAAGGCTATACAAAAAGGTTAGCCAAGTTGATACTCTCTTGATGCCACAATTAACTGGAGCATACTGATGAGCAGTGCCTGGTTCTCCGCTGCAGCAGCATCGTCTCTGAAATCAATCTCACCCTTCGTTTCCGCGAATTCGGTTAAATACTGACGCGTCGTGTCTCCTACCACCAGCGGACCCGCAAATTCGAGGCAACTCTCCACAAATGCTTCCGGTGAAAGTGGATTTCCGTTATCCTTCAATCGTGTAATAATATCCTGAATGCCGGGTTTCGATGCATCGCTAACTTCGCGAACGGCGAAGTTGACGCGGGCGGTAAGCAAACCGCCATCAATCCATTCTTTACCGGTGTGCCATCCTTCCACAGTCGGCGGGTCGAGGAGTTTCTGTCCCATCAATTGGGTAGCACTGGCGTAGGGTCCCATCCCGGGTTGCGGTCCTTGGAACGTCCCTACCAGTTTCAAGATACCCGTGACGAGTTCCGTCGGACTTTTAACTTTCTTAAACCGAGCTTCCTTGAAGAAATCGGCATTGAAAAGAACACTCAGGACGTGAGATATATGTCCATCGGACCCCATGAATGCGTCTGCGAGTGTTTCAATTGCGTCCGGATCCTGCGGTGGTGTCACGTTCCACGACGGCACTTGCGGTTCATCTGCGACAAAGAAATTGTAGAGGTGTCTGGAGATGAATCTGGCGCAAGCGGGTTGCTCAACAATAATGTTGATGATGTCATCGCCGTTGAGGTTTCCGGTATGTCCCAAGAAAGTTTTCTCGCTGTTATCATGTTCCTCTTCGACAAACAGGAACGGTGGCGTGTAGTAGCCGTGCGGATACAACGGAATCGGTTGTCCGAAGGTCCAACCTGTAAAGGCGAGGGCGCAGTTCTTGATGTCATCCTCGGTATAGTTACCGACACCTAACGAAAAGAGTTCCAAGAGTTCTCTACCGTAATTCTCGTTGGGTTCACCTTTGCGATTTTCGTTGTTATCAAGCCAGAAGATCATCGCCGGATCCTTGGAGAGTTCGAGCAGAATGTCTCGCATTTTTCCCATACCGACGCGTCGAAGCATATCAATCTGGTTCGTAGATGCAAGGATGTGCTGATTCTTTCCGAGTCCCGTTGCGAAGACATGGTGCCAGAAGAGTGCCATCTTCTCTTGAAGTGGACATCTACTGTTCAACATCCGATAGATCCAGATACCGACATAAGCACCCTCGCCACCGAAGTAGCGTTGTAAAATATCTTCATCGATGGGGGTCCCGCGTTCGGGATGGACGAGGTCGTCAACTACGTTCTCGTAGCCTTTTTCGACGTAGGTTTCCAGTTCGGTGCGGGTTGTGCCAAACCCTGCGCGGCGCATGAGGTGCGCCATTAACGCAACATCGTTGTGTGACATGTTCACCTCCGATACGTTCACTGTGAGGAGGGACCTCACGTTAGCAACTTTCGATGGAATACCATTTTCACATTTCGGTTCCATTAGAATTAGATGAAACCGCTATTAAGGTTACACATATCCTAAATCAAAGCCAAAAAATTGTCAAATTTTTGCAGTTTTCAGGAACCGCATTTAGCAGTCTAAACCACAGAATTTTAAACAATTTTACCAGCTTTTACACAAAAATCTCATCTTTTTACAAAATTATGCAAGCATTCCGCGAAAAATTGTGTCTTTAATAACTGATACGTACAGAATTCGTCTAATTTCCAAGCAAAAGGAGATTTTAAAGATGCTAAAAACAGTACATACCCCGAGTAAAATCGCAACGTTTCTGATCGCGACTTTATTGATGGTGATCAGTTTAAAAACTGCGTTGCTTGCAGATGGAAGCCCGATCTTATTTTCTTCGGACTCTCTTAAGGATCCAGGGAGTTTAGCGGTAAAACTCCAAGATACACGGGTATCTCTCTCTAAATCTCTTACATCGCAGTTATCCGCCAAAACGCAGCAGCTATTGACAGAATACAATGGGACAAGTTTTCCATCGTCTGCACTACAGAAAGAACTGCTTGCGGATCTGAATCGCCTGATCCAAGAGGGTTCCCTCTACCATGATCAACACTTCGTGAATATTCCGCTCAGCGAACAGACTCAGAAACTTCTTGCGCAAAACCCCGAAAACGGCGAAGACTTAATTCGTTTGAACCGCTTCCTCTTAGCAGATGCATATCCACAGGAGTTAGTTTCACCTGCGGAAAAACAAAGTTCTGAGGACTCCAAAGGGATTGAGACGTGCAGAAAGAATTTACGGCAGATAAAACTTGCACTCGAAAACTACCGTGCTAAAGCAGGGACAGAACCACAATGGCTTTCTGAACTTTCTCCAGAACACCTTGAGAAAAAAGCCCTCCTCTGTCCTGCGGATGCGACACAAGGTAAACCTGGTGTCTTAACTGAAGGAGCGGAAGACCCGACGCTGCCGTGTAGTTATCTCTATGAATTTCGTCCCGAACAGAAGAGAAACCAAGAAATTTTATTGGGAATAGTAGGCAATATGCTACCTATTGTCCGCTGTCAACATCATTCTCTTAACCTGAGTATCAGCGGAAAACTCTATCGAAATGGACCGAAAGGAGACATCTATAATAGCGTTTCAAATGTGAACATTACAGGGGAACCCCAGCAGAAAATGTTTCATATCCGCTCCGCGGAGGACTTGGACGCCCTGCGTGAGCATCTCGGCGATGCGTATTTTGAGACAGAAGATGGAAAGGCGTTGCTTAAACACTTCGCGAAGCAGCCTTCTGCGTCTAACCCTTCAGAAGCACCAAGCACTGTCAATAAGCAGGCAGTTTCAGTTAAGTCAGTTGCAGGGGAACCCCAGCAGAAAATGTTTCATATCCGCTCCGCGGAGGACTTGGACGCCCTGCGTGAGCATCTCGGCGATGCGTATTTTGAGACAGAAGATGGAAAGGCGTTGCTTAAACACTTCGCGAAGCAATCCCACACATTCAAGAAGACTGAAGCAGAGAAACTTATAGGTAGCCTTATACCAGATATCGCTTTCCGCAACCTTTCAGGTGAACCTGTTAAGTTGAAACAGTTCCGAGGCAAATTTGTGCTACTGAACCTCTTTTCAACAGACAGCATCTCCTGCGGACCGGATTTACAACGCTTGGAAAAGCATCTTAAAAACATTGATGCCGCACGATTGCAGGCGATCGGCATTAGCACGGACAATCCCGTAAAGGCAATTACGGAGTTCAAAGAAAAATATCAGATATCAATACCCTTATGGGTTGATGAAAAATCCGAGATATTAAGGTTCCTTAACAACGACACAGCACAGCTTCAAACAAAACTCATAACGATTCTTTTAAATTCGGAGTTGGTTGTTGAAGCCGTATTTACAGATATGGAGACTCTGTTAAAAAAGGTTACAGAGTTAATCGAAGGAAAAGAATAGCAAGGCCGGAAAACAGGTTGTGCACAATATATGCCCGGTTTGGATACGCAATGCCGGGCATATCCTACAAAATTGCCACCATAGAAAAGAGGAATCATCATGTTGGTTACATTGATTAAAAAAGAGATGATGCATCATGTGCTAAGTGTCCGGTTTGTCGCGCTCCTCGTAATGTGTCTGTTACTCATCCCGCTCACATTCTCTATTAACTATAGCAACTACCGCCAACGACAGGTGAGCTATCAAGAATCCCTGAAACTCGCAAGCAGTGAAGCGCCCTTAGTGAGATCGATGCTGTCCGGTGAACCACCTGAACCGACTGTTGAGGTTTCCAAACTTTTTCTCAAACCGTCCCCGTTGAGTGTTTTCGTAAACGGGATGGAGGAAGTACTACCAAGTTACTTTGGAATGACGCGCAATGGAATAACACAAGGGGCACCGGCACTCGCTTCTGCGACCTTCTCCTACATTTTAGGGCAACTCGATTTTCTTTTTCTTATTAGTAACGTCTTCAGTTTGCTGGCACTGCTGTTTACATTTGACGCGGTTGCTGGAGAAAAAGAGACAGGGACAATTCGGATAACCCTCGCAAACGCCCTTCCACGCGATATTTTCTTGTGGAGTAAGTTGATTGGCGGGTATCTTGTATTCGTCGCGCCGTTTTTGGTGTCTTTTATCTTTGGCTTGCTGGTGCTTGTCTGGCAAGGCTATCCTCTTGGAGAACCTGAAATAGTAGGCAGGGTGCTTGTTCTCACCTTTGTCTCGTTGCTTTACATTGCCGTCTTTTTTGTGATAGGTCTCATGATTTCTACCTATTTAGACACAGCTAAAACTTCTCTCATCGTTACTTTCACCTTATGGGTGTTTGTGGTGTTGATTGCACCGCGCGTCGGGTTTCTTGCAGCCAAGGTCATCGCGCCGATGCAAACAGAACAGAGCATCTATATGGAAAAAACAGTCCTGCGAAAGAACCTCGCGAAAGAATTAGAACATAAAAAGTTTGAAACATTACGTGACATAGCCACCGGACAAGGGAGTATCACTTTTACGGGAGAGACGCAAAAAGAACTCACTGAGCGCATGTCACCCATTGAAGAAACATATAGATTGAAACTTCAAAACGAATCTGGGAAGATTAATCGGAAATATCAACGCGAAAAAAGAAGGCAAGAATTCATCGGCAAAACCCTTTCCCGGGTCACACCGACAGCTTCCTTAATATATCTCGCCACAAATTTAGCACGGACTGGCAATATGAAAAAAAACAACTACTTTCAAGAGGCAGAGCATTACTATTCTCAACTGGATGCGGAATATTTCAGCAAAATGTCAAATTATCTCACAAATTATTTCACAGGGAATACGATTACCTCTCTCAACTTGGGTGATGAGGAAAGACTCCGCCTCCCCCCGGCTCCTACAGCTACTTCCTTAGCAGATACATTCCACCACGCTTTTATCGATTTGTTGTTACTTTGCTTCTTTGTGGTGATCTTGACGACGGTGGCATTCCTGAAATTCTTACGCTTGGATATTTGATGGTCAACCTAAAAAAATTGTCCAAACTTTAGTAGACTTAAAGGAACTTTGATAATTATCAACCCGAAAAAAGAGGAAACTTATGAATTATTGGAAACTTCTCGGTACCACAGCCATTTTGATGACAGCACTTTGTGTTGGGATTCATTTCTATGCAAGATGGGACCTCAAACGTTTTGAGGAATCCCTCGGCGAACCTCCGTCACCTATTTCGGAAAAAATGGAGGCAACCCAAAACCGCAATGAACAAACAACCTTCGGAACACCAGTGACATTCAAAACCGATGACGAACTTGGGTTTGTGAAACAACAAGAAACCGAACCCGAAATAACTGATATAGATGGCGAAGAAGTATCACTTGACGCGTTCCTGGAGTCCTTTGACGAATTTGGAGACGAGAGACTCGATGCACGCCTTGAGAACTCTGATATAACAGACGCTGCAGATGATGCTCTCGCGGATTTTTTGCGGGAACAGATCCCTAATTCTTTGGGAAAGGATTCAAGTCTTATAACTATTGAGGTTGACGGATTGGATGCTACGCAGACCTCCGGTTGGATAGAGATAGAAGGGGACCTTGGCTTAGGCGACATAATTGATCTCAAAGGTCTCGGTGAAGGCGACTACATTATCATAGACAAAACAGGGGTCATTCAGCGCACAGAATAGTTGCTTGTTAAATCCGTTTAGAAACTTTTCAGTGCCAGTGGTGTATAATTGAACAGAGAATCGAAGTTCTACCTTATACCACTTTACCAACGTTATGCGATCATTATGTTTCAAATTTTACGATACTTTACTATGAAATGAGGGTGCAGTCATGTTAATGACCTTAATTCAGAAAGAGATGATGCACCACATCTTGAGTGCCCGGTTCGCCGCGCTTCTGCTGATGTGTGTATTGCTCATCCCGCTCAACTTGCATATCAATTACCATCATTACCTCCAACGCCAAATCGACTATCAAGAACAGGAAACGCTTAAAGGCGAAGACACACTCAAAGACGAAAATAGTAAGGAATCGGCAGGTCCGAAACACAAATTTAGCTTTACTGCAAAAACGGCGACAGACCCGAATTTTGAAGTTTCCAAGCTGATTCTTAAACCGACACCTCTAAGTGTGTTTGCGACCGGTTTAGAATCTGCGCTTCCGCGTTATCTCGGTATGACACGCAACGGAATAACGCGAGGAGAAGCGTCACTGTCGACCGCCCCAATCGCCTTTCTTTTGGGACATCTCGACTTCGTATTTGTCGTCAGCACCGTCTTTAGTTTATTGGCATTATTGTTTACGTTTGATGCGGTTGCAGGCGAAAGAGAAGCCGGAACACTTCGGATAACGCTCGCCAATTCACTGCCACGCGATATCTTTTTGTGGAGCAAGCTCATCGGTGGGTATCTCGTATTCATCCTTCCGTTTTTAATCTCGTTAATCATCGGTCTACTCGTGCTCGTCTGGCAAGGCTTTCCACTCGGTGAGCCGGACATCTTTTTACGTATCCTCTGCCTTATCTTCGTCTCGCTGCTCTATATTGCGGTCTTTTTTGCGCTGGGGGCGGTGATCTCTATCTATTTTGACAGTGCCAAAACAGCACTCATCGTCGCGTTTACCGTCTGGGTGTTCGCTGTTCTCATCTTACCGCGTGTCGGATTTCTGGCGGCACAAATCGTCGCGCCGACTTCAACAGCGGAGAGCGTCTACAGGGAAAAAACAGCGAGGCGGGCAGAATTGCGTGACTCCCTCGCAGCGAAAAGAGGCAAAATGATGAGTGACGTGTTCTCTGAAATGATGCGGGAATCTAACGTCACACCGGGATCGAAAACGGGGGCGATCGCGGTATTCGACTCGGCACATATAGATAAAGTGAATGAGGAGATGGCACCTCTTGAAGAGGCGGCTCGGTTAAAATACCGAGACCTCGCGGCGCGACTTGATAGGCGCTATCAGCAAGAGAGAAAACGCCAAGATACAATCGGCGTAAATTTTTCCCGAATCACACCGACGGCTTCCTTCATTTTTCTTGCAACGGACACCACGCAAACCGGTCAGACGAAAAAAAATACCTACTTCCAGACAGGAACCCGCTACTATGAGACACTTGACTCGGAAATATTCAGCAAGATGTCAGAAGACCCAGGGTCCCATATCCATAAAGAAGATATCGCACCTCCGATGCCGCCACCGCCGCTCACGGAGTTGACCTTAGAAGAGACGCTACAACACGCCGCCTTTGATCTACTGCTGCTCTGTTTCTTTGCAATCGTGCTAACAACTGTCGCATTTCTGAAATTCTTCCGTATGGATATTTGAGCAGAAACAGACAAAATGGTATAATACCGTTCACCCCATTTAATCATGGAGAACTCTGATGGAAAAAAATGATGTTCAACTGATTCACAGCACCTTGTCAGGCAATGAAGAGGCATTCAGCACTTTAGTTCAAAAATACCAAAAGAGTGTCCACGCACTTGCATGGCGGAAGATAGGCGACTTTCACCACGCTGAAGAAATTACGCAAGACACTTTCCTTCAAGCATATAAGAAACTCTCAACACTCAAGAACCCGAACCAGTTTGCCGGATGGCTCTATGTCATCGCAAATCGACTTTGCCTGAATTGGTTGCGGAAGAAAAAACCTGCAATCCAATCGCTGGAGGGTACATCTGCGGCAGAAACAGAAAAATTCTCCTATATCCATTATATGTCAGAGTATCGCGAGATGGAAGCCTCTGAACGTCGGTCTGAAATTGTCAAAAAACTTCTCGCCAGACTGCCAGAGAGTGAGCGCACAGTCGTAACGCTCTATTATCTTGGAGAAATGTCAGCGAAGGAAATTGGTAAATTCTTAGGTGTGTCTGTGAAGACGATTCACAGTCGGCTCCATCGCGCAAGAAAACGCTTACAGGAGAAAGAAGAGCTCTTGGTTCACGAGGTGCTCGGGGGTATCCAATTACCGACCAACCTAACCGAACGAATTATACGACAAATCGCCGACCTGAAACCGACACCGCCGCCAGTTGGGAAACCGTTGCTACCGTGGGCGGCTTTTGGGGCAGCCACGGTTTTGATTATACTGCTGCTGGGTGCGAGCAATCAATACCTCGTTCGGTTTCAGCAGCCGTATAGTTTCGAGGCGCAATCCGAACCGACGATTGAAATCGTTGACGCATTCATTGTGGTTGATATTGACGCAAAACCGGCTGTGCAGCATCAGGTCGGACGTGCCGTTCAACCCAGTAAAAGCAGCAGTACCGGTCTGCAAAGCGCTGAAATCGCCTCAACATCCAACACACAGGACGATCTTGCTCAGTTCTCTAATTCACAATGGAACCGAACAAATGGTCCCTATGGCGGTGCTGTACGCGATATTTTTGTTACATCTGAAAAAACCCTCTACGCTGCTGCACAATCCGGCATCTATAGACGCGAACCAGATGCAACCGCGTGGTCACGCATCAATACCGATATACCAACCGGTGGGTTCCGAATGCCAATGGCAGAACATGGCGATACCCTCTATATCGTTGCCGCTGATAAAATACTGAGTTCACTCGATAATGGCGAGACGTGGAAGACATTCTGCCCTCGACCCAAAGGACACCCTGTCGGATTCGTTATCACAGACGAAATAGACGCTCACAACGCACTTCCACGCCCTGTCCTATATCTCGCACTCCAAAATAAAGGGATCTTCCGATCTACAGATGCTGGCACACAATGGAGTCTCTTAGCGGATGGATTGGCAGATAAAATCATTTATACGGTGGCCGCAGTTGGAAACACCCTATTTGCTGGCACCGCCGAAGGACTCTACCGCTACAATTCAGGAACTTGGCAAAAACTGTCAATAGGACCCTCGGGTGCTATCTACACCGTAACAGGCTTCGATAACAACCTTTACGTTGAAATGAGTTCTGATCCCTTGCCATGGGGATCAATCAAGTCAATGCAAAAGTCTGTGGAACAAATAGGTTTTAGTGGCAAGATAGGATTAAGCAGATTTTTCTATTCAAACGACCTCGGCGCGTCGTGGACCGAGATAACACAGGAAAATAAATCCGACTTTATGCACACAGTACTGGGTATGATGATTCTGGCGCATACGGATGAGACGTTTCTTGAACTGCTCTTACCACAAGGGGTTGTAGCCGTAGACAAAAATACTTTTTGTAAAGCCAATTTGTCTGGCATTCATCATACAATTGATGGCGGTAAATCGTGGGACCCATTTATGGATGGAATAATAGAGACCGCAATACAGGATCTGGTAGCACTCAACAATTGCCTCTACGCATACACTGGCAGGGACCTCCGCCAATCCGTTAACGGTGGTGAGACGTGGGAAACCGTTAGAATGAATGACAGCGATCGTAAATTCCAAGCAATAAGTACGGGAACAAGGCTCTCTAACTTTTTTCTTGTCTCACAGTTAGCAACTGCTGATGATGTGCTTTATGGAATTGTGAGTGAAAAGGAGGACCTCTGCGTTGCCCAGCTATCTGCAAGCGACAATGTGGCAGTCCTCATGCAAGATGCACCCACTTTTAAACGAGATGTACAGTTCATTGAGTTAGACGCATGGAACGACGACCTCAAACAAGAACGTTTGCCGCATAATTCTGAAAAAAGCGATAACTTGTTAACGACATTCGCTTTTACCGAGACAGAACAAGAAATCGGTGGGTTTGCAGTCAGCGGAAAAACCTTCTACGCCGAATACAAGCGGCAGCTTTTCAAGTGGAACCGCGGCGACTCGGAATGGACAGACACCGGTTTAATCGATACAACTGAACTACATAATAACGACTTCAAATTAGCAGCTTCAGGTGAAGTCGTCTACGTCGGTAAGCGAGACGGCACACTTTTTCAGTCGCTTGACAGCGGAAAGAGTTGGAAAAATATTACACCGATCCTGCCGCTTCACTATACCCATCTCAAGGAGATAATCTTCGCAGGAAAAACGGTTTACGTCGCAACTGATAAAGGTGTCTTAAGTTCACAAACCGGGGCACACTGGAGCGTCCTAACGGATAAAATCGGAAAACAGACCATGATAGACAACCTCGCCGTAGATGGTAGTACTACAGTTTATGGTGCTAACAATACAGGTGGTATCTACCGCTTAGATACTGATGATAGATGGAAACAAATCGCACCCAGTGTTCCAGGTAAAATCGGCGATCTTGCAGTCAATAATCAAAAATTATATATCGCCACGCAACGCAGCGGTATATTCCACATCTCACTTGAAGCACAGCCGTAAAGCATCTCTCCGAAAAGAATTTTGCTGGTGAAGTTTTGCGGCGTACTTGTCCAAATGCAACCTGCATTCCAACTGAACCATAGGTGTCAATTTTTAAAATAATAACCGTCTCAGCCCCAGGGTCGGTAGGTTCGGTTTCCCTCATTAATTTTTAAGATCCACTATCATTTTTTTTCAAACTATGCACAATTTTTCCCCAAAAATTGTGTCTTTAATTATAAAGGATATAATACATATCGAAAGTCTAACCTATGGAATGAATCCTCAAGTGTTAAATCGAGGTGATAGCACCCAACGCCTAAAGGCGTGGGCTTCGGTTTCATAGCGACTGCGGTTTTCTCAAAGAGTCCACCGTCTTATTTTCGCTCCACCAGCGGGCGTTTCCCTGTAGTGTTCTACAGGCATATCGTTACGTAACGGCTATCCCTGCCCGCAATATGTTGATCGCAGCGTTGATGTCTCTATCATGGTCAGAACCACATTCAGGACATGTCCACTGCCTATCTTTCAAGGTTAGGTTTTTATTATGAAAACCACAATGACTGCAAGGTTTTGTTGTCGCAGTCCATTGATTAATTTGTTTGAGAAGACGCTTATGTTTACCACACTTATACCTCAATATCTCAACAAATTGGTAGAATGCAAGGTCGGAGACTTTACGCCCCCACAGTCGTTTCATACCGTCAAGGTTCAGCGTTTCAACGACAATCGTATCAAACTTCTTACAAAGCTTGCTTGCCAGTTGCCAGTGAAAATCTTTGCGTTGATTAGAAATCTTACGGTGCAGCCGTGCGATTTGTCTGACACAACGCCACCAGCCGTTAGAACCTTTGACTTTACGACTCAATGCTTTGTTGAGAGACCGAAGTTTGTTCAAGGACTGTTTCAAGGGTTGGCGGTGTTGTATCTTCTCACCCGTGCTAAGTGTCAAGTATGCGTCTTTCATGCCGAAATCTGCCCCAACGCTTTTACCTGTTGTCGGCAGCGGTCTAAAATCTTTATAGGTTGTTGTAAGACAAAGCCAATAGTTCCCGCAACTATCACGCTTTATCGTAACTTGACTAAGAGTCCCATGCCATTGACGGTGCTTATGAAAGGTGTACGGTATCCTATCAAACTGCCATTTGCGTGTTTTCGGATTCCATTTACGAAAGGTTATCGTAAGCCGATTGTTTTTCAGAGACCAACCTGCAGAACCCGGGTAAGTGATAGATTTAAATTTATGTCGCTTTTTAATCTTCGGTCTACCACCGAGTTTCTTGAAAAAACGATCATAAGCTTTATCAATACGTCTAAGCTCTTGTTGAACAGCTTGACTCGGCAACGCTTGCCAATGCGGGTGTGTCGTCCGTTTCAACTCAGACAAGTGAGAACACATTCCAGCATAGTTCGCATAAGGCAAACCGTCTTTGTAACGCTGACGCTGCCACTTATGGAAATATACATGCACTTGCCACATATCGTCAAGCAAGTTACCTATACGGATACAATTAGACTGATCATAAAAAGGATATTTATAAGTTTTCATGGTATATCAAGTATCAAGTCTTTAACCCCCGCTAAGTGGGTAGGCAGACACATTGCCGTGTGGCAACGCTTAGCATGTCTGCCAACTTGATACGTTAATTATACCACAATTTCACCGAAAAATCAAATTTATTTCGGATATAACGTCCTTAGCGGGCTTATATCCCAAAGCTAAAGCATTGGGCTTTACGCCCGAAGTCTCGTAAACCATGAAGAAACGTTGGACGTTAGGTTCCTTGATTAAAGACAGTAATTAAATTTTCACTACGCATAACAAAGGAGATAAAAAATGGGACACCGACAAATCCTTACATGCCTCTTTTTACTTTCATTAATTCCGTTGAGTGCTAAAGCGTTGCCACCGCCATCCCCCGCGGGAGGTAACTATTTAGTCCTCGACGGGGTCGATGACTACGCCGTTTTAGATTTTGAAACCTTTGGTTATCTCTTACCGGATGGCACGGAGGAATTCACCTTTGAAGCGTGGATATATCTGACTGCACCGCCCGACAAAAAGGACACGACGGTATTGGTGATACTCCATCAACAGGTGGATATGGTCATTGTAAACAATGAAGGTCAATTCAATGAACTGGCGAATGCCGTAAATACCGATCCGCCGAAGGGGGACCTCGTCTTGCAAATGAATTCCTATGTTGATGGAGGGTTCGGTCGGACGCTAGCTTTCCCGATCTCGGTTGCGTTGAACCAGTGGTACCACATCGTTCATCAGGTAAAGGGGAATCAGGTAACGGCGATCGTCAATGATTTCGGAGGGACACACCAAAACGGGTTCCCTCTCGGACATGATCGTGATCCTCGTGGTTTGCGTCCAAAGGACTTCGTGCTCGGCGGGTTTGGAAAGATAATTGTGATGCCTGGTCGGCCGCCGACCAAAGCGTTTCTTGATTCCTTCACTGGATATATTGATGAGGTCCGCATCTCAACGGAGGCGCGTTACGATGTCAACAAAAAAGGCTTTATGCCAGATGACAAGTTCAAAGATGACGCAAAGACGGTTGCCTTATGGCATTTTGATGAACCGGGTGGGGCACAGCAATTTTCAGATGCATCGGGCAATGCACATCATCTGGTAGGTAAAAATGGTGCCAAGATTGGGAACGCGCTTGCTGTCGAAGCAGAAGGAAAACTTGCAATAACATGGGGAAGACTTAAGCAGTGAAATCTTTTAAAAAATTATCGTTATTGGCGTTGTTGTTCTCATTACCTCGCTTATGCAAACAGATTTCATCATGGCAAGGCAGGTACAACTAAATCTGCTCGCGCACTATGGGAGATTGTAACAGTGGAAAACGATGCTCAACTGATTCGCAGAATTTTGTCAGGCGACGATGATGCCTTCAATACTTTAGTTCAAAGGCACCAAAAGGGTGTTCACGCCCTTGCATGGCGGAAGGTTAACGATTTTCACTATGCTGAAGAAATTACACAAGATACCTTTCTTCAAGCATACAAGAAACTTTCAACACTCAAGAATCCCAATCAATTTGCAGGGTGGCTCTATGTCATCGCAAATCGACTTTGCCTGAATTGGCTCCAAAGACACAAACCTGCCATGCAATCGCTGGAGGACACACCTGTGGAAGAAATAGAAGAATCTTCTTATGCCCATTATACCTCGGAACAACGTGAAGTACAACGGACCGAGCATCGCCATGAAATCGCCGAAAAATTGCTGTCGAAACTGCCAGAGAGTGAGCGTACGGTCATGACGCTCCACTATCTCGGTGAAATGACAGCAAAGGAGATAAGCAAATTCTTAGGGGTTTCCGTAAACACCATCACAAACCGCCTCTGGCGGGCGCGAAAGCGTTTACGGGAAGACCAAGAACTCTTAGTTCAGGAAATTCTCGGCGGTGTGCAATTCCCCACCAACCTAACAGGGAACATCATGCGGCAAGTCGCTGACCTGAAACCGACACCGCCTCCGGTGGCAAAGCCGCTGCTCCCGTGGGGTGCTCTTGGTGTGGCGACCCTTCTGGTTGCCATGCTGTTAGGTGCGACCAACCAATACTTCGTCCACTTTCAGAAACCCTACAGTTTCGAGGCAGTCGCCGAACCTACGGTCGAAATTGTTGATACCGCTATCCTTCTCGATATTGATTTAAAACCCGATCTGCGGCGACAGGTCGGACGATCACTTTCCGCCGATAAAAACGGCGGGGTAGGACTGCAGACCACTGAAACGCCTCTTGTGTCCGATACACAGCGAAATTCTCTCGTATCCGCTACATTACAGTGGACGCGGAAAACCGACATGCCGACAGCTCGAACAGGTTTTGCGACATCTCTCGTGAACGGAAAAGTGTTCGTGATCGGCGGCAATATACAACTCAAAAGGGGCGAATTTGGGGATATATCGACTTCAACAGTAGAAATGTACGACCCGAAAACCGATACATGGGAACAAAAGACGAATATGCCGACACCGAGGTCTGATGTATCTGTCTCAGTTGTTGATGGAAAAATCTACGCTATTGGTGGGTCAAAAATAAAGACAATTCAGATGCCTCACGGTTTCAGTTCCGAGAGTGAAGAACTCGCAACCGTAGAAATGTATGATCCGGTTACCGATACATGGACCCAGAAAGCGGATATGCCCACACCGAGGAAGACCATGACCTGCGTTGTGGATAGAAAAATCTATGCCGTTGGCGGGTGGTTAAATACGAATCAACAGCCGAAGTTAGAAACGGTGGTGGTATATGATCCAGCAACGGACACATGGACAAAAGTCCAAAGTATGAACCGTGCGCGTTGTTCCGCAGCAATTGATGTTGTCAACGGAGAAATCTATGCTATCGGCGGGTTGGGTTGGTCACAGATTGAGGGCCAGTTAGATGTGTACCTTTCCAATGTTGAAGTATTCAATCCAAAAACGAATCAATGGCGTGAAAGAACAGAGATGTCTGCTCCGAAAGCGTTGCACACAGCAAGCGTAATTGATGGAAAAATCTATGTTATAGGTGGTTACTTTACGAAAAATGAGGAATTTAAAAAACTTTCAACGATTGAAATCTACGATCCCGCAACCGACCATTGGATCCAAAAGCCAGATATGCCCATTGGTAAATGGGGACATAAAACTGAGGTGATCGATGGGCAAATCTATATTTTTGGCGGAGGACCCGTTACGAGCGTCCAAGTTTACGACCCAAAAGCAGCTCCTTAACGTGCCAATGGAATAAAAAAATTTGTGAAACCAAGCGCACGATAAAAAAGTAGTAATTGAATTTTCAATATCGTTTTACAGATGCGTCTCCAAATCTATTGGCGAGGTTTTTAACCTTGCCTTTTTCTTTTTCACGCCAGGCTGCGCTCACATTCCGTTTTTCCTGCAAAAAATGTGGCGGTTGTGATAGAATAGATATAAATCGTGAGTCCTCATGAAACGAGGCACATACTTTAAAAATCGAATACAAATCCCGAAACCATGAAAATTACCGACGTTAAAACTTACAATTTACGTTATCCACTCCTTGAACCGTTCGCTAACTCGCGGGGGTGGACGAAAACGCGAACCGCCAGTGTCGTCGAAATTTCCACAGACGCTGGCATTACCGGTTGGGGTGAGGGCATAAGCACGCCATCCGCCTCCGCAATTCAGACACACCTAATCGGACAATCGCCTTTTGAAACGGAGCGGATCTGGGAAGCGATGCGTGGAAACATCGGTGCACTCAGTGGCATAGATATCGCACTTTGGGACATCATCGGCAAAGCACTTGATATGCCGATCTATCAACTCCTCGGCGGCGCGTTTCGGTTGAAAATTCCGGCTTACGCAAGCGGACTTTTCAAAAAGGATAAACCCGACATCACACAAGCGTTGATGGATGAGGCGAAAGGGTATGTGGATGCGGGGTTTCCGGCTGTCAAGATGAAGATCGGTTTCGGTGAGGCGTACGACGTGAAAAACGTCGCTGCAGTTCGACGCGCTATCGGTGATGGGACGCTTTTCGCTGTCGATGCAAATTGTGGCTACGATGTCGGCACAGCGATTGACGTTGGACAAAAGATCTTGGGCAACGATATCTTCTGGTACGAAGAACCGATTACCACCGACGATGTAGTAGGCTATCGGGAAATCCGACACGCGCTAAAGGTCCGAGTCGCTGGTGGCGAGATGCTACAGGGACGTTGGGCATTCCGAGATTTATTGCAGAAGCGTGGGTTAGATATCGTGCAACCGGATGTGAGTATCGCAGGCGGTTTCACAGAATGCCGAAAAATTACCGCAATGGCGAGTGCCAACTATGTTCGCGTGCTACCGCACATGTGGGGCAGTAGTATCCGCCTTGCAGCGACGCTACATTGGCAAGCCACGCTCCCAGATGCGCCGGATGCACTCAATCCGATCCCCTCGCTCTTGGAGTTTGATATGACCGAAAACCGACTCCGAACGGCGTTAGCGCAAGAACCGATAAATGCTGTTGATGGATACGTTGACGTTCCACAAGCACCCGGATTAGGCATCGAAATTGACCGAAATGTTTTGGAACAGTATGCGTGAGGACATTTAACCCCCTAAATCCCCTTATCAGGGGGACTTGGAGAGGAATATGAAAAACCGAATCCTAATTATATGTCTCTTGCTCTTATCTGTATTGAGTGTGCTTTTCCTTTATCATTTCCGCGTCGAAGCCGATCCACGCGTGCATGAGCCTGTAGATGCAGCGTCTTTCTCTCACGATCTATTCGATCAGGTTTTGCAAGAACATGTCGATAAAGAGGGACGGGTTAACTATACCAAATTGAAGGCAAACCCGGAAAAACTGGAGAGATACTTGGATCTGTTAGCAGTTGCGAATCCAACAGAACTATCCTACAATGCGCAGTTAGCATTCTGGGTTAACGCCTACAACGCACTTGTCATTAAAGGGGTTATCGACCATTATCCGACAACAAGCGTCCGGAAAGTCAAATGGTTTGGCGGGTTCTTCTATCGACTGAAGTTCCAAGTTGCGGGTAAAACTTACACACTCAATGAGATTGAACACGGCACCATCCGCACAGAATTTGTGGATCCGCGCGTGCATTTCATCCTTGTGTGCGCCTCAAGCAGCTGCCCACCTATCGAAAACCGAGCATTTTCCGCTGAAGATATTGAGGAACGCCTTGAAACTGCTACATTCAACTTCATTCAGAATCCAGAGAACATCAAATTCGACCGAGCCAAACGCCGCGTCTACCTCTCAAAGATCTTTAAGTGGTATAAAACTGATTTCTATGAAGGTTACGACGGTGTAGCGGATTTTCTCGCCGATTACCTACCACCTGAAGATGCAGATTTTGTGTTAGCATCGGACATTAAATTCCAATACTTAGATTACGACTGGACACTAAATGACAGACGTTAAACTGAAAACCACTACCAAAGGAGGGATTGGTTGAGGTTGCCAATTGATTCGGAAGTTACCAAATATCAAACTGAGAACCGACAACCAATAACTGAAAACTAATTATGGTAAACACCGCCGTTATCGGCTACGGATACGCAGGACGCGCCTTTCACTCCTATCTCGTCAGTTTGGCAGACGGGTTAAACCTTTACGCCATTGCGACACGAGATACTGAACGCCGAGAGGCTGCACGCCAAGCATACCCAAATGCGAAAAGTTATGAAACCATCGACGAAGTGATTGCAGATGACGCTGTTGACCTCGTTGTGTTAGCCACACCGCACGACACCCACGCCGAACTCGCTATCAAAGCGATGGACGCTGGTAAACATGTCGTCACAGATAAAATCATGGCGATGAATACCGACGAAGCGGATGCGATGATCGCTGCCAGCAAACGGAACGATGTCCTGCTCAGTGTCTTTCACAACCGTAGATGGGATTGGGACTATAATACCGTCAAAAAAATTATTGATGACGGTCTGCTCGGAACGCCTTATCTTTATCAGGTTGCGATTATGCGCTATGGGGCACCGGGAGGTTGGCGGGGGATCAAAAGCCAGAGCGGTGGCATCCTTTACGATTGGCCCGCACACTTCGTTGATCAGGCACTGCAGCTCGTAACGGCACCCGTTGAATACGTCTTCTGCGATATTCACTACAACACACGATGGGACACGGACATCGGTAACTATGGCAACCTCATCATTAAGTTCGAGAACGATGTCCGGTATCAGATAGAGATCAGTAACCTCTCCAAAGCCGAGAAACCGCGCTGGTATATCGTCGGCGATTTGGGCGGGTTAATCAAATACGGACTCGACCCACAAGAAGGCCCGATGCGGGAAGGGAATATTGATGCCGCCGAACAAGCCCCGGAAAACTATGCCAAGGTCTGGACCGAGGCAGGTGGTGAGAACCGTGAACGCGTCGTTGAAAGCGTCCAGACGACATGGAAATCCTATTACCAGAACATTGCAGACGTATTAAACAAAGGTGAAAAATTGGTTGTCAAACCTGAAGAAATCCGCAAAGTGATGCAGGTCTACGATGCAGCGATGCTGTCTTCAGAAACAGGCGAAACCGTGCGAATCTCGTAGCCTGTAGCATAACCTGTTAGGTTGTGCTATCCAATCGTTCAAATTATAGACAGTAGTGTTCAGTTATTGACGGAATTATCCGTTAGAATTCCGAAATTGGCGTAATAATAGGCATTTTAAACTGGCATCGTACTTGCTATGTATCACACACAACTTGTCGAAACGGAGTGGAAAAATGAAAATTAAAACGCAGCATGGATTCATCTTGGTGTTATTCCTCATGTTGGTTTCTGTTGTCCAGAGCGGTATAACCGCGCATCACGAAACGGGTGCATCGGAATATCACGAATTGAACAAACAGGTCCTCGCAAGCATTGACAGCGGATTGGAATGGCTAAAGGAGCAACAAGCCGAGGATGGACTCTTCGCCAATCACCCGGGCATAACGGCTCTTGCCGTTACCGCCTTTTTACGACATCCAGAAAACAAATACTCGGAATCGGAACATCCGTTTATACAAAAAGCACTTCAGCGGCTGGTGGCAATGCAACAGCCAAACGGGGCAATTTACGATGCTGAGATGCAACCCGCACTGCCGAATTACAATACCTCTATCTCTGTAATGGCACTCTCCTCAACCGGTAATCCGAAGTATGACGAAGTTATTAAAAAAGCCCAAGGTTTCTTGAAAGGACTACAGGTCACAGATGAGGAGAGCGTTTATTTTGGTGGGATCGGCTACGGCAGCCGTCAGGATGTGAAAGACTTGTCCAATCTGAACATTGCTATCCAAGCGTTGAAGGAAAGCGGTTCTGATGACCAAGAAGTCTGGAACAAGGCGATCAAATTTCTCGAACGCGCCCAGAATCGGAGTGAAAGCAACGATCAGTCCTGGGCAGGCAACGATGGCGGTTTTATTTATGCCCCTGACGGTGAAAGCAAAGCCGGAACAGATTCCGCAGGGAGCCCGCGCTCTTATGCAAGCATGACTTACGCCGGATTGCTGAGTTTCATCTACGCAAACGTTGATAAGGAAGATGAACGCGTCCAAGCCGCTTTCAAGTGGATAAAGGAGCATTTCACACTTGAAGAAAACTATGGCATGGGGGCACAGGGGTTATATTATCACTATCACACGATGGCAAAGGCGTTGCGACTGTATGGCGATGCAACCTTTGTAGACTCGAAGGGTATCACACACGACTGGTACCGAGAGTTCGCAGAAAAAATGATCGAATTGCAGAAACCCGATGGATTCTGGGTGAACGATCAAAGTCGGTGGATGGAAGCGGATCCGAGACTCGTAACCGCTTACGTGGTTCTCGCCCTTGATACGGCTTACCCGAAATAGGTTTTTCTGACTCACCTAACCGAACCGCAAGGAAAATTTAAAAATTGTATCAGTCGGTCAAAGTCTCCGCAATTTCACTTAAACCTATCAAATGGGATAAAGCCTCCAACGCCGAAAAATTGGAGGCTTTATTCGTCGAGGCTGCCAAAGATGCACCACAGTTAATTTTGGCGACTGAGGGTGTATTGGAAGGCTACGTCGTCATGGATGTCATCGAAAGCAGAACCACACCAGAGGCGATGCTCGACATCGCAGAGCCGATTGACGGGCCGTATATCCACCGCTTCCGTCGGCTTGCCAAACGACTCAAGACCTGTCTCTGCTTCGGATTCGCTGAACGGCGCGGTACGTCTGTTTATAATTCTGCTGTGTTTATTGATAATGAAGGTGAGATTTGCGGTACCTATCATAAAACCCAGTTTGCCGAAGGAACGCATCCGTCGTGGAACTTCAACTGCATCGGCGAGACGATTCGGGCATTTGATACGCCTTTCGGACGCGCCGGCATCTTAATCTGCAACGACCGATGGAATCCGTTGATTGCGCGGACACTGGTCTTAGACGGTGCACAATTCCTTTTGATCCCTTCTTATGGCTCAAAAGGCAAAGCGCAAAATCAGACTGTTCTCGCCAGAGCGCGTGAAAACGGCGTACCGATTGTAGAAGCGAACGTCGGTATGAACCTCATCATCAGCAAAGGCGAAATCGTCGCATACAAATGGGGCAACGACGAGATCAGCACTGCCTATATTAACATTCCACACCCACCTTCAACCGAAGCGGCACGCCAATCGGAGCAAGAATACTTACAAGCCCAAGGGCCCGAGATGGCGGCCCGATACCAGAAAACCATTGCTCGGACGAAATCTAAGAATTTAATACCGTAATTCCGCCTTCCACTATCCGCTTTTCCTCACTACCACTCAACTTCACATCAGCCAGAACCGGCATTTGCCATCTCATAAACGAAACTTGCATAAACCTATTAGCGTTAATTGCGTCAAACTTCTGCTGTGAAATACATATATCCGTATTGGTTGGCTCTTTACAAGTGCGCCTATCGACGGTGTATGGTTTGTTAATTTTTTAAAATCCACTATAAATGCTTTGAAAATAAATAAAAAAACACACCAATAGAGAGATTAAAACGCTTAGGAGGAAACATGCGTTTAATTGAAGGAATATCTATTGGACTCGCCGCGATTCGAGCGAACAAAATGCGCTCGCTACTAACGATGTTAGGGATTATCATCGGTATCGCGGCAGTCCTGGCAATGATTGCCATCGGTGACGGTGCCAAAGAAATTGTGATGAATGATGTAGAAAAATTAGGCGGCGCGACACGCATTACACTTTATCACACATCCTACAAACGAGAAAATAATAGATGGGTCCGTGTACGTAGTAATGAATACATGAAATATGAAGATGCCCAAGCAATTGAGGCTGAATGCCCATCCATAAGTTCAGTTGCTCCGAGAATTCCAGATTGGAGAGACGTTTTGATTCAGGGGCCAGGTGGCTCTGAAATTCGGGCAGGCTATAACGGTGTAGATGCCAACTATCAAACCGCAATGAAGTGGGAACTTAGAGAGGGCCGCTTCATTACAGACGAAGATGTCCAAAACGCAACAAAAATTTGCGTACTCGGCGACGAAATCGCCTTTGAACTTTTCGGCAATAAATCGCCGTTAGGACAAGAGATTAAAATTGCACGCAATGTCCGATACCGTGATCAGTGGGGCAGAAGGCGACGAGAGCGTTTGACTGAACGCTTCACGGTTGTCGGCACACTTCAACCGAGAGGCAGAAGTCTACGTTTCGGCATGAGTTACGATAACCTTGCCTTTATCCCGATATCAACTGTCCAAGAGCGTCTCACCGGCGGCGATAGGGTTTCGGATATTATGATTTTCGCAAATACCACTGACGACATCCCGAAAGCAATTCAGGAGGCAAGAACAGTTATCCGAAAACGGCACAATGACCAAGACGACTTCATCAAAATCCGGGCGATGCGTTCAGGCATGGCACAATTAGAGCGGATTAGTAAAATGATTAAAATCGCATTGGGAAGTATTGCCGGATTCTCACTTCTTGTCGGTGGTATCGGCATTATGAATATGATGCTCGTCGCTGTGAATGAACGGACCCGGGAGATCGGTCTACGGAAAGCACTCGGTGCGAAACCGTTAGACATCATGGCCCAATTCCTCATAGAAGCAGTCGCAATGTGCGGTGTCGGTGGCGCAATCGGTGTCGGTTTAGGTGCCCTTGCCGGTGAAGGGATGGCACTCCTCGCTGTCAAAATCGCTAAAATTGTTCCCGAATGGCCAGCGGTTATTTCAACGGAGTGGGTATTGATCTCAGTATCCTTCTCCGCGGCGATCGGTATCTCGTTTGGACTGTATCCTGCAATAAAAGCCTCTATGCTCCAGCCCAAGGAAGCACTACGTGCAGAGTAATTATAATCGTTCAAGGAATATCCGTTTCTATAGGCGCGCTGATAAAGCGCGCCTTTTCTTATTACAGCCGCACCCACCAATAAACTTATTTTCAAAAATCACGTCTAACATTACGGTTTTTAATAGCCGCGAAGTTTCCGAAAATTTAAGGAGGAGAGATGCGTATAATTGAAGGGTTATCAATCGGACTCTCAGCAATTCGGGCAAATAAAATGCGATCGCTGCTGACGATGTTAGGGATTATCATCGGGGTCGCTGCCGTCCTTGCAATGATCGCAATCGGCGATGGTGCGAAGGTCATCGTCCTACAAGACGCACAGAAATTAGGCGGTGCAAACCAGTTCACGATGTACCGCACAAGGTATAAACGTGAAGGCGGACGGTGGACTCGTATCCGTAGCAACGAATATTTGGAATACGAAGATGTCCTCGCCATTGAAGCCGAATGTCCATCGGTACGTGCTGTCACGCCTCGAATCCCTGAATGGAGAGGGTCGTTAATCCAAGCTGCTGACGGTTCCGAAACCCGCGCTGGGTACAACGGCGTAGATGCCAACTATCCAGTCGCAATGGATTGGGACGTTCAAGAGGGACGTTTCATTACAGACGAAGATGTCCAAAATGCAACAAAAATCTGTGTGCTCGGACAAGAAGTCGTGACTGAACTGTTCGGGAACAAATCACCGGTAGGACAGGAGATCAAAATAGGAAAAGGTGGAGATCGTTACGATCGCTGGGGACGCCGAGACAATAAACGCTCTACAGAACGGTTCACCGTCGTTGGTACGCTGACACCGCGCGGGCGAAGCCTCCGGTTCGGTTGGAGTTACGATAACCTCGTCTTTATCCCTATCTCTACAGTCCAAGAACGTTTCACCGGCAACGATCAGATTCAGGATATTGTCGTCTACGCCCATACCGTCGAGGATGTCCCGAAAGCGATTGAGGAGGTAAAAACCGTTATCCGAAAACGCCATAAAGGCGATGACAGCTTTGTCGGAATCTTCGAGATGCGTTCAGGGATGGCACAGTTAGAGAAAATCAGCAAAATGATCAAAATCGCCTTGGGGAGCATCGCCGGATTTTCGCTCCTCGTTGGTGGCATCGGGATTATGAATATGATGCTCGTTGCCGTGAGTGAGCGGACACGCGAGATCGGACTCCGAAAAGCACTCGGTGCGAAACCGTTAGACATTATGGCGCAGTTCCTCATGGAAGCCATCGTTATATGCAGCGTCGGCGGTGCGATCGGTATCGGTTTAGGTATGTTCGCCGGTGAAGGGATGGCACTCCTCGCTGTCAAAATCGCTAAAATTGTCCCTGAATGGCCAGCCGTCATCTCGACCCAATGGGTACTCATTTCAGTATCGTTCTCAGCAATAATCGGTATCCTGTTCGGATTATATCCCGCCGTAAAAGCATCGGCACTCTCGCCGATTGAGGCACTTCGGACAGAATAACATATCCGTGGACGATCCGAAAATACTAAACCCTTTTAACGTAATTACGTCTAAAAGGATAGTTAGCCTTACCAGAATTGAGGTGCAGAATCGGTTTCTAATCAGAAAACTATTGCGAAAAAACGCGAACTTATTTACGCTTTCGCTGTCTAAAAGTTAAGCATACAAATATATTTTAATTCGGAGGCGTGAAATGCGTATATTTGAAGGGTTATTTGTTGGAATCTCTGCGATTCGTAGCAACAAACTCCGTTCGCTGCTCACCATGCTCGGTATTATTATCGGTGTGGCCGCGGTCCTCGCGATGATCGCCATCGGTGACGGTGCGAAAGCGATTGTGCTACAAGATGCCCAGAAATTGGGCGGTGTGAACCAGTTTACGATGTATCGAACCGGTCATAAACGGGTAGGCAACCGATGGGTCGCAAATCGTAGTAACGAATACTTTGAATTTGAAGATGTGTTGGCAATCGAGGCAGAATGTCCATCAGTGAAAGTTGTTGTGCCGCGAATCCCGGAATGGCGAGGCGTTCTCGTCCAAGCCTCTGATGGGTCCGAAGCACGGACAGGCTATAACGGTGTAAACTACACATTCGCCGAAGCGATGGATTGGGATATTGAACAAGGACGGTTCATTTCCGAAGGAGATATTGAAAACGAAACAAAAGTCTGTGTGTTAGGTACAGTGGTTGCTGCGACCTTATTCGGCAACACTTCACCGATAGGGAAAGAGATTAAGATCGGTAGAGGTGGCGATCGACGGGATCGGTGGGGCAGAAGAGACCATACACGGATTACCGAACGGTTCACCGTCGTCGGAACGATGGCACCCCGCGGGCGAAGCCTACGATTCGGATGGGACTTAGATGACATGGTCTTCCTCCCGATCACAACAACACAGAAACGGTTCACCGGCAACGATCAAATTGTAATGCTTTCTGTTCACGCAAATACGGTCGAAGCCGTACCACAAGCAATTGAGGAAGTGAAAGCCGTTATTCGGAAACGGCATAAAAATCAAGACGATTTCTTTATGCTCAGGGACATGCGCGAAGGCATGGCGCAATTGGAGAGAATCGGTAATGTGATAAAAATCGCTCTCGGGAGTATCGCAGGGTTCTCGCTCCTCGTCGGCGGCATCGGGATTATGAATATGATGCTCGTCGCTGTAACCGAGCGGACCCGCGAGATCGGACTCCGAAAAGCACTCGGTGCAAAACGTGTGGACATCTTAATACAGTTCTTAATAGAAGCCGTTTTCATGTGTGCCGTTGGCGGTGCGATCGGCATCGGTTTAGGGATGCTCGCTGGCGAAGGGATGGCACTCCTCGCTGTTAAAATCGTCCAAATTGTCCCTGAATGGCCCTCGGTCATCTCAACCCAATGGATACTGATTTCGGTATCATTTTCAGCTATCATCGGTATATGCTTCGGACTGTATCCTGCAATAAAAGCGTCAGCACTCTCACCCATCGAGGCACTACGTACCGATTAGGAGACACACGAAATGAATATACTTGAATGTATCATTTTAGGCATTTCCAGTTTGCGGCGTAACCCGCTCCGATCCGCTTTGACGATCTTAGGGATTATCGTCGGTGTCGGCTCGGTTGTGAGTATGGTATCCGTCGGAGACGGATCAAGTGCTATGGTTCTGCGTGAGATTGAACGAACCGGCGGCACGAAAATTATTGAGGTTTATAAAGACGATTGGGACAAACAATCCGGGACGCTGAGCCGTGCAGCCGGCGAAGCCGTACGCGGCAGAGGCCGCTGGCAAAGGAATCGCGCTGAGGATTTGGAAACCGAAGATGCTTTTGAGATTCTAAAGCACGCCCGCGGTGTCGTCGATGTCGTCGCTGAAGACGATATGTCGGGATGGAACGTGAATTACAAAGGACGCTCAAAGGAATCCCGTATCGTCGCATCCACCGCTGGATATGACCGGTCCCATAACTGGTACACCTCAAGCGGAAGGTTCTTTAGCGCTGAAGAGGTAGAAGCCGCGAGTAGCGTCGCTGTCATCGGCTCGAAAATTGCTGAAGAAGTCTTCATTGATGAAGACCCTGTTGGAAAAGAGATTAAAGCCTCCCGTCAGTCCTACCGGTACGGAAGGAGTGGACTCTATGAGGTACGCCTCAAAGTCATCGGTGTCATGGAAGAAAAAGGCGACGCGATGGATACTTCCGGATGGGACGACCGGTTTATCATTCCGATAACAACACTCCAACAGCGTTTTAAAGGGCGGCAAGATGTCGAACGCATCCGCGTTGAAGCCGTTGACGTTGATACCATCCCGCTAGCAATAGCGGATACCAAAACCGTATTAGGGAGACAACACAACAACACAGGTGAAGAATATAACTATTGGACAGCTACAGAAGAATTAGCAACGGCGAATAAGGTCGGCTTGGTCATGAAAGCCTTAATGGGGGGTATTGCCGGTATCGCTCTCATGGTGGCTGGCATCGGTGTGATGAACATCATGCTCGTCTCTGTTACCGACCGGACGCAGGAGATCGGATTACGGAAAGCCCTCGGGGCAACACGGAACGATATTTTAACCCAATTCTTGATCGAAGCGGCCGTGCTGACACTTGCAGGCGGTCTCCTCGGTGCAATCTTAGGTATCTTTATGGGACGCGGCACCGCTGCGCTCATCTCTAAGTTCGTCTGGGAAGGGAGCAACTGGCCATCGGTCATCTCGCTCACCACGATGCTGATCGCCCTACTCGTTTCTGTCGCTATCGGTATCTTCTTCGGGTTATATCCTGCCAATAAAGCAGCGAAACTCACCCCCGTTGAAGCACTCCGGGCGGATTAGTCCATTTGGAAATATAGTTTTCAGTCTTCACACTACATAGGAGAGATTAGCCTTGAAAAATCTTATTATTGCTGTTGCCGTTATTATAGTCCTTATCGGCGCAATCGGTTGGGTTGTGCTCGGACGCGGCGGGAACGGTCCAGACCCATCTCTGGCACGGAAAGTTGAGGTCGCCGAACGCGGCGATTTCCAAATGCGGATTAGTGCCACAGGGAACCTGGAACCACTTTTTGACGTGGAAGTCAAATCCAATGTTGAAGGTGAAATCGTTAAACTCCACGTCAAAAATGGCGACCCTGTGGTTGAAGGGCAAGTCCTTATGGAACTTGATCCCGAACTCTATGTCGAAGAGAAAAAACAGGCGGAAGCAGATGTCCGAGCCGCTAAAGCGCAAGTCAAGCAGGCTGAACTCAACATCGAACTGAAAAAAGAGCGACTCCAAAGCCAATTGGTTCAGACCGAATCAGACTTCAAAATCTCTCAGGCAAATTATGAGACCACGCAAGCGACAACCATAACACAAATCAACCAATCCGAAACAGACATTCAGACTGCGAAAAACTCACTCGATCAAGACAACATCGCTTTAGAGCAAGCCCGGATCGCGCTTGAACAGGCAAAAATTACACTGTCTGAACAGGAAACATCACTCAGCTCAGCCAAGATTTCGTTGGATAACGCGAAATCTGAACTTGATCGAAACACTGAACTTTACGAAAAGGAATTGGTCTCGAAAAAAGCGTTGGAAGATGCCCAGGCACAGCATGTCAATGCTCAGGTCCAATATGAAAACGCTCAAAAACGCGTGGAATCCCAGAAACAGACCATCGCTTCGCAGGAAAGAACCATCAAGGTCCGTGAAAGCTCCATCGCCTCACGCGAGCTAACACTCGAAAACCAAAAGCAGAACCTCGAAGACCTGAAAAAAATGCGGAAAAACGCTGAAGAAGAAGCCAGACTTCGCGTCGAAAATTCTAAAACCAGGTTGGATGAACTATTGCTTACGCTCGAGAATGAAAAATTGTTGACAGAGCAATCCAGAGTCAGTGCCGATGCCAACCGACTCCGACGTGAGAGTACCCTGAAGAACCAAGCGGAACGACTGGAGTGGACGACCATCAAGGCTCCCATGTCAGGAATCGTCACACTTCTCGAACTTGAAGTTGGCGAGATTGTGACATCCGGACGTTCAGCATTCTCGCAAAGTCCGCCGCTTATGACAATCGTTGACCCCTCGAAGATGGTCGTTAAAACGTTCATCAATGAAGTTGATATGGAGCGGCTGAATAAAGAACAGAAAGCGGAAATCAAAGTCGATGCCTATCAAAACAAAATATATGAAGGCAAAGTCTATGAAATCTCGCCGAGCGGTCAGCAACAGGACAATATCATCTCCTTCGAGGTCATGATAGAGGTACTCGGATCCCCGCAGGAACTCAAACCCGGCATGAGTACAGATGTTGACATCATCACCTACGAGGAACCGAATGTCCTGATGGTACCCATCGACGCTATCATCAGTGAAAAGAGCGTGACTGTCAACGCACAAGTCGGTAACACATCCCCATTCAAAGCAAATCAACCGATTTCCATGCAGACAATCAGTGAAAAAACTTTCAATGGCACGGTTGAAAGTGTCGGAAACGGCAGCGTCACCTTCAGCTTGGATAGCAGTCAACGTGGGATTACACCGGGCCCCACAACGGTATCACTCCTCGTCAAAGGCAAAAAGGAAGCCGACGGGGTTCGTGCCCAGGTGAATATCTCAAGTGGCAAACAGGTCATGTTAGATGATGGCAGCCCAACAGGCAAGAGAACGCCTGTTGAAACCGGTATGCAAAACGAAACGAAAGTGGTTATCAAAAGCGGCATAACCGAAGGCGAACGCGTTATTCTGCAACAACGGAGACCCGCCCAAGGCGGATGGGGACGATAGACGGAAGAGTTGCAGTCATTACACGTAGGGGCTGGGTAACCCAGCCCCTATAAGTTACGCAGCCCCTACAAGGGGGTAATATAAACCAGAGTTCTCTTTAACTGACAACCGACAACTCTTAAAACTGAATAACCTGACCGTCATAAGCAAGGTAGGCACTGTCTGGAAGTTCAATGTCCATCTCTTTACACTGATCCGGGAAATAACGGTGATCCAGTCGGTGCATAATGTGTGTGAAATAGGTCTCTCGGGGTTTTAGCGCATCGCTAATCTCCAAGGCTTCACCCACGGAAAGATGTGTCGGATGTCTCGGATTGAAACTCAGCGCATCAATCACGAGCACCTCTATCCCGTTTAGCAAGTCCTGCGATGCCTTCGGCAGTCGTTTCACGTCAGGCAGATACCCGAAATTGTCAATCCGATATCCGAAAGTGTCAACATTCCCGTGTTCCACCGGAATTGACATAATATCGAAGCCATGCAGTTTCAATTGCTCTTTTTCCTCAATCACGTTCGGTAGCAGATGACCGACACCACCACCTTGGAACGTCTCCTTTGTGAACATATAGTCAAAGTTGCGCTGCAAGATGTTCATTGTCCCTTCGGGTCCGTAGATCGGCATATCCATCTGCTGTTTCCGACACGGCATCACAATGTCGTTTGTGCCACTGACATGATCGGCGTGAGGATGTGTGAAGATAACAGCATCTATCCGATCAATCCGATTCCGGACAATCTGATCCATGAAATTGGGACCCAGATCGAATTGCAGGCCCTTCCCGTCTTTCTCAATATGGATTGATGAACGGGTCCGATAGTTTTTTGAGTTCACATCGCGTGCATCTTCGCAGGTCTCACATTCGCATTTATACTCAGGAACGCCTGTCGAGGTACCTGAACCTAAAATCGTAATCTTCACTTTTTAATTTTCCTTTAAATGACTAAACTCACGCCTCAAGAATGTCTGACTCTGGCTGCTATCATCGGTGATACCCCGATGACCGTTATCTCTGGTTCCCGTCTAAAGCACGGGATGTGTGACGCTTATGTCGCCGGCACGCTACCGGATGTCACTGCTGCGCTGGTCTTCGACGCGTACTGCCCAGACGAACCGTGCGGTTTCGGTACCGATGCCGCCGCGCTGTGGCGACTGCTAAAAGCCACTGACGGTTGGAGTTGTATCAACGTTGACACCTCATGCGCTGCATCTCTCGGCGCCCTTATTGAAGCAGACACCGGTACATCCATCCGTTATTACGGCGATGTCTACCACGCGCTTTTAGAACCCGTTCACCGCTACCCGAACGCGGCGGTTCGCCTTCTAACCTCAGAAGATGTCAAGTACCTGTCGGAAGCGCCTATAGAAGTCCAAGGCAACGGTTACAAAACACACGAAGCGATGCTCACAGAAGGCCTCGCCGCTGGTGCCGTGGTGGACAGCAACCTCGTCGCTATCGCACACACCTATGCGGAGACGGACCTGCACGCCGATATCGGCGTCTCTACCGTAGAAGCGTGGCGTAAAAACGGGTTCGCGACCGCCGCGGCATCGCTCGTCGCCGAAGCAATCCAAGCCAAAGGTAAAGTCCCCGTCTGGAGCTGCGGCGAAGACAACATCGCTTCACTCAGAGTCGCGCAGAAATTGGGGTTCACTGAAGTCAGTCGCCGCACTTATGTCATCCCGGTTTCAGAAAAATAAATCCGCACTATCCGAGTGCAGCGTCAACTTTATTAATCGCTGCTGCCATTAATCGCGCGTGCTCTTCCTGCATATTCACATTGAAGCCGAACCGGAGTGCACGCCCCAAGATAGATAATGTCTGCGGACACATATCCCGTGAATATTCAACATCCCCTTTGTAGCGTGGATCCGCCCACGGATACCCCGACGCGTCCGGCGAATGCTTGAAGAGGATCGAATCCCAATAGGTATAGATATGTCGATCCGGGAAGCCTTCGTTATAGGCAGTCCCGGCGTTCAACCCTTCCGCCCTGAGTGCATCAGCATATTTCTTGGCGAGTTCTAAATCGTGCACAATAATCGCGGCACTAATCCCGCACTCACCCGTCGGGTCATCCACATGTTGTCGGATATATCCCTTCGGATCGTCGGCGAGTTCTGCGGTGAACGCCTTCTTGAGTCGGCGCGTGTGTCCCAGAATATCCTCTAATTTAGAGAGTTGTACACGTGCAATTGCGCCCAAAATCTCGCTTGTCCGGTAACACTGCCGCGAGAAGGGTTTGCTCTGCCATTCAGAATCGCTCATCCACATCGGTAGACCGGGTTCTGCCGCAAACGCCGCGCGTTCATAGATATCGTAGTCGTCGGTAAAGACGAGTCCTCCTTCGCCACAAGAGATAACCTTGTAGTAGTTAAGGCTCCACGCACCTGCATCGCCCCACGTCCCCGCATACTTGCCTTTGTACTGACCACCGACACACTGACAACAATCTTCAATAACTTTGAGATCGTGTTTCCGCGCGAGTTCAACAATCGCCTCAAGTCGGCAGGGTACACCCTGCATGTGTACCGGTAAAATGGCTTTGGTATGCGGTGTAATCTTCCGCTCGACATCGGCGAGATCTAAGCCGAGTGAATCGTCAATTTCTGCTATGACCGGAATCGCCCCCACACCGACAATAGCGGCAGCTGTGGCAATGAAGGTGTAGCCCGGTAAAATTACTTCATCACCCGGTCCGATGCCGATACCGGTAAGCCCACAGATAATTGCCGAGGTACCTGAGTTCACCATTAAGGCGTGTTTGGCACCGAGGTGCGCCGCTGCTTCGCTCTCAAAATTGCCTACATTTGAATCCTCAACGAACCGAAAGAGTTTACCACTGCGCAAGACCTCAGTCACGGCATCAATCTCACGCTGATCTATCATACTCGGTCCGTGCATCCCGCCGGGGATGGGTTCGGCGATAACAGGCGTTCCACCATCTATTGCTAAACGTGCTGCCATCTTTCTCCTCCAAAAATTATAAAACGTACTTCGGAAACCTAACGAAAAAGACACGAAATATGGTGATACTTTACCAGATACCCTCCTTTTTGTCAATGGCGTTCCTCTATTCCAATTATCTACGCCACCACGCTTTTTTCGGTTGATACAAAGCGAGGAGTTTTGAAATCGTCTTCGCCTTCTTATCCAAACGCAATACCGTCTCACAGGCTTCAATCACGCGCTGTTTGGCGCGATCGTCTTCAGCAGTTTCATAAATATGGTGATAGCTCTGCGCCACAGCGGTATGATAGGCAACAGCATCTACACCTTCAGGCACCTCAACAGGGAGGTCGGCAGCAATCTCAACGGCTTTGTCCCACGCCTCCACTTCGGTATGACAGATAACAAGCCAATAGCGCGGAGCCTGTTGCTCTCGATATAGCCATGATGCTTGCTCATAACACATCACCGCTTCTGTCCAAGCGGCGTTGGCGATGTGCAGCTGCGCCAGTTCAATATAGAAGTTATACAACCCTTTTTCCGTTATCGTGTAGAGCGATGCACCGGTGTTCGTAAGCCAATCCCGTTCCAATAGGAAATTGATCGCTGAGTTTCGCTCGTCTTCTGTGATCTGGATATCGGCAAGTAGGTGCTTCGCCATAGCAGCATTGAGAAAAATCTTGGTCCGACTCTGCAGCAACGGATAGGCTTGCACGGGTTTCTCCATCGTCAACAGTTTAATCCCTGTAGCGATGCGGAACAGCGACACGATCTGGTCGCTGTTTTTGCGTGACATCTCATCAGCAACCGATTCCCGATTCTCCGAAAAATGTAGATTGAGTTCGGCAACCGCATCTCGAATGTCAGTATTGCTTGGATCGAGTTGATGCGCCTGTGCGAAAAACCGTTGCGCTGTGAAGAGTTCTCGCCATCCGTGGTAGATGGTACCGAGTCGAAAATAGGCAAGCGCGTGGGTTAGCGGTTCGTCAGTTGTGTTAAGAATATCATCATAGACCTGGATGGCTTCGGCAAGCCTGCCTTCGGTTTCTAAGGTTTGGGCTTCAGTGATTGGGTTTGACATGGACATATTAATTCCTTAACAAGATATTGTGTCCCATTTTACGCGAATAACATTTGTTTGTCAAACGATTTACTTGTGGGTTCAGATAATTAACTTGCACCCCCTAAAAAATCAGGTAAACTAAACAGATATAACCGTCAAGGAAACAGTGATGCATCAAACACATCTCAGAACCGACATCCAACGCGTACTTAACAACTTCACGAAGGACGAACTCACCGAAAACGCCACTCATCTCCTCAAGGTGTTAGGCTACCAGAGTCAACGCACACTATTTCTTCAACTGCCAGAACCCTGTATGCACAAGAAGGTTGCTATGCAAGCGACAACTTCTAAGAGGTCCACGCAGATTCCAGTTTGATATTGCCTTTGTGTGCTTCCTTGAATTCGTCACTGTTTCAACTGATGGTGAATATGGCGGGACGCTCTAATTTCGGCGGCGGTCTGCTGAAAATTCAGACCTACGAGGTTTCGGAATTGCTGTGTTTATATCCAAAAATCTTCGCATTTGAAGACGAAGCAATATTCACATCAACTGCATGGGAAATGCTTGAGCCCTCAGACGATCGTCTCGTCCTTGACGCAATCATGTTTGATGCCCTCAACCTCACACAAGGTGAGCGGGATGGGGTGTATGAGGCTGTTGTGAATCTGGTGGAATCTCGGCTACGGAAGGCGCGGAGTTTGAAGGGGAAATCATAGGTTGTCAGAATCTCGGATTGTCGCGGATTACGCAGATTTCGCGGATTACGCTCCAGCGGAGCGGTATGTGCCTTGAAATTAATAGGGTTTCAAACTTCCAAATTCAGTTGACATCTGTCCACTTTGTATGTTATCATTACCGTCAAGTAAATCGCATTGCTGAGGAGAGAAGTCGTGAGCAAGCCTCTAAAAGGATTCATTACATATTCACATAAAAATAAGAAAGCAAAGAATAAACTGCTCACATGCCTTGAACCAATGAAGCGCGAGGGTCTAATAGACCCTTGGCACGACAATGAGATCATTCCAGGTGACAAATGGCGTGAAGAAATTTTTTCTACTAACCTACCCGATTCAGATATATGGCTTTACCTCGTTTCCTCTGAGAGCCTTGCCTCTAAAACTTGTAATGAAGAATTGGCATTAGTCTTAGAAAAAAACATAACCCCCATCTTGATTATTCTTGAAGATTGCGATTGGAAAAATTATAAATTGAGCAATGTCCAAGCTTTGTCTACTGAAAGCTCATTCCTTAGTGAGTGGGAATCTCAAAAACTTAGCGACTTTCAAGCTTTACCTGCCGAAGGGAGACCTCTTAACGAATGGAACCCCAGAAGTAAAGGTTGGCAAAGTGTAGTGGAAGGCATCCGAGAAGTCATCCACAAAATACAGTTGCAAACCATGGCGGAACTCGCGTTCAAACAAGGCAATTTCTTGCTAACACTAAGGCAAATAGACCAAGCTATTGTGGCGTACTCGCGTGCTATTGAACTGAACTCGCGTTACACTGATGCCTATAATAATCGTGGGATTGCTTATGAGAGAACAGGAAATTATGAGAAGGCAATTGAAGACTATGACAATGTGATAGTCCTCGTCCCTAAATCATCGTCCGCTTACAATAACCGTGGAATCATTTATGCTAAAAAGAGAGCATACGATCTTGCCATCGCAGATTTTAACAAAGCTATAGAATTGCATCCAGTTTATGTTGAAGCCTATTGCAACCGTGGGACTGCATACTATCTCCAAAATGAGTTTGAAACGGCTATAGAAAATTATAATAAAGCAGCTGTTCTGAATCCACACCATGCTGGCATATATAACAATCGTGGTGCTACCTACGGCAGTAACGGTGAACATACGAAAGCTATCAAAGATTTCACAACATCAATTGAATTAAGTCCACGCGATCCTGGCACCTACAACAATCGCGGACTTGTTTATGCGAACAAACTTGATTTTGATCGGGCAATCAAGGATTATAACAAAGCAATAGCACTGAACCCAGATTTTGCCAATGCCTATATCAATAGCGGTGTGGCTTACCATCACAAAGGTCAGTATGGGCGAGCAATTGAAAACTATAACAAAGCAATAGCACTGAACCCAGATGATGCCTTAGGCTACAACAATCGTGGGTTGGCTTACAACCTGAATGGTGAACCCGATCGAGCAATTGATAACTATAATGAGGTAATAAAACGAGATCCATGTTTTCCTGAGATATACAATAATCGCGGAGCTGCCTATGGTGACAAAGGCGAAGTTGACCTTGCCATTCGAGACTTTAACAAAGCCTTAGAATTTGATCCAGATCATGCTGGTACTTACAATAATCAGGGTTCCGCCCATGCTAACAAAGGTGAATACGATGAGGCAATCGCTGCCTATACCAAAGCAATAGAATTAGATCCGAAAACAGTTGCTGCCCATATCAATCGCGGTGTGGTTTATTTTATCAAGGGCAAAGTTAACCTTGCTATTGAAGACTACGCTAAGGCAATGGAACTAAATCCAAAGGACCCTATAGCCTATTACCATCGGGGCGCGGCATTATTATACTTGAAAGAGTGGGAAAAAGCCAAAACCGATCTGATAACTGCAAAACGTAGGGGTGTGGACATCATTGCCTCGTTTCATAATTCCTACAAAGATACTGAAACTTATGAAAAGCGACACGGTGTTAAATTGCCGGAAGACCTCGCGCTTCTGCTGACGCAACGCAGGCGAGATCGCTACCCGAAGCTGCAAAAAGTGTTGGATGCTGATGGTAATCCGCTTGAATCGCCGGACGTAGTGAACTTACGCGAGCAGCTGCGCAACGCTGGTCCACGGCTAAGCGACTACATCAATGCAAAGTCCACCTTCGGTATCAATACGATGCCCACTGAGGTGTTTGTGGTGGACAAAGCGACACGGGATGAACTCCTTGCGGCACATCCCGCATCTGCTAATATTTTGAAGCCATTTCTGTACGGACAGGATATCAGACGTTGGCACGTTGAGACACCGCAGCAATGGTTAATCTTTACCCACCGCGGTATAGCGATAGACGACTATCCAGCAATTCTGAAGTATTTGGAAAAGCAGAAAGAAAACCTACAGAAAAGAAAAGGTAAACAGGCATGGTATGAGTTACCTGCGTCTCTTGACCATGAAGAACGTTTTGCACAACCGAAACTGGTCTGTCCAAACACCTATAACCATCACACTTTTGCGGTTGATACCGAAGGTTTTTATTATGGCAATACGTCCTATCTTATCCCAACCCAAGAAAAGTGGCTTTGCGGTCTTCTCAATTCCCGGACTGTGGAGTGGTTTTATTCGCAGGTGTCGAACCAATTGACGATTGATCCGCTCCGGGCACGCAGTGGATATATCCAACAGATTCCGATACCCGACATCACGCCAGTCCACAAAGCACTTATTGCTAAAATCGTTGACTATCTGATCTCTCTACAGCAGCAACCGGAGATAAACAGCGAGGATTTGAAGTATGCCCGCGATCATGTGATGCTCGGATACTTTGAGCGCGTTATTGATGGACTGATTTATGAGGCATACCTCCCTGAGGAACTTCATAAGAGCGATAAAGTTTTCTTGCAACCGTTATTGGATGAAGGGTTACCGTCAATTGAAGAGATTCAGGGTGATAAAATGTCCGCTTTCCGGGACATCTTTGAGCTGTTATATGACAGGATGCATCTTGTCCGACGTCACCTTTATTATCTGGATGTTATAAAACCGATCCGCGTTATTCAGGGGAAACTGTGAAAATAACCAATATTGAGATTAAAAATTTCAGAGCTTTTCCGCAAACCTATCACATCAATCTTCATGATACGGGGAAGAACTTACTTGTTTATGGAGAAAACGGGAGTGGAAAATCGTCACTATATCTCGCCCTAAAGTATTTTCTTGAATCCAGTGTGCCCGAAAATAGCGAGGATAACAGGAACCGGGCGTTTGAAACCCATCAGAACATCTTTACCGAGGATCCTGGTCATATCAAACTTCGTTTCTTTTCAGAGCCTCAACGAGAGAAAAACACCTACGAATGGTCAAGAGATGTTAAAGAAATAACTGACGAACTGATTAGTGAAACGTCAAAAGCGAAAGGTTTTCTTGACTACAAGGTACTATTGGAAACACACTACCTTCATCGTGAAAACGATATTGTAAATTTGTTTGATCTGTTGGTTGAAGTGCTGTTGGCAAACACCGTCAACCCGAGGACTGATAGACCCCTCACAGCGGACTGGAACGCCATTCAGCCTCCGTTTCCCCGCAGAGGTGCAAAACATCAAATTGCGGATCTGGAAAGACAGATAGTTAACTTCAACAGAGAATTAACAAACAGGTTAACAGAATTAAGTCCGAAGGTGTCCGAAATTCTCAACAAGTTTGGATACAAAGTCGCGCTTGACTTTGATTTTCAAGGCGTTACGTACAACCAAGGTGAGAAAACGCTTGATAACCGAGAGATTCTCTTAAAAGTTGAATTTTTTGATACGGACATACCTTCACATCATCGCTTACTGAACGAGGCAAAGTTATCAGCGATTGCGATTGCTATCTATCTTTCGTCAATCTTGTGCTTGCCAGAACCAAAAGGGGGCATGAAAATCCTTGCACTTGACGACGTGCTGATAGGTTTGGACATGTCAAACCGTCTGCCGATACTTGATATCCTTGACGAGTATTTCTCAGATTACCAAATCTTTTTGACAACTTACGATAAGGCGTGGTATGAGATCGTCAAACAGCGCACATCGCGTGGTGGGAAATGGAAAGCTGTTGAATTCTATTTCTCACAAACCGATGAGTATGAAATTCCGGTCTATGCAGAAGATAAGGCGTATCTTGAAAAGGCACGGGAATATCTTGATGCCAATGACTACAAAGCCTGTGCAATCTATGTTCGCACGGCTTTTGAAGCGGCAATCAAGCAGTATTGTGAGAAAAAGGATCTCGCTATTAAGTATCGCGAAAATCCGAAAGACTTGAGAAGCGAAGATTTCTGGGGACCGATAAAAATGGAAACGGACGAAGCCGGACACCTCCTTTTAGATCTAAGAGTTGTTGACAAAATTGAATTGGCACGAAAATTTATCCTAAATGAACTCAGTCATGACACCTTCGTGAACATCTATAAAAAAGAACTTGAGGAGGCTATTGACGCAGTGGAGCAGCTGAAAAACGCATTAGCATAGGTCTAAGCCGTTCAGGTCATTCACAACGACTTAGAATACTCAAAAATTGGAAGCAACGCTCGCCCGCATCAGGCATTTTCAAAGCGGTGGTATTTGCCTTATGAAAAACCAAATGAAATTGCTATTATTTCTACTCGTTTTCGCAATCAGTATCGGACTTTACATTACTGCAGCAGCACCTCCAGACGCTATCGACACACCCCCATGGCAGCCCGTAGGAAAATATACACATCCCGACATCCGAGAAAGTTCCGGTATCGTTGCAAGTCAGCAGTTTGAAGGTGTCTATTGGACGCTCAACGACTCCGGCAACCCTGCTACACTTTACGCCACAAAACGCAACGGCGAACTCATCCGAGAAATAGCAGTAAAAGGCTCCAGAAACTTCGACTGGGAGGCACTCGGTATCGACGATAAAAACCGACTCTGGATCGGTGAGATCGGCAACAACAGCAGATTGCGATTCGATCTGAAAGTCGTTGTCGTCGCAGAACCGGACCCTTTCACCCAAACAGAGGCAGCGGTCATCGCGAGTTATCCGTACCGGTATCCAAACGTAAATGTGGATGCAGAAGGGCTCTTTATTGTTGAAGGCATTCCTTATATCATCTCTAAAGAGAGGGAACGTGCAGTGCTTTATCGGTTCCCAACCCTGCAAGCCGATACAAAACAGACATTAGAAAGGGTTGGCGAATTCGCTGAAGCGAGGTTGGTCACAGGCGCCGGAGTGTCAGAGGACGGGACACGGCTTGCCGTTTGTACCTACAACGCGCTCTGGGTATATCATGACACGTCAGGTAATTTAGCGAAAATGATTCAAGGTACACCCTGGGCCTTACGACACAGCTTTCAGGGGGAAGCCGTCTGCTTTGATGGCGACGACCTCGTCTTGACAAACGAGGCACGCGACATCTATGCGGTGCCGCAGTTCTGGTATGAGAAAGAGTGGACATTACCGTCAAAAGACACGCAATCGGCAATTGATCTGTTACCCAAAACAACAGCAAACGGCGTAACGGTTCAGGTAGAAAACTACCGCACCGAGGGCATCGATATAGGCGGAAGCCATGTCGCTTTCACGCCGGAAGCTGCCGGAAAGAGCGGCTCCTTAACCACTCCAATTGCGGCACCTTATACCGATATTTACGAAATTCGTGCCGTTTTAACATGCGGGCAAGCGTATGCGCAGGTTCAATTATCCGTCAACGGCACCACAGTCGGAACACCTTACGATTGCTATTCTCCTGAACCGATAGCCGGTAGATTGGTCTCATTTGGAACTGCTCCTTTGAATGCCGGTGAAAACCAGATAACGTTCAGTGTCGTTGGAAAGGCATCTGAAGCCACAGGGTATAAAATCGGTATTGATGCCTATCAGGTCTCAAGCGCTTCACCTTATGTCAAGCGTTACATGATTTTGGGACCGTTCCCGAAGACAGATGTTGGGACGATTAAGGAATTACTGCCTGCTGACGGTCAATTGGACTTGAAAAAGACCTATACAGGCATTGATGGCAAAGCCGTCCACTGGCAGGAAGCAGCCACCACAGCAGATGGTTTCCTTGACTTACGGAAAGACCTCGATGCTAACCCAGGGACCGTCGGATATACGTTGGTGTCCGTCCACGCACCGAAAGCAACGGATTCTGTAATGTTGCTCGGGAGTGATGACGAGATCGCTGTTTGGTTAAACGGAACGGAGATTCACCGGCGGAATATCAACGCTGGCGTAACAGCAGATACAGATGTGGTTCCGTGTCACCTAAAAGCGGGATGGAACACGGTTTTGTGCCAGAAAATCGATAACGGATGGTCCTGGGGGCTCTATCTACGATTCACGGACGCGGAGGGTGTTCTCAGATACGCCACCGAACGAGAGGAATAGCGTATGCCCAGAACCGTTTGAATCGGTGATTTCCTCGAATTCTATCAAATTTCCTTACCATAGAAGATTCAGATGCCCGTCTGTATCCATTTCCATAAATGCATCGTTAAACTCTTAGATACATATATCATTAGCACTGAAAACATTCAGCGTTAGATAGTGGATTAGACACATTATTCAGTATTCAGTTTGAGAACAGTAGCGGGGTATATCCGATGCAATTTAATTTTATTAGGCGTAACAGACAAAATATATTACTGCAAATGACACAAATGATCGGTTTGGTTGTGATCATCTTGGCAGCCGTATACGTTCCGGTAGATGCTTCCAGTATAGCGCACCGCGATATTTTTGTCGGGGCAAGTGCCCGGGCTGTCGGTATGGGGAGTGCATTCACTGCGGGTCCCTCAGCGACTAACGGTTTCCTCTGGAATCCGTCTTCATTAGGATTTATGGACGGCGTAGAAGTGAGCATGGGCGGGATGCCGTTTCCAGGTAGCACCTCAAGCAACGAACAAGCATTCTCCGTGGCCGCGAACCCGAAATCCTTCGGTATAACAGATAGAGAGTTAGGCAACTTATCTTTCGCAACATGGCTTGACGGTTGGCGAAACAATACGACTGAATCCACACAGATCGTGCTTTTAGGATACGGCCTCGCCTTTGGACAAAACGCCTCGGCAGGTGCCAACTTACGCTACTATCAAAACAACAACACTATCAGAACGAGTTTCTTATGGAGTGTAGATTTAGGGATGCAGTTTGCCTACCCATTGGAAAAATGGGGCGATACGGTGAAGGTCGGTGTCAACTTCTCCGAACTGAGCAACGGCATTCGCGAAAACGGGATTCTACTTGAGAGTGCTCCCTTGGCAGCACGCTTCGGGACAACCTACGAATTCCGCAGCAACACGCTCTTTTCCGCCGACTTTGCTGTTCGAGGCGAGAACAGCATAGATTGGGCAGAACGGTTTCGACTCCATATCGGCGCGGAGCACTGGCTCATCAACGGACACTTGGGACTACGCCTCGGTTATACGACCTTAACAAATTCCGAAAAATTCCTGGAGGGCGAATTGGCACGAGGGGTCAGCTTCCGAAACTCCACAGGACAACTTGATTACGCTTACGTTAGCGGTAGCGAACTTGAAGACGGCATCCACTGGATATCAGCGACCTTACGTTGGGGTCGGGGTGCCACGGAACCGGTATTGGCAGACGCACCCCCAAAAGCACCGAAAGTCGAAGAAGTGCCAGAAGAACCTGCACCGATTCTAATGCCTGCAACCCTTACACCTCGTGTAACCGCTGAAACAACCGTATTGGAATTGGAGCTTTCAGACCAAGTGATCTCACCGAATAATGACGGTGTTGCAGACGACACGACCCTCCACTTGCGGCTCGCGGAAACAGCAAACTCGCAAGGAACGGTAAGTGACACCTTAAAGTGGGAATTAAATATCCGCGACGAATACACCGAGAGTGTCTGGGAAAAATCGGGGACAGGTCTCCCCGTAGAAGGTATCGTCTGGAATGGCATTGCGGATACCGGTAACTTAGTTCCTGATGGTAATTACGATGTACAACTGTACGTTCTTGATGCCCAAGGGAAATTGCACTTAAAAGATAGCCAGAAACTCACAATAGACCTTATACCAACAACCTTAGAACTCTTTAGGAAAACACCGACAACGGTCGGTATGAAAACGCGGGACATGAGTCCACTCGCACACTGGAAACTTGAACTTTTCGATACCGAGAACAGGCTTGTTGAACAGATAGAGGGCGACGGTGCCCCACCAGACGAGATCACTTTAACCAGAGTTCCATCGCAACCCGCCGCCACTTATATTGGCAAGTTGCACGTTCAGGACATCGCTGGCAACCAGAGCATACAAGAAACGCAGCTAATACTCGGTACAGAGAGTCAACCGACAACACCAGACGCACCAACGATAACACCAGACGCACCGACAGCAAAACTGACGTTGATGGTCGGTTCTTTTATCGAACCCTACAACGCTGAAATGATGGCTGCGAATTTGCAGCGTATGAATCCGAACGAAAAGGTGGCGATATATACGGCTGTTGTTGAAGGACAAACGAGGCACCGGGTAACGATTGGAGAGTTTAATGAACGGGCTGAGGCGGGAGACCTCAAGCAACACATCGAAGAGACACAAGGCGTTGAACCGATATTGATTACGCTGCAATAGTTGCCAGCAAATGACTGTCGGGTATCGGGTATCTGGATTCCGCTCTTGGTCTCAAACCACTCCTCTTCCACGCTGGCGAGGTTTCCAACCTCGCCTTTCCACAACAATAATAGGCACGATTTCTTTTGTCTGAATGCACGTCGCATTTGGGCAAGTACGCCGCAAATCGCGGATTATCACAGATTACGTGGATTGCGCGGATTGAAGAAGTGAGCCTTGTACTGATGGTTCTTTAGTCCCGTAGGGACGCTATGTTTATAGAAAAATGTTCTCTTTCCTTCTTTAGCCCCGTAGGGGCGGCATGTGCATAATACCCCAACGAAATTAGATTTTAGGATTCCACGACACCTCTCCGCTCTCAGGCGAGATGCTCTTCTCCCAATGCAATAATTTGGCTATAGGGATTATATCGTCATCAGGTATATTTTGAAGGTTCATTAATTCAAAGATAATTCTCCCGACATTTCCAAGGGACATACTTCTCGGGTTAAGAAATTCGGGCTGTGGTAATCGTCCACTGAAAGTTAATGTAAGTCCACCCTGAATATATCCATTTGTAACAAGTTCAAAACAATCGTGCAGTAATTTCGACAGTTCTAATGGGTGATCAGGTTGAGGATTAAGTTGTAAATCTCTAAGTGCATCTTCGTCGTTTTCTCTCCTACCCACCATACTCAAAATACAAAGTTGCTGGTAGGTAAGTTGTTCAGCAGACTTCATCATTTTATGACCTAAATCAGCACTAACTTCAGGTTCAAAAACACTATTCTCATAAATCTTTGCTATATAGAAAGCTTTCTTTTCCTCAGGTTCCCTCTGAATCTTCAATACCATATTTTCCAATATCTCGTCAGACTCTGATCTCCTTGTATCACCTTTATTAAAAAAACCATCTTCACGAAGGCTCTCGCCATTTTCTAAACGTTGGCGAATACCGGCTAGGGCAAAAGCAACGGCGGCACCTGCTCGGATCTTCTCGCGTGGTCCAATCATTCGCTCTGAAATTTCATCTCCAATCATTCTAACCCCAATTTCAAGTGCCTTACCACCAACACCAGAAACAGCTGCTGTGATCATATCTCCCGTCAGCAAGCCGACTGCCAAGCTAGCAATAGTACCACCAGCAATCTCGCTAGAACTATTAATAAGTTGTAGGATCCCTTCGTTCTTTTCAGAATCGTTTTCAAAATTCTCAGCCATGCTCAAATCTCCTGCCTAGTATTTTCAAATTTTCCATGGTTTCCTAAGGAAATAAAATATAAATTGCTATCTTTTGAATCAGGTGTAGCAAAGTGGAATTTGATGTCTACATAGATCACAGATGCCTCACTCCGTTGGAGCACGAAGATCCCAAGGGTCGCCGTTAGTAACATTTTAAAAAATTGACAAACACAGTGAAATAACACTAGCGATTGCGGCAATAAAACTAAACAAAATCGACAACCAATGTTCTCTCAACTCCTCTATCGCAAAAGCGAAATAACTGCCGTAGATTTTCGTTGATTTTGTGTTAGTTTTTAGTGTGCTGTCAGCTGCCTTTCCCGCGATAGCTGAAAGGATATCAACTTTGCGAAGGGTCGATTGATGCATTTTTACATATTCCCGCTCCTCAAACGCTTTGGCCTCATCAGCGCCTTTGAGAAAGTTAAGATCGCTGATACAATTCATTCTGACAAGGCTTGTCAAACGCGGATGATCAATGTAATTAGCACCATACAATCCAACTAACAACCTTGCTAAATCACATCTGCGCAATTCATGAATCTCAAATGGTTTACCTCCAAGCACTTTATAGCGATGTTCCAGTGCTGCAAAACCATAGTTGATATTCCGCATGTTCCAATGCATCCAAATATGACTTTGATGACTCTTCGCGTAATCATAGAACTCTTCAAGCATCTTCTTTTCCAATTCATCGTAGTGGTCATCAATTTCTTTGATTGAGCATTTTTTGCCGCGCTCGGCGATTTGATGGATTGAGAAAGACTCGGTTTGACCAGTTGCCAAATTTTGGACAGCAATTGAGGTGATTCGTGACGACGCTCCATCAGGAAGGTCATAAAAACTTTCACATGAATAATGGATGACAACAACATTCTTGCGATCAGAACTAATGTTGGTTAATTGTTTTTTTGCCTCACGGTGGAGACGAATTCTTTCAGACGCTCTGCTCATAACTATTTTACCTCACGGTTGTTTGTAGGCAGTACAATTTCTCCTTGTAGTCTGTTTCTAATCGTGGATAATGAACTGTTTTGAATATATTAACTTTGCTATTCCAAGGTTTAATGATGGAATGACGAGCTGCTTTTCGCTATCGCCCAATTTCTTATCACCGAAACACGTTTATAGTAGTCTGTCCAATCTGAAGTTGGGGTAATCCCGCTCGTAGTAGGGCAATTCATTGCCCGTTTCTGATTGTAGTAGTGCGATAAATCGCACTACTACGAACTAATGTATCTGCAATTTAAAGATGGACAGACTACTAGTTTTCAACCTCATCGCCATCGCCTCCAACTCGGTAGGTGTAGTTTGGAGCCTCACCGGGTCTTACACCAATACCACTTTCTTGTTGGTGAAGCTTATTACTTTTATTTTCGCAATAAAGGATGAAGAAGGGAACCCCTCTTAGGTTCCAAAGTATCAATTGATTTTAAGTACCCTTCTGAATCTATCCTGACTGTTATCATATTCATACGCAAAAATTTCAGGGTCTGATTTTGGCAGAAGAACTCGGCCGCACTCAACTGCAATCGGTGCTGGAACTGCTGGTATAATAGAAATCTCACAGGAATCTCCATGGGTAGATTGAATTTCGTTTAGCAACTTTCTGTATTCACGACTGAAGCCCTCTATTTGTTTAAGGGACTTTAAGAAATACAGAGATGGATTTTCAATGGTTATCTCATAAATACTAAAGCCTTCCGAAACTAGTTTTGCATAGCGTTTCGCCGGGATTTTCGCACTTAGAGACAACACAATAGCAACGTTTTTACTGTCTTTTTTAATTTGGAGAGGTTTCACAATATAACACGTTTCTGTATTCTGTTCCTCCTGCGGCCAGGACCAGGTATGATTTGTATCGGTAATATTTCTGTGGCTCTGGTACAAATCTGTTGGAATGGTATCGCCGATACACTTTCCCAAAAACATTAGCAATGGCATAGGTCCAAGAGCGAACACAGAAAGGTGTTTAATCCTTTCTTCGTTTATTCCTTCTTTAAAACTTGTTTTGATTTCTTCTTGGATTTCCTCTGCTAAAACTTTCCAGTGTTTTTCATCTCGGTGTCCTCCAAAATTGGCCTTCGCAATCTTAATCCCCTTTTCGTCACTCGGGAATTTTGGACGCATTGCGTTAAGATAAGCCTGGCGGTTAATTGGAACAATCCTTTCGCTTATATTCACGGAGAACAATAGAACTGTAGATTTATAAATATCTTCTGAATAACTCGTTTGGATCTCGATTCTATCTTCATGCCTGCTTTTCCACTCGCAAAGTTTCTCTGGCGGATAATCCTTGGGATTAGCGTCGATTTCCTTATGACATTGGTGACACATCAGCATAAGGTTAGAAAACTCAATTTGTAGATTCGCAGATTCTTCATTGCCTCTTGGGCCTTCTCTGCTCGCTCCGATAATATGAACCATTTCCCCAAAGTTTCCGTCACTTAAAGTTAGATCATTGCGCCAAAGGGGTTTGTTACATCCGCTAAATTCGCACCGGCCCGCCGACTTAACCCATAATTTCAGGCGAGTACGATCTGGAATAGAATCACGGGTAATCTTCGACCTTGATTTTTTTCTTCTAGACATAGGTTTAATCTCCTTATTTCATATTGTGGTAGGGCTAGATTCTAGCTATCTATTCATTGCCCAATGATAATACTTGTGATTTGAATAACAAGCGGACCTAACAGCCTTGCCTCTAAGGACTCCAGCGAGTTTTCGCATCCGATGTTGTTTCCATTATACGCCGTTCTACAGATTCAACTTGATCCATGTGGCATTTTTTATACTTTTTGTCGCTTCCACAAGGACATAAATCGTTTCTATTAGGTTGGTGTTTTGCTAAATTTAACATTTCAACTTCATATTCTGCACGCCCTTTTTCCCCATGGGAATATTCGCCCCAGAGATCCTCACGAGTAGCGTCAATCCCGAATTTCTCTGTATAAGAGAGTTGATAAAAAAATGGAATTACCACTTCCGGAAGGAACTCTTTGATGAGAAAATTCCTGTTACCACCATATTTAAGACCTAAGCAACACGTGCTATCAGGATTAATGTGTAAATCTTTGATGTTGATGCCGCATTTTTGAGAGATATGATGGTACCTACCGCCAACCTCATATACTTTTGGCCATCCGTTCTCGTCCAAATTAGCCAAGTGGATCTCAATCTCAAAAACATCATAAATAAATCGCGCCATTTTTCTTGCATGATCACCGATTATCAACTCTCCTGATTTGCTATTATACGCGGCATGAAAGTCAAGTTCCCCTATGATTTTTGAGGAACTTGACTCGTATTGTAAACCCGGGAGATGTGACTCTAGCCATTCAATTTCATTGGTGGTTAGTTTCATGGCTGAAATTACCGTGCATAGGATTTTTTAGGGATTACTGTTGCTGACAGGGTAGAGGCAGGACGACTTCTCCCGTTGGAAACGTTTCGTAGTCCGTCACTGGTAACTTGCTCACCCAAGCAAGGCTTTAGTGATTTGCCAACACTCTGAATATCACTCAATCCTAAAGCTTGGGTCAGATCATACTGTGCCTGCCTAAGCCAATCCATGAAACACGTTTTTCGAATCGGATACTCTTGCCACTTATCTGCGAAATTCTCAAGCGGATTTACCGGATTACGTATGAGTGCCGCACCGTTGTTATAATACTCAATATGGCAAGGCATTTCCTTTACAATTTTCAGTAAAGCTTGTTGAAGATCGGCTTCGTTGTTGTAGGCATGAGCTGCGAGCGTAGTAATGATGATAGAGATCGGTTTCGCCTTTTTGCCATAGACAGATTGATTCTTGTCAAACCAGATGTCGCGGTGCCGCTTTAAAATCTGAATTGATCGCTGGAGTGGAGTTTTCACTTTATACTCTGGCACGTCCTCAACCTGCCGTTGAATCGATTCAGCGAGGGATTTTCGGATCGCATTGAATTGGGTTTCCATACGATGTCTGAACCAAGCAGCATAACCTTTTGGGTTGCTATTGGGCCAGTCAGGACTAATCAGTGAATAATTAGGGAGAGTATTGTCCGTAATTGCAATCGCGCAGTCCGACCAATTAGAAGGTGTGTAGCCTCTTGATTCAAGGAACTGTTTAAACGGTTCAGCATCCGGGATTGCAGGCAAGATATCCGCATGAAACTGAGCACCATCTGCATAATTTAGGGTCCAACAACGTCTACTCTCTTCCGGTCGAGAGTTCATGGTGTTAGCACGGACATAAGACTCAATTTCATGGCCGACTAAATACTTTAGTCTTTCTTGGCTGACTTCAGTTTTTTGAAGGCTCAACTCACTGACAAGGTCGATGTCGTACTCCTCAGCACCAGAAATGGGTTTCGTAACCGTGCCAATTAAAAAAGAACCTTGTGGATAAATTTCAGGGTTATAGCAGGTAACTATAGATTCGTCCCGTTCTAACCACGTACCGATTGATTTATAGCGTTTTACCGCTTGTTTGTAGTAACTTTCAGGGATATCCAACGCTTCAGATATAGCCTCAAGTAGTGAGGTGACATTATACATGGAAAAATTCTCCTTCATTTTTAGGTTGGTTCGCGAGAGTACGAACCCGATTATCATAGGTGGATTGGTTCTCATTTTGCCTACTCATTGCTAAACCTTCCTATATGTACAAGTATCGGATAAATAACATACCATATATAATACCATTAAAAAACCTATATGTCAAGGGAGTCAAGGGAATTTTTTACGTTTTTTATTTTGTATTTTGAATTATTAAAATTTTTAATAAAAAAACTAAAATTAAACTATATACTAAAATATATTCGTTAATTATAACAGATGATGAACAAAAAGTCAAAAAATTAGGAAAATTCCGTAAAATCGAATATGTTTTTAATCTTTACTTAAAATTTATTTTCTGATATAATGTACTTGTTTGTGTATTATCATTAGGAGGGAGCAACTGCCATGAAATTAGGAGAACGCCTTCGCCTCATTCGGAAAGAAAAAAAGTTGACCTTAAAGGATTTGAGCCAACTCGCGGATCTCTCTGTTCCATATCTTTCAGAGATGGAACGCGGTGTTGTTAATCCATCTGTAGAAACCTTGCACAAAGTTGCTAAAGCGTATAATATGACAGTCAAAGACCTTTTTAGTGGTGTAGAGGAATTAGGAGAACCAACACGCAATACCTACCCTACAGGATTTGAATCATTCCTAATGGACTTTGAGTCCAGTTACGGAACTATTAATGATGATTGGAAAGAATTACTACTGAAAATCAACTTTCGCGGTAGGCGACCGTCCTCTCAAACGGAATGGCTTGAATTATATCTTTCTCTCAAACGAATTCTTTCACCCAAGGAGGAGAAGGTGAACGATCCGAAAAAGCATGTTATCAAATTGGTTCAGAATACTGTCAGAGAATATAGTTCAACCCAGGTGCCTAATTTTGGCGAAATATGCACTGGCTTGGGATTAGATGTACAAGAAGTCTCGTTACCAGACGGGATAGACGGAATGCATAGAGGAAGAACAATTTTTATCAATTCCCGGATTCAGAATGAAGAGCGTAAGCGATTTACCCAATTTCATGAAGTCACACATTATTTGATTGAGAAGGATGGAGATCTAATCTCTGATCTTCACGATACTACTTGGAACCAGGATGATGGATATGAAAGGCAATTAGAACAGTTTTGTAATATTGGTGCGGCTGAGTTTTTGATGCCTAGGAAGATATTTGCGGGACTCTATAAAGAAAGGGAGTTTAATGTTGAACTGATACCATATGCCGCGCGTTACTTTGGGAGTTCGACAATAGCGACAACTTTACAACTTGCTCAAATTGCACCAAATTCGTGCATTACTGCTGTTTGTGCATTAATAGATAAGGATAAATCCACCAAGCAAAAATTGCATATAACCTATTCTGCCTCGTCCCCGTCAACTAAATATTTGTTAGCAAAATACACAGAAATTCCTGGGGACCATCTGATCAAGCAAGCATTTTCGCAAACCGAACCGGTTGAAGGAGAGAGTTATGTCCCCTTTCGGAGTGGGAAAAAGATGCCTTGTTACTGTGAAGCATTGGCAGATGGTGACAGGATCTATACGTTATTCCATTTGACCCCACCACCGAATCTTGACCAGTTGATGCTTATTCCCGATTAGTCAAGGTACCAACTCGGAAACGGGATACCCTTCAGTTTAAGTCTCGCCAATTCTGAGTCGAGATTGCACTTGGACTTCTTCCCTCCATGAATACTTGGCTCAGCACTGAGCATCTCACGCAATGTCTGCATTGATTTAAGCACATTGTTGTTCGTAATTCCTAACACCTCAGTCAATAAACAACTATCTAATTCCTTCCGTATGGAATCATGCGCGCACTCGTTGACAGGCAGCATCCGTTTATACTTCAAACGTTCAAAGATAGCATCTGCGTTCGCTAAGGCTTCATCTGAAAGTTCACGCACATCCAACGTTGGCAGCGTTTTTAATGTTTGCTGACGCAGTCTACCACGTCCCATTTGTTGTTTACTACAGTGTGACCAGTGGCAGAATAATCCTAACGTTGAGTTGCACCAGAGAGTCCAAGCAATCTCGTGTCGCGGGGCGTTGAGCAAAACATTTATCATTGATGTTATCCCAATAGAGGGTTCCTCAGTAAAGGAAGATATCACCGAGTTTGCCCCAAAAGTCAAATTGAGGTGATAATGAGTTTTGCTGAAGCAGTCTAAGACTCGCTTAACCATAGCATTGTCGTTTGAACGAGGGATTGCAGTATAGTCTGGTTCTGCAACCATAGTTCGCTGCAAAGGTGCATTAACTTTCCACAGTGCATTGAAGCCATCACTATTCGGTTTGCATCCTTTCATCATAATAAATGGACCGTCTTTTTCTCTAGAGGAATCTGCCGAACCAACCCTTGCTATGTCTTGTACCTGGCAGATGTGAATAGGAACACGCTCCCTTGACATAGGAAGGTGGAGTTTACCACTTGCGATTCTATGTGCAGTCTGCAACAACGCCATTGATCTCGCGCGTGTTGCTATCCACGCAACACTACTATCTATTGGACAGTTTAACATCTGCCCAACGGTCATATTCCCAATGTTAATTGGTTCACCACCACTCGGTTCATCTTCAAGTTTACGTATACTGTTACTTCGATTAATCTGATTTGCAATTTCTACAGCTTCAAGTGCGCTTTGAGGCCTCTGAATCAGACATACAAACTGACCACGTCCTGTGTTCTCTCCTACACCTTTCATCGCGAGGATGATGCATTCTGCCATGCCTGTGTCAGCAGAAAACGCGCTATCTTTTGCCTTCGCATGTGCCATAGTTATTATAACTACATTATGGTATTCGGTAGCCCACATTTCCCTTAGTTTTTCTGTAGTCGGAGATCTCAACACCGTCAGTGGTAAGATAAAAGCCATGGTGCCGCCGGTTTTAAGTTTCTTATCCGCGAGGTCTACGAAAGCAGAAACAAAACCGTTTGTCCCATCAGTTACTCGTGTGTTTTTCGATTTCAATGCAGCCTGCATCAACCTCTGGTCTTCCTCGGGCCGATCATGACCCTGGAACGTAGACTTCGGAATATCAGTATTACTATCAGATCCGGGTCTCGTAAATGGAGGATTCTGTATAACAATGTCAATATCACCATGTTGGAACTGTTGTTGGAGCTTAACGACAGTGTTTTCCTCGCCTCCGATTTTTTCAGCATTCGTATCAAATAGTTTTATGTCATCAAGCAATTCCAATGAACCTGTAGCGTAACTTCCATCATCAATTACGCCATAAGGTGCGGTAACAATTTGAGTCCCGCCGATTTTGATTCCTGAATGTGTACTGGCAAGAGCGGCAGCCGTTAAATGTGTGGCATTCGGCATGACATCTGCCCCTGCGATGTTCTTCTCCAGCATTCGTTGATGAATATCTTTGCCGTTTCCACCAGATTGTTCATACAAGGACAGTATGCGCTGGTATACTCCGTTGAGCAGTGCCCCAGTTCCACAAGCAAAATCCGCCACTTTCGGAAGCTCACTTTCAGGCAGTTCAGGCATCACGAGGGTTGATAACAGGACCGCGCTCTCTGGCAGTGTGTAGTTCGCCTTGACGTATTTCCTATCAGTGATTAGCTTTTGAAACACTATACCCGCGAGTTCGTGGATTTGTGCGATGCCGGTATCAACGAGATCCTTGGCTGCCTCACATAGGAGTTTTAAGATATGTTTAACCAGTCTATCGTCCGTTGCAAGTGCTTCAACAAGGTCACGGGCATCTTCAAAGATTGGACGGTAATTAACCTTGAGAATTGTATTCCAGTCCTCAATAACATCAGCATAATCAATTGTAGGCAGAAGTTGACGGAGCGAACGAACAGATTCCATTTCTGTTTTACCAGCAAGGGAACTCTGAAACACAAAAGCATCGGTGATAATCAATGCTGCCATGCGAAGTGTCTGTCCGTTCGGTTTTCCTTCTGTGTTATCTTCCACTTTAGATAAGACCTCTTGGTGCAAAATTGCCTCAATTTTTGTGCCGATAGCAGGATGCTCAACAATGGCATCTTCAAGCAGATAGGCTGCCTTGTTGATACTTTTCTCCATCTGCTCTGCAGCATTTTCAAGATGAGAGTTCGGCATTGCCCCGATGTGGAGCGCATTTGCGATGTCTCCTACGGTGCCGACTGCCCATCCGTTTGTTGGAAAGTGTGCAACGGTATCACCGACAGTATTGACAAGTTTGTATTGGAGGTCGTCTGCTGTGCGGAGTGTTGGATTGATATCCGCTCCCGCCATCGTCTTAAAACGATCAGGATATAGGATAGCCATGACATTGTTGAGGGTTTTTCCAACGACGTGGTATTCGGTTTCAAGTTCAAGCATAAGTCTTGTCTCTGCTTGTGCTATGAGATTTTTGGCGTTGGTGGTGGTAGCGTACTTTGCTTCAATCCCAATGGGTTCTCTGCCGCGTTCAACAACAATGGCATCAAGTTCATTGTTGCCTTTGATGAAAGCATGAACTGCCGTTTCAACTTCCCATCCGTGACGCATGTTTCGCAGGATGTTGACCAAGTGATTTGTAATTGTCGTTTCGTGTTGATTCGGCATAATGTTTCCTTAGGATTATTTTCGATCGTTTTGGATCCGGTGCGGTTAGGAAACCGCATCATAACTATCAAATTACAGATTTTTTTGACAGCGATTTAGCAAATATAAAAACGTAAACATGCCGCGCTTACAGGACTGAATCGTCCTTTTGAGCCTTTCTATAAACATGCCGTCCCTACAGGACTAAAGAGGATTCTGGCGTACATAAGGTTTGTGCCTGAGACCCGACGCGGTTACATGAAGATTAAATAAATATTTCGGTAATCGTTAAAGATCGCGAGCACAGCTCGCTCCTACCAAGAGGCTATTGATACATTACCGAATTAAATTCTTAAACTTCATCAAACCGCGCCTACCGGACCTAGGAACCGAGGTTGTTATTCTTCGTAAATTGACACCTATGGTGAATAAGTTTGAAACATCCACAGGATTGACATACACCAGACTATATTGTAGAACTTACGCAATAAATATACATATTGAAATTTACCATACCTTCTTGCCTATTGGTGGTCCGGTGTCCATTTCTTCCGAAATGCAAGGTTTTCGGGATTCAACTTTGGGTTCTGGCACCTTCGCTAAAAGTTCTTCTATTGTATAATTCGGACGCGGTATAGGTCTGCGTCTTTTTTGGCTACGAGGTGCCATCTCAACCTTCTTACCACGCAACCGGGGTTTTGGAAGTTTTCCAGAAAGTATCTCTTTTTTTACAAAATGCTCCTATTTTGGAAAGAAATCTAAATGGTTACGGAACACCACTCTATACCGAATAGAATTCCGAAGCGTTCTCGTAAAAGAGTCTGTTTCTCTCTGCATCAGAAGCGTCTTCGACAGCCCACAAGAGGGCATCTACCCACTCCCGATATGTCGCTGCCAACGTACACACGGGCCAATCGCTCCCGAACATGAGCCGCTCATAACCGAACGTCTCGACCAGATGCCGGATATACGGTTTGAGCTCCTCAGGTGTCCAATTCTCGCTTGCGGTCGTCACGATTCCCGATACCTTGCAATGGATGTTCTCAAAAGCAGCAAGTTCCCGGATATGCGTTGCCCACGGTTCAAACTGCCCCCCTTTTATATCCGGTCCGCCGCAATGGTTAAGCGCGTGTCGGATATCCGGTGTCGCCTTAACCAGCGCAATCGCCGCTGGCAGCTGCGCCTGATTCGCACAGAGTTCAAAAGACAGATCAAACTTCGCCAGCAATTTCACACCGTTAATCAACTCCGGTGTCGCATAGAACTGCGGATCGGGGTGATGCCACGCCATCCGGCGCACGCCGACAACGAGTCCGAATCCGACAAGCTCGGAAAGGATAGCCTCGGCATTCCGTTTTTCCAAGGGTGCCGCCGCTGCGATTGCGCCTATCATCCGATCCGTCTCAGCGATCTCTGTCAGCCACGCCACCTCTTTGACAACATCCGTTTCAGCAGGATCCCCCTCAACATGAACTGACTTGACGACATTAAGATCACCAATTGCCGCGCGATAATCCGCTGCGGTATACCGTTTCTCTAACAAGTCAAAACCCTCAAGCCATGGATATTCCAAATTTTCAGTATCCCAGAGGTGTTGGTGCGTATCAATTATTTTAAGCATCTGTTCTTCCTCGTTTCCAATAGGTTAGACACATTCTGTAGTATAACACGTTATCGGAATAGCGTCAAATCATAGAGAGTTTCAGATGGTAAAAAAATGAGTTGAATTTTACGGAGATATCCCGTATAATTCTCTTAACGCAACAGAAACAAAATTCGGAGGTGTTTATCATGCTTTTGGGTTTGATTGACCCACTGTATATTATAATTATAGCACCGGGACTTGCCTTGTCCCTATATGCGACATTTCGCACAAAATCGACCTTCTCAAAATATTCAAAAGTCGGATCGCGTAGCGGGTTGACCGGTGCGCAGGCTGCTGAGCAGATGCTAAAGCGGCAAGGTGTTAGCGGCGTGCGGATTGAACGCTTTGGTGGATGGTTAAGCGACCACTACGATCCGAGTAAAAAGGCATTGCGATTGTCTGACGATGTCTATTCCAGCCAATCACTTTCTGCAATAGGGGTCGCTTGCCACGAAGCAGGACACGCAATTCAGGATGCACACGGTTATGGGATGCTAAGTCTACGCACTGCCCTTGTGCCTCCGACTAACTTCGGTTCAACCTTTGCGTATATCGCGCTAATAGCAGGGTTCATTCTTCATCTGAAGGGTTTAATATTCATAGGTGTATGCTTATTTAGCGTAGTCGTCGCTTTTTCGTTGATAACCCTTCCCGTTGAATGGGATGCCAGTAGACGTGCGAAAGTTGCGATGGACGAAGCCGGTATGCTGTCCCCGGAAGAGAATCGACACGCGAGTAAGGTACTCAACGCGGCGTTCCTGACGTATCTTGCTGCAGCAGTGACAAGTGTCCTCACACTGCTTTATTATTTGATACAGCTGGGCATGTTCGGTGGTGATGAATAAAATTATTGGGTGGATGGCGCGGTACAGAACCGCGCCTATGGCGGTCTAAAAGTTTAAACTTTGTTTTGGATATCAACCCCGGGCCACTGATCATCCTGCTCGGTAATATCGACAACGATGCCGTCCGGGTCTTCCACTTTGAAGGCTTCCGAAGGCAGTTCGTCCGAATTGGGATCATAAGGTTTGCTACCGTCTAAACCTTCCCAAGTGATTTCAAAACCGAGTTCCTCACATCGCTGTGCGGCTTCCCGCAAATTCGGGACCCGGACACCGATATGGAGGTAGTCTAACATTCCCCCAACATGTTTCGGACGTTCGGGGCCGCGGTGCTGAAACACCCGGAAATTGTGATAACCATCGGTAAGATCGTAGCAACCGTTCATCGTTGAAAAGACTCGTAATCCGAGCGCATCGCGCCAGAAACGGATACTCTTCTCCAAATCGGTCGTGCGGACACCGATGTGTACAAGTGTTGTTGACATAGAATGGCTCCTTAATTCTTTCTTTAACAGGACGGACGCAATTTTGACTGCAGCCTGTTCTGTTAGATGAGATTTCTCAGAAAACATAGCGTTCTGGTGGCACAAACTGGAAAGTTTGTGCTACAAAAGAGCAGGTGGAAGGCAAACCAGAAACATAATAATTAAAAATCATAGCCAGACAGTCGGTTCGCGGTTTTCGGCGCGGTGCTCGTAGAGTATCTTGACATCCTCTGGGAATTTATCGAACGTCTCACCCGGAACCGTCGCAGTGTTGACCCCGAAGAGTTCTAAATTCAACCACCACGGCGCGTATCTGACAACAACTGCCGTCCGCTTGCCAGCACTCGGATTTTCGGCGTTGGAATGCCAGATCCGGCTATCCATGATAAGGACACTCCCGGCAGCCCCAGTAGCTTGCATCTCACCGTCAAGCGGGTTTCGATCACCGATACCGTCTTCTTTACCTCTCGGATTCCGTAGGTCTACATGCGTCTTCGGTACAATCCAGGTACCACCATTTTCGGTTGTAAAATCGGTGAGCATCCAGAGGGTAGTGATGCCGATGACTGCACCCGGAAACGGCTGTGGGATATGCCATTTCTGGTTCAGATCGTAAGGGAAATCAGAGTGATATGCCCGCACCAATTGGTAATGCGGCGGACGTATCTTATATTCGGTTTGCGATATGCGTACCTGCGGTCCTAAGAGTTGACGAATAGCCGTCAGGAGTCGCGCATTCGCGAGGTGCTCAGCAAATTTCGGCATGAAACTGATAACATTGCGCTCCCATCTGCCATGCTCTTTGCTGAACGCGTTATAGTCCGCTTCTGAGGTTTCGACCTCTTCACGAATCGCGTCAACGACACTGGCGGGTATTACGTTCTCCATAACGCACCAACCCTCTTCTTGCAACTGCGTAACGTAGGGTTCAATTGTTTCTAATAAGTTGTCGGCTTCCATTGAAGTCTCCTTGCATGTTATCATTCGCAAGTGGTTTGTCGATCACGGTTATAACGAACGGCTGTCTTAATGAGCGGTGCGAGGCGCATCACTTTACCCAGTGAACCGACGACACCGATTTCGCGGGTCGTAATGGCACCCATGACGTTGAGTTCACCCGTCCAAAACCTGTGTGCGACATCACCTGTCATAGTGAGTTCAACATCTGGTGTAGCGTTATCACACGCACCACGGATAATGTGATACTCGCCATTCGCTGCCGTTAGCGTCATTGTACAATCAGGCGCGGTATAGTTAAACTGGACACTCAGTGTCAAGGTATTCAGTGTCTCACGCGCTTCTGGTAAGGTCGCAATTTCTGCAAACAACTCACTGATATAACCATAGAGTTGTTCAGATGTTTCAAATATAGCCATAATTTGCGGTATAGCATATCGTAATACCCGTAATAAAGTCAAGTGACTTTTTAACAAAATTTTAGGAGTCGTAAAATGAGCAAATCAAATCCCTTAGAAATTATCGCCAATGCATTAGGTGGCGATGACGGTTTAAGAAAGTTAAGAAATACCGTCGGTATGCCCAGTTTCTGCTATAAGTCGCCTATAGGATGGATAGACATCATCGCTGAAGAAAGCTGTATTTCGAGTGCTTCCTTTAGTGAAGTAGCACCTTCACCTGAACCCACTTTCCCACCAACTCTCCCTGTTCTTGCCAGAACGATCAAATTGTTGGACATCTATTTTGCTGGAGGACCGATTGATTTCGCTGAGATATCGGTACAATTAGCATACGGTACGGAGTTCCAGCAGTACGTCTGGAAGGCAATTCAGCAAATTCCTTATGGAGAAGTGCGGTCGTATCAATGGATCGCTGACCGGATCGGGCGGCCGAAATCGGCGCGTTCCATTGGAAACGCAGTTGGTGCCAACCCTGTATCCATCCTCATTCCGTGCCATCGTGTCATCAGAAGTAATGGAGCACTTGGTGGTTATGGCGGCGGGTTAGACCGGAAACGTCAATTGTTAGCACTTGAAGGTCAGGACATCAAACAATTGAAGTAAGGATACCCACTTCGCACGAATACCAAAAGCAGGTTTTTGGGAGTTTTATTGAAATGACTGTTGAAAGAAAATTAGGCAAAGCTACACAAGCTATTCATGCAGGCGAAAGAGGGACATCCGTTACGGAAAAAAGCGGGATGCCTCTACTACCCCCTATCTATCAGAACAGTACTTTCCGTTTCACAACAGCCGCGGAATGTGCGGAAGCGTTCCGAGATGAAGAGAGCGGTTATGTGTATACCCGTTGGGGGAACCCGACACAGGAGGTATTAGAGAACAAACTCGCTGTCTTGGAGGCGGGCGAAGCTGCGCTCGCAACTGCATCCGGAATGGGAGCCGTCAGCACGGCACTGCTGACTGCCTTAACTGACGGTGGACATGTCGTCGCTATGGCAAATCTCTATTCCGCTACGTTCCAAATTCTCAATGAAGACCTTAGACGGTTCGGAATCGAGACAACATTCGTTGATGCCACCGACTTGTCGCACATTGAACGCGCTATCCGGATGGATACGAAAGTGCTCTATCTCGAAAGCCCAACAAACCCACTCCTAAAACTGATAGACTTGCGCGGTGCCGCCGAGATTGCAAAGACACACGGACTCATTTCAATGATTGATAACACATTCGCGACACCGTGCGGACAGCAACCGATTAACCTCGGTATTGATGTCGTCATCCATAGCATGACAAAATATCTGAGCGGTACCGGTGCAGTCATCGCTGGTGCCATTGTGGCGGACAAGGCATTCGTTACGCACGCGAAAAAAGGAGCGTTACGTAATTTCGGTGCAGTTATCAGCCCATTCAATGCTTGGCTAACACTACACGGTATCACGACGTTACCGCTCCGATTTGCGCGGCACTGCGAGAATGCTGTGCGAGTTGCGGGGTTTCTGGAAACACATCCGGCGGTAGCGTGGGTTCGCTATCCGGGTCTACAGAGCCATCCGCAACACGAACTGGCGCAACAGCAGATGGAAGCGTTCGGAGGCATGATAACGCTGGAACTCAAAGGTGGCCGCACCGCGGGGGAACACCTCGTCGATCATCTCGAACGCTGCGCGCTTGCTGTCAGCCTCGGAGATGTCCGGACACTCATTTGTCACCCCGCGTCAACGACGCACTCACACGTCCCAGCAGAAATCCGCCAGCAGATCGGAATCACAGACGGCTTGGTCAGAATCTCCGTCGGTTTGGAGGATATTGAAGATATTCTCGCCGATCTCAAACAAGCGTTAGAGACCTGTGCTTCTTAGACTCTGGATATGGTTTTCAGTGATGTTATTTGACAGATGCGATGCCTTTTTATGCGGTTCTGGGAAATTTTTGAGGAGTTTCTCATAGGCTACTATCGCTAAATCTGTATCGCCGTTGTCCTCATAAATTTTACCGATCGAATATTGCGCCGCTCGTCGAGTGTCATAATCGTAAATAGCATTATCCGCCACTTTTTGAAAGGCATCAACAGCAGTTGTTATATCCTTATTCCTATGGGCGATTTGTGCGATGTAAACCTGCGCGTTGGCAGCATTTTCGTTGCGTGGATACAGTTGAATTCCCTTTTCAAGTTGGGCGATGGCTTCGTCGTACTTCTCAAGCCGTTCATAAGCCCATCCCATGTAGAAGTATGCATCCTGACCGGCTTTGGTATCTGAATAAAGATCAATGACTTTCTGGTAGCCTTCAAGAGCTTCCTGATACTTGCCTTCTGCAAGATAGGACTGCGGAATACCGAAGCTCGCCAAGGGAGCGAGATCAGGGTCCCCGGAATCAACGACGTTCGTGAATTCGACGCGCGCGTTCTCGTATTCCTGCTTCTTGAGGTAGATTTCGCCAGTAACGTATAAAATTTGATAGAGAAGCGGACTGGATCGGAACGGTTCTCGCAGTGTGTCTAACGTTGAAAGTGCAAGGTTTAACTCGTCTTTCCCGTAGTAGCACATCGCCGTATTAAACTGTGCTTGATCTGACAAGTCGCTTCCCGGGTATAACGCTATCAATTGGTTGTAAAGTGCAAGTGCGCGATCGTAATAAGAATTGACAGATTCAAGTGTCCCGGTCTGTTTTAATTCCTCAGCGATCTTATAAGAAGCGAAAGCGATGGCATACATCGAATCGTCTGCCCACTCACTGTCAGGATAATTGTTGATGAGCCGCCGGAACAGTGCGAACGCCTCTTCATCGGTACGTGGGATGCGTGAAGCGAGTTGATAGATGGCATCATCTGCCCATAAGCTATCGGGGTATTTGTCGAAAACTTCGCGGTATGCAGCTCGGACCTTGCGTAAACGGTCTGTATCTGGACTATCAAGTTCTATCGGTGGTTCGTCAAGTGCCTTTGCCGCTGCCCAGGCCTTATCTGCGTTGTCGTAGTAGTCTTCATAACTCGTGCTGCCGCCAGTGACACGCCCCAGCCAAAACCCGCCCGCAAGCGCCAGCAGAACGCAGATTTCTGCAATTATGAACTTCTTCATTTTTTTTCTCCTTGCCAAGTATTAGTTCCGAATATATTAACAAGACTTTGAAAATATGTCAAGCGCAGCTTACGCCTGAGAATTGGTTAATTTTCAGGTGGCAAAAAAAGGACTGTTAATCTACCGGAAAACTGAATCCAATGTAGCAATTTTCGTGCCGAATCTGAATGAGACCGTACGGATAGCAACTTTATAAACATCCGCAAAGTCTTGCACAAAATAGGGCATACTCCAGTATCCAGCTGCACAAAATAGGGCAGTTGTAACGAGAAGTTATCGGTCATTAGCACTTAACAAACACATCGAAACAACAGGATCACTTAATCATTCTGCTGGTTTCTATTAATTCCTTGACAACATAAAGGTAGTCTGATACAATCTTTAAAAGATGACAATAGTTTTTCTTAAGATATAAATGCGATTTTTATATGACTGTTTAATACTAACAGAACTACATCAAATCGCTACATTTCAACGATCTCTTCAATAGAGGTCACATTACAAAAGAGAGGATTATAGTGCGTAAATTTTTGTTTCGCGTTTCCGCGTTAGTTTTAGCGATTTCATTAGTGACACCACTCCTTGCAGACAATCACGAGAGTGTTTTGGACAAAGTTAAAAACAGGGGAAAATTAGTCTGTGGCGTGCACGGTGGTTTACCCGGTTTTGGTTACCTCGGTGAAGATGGCAAATGGAGCGGTTTTGACGCAGATTTCGGTCGCGCAATTGCTGCCGCAGTTCTGGGTGACCCCGATAAAGTTGAATTTGTCCCCCTGAATGCTGCCGAACGTTTCACAGCACTTCAAACAGGTGAGATAGATGTCCTCATCAGAAACACGACCTGGACACTTACCCGCGATGCAGATTTAAACACTGACTTCGCGCCACCCACATTTTATGATGGACAAGGTTTTATGGTCCCAAAATCTCTTAATATCAAATCTATTAAAGAGTTAGCAGGAGCAACCATCGGTGTCACTGGGGGCAGCACAACAGAATTAAACCTCGCTGATACCATGCGTTCCTTAGGCATTGACTTCAAACCGCTTACCTACTCGGATATTGATACCCTTTACAACGGTTATGATGCAGGACGAGTGGATGCTGTTACAAGTGACAAATCCCAACTTGTGGCACGTCGGAAAAATCTAAAAAACCCAGACGATCATGTTATTCTGGATGTAACTATCTCAAAAGAACCTTTGGGACCCCTCACTATTCACGGCGACAACAAATGGAATGATGCTGTGAGTTGGGTCGTTTATGCGACATTTTTTGCCGAAGAACACAAAATTACGCAGGAAAATGTCAAATCCTTTGAAACTGAAAATCCCGAGATCAAGCGATTTTTAGGTGAATCAGGTGAAATGGGTAAAATACTCGGTCTGCCTAAAGATTGGGCGAAGCAGGTTATTATAGCTGTAGGGAACTACGGTGAGATCTTTGAGCGGAACCTCACCCCTATAGGGTTACCACGCGGGATTAATAAACCGTGGACAGAAGGCGGTCTGCTCTATTCCATGCCGTTCCGTTAGACCATATTGACTGAAACAAGATTCTCATATCATGAAATCTACGGTATGAATGCCTTATGAAGTTTAAATAAATATTTCGGTAATCCAGTTCATAAACATGAACGTATGGGTGGGGTTATGAAGATTAAATAATTAATTCGGTAATTGTCTGTTCACATGATGCAGGTTCACTCCCTGCTGGCGAGGTTTCCTAACCTCGCCAAATTATCTAAAGTATTATTTTAAACTTCATTTCCCTACTCCTATATTACCGAATTAATGAACAAAAAATGTTAGAATAAAACATAACAATGCAACAAGATTCAACAAAAATCCCATTCTGGCGAGATATCCGGGTACTGAAAGTACTCTTCCAAGTAATTTTCATTATCGGCATTATTCTGTTAGCACTGTTTTTCTACATGAATATGCTAAATGGACTTGAAAGACAAGGTATAGAACTCAGTCTGGATTTCCTCATGAGTGAAGCAGGATTTGAATTATCTGAGGGAATTGATTTCGATTCTTCAGATACAAATCTCAAGGCATTTTGGGTTGGTGTCGTCAACACCCTAAGAGTAAGTATTATTGGGATATTTTGTGCAACAATTGTCGGCTTTCTTTTCGGAATTGCGCGCCTTTCCAGCAACTGGCTCATCAGCAAAACAGCTGCAGTCTATGTTGAAATCTTTCGTAATACCCCACTCGTACTACAGATTCTATTTTGGTATCCGTTAATTCTTACATTACCTAAAGTCAGGGAGAGTATTAACTTTTTTGATAGTATATTCATTAATCGTCGTGGTGTCTACCTTCCCTCAGCTGTACCCGCTGATGGATTTAACACCTGGAGGTGGTATCTTCTATCAGGTATCATAATAGCGATTATTGTTGTTCTTGGTCTTGCAGCATACCGTTATTTCTTTCAGGATCGGGAACTTCACGAGACTGACCGTCCTTCCTTTGTCTCCAATATAATTCTTGGCGCGAAATGGGTTGCTGCTCCAATTTTTTTAACAGCTGCTATTGTAGGATGGTTTCTAACGCCAGAAGTATCATTTGTGTTATCAAAACCTGAGTTGCAGGGTTTTAACTTCGTCGGTGGGATAAATTTTTCACCAGAATTCACTGCGATGCTAATCGGTCTCACTGTCTATACAAGCGCATTTATTGCAGAAGTGGTCAGAGCCGGCATACAATCAGTCGTAAAAGGACAACGGGAAGCTGCCAGATCTGTCGGTTTGAAGGAATCACAAGTCCTGCGTTTAGTTGTCATACCGCAAGCTATTCCGGTAATTGTGCCACCGCTCACCAGCCAATACCTGAACCTTGCCAAAAACTCAAGCCTTGGAACCTTCATCGCTTACACTGATCTGTATGCAATTGCAGAGATAATAAATGGTAAGACAGATCAATCTGTGCCTATCTTTGCTATAATTATGGCAAGCTATCTGATATTGAGTCTAACAACATCCGCTTTCATGAATTGGTATAACCGTAGAATAACCCGATTTGGTAGTTCAAGTTAGAATATAACAAAGGATAGAAGAGTGGAAGATAACACATTAACACAAGAAGTTAAACCACCAGACACCTCAAAAGGTCCAGTCAGATGGTTACGAGATAACCTCTTTAGTACCTGGTATAACACAATTTTAACCTGCTTAGGTCTTGTGTTGCTTTTCTTCTTTTTCAGAGTTTTTTTTATATGGGTATTTACACAAGCAAATTGGGCAGTTATTCCTGCTTACTTGCGAACACTAATGATCGGTCCTTATCCGATAGAACAGGTATGGCGGATAGGGATAGTCTTTTGTACTTTGCTCACATTATTAGGACTCAGTGCAGGGATATGGAGAGATAGAGTACTCCAAATTGCGATAGCAATAGCAGGTGTTGGTCTTTTTTTGCTCCTTATCCCATTGGATGTTGTTAAAGAGGGAGAGGACACCTCGGCGACACTTGAATTCAACCTCAATATCTTCTATCTCATTTTTTTCAAACGCAAGTGGTTGTTAGGTGGTTTAGTATTACTTGCTGTAACCTTCTTAATCGGACGCGATAAGAATACATTTAAACGATGGATTATCATTGGATGGGTACTCTCCTTTCCATGGACCATGATAATACTACACGGATTTGGAAAAAATGCCGTTTCCACAACAGATTGGGGAGGACTGCTCTTAACACTCATTCTGGCTGCTGTCGGTATCGTCGCATGCTTTCCATTAGGTGTGCTATTAGCACTTGGACGGAGAAGTCAACTACCAGCGATAAAATGGGTCTCCACAGTTTATATTGAGACGATTCGAGGTGTACCCTTGATAACCATACTGTTTATGGGTAGTATATTGTTACCAATTTTTATGCCAGGTGATTTTCAACTTGATAAAGTTATACGTGCCATGGTTGCATTAACGCTCTTCTCCTCTTCCTATATGGCAGAGAATATACGGGGAGGACTTCAAGCAGTTCCAAGTGGACAAGTTGAGGCTGCACAAGCAGTCGGACTGACTTATCCCAAAACCATGCATTTTATCGTTTTACCACAGGCAATACGAGCAGTTATTCCCGCGATCGTTGGACAATCCATCGCACTATTTAAGGATACTTCTTTGGTATCTGTTGTCGGACTACTTGATCTATTAGGAGTAGGCAGAACCATCCTCGGGAGCTCTAAATGGTCAGGGAACTATGCAGAAGTATGGTTCTTCATCGCAATCATCTATTTCGTTTTTTCATTTTCAATGTCCATAGTCAGTCAGAAAATTGAAGCAGATTTAGGAGTCGGAAAACATTAAGGGTTTATAGGATCCCTTCACATCAATCTGAGAATCATAAAGGAAGGAATATATCAATGAATGAAAATACAACAAACGATCCAATAATTATATGTGAAGACGTACACAAATGGTTTGATGATTTCCATGTCCTTAAAGGTATAACGACTACTTTTAAAAAAGGAGAAAGGGCAGTTATTTGTGGTCCCTCCGGCTCGGGAAAATCCACCTTTATCCGAACAATCAATCGGTTGGAGGAGCATCAACGCGGCACAATCATTGTTGATGGCATCGAGCTTAGCAACGATCTCCGGAATATCAATCTGATCCGTCAGGAAGTCGGTATGGTGTTCCAACAGTTCAACCTATTTCCTCACCTGACGAACATAAAAAATATCACCTTAGGTCCAATCCAAGTTCGGAAGATGTCGAAAAAAGCAGCGGAAGAAGCAGCTTTAGCTTTATTGGAACGTATGGATATTGCCGATCAGGCGTATAAGTATCCCGCAGAAATATCGGGTGGTCAACAACAACGTGTCGCAATTGCGAGGGCATTGGCGATGGAGCCAAAAATCATGCTCTTTGATGAACCGACAAGTGCCCTTGACCCCGAAATGATCTCAGAAGTGTTAGATGTGATGCGGGAGCTTGCTCATTCAGGGATGACGATGTTGGTTGTTACGCATGAGATGGGATTTGCACGAGAAGTTGCTGATCGGATCATGTTCTTCGATGAGGGTGTGGTTATAGAGGAGGCAGCACCTGCAGATTTCTTTGATAACCCACGGCACGAACGCACGAAACTGTTCATCTCACAGACACTGCAACATTAGGGATATATTGCAAATCTGTTTAGCAAGCTGCTTGCAGAAGCATAATCCGAATCGCTTCAGAAATTGAAGGCGTATAGGATGAAATTAAAAGCACATCGCTGACGGGTGGACGTTGAAGAATATCTAAGACAATGTCTTGAAGTTCCTCAGACAAGTCGGTTAAACCGGTGAGTGGAAAACTTCGGGGTCCCATGTCTGTCTTCTGGGCAAGCAAAGAGTATTCCAGAAGGGTCAGTCCAATAGCTTTACGTTCCGGTTTGTTAAATCGCAGTAAAATATGGGAAGTTAATTCAATGCCTGTTCCTTGATCACCAGGAGCAAACGAGATGTACAATGTATCACTGATTTCATCGTAGTTAAAAATTGGTTGCGTCATAATTTTATTTACCTAATCCTTTTCGTTTTTATTATACCATGCAAATCGGTGAAAACAAAATATGATTTTTTAGAGGGTGAACGCGGCAAATTCTATAACCCAAAAATCGTCTTTGAATACCGTCAATTTTTACAAAAAGACATAGGACAAAAGATGCGATTGAATAACAAAACAGCCATTGTCACAGGAGCAGGGCGCGGTATCGGCAAAGCAGTGGCTCTTCGGTTTGCTGAAGAGGGTGCTAAGGTCGTCGTTGATGATGTAAACGATATCAATGGAGCGTCAACTGTCGCTGCTATCAACGAGGCAGGCGGCGAGGCACTGTTTGTTAATGCCGATGTCTCCGATGCCGCCGAGGCAGAAAGGCTTATTTCCAGCACCGTTGACGCTTACGGTCCTGTCGATATTTTGGTCAATAACGCCATCTGTTCGACAGCCGATGTCTTAAACAACAACTGGGAAGCGAACTTGGCGGTCGCCCTCCGAGGGACGAGTCACTGTTCCAACGCAGCTATTCCGGTGATGCAACAGAACGGTGGTGGCAGTATTGTTAACATCGCTTCTGTCAACGGACTCATCGGGTTGCAGGCGATTCACGCCTATTCTGCTGCAAAAGGCGGTGTTATCGCATTGACGCGCTCCATGGCAGTCGCACACGGCAAAGACAACATCCGTATCAACTGTATCTGTCCCGGCACGATTCAGACCGAAGTGTGGGAGCCGATGATTGAACGTAACCCTCAAATCTTGGACGAAATCACGCCGTGGTATCCGTTAGGACGGATCGGACAACCCGTTGACATCGCAAACGCTGCGCTCTTCCTCGCCTCCGATGAAGCCAGTTTCGCAACAGGCGCGGTCTTCGTCATTGACGGCGGGTTGACGGCGGGCAATCACCAGTTTCCGATTTAGATATGGGTTTATCAGAGGTATAGAAAAATGGATAAAAACGAACCCTTCTCGTTTAAAAAATTTTTCACAAGTCTTTCCTTACTGATAATCGCATGCTTCGGGTTTGTTTTTATTGCCATTTGGCCCCTTGACTCCATAGACGAAAACACGATAACATACTTTTTCGGACTGATACTAAAACTTCTTGCCGTTGGCATTATAATAGGCGCTCAATTATATCTGACATACTACCTATTGGTACTTTTGTTGTGTTTGATACGGAAACTTATATCCTTTATTTACAGTGTGATGCAGACATTTTTTCAAAAATTTTTCAATTATCAGTAGTTTCAAACCTGTATTGGAAAGGAAGGGTACAATGGCAACACAAGAACAGATCGATTTTTTTCAGGAGAATGGGTATCTCAAATTCGGTAAGGTCTTGGATAGCGATGGCGTTGAAGCCATGCGTGCAGGTTTAGATACCATTATTGAACTTGAACTCAACGAAGGCGACGATTCTTCGCCAGAGTTCAAGTATGGACACGATCGGCGTGAAGATAAACTCAATCGCGGTAGTGGTCACCCCCGCGCAATCCATCAGTACGTCAATATGTGGAAACGTGAATCCAGTTACGAGGCAGCTATCCATAATCCGCTCATTGCAGGGACAGCACGCGCATTACTTAATACGCCTGAAGTCCGGCTTTGGCACGATCAGATTATCTCCAAACCGCCAAAAGATAACGGACATTTCGGATTCCATCACGATTTCTTCTTTTGGCCCCTGAGTCCACCGAACATCGTGAGCTGCTGGCTCGCGTTGGATGATGCGACAGTCGAGAACGGGTGCATGCACGTCATGCCGAAAAGTCATAAAGATGAACGGTTCTCGGTCAAAGCAAGAGCGGCATTCAACGCGGCATCAGCAAAAGCCAGTGAAGAGGGAAGCGAACCGCCGCCGAACCCGTGGACAGAGAGACGGGGATTGGACATCAGTCACGGGGTTCCGGTGGAGTTGAAAGCCGGCGAGTGTATGTTTCATCACTGCCTCAACTGGCACGGTACGCCGCCAAACATCACGGATCGCCAGCGTAGAGCATTTGTTATGATTTTCATGGCAAAAGGTGTCCGCTATAACAACGCACAATCGTCGGGTCATATCCTCGTCCCGACCATCGAAGTTGCAGACGGTGAACCACTCGTCGGTGATGGATTCCCGGTAGCGTAACAAGGTTTGAATACTGAAATGAAAGATTCAACGTTTATTACAAGAGTTGTTCTAAAGAATTATAAGAGCATTGCTGCATGCGATGTGCGGTTGGGGTCCTTGACATTTCTTGTAGGACGCAACGGTTCGGGCAAGAGCAATTTTCTGGATGCGCTGCGATTCGTTGCCGATGCGTTGAATTCATCGCTGGGCCATGCGATACGCGATCGTGGGGGTATCAATGATGTTTGTCGTCGTTCTCGCGGGCATCCGAATCATTTTAGTATTCGTCTTGAATTTGTTGTGTTGCCTGAAGGTTTTACGGGGCACTATGCTTTCCAAATTAGGAAGCGTCCACCGGGGGGTTACGAGGTCCAGACTGAAGAGTGTAGCGTTCAAAACAAGTCGTGCCTAACGTCAGAAGCATACTTCCGTGTTGAGAGTGGCACTGTAACCGACACGAGCGTGGAAGTTGCACCGGCGGTTGCACCCGATCGGCTCTACTTGGTAAATGCATCTGGGCTGCCCGAATTTCGCTCTGTCTATGACGCATTTTCTCGGATGGGATTTTACAACTTCAATTTGGACAAAATTCGAGGTTTCAAAGATCTTGATCCTGCGGACATCCTTATGGAAGATGGCAGCAACCTAACCAGTATCCTGGCTCAACTGACTCAACTTTCGCCCGCTGTTAAAACAGACATTGAGGAGTATTTAGCATTAGTTGTTCCGGATATTCGTGAAGTCGATGTCAAAGCGTTTGGCTCCAAGCAGATATTAGCATTCAGACAGAAGGTCGGGGAGGACAGATACCCGGGGCGGTTTCTCACGAATAATATGTCTGATGGTACACTCCGCGCATTGGGAATTCTCGTAGCACTCTTTCAGGGGGGTAATGAGCAACAGAGACGGGTGTCATTGGTAGGAATTGAGGAACCAGAGATCGCACTTCATCCGGCAGCAGCAGGAGTCTTGCTTGATGCTCTTCGGGACGCTGCCCACAGAACGCAGGTTATCGTCACTACTCACAGTCCAGATCTGCTTGAGGACAAACATATAGATGTGGAGTCAATTCTTGCAGTTGAAACAGATGATGGCAATACAGTGATCGCCCCAGTAGACGAGGTAGGAAGGTCTGTATTGCACGATCGGTTGTTTACAGTAGGTGAACTTTTACGTGTTGATCAATTGCGGCCAGATCCAAATCAGACACCTTTGGCTAACCGTGAGAAAACTAAGCAGCTTGATCTTTTTGATTCCAACAAGAAAGAATACTAACCGAAAAAAGGACGCGTAAATGATGGTCAGAATTGGATGTATTGTTGAGGCATCACTTTTTGATATAGAACACGCTCGTCAAGCCGATTCGTTTGATAAATGCTATCGCGATATAGTGCGTCTCCTTGAAGAATTGCAAAAAGCAGCGATCCAATAAGTGAGCAAATATAAGAAAAGAAATATAGTCTATCATACGAACTTCACCGATGGAATGGAGGATTCAATATGGAAAACAGACCCAATGTCATCTTTATTTTAACGGACGATCAGGGACCGTGGGCTGCAGGTTGCTGCGGTAACGATGAGGTACGGACACCGTATCTTGACCAGTTGGCATCAGAAGGCACCCGTTTCCCGAATTTCTTCTGTACAAGTCCTGTCTGTTCACCGGCACGTGCGAGCCTCATGACGGGGCGTATCCCGTCAGCGCACGGCGTACACGACTGGATCCGAGATGGAAACATGCCACCGAATCCTGCTCGATACCTCGAAGGTTTGACGTGTTACACGGATGTCTTAGCCGACAATAACTATACTGTCGGGCTTAGTGGTAAATGGCACCTCGGTGATAGCTTGACACCGCAACACGGTTTTAGTCATTGGTTTGCTCTGCTTACCGGAGGAAGTAAGTATAACGATGCTGATATGATCCGAGATGGTCAGGTAGAGATGCAACCCGGCTACCTCACGGATGTCATCACCGATGACGCATTGAACTTCATCTCAGCGAACAAAGAGGGACCGTTCTATCTCAGCGTTAACTACAACGCCCCACACACACCGTTTACAGGACACCCGCAGGACATCGTTGACTCTTATGACGATTGTCCGTTCAAGACGTGTCCACAAGAGGCACTGCATCCGTGGGCTATTCAGGGTGCAGCGGCGCACATGGGTAACCGCGAATCGTTGAAAGGCTATTTCGCAGCGATAACAGCACTCGATTTAAATGTCGGGCGAATTCTGGATCGGCTTTCGGCGTTAGGCATCCGTGAGAATACGCTCGTGGTTTTCAGTAGCGACAACGGGTACTCGTGTGGACATCACGGATTTTGGCATAAAGGCAACGGCACCTTCCCATTGAACATGTATGAAAACTCTGTCAAAGTTCCCTTCATCGTCAGTCAACCCGGTAGTATCCCAGAAGGGCGCGTTAGCGAGGCGATGGTAAGCCAATACGACTTCATGCCGACACTGCTTGACTATCTCGGTCTACCGGATCCGAATGACGACATGTCGCCGGGTAGGAGTTTCGTTCCGGTACTTTCTGGTGAGACAAACGATGCGAAAGATGAGATCGTTATTTACGATGAATACGGTCCTGTCCGTATGATTCGGACGCAGGAGTGGAAATATGTGCATAGGTATCCATACGGTCCGCATGAGTTGTATGACCTTGTGAAGGACCCGGGCGAACGGAAAAATCTGATAGATGAAAAGGAGCATAACGCACTCATCAGCGATATGCGGCAACAGATGGGTGCCTGGTTTGAGCGATATGTGGTGCCAGGGTTAGATGGTTCCAGATGCTCGGTCACTGGCGGCGGACAAGCGGCAAAAATAGGAGACGGTAATTATGGCGAAGATTCCTTCCATCCAAGATATGCTTCTCCTCGACGGAATGTATAGGCAACATATCTTCATCTGAATCAGATATGCTGAATGCTGTTCGCGCATTTAGCGTCAATTTAGTAACATCAAATGGAGGGATGCATGTTGGATCAGGCGAAAAACCGGAGTCCGAATATTTCGCGCCGGCGTTTTTTTAAGGACGTAGGTACCGGTACTGTTGCTGCAGCAGTTACGCCAGCGATCTTTATCGGTGCAGAAAAAACAGGAGGAAATCAAATGCAAAACCGACCCAATGTCATTTTTATTCTCACGGATGACCAAGGCCCCTGGGCTGCGGGTTGTTGCGGTAATGATGAAGTCCGCACACCTTTTGTTGACCAACTTGCTTCAGAGGGGACACGTTTTCCCAATTTTTTCTGCACCACTCCCGTCTGTTCACCGGCGCGTGCAAGCCTGATGACCGGACGCATCCCTTCTGCCCACGGCGTTCATGATTTTTGCCGGGACGGCAGCATGCCACCCAATGCAGAACGTTATCTTGAAGGTTTGACCTGCTATACCGATGTCCTCGCTGACAATGGCTACACTGTCGGGTTAAGTGGTAAATGGCATCTCGGCGATAGTCTAACACCACAACACGGGTTTAGTCACTGGTTCGCTATGCCTTTAGGTGGAAGCAAATACAACAACGCCAACATGATCAGAGATGGACAAGTAGAGATACAACCCGGTTACCTTACAGATGTCATTACTGATGACGCATTAGATTTCATTTCAGCGAATAGCAAAGGTCCGTTTTATCTCAGCGTCAATTATAACGCACCACATACCCCGTTTAATGGGCATCCGCAAGACATTGTAGATTCTTATGATGATTGCCCATTCAAGACGTGTCCGCAGGAGGCATTGCACCCGTGGGCGGGCCGAGGTACACACCCTCACATGGGCAATCGCGAGTCGTTAAAAGGTTATTTCGCTGCCATAACGGCGCTTGATCTAAACGTTGGTAGGATTTTAGAACGACTTTCTGAGTTAGGGATCCGCGAAAATACGCTCATCGTTTTCAGTAGCGATAATGGATATTCGTGTGGGCATCACGGATTTTGGCACAAAGGCAACGGCACATTCCCACTGAATATGTATGAGAATTCGGTTAAAGTGCCTTTTATCATGAGCCACCCCGGTAAGATACCAGAGGGACGCGTCAGCGAAGCGATGGTGAGTCAATACGATTTCATGCCGACACTGCTCGATTACCTCGGTTTACCGGATCCGAATGACGATATGTCACCTGGCAGGAGTTTTGTCCCAGCACTTACAAGAAAAACAAACGATGCGCAAGATGAGGTCGTTGTATTTGATGAATACGGTCCTGTCCGTATGATCCGAACGCAAGAGTGGAAATATGTTCACCGCTATCCTTACGGACCCCATGAGTTGTACGACTTAGCGAAAGACCCAAGAGAACGGAAAAATCTAATAGACGACAAATCGCAGAAAGCATTGATAAGCGATATGCGGCGACAGATGGGGGCGTGGTTTGAACGGTACGTAGACCCACGATTGGATGGCACAAGATGTGCAGTTACCGGCAGAGGACAAAAGGCAAAAATTGGAGATGGAATGTATGGAGAAGATGCCTTCAATCCAAGATAGGCAACACCTTGAGGGAATGCTTAGGAAATTGATTTTGCGTTCTTCCAAGTTATTCCGTTTCCAATTTTCTACGTTGACATCAGAACAGACTTCGTGTATGCTATGCAACAAGCAACTGAAACCTCAATGACATAGATTTTCTGTCCGTTAAGGGAGAATACCATGACGGCTATTGCTGTGCAAACCCAACTGACACCTGAGGAATACCTCGCTTGGGAACGCAAAGCACCCTTCAAAAATGAATATCTCAGCGGACAGATACTCGCGATGTCCGGGGCAAGCCTCGCGCATAATCTTATCACAGGCAATATATTTAATGGACTTTACAACCAATTGATAGAGCGGGAGTGCATTACCTTTACCGGCAAGATGCGTGTGAAGGCGAGACCCATAACATCTTACTTCTATCCGGATGTTGCTGTCGTTTGTGATGAACCCCGTTTTGAAGATGATGTGTTCGACACACTCCTCAACGCAACTGTTGTCGTAGAGGTGCTTTCCCGCTCAACTGCAACTTATGACAAGGGAGAAAAATTCGAGGCTTATAAGCAGATCACGTCCTTGCAAGAATACATCCTTGTCTCACAAGATAGGGTAAACGTTGAACGTCATTTTCGCTTAGGAACGCAGTGGAAAGCACTCGAATTTCAGGAACTTGCGGATGTACTGCCTCTGGATTCAATTCGCTGCGAACTTCCTTTGGAGTATATCTATAGACGGGTGAAATTTACAGATATCCGCTGATCCTATCTCAGACTCACTTGGAAGTCCTGTTTTTAGCTTTAAGTGTTTTATTTTCTTAGACTTTATGCGACTTGCTAACTTTTTACAGACTCCGGATGGTTATTGTTGAAAGGAAAGAAATGGCGAGAGCATTTGCTCCTGGCAACATCTCGTGTGTTTTCAAGGTTATTCCGCACTCCGATCCGGCGCGTATGCACTCCCTGGGTATGGGGTTCACCGTTAAAGAAGGTGTAGAGGCTATCGTCTCTGCGTATCATGAGACAGAGGTAGTGTTTAATGGAGAGCATATCAACTTTCCGACGGTCGGTGCTGTTGTCAATCGCCTCACCCAAAATAGCGGTATTGTAGGCGTAAAGGTAGAGCTTACCTCTCCATTGCCGCTCGGTTGTGGTTTCGGACTCAGCGGTGCTGCATCGCTCGCGACAGCCTATGCGCTCAATGAACTTTTGTCGTCACACAAAGACAACGAAACACTTGCAATGATAGCGCACGTTGCAGAAGTTGAAAACCGGACAGGGTTAGGCGATGTCTGCTCACAATACCACGGGGGTTGCCTCGTCAAGTTGCAAGAGGGGTCCCCTTTAACTGCCGACAGGCTACCGATTGCCAAACAGCCTATCTATTACCGCTACTTCGGACCGATTCAAACAAGCGAGGTGCTCGGAAATACGGAGCAGACGATGCGTATTAACCGCGCCGCGGACGTGGCATTGAACGTCTTGAAAACACTTACCGCTGCGAAATCGAGTGATAACCTTTTCAACGCTTGTTGTGCCGTCTCAAAACAGTTTTCGGTGGAGAGCGGGTTACTTAGTGATGCACGGGTGATAGATACAATTGCACACATTGAAGCAGAAGGTGGGGTTGCGTCAATGATTATGTTAGGAAACGGTGTTTTTAGCACACACGCTTTTGAGAACGCAGTGGAGACACAACTCGTCCATAACCCAGCACGTCTTATCTCGTAACGGCAATATTATACCAGAGGAATAGTTGTTAGTCGGTAGTTCTCGGTTGTTAGTTAAAGAAGGTTCTGATTCAGCTAAAACCCCTCTTAACTTATAACTTATAACTTATAACTTATAACCACTAAATGAAAACAGTGCTTCTCCTATCACTTTTTTTAGTATCCGTTGCTTTCGGTGCAGCGGAAGCTGCAGATGTGAATTTCGGATTCAATGGTCGTTACAAAACAGGCACGTGGGCACCTTTACGTATCACCGTTCAAAGTCAGAATCAACCGACACCGTTTATCGGGGACTTGGTAGTTGAGGTCCGAAGTTTTTCTTCCGACACACCTATGGAGCGGTACGCCGCCGAGCTGCGTCTCCATACCACTGCGGAAGCAGAGAAAAAATTCTATATCTACTGCCCCAAAAATGCGGTACAACTCGTCGTTCAACTTGTACCGACAACACCCTCAAAAAGTATAGCGTTGGGGAATACGCAGCCGAGCGTGATACAGGAGTTTCCGTTACCGCCACCTCTTTCACGTAAAGACTATTTCGTACTGGTGTTAGCGCAGAGCGGTGATAAGTTCAAACGCTTCATTGACAAACAACAGTTAGCCGGTTCCGATGGCGGGCAGGTATATGTCGAATACCTACAGAATTCGACCTTACTGCCACGCGCCTGGATAGGCTACGGTGCAGTTGATGTGCTAGTAATCCGCACCTTGACAGAAAGACGTATCTCCAAAGCACAGCAGACGGCATTACTGGATTGGGTGCAGCGCGGCGGTACACTCATTCTGTCGGGAGGTAACAACTTTAGCACCCTACAAGGCAGTTTCGTAGAACCTTTTCTGCCAGTTGAATTGAAAAGTCTACAGAAAACGGACAGACTTCCAGACACCGTGCGCGAACAATTCGGTTTTCAAGGACAGGATAATAACAGCACGATTTTTGAACGTATCCAATTTGTTCCAAAAGTTGGATGCCAAATGCTAGTTGGCACAAAAGAACAGATCTACGTTGCGAAACGGAAATTTGGAGATGGACAGATTATCAGCCTCGCGTTTGATTACAATGCCCCACCATTTTCGGAGCAGCAGGTAGGCGAAACATTTTGGCACGGGTTACTGAGTAGCTACGGGAAATCAGCACGGCATTTTGTAGATCAGTATGCGCTTGCACTGGAACACGAAGAAAAAATTCATGAGGAATTCCGATCAACCTCTGTTAAAACCGGTCTGATCGGAGTGCCACTCATAAAACTGTTGTTTATTATCTTGCCTATATACCTACTCAGTTTTGGTGGTTTACTGTTCTATTTTGGGAAGTCAAAACAGAAGGTATGCACCTATTGGATAGGCGGATGTGTGTTGGTTCTACTGTCGGTAAGTACAATTGCAGCCGTCCGAGTTGTGTTGCCGAACAGCGTTACAGCAGATCGGTTGTCAATTTTATCAGTTTATCCGGAGCGGCAGCGCGCGCACTTATTAAGTTATGTCTCCGTCAGAGCTGCTACACGTGCTAAAACATCTATCGGTTATACACAAATGAGTTTTATTCGTCATCAGGAAGTCGAGGACTCACGCCTTGAACGTCGCCAAAAGATTGGAACACTCTTTCAAGATTCGCAGGTTCAACTCCGCGAGCTGCTCGTGGACCCGTGGCAGCCTACGACGTATGTGAAAGAAGTATTTTTGGATGTCTCCGAACTCCTGTATCCCCTCGAAAATGCGTGGTATGTTACAGGCAGAGAGATGACCTACTTAGGAGACGTTGCCCTTGATGCCGAACCCGAACTTTCAACGGCAGCACTTCAACTGCAAATAACACCGCAGATACCCCCGGATCCGTATAAAGAACTCAGCGGTAAGCGGAAATGGTTTGCCCGAATTCTACGGCAGGAGTATGTGTTACGACATCTGGAGAAAGAGGCGGATGCAAGCCTGCCACCGTATTTGATCGGATGGACTTCGCAAGGAAACCTTACGGATATAATCGTAGATGGAAACGTTAAGACAGACGATGACACTTTAGTGATTTTTCGTCCTAAAGGTTATAAGTGGTAGGTTAAGAGGGTATAAGTTAAGAGGGTCTTAGGACTTACCTAAACACTCCTTCTTATAACTTATAACCCTAAAAGGAATAATTAGAAATGGATGTGCTGTCGCTCGGTATTTATGTCGTTGATGTGCTTGGACGACCGATAGATCGGTTCCCTGAAAAAGGGAAATTAGCACTCTTCGATGAACTCGAAATCCATACCGGGGGTTGTGCGAATAACACAGCTCTTGCGCTCGCGCGCCTGGGGATCTCTGTCGGTGCGATGGGAAAAATTGGCACTGACGCTTTCGGCGATCTGATTCTGCAAACGCTTTCAGATAACGGTGTTGACGTTGCTGGTATACGTCAGGACACCGACGTTAGTACCTCACTTACATTTGTCGCGGTCGCCTCCGACGGTGAACGGACTTTCTATCATTATATCGGTGCGAATGGTGAACTCTGTGAAGGGGACCTTGATTGGGAACTGATTAAAACCGCCAAAATTTTGCACATCGCTGGTGCACTCGTCATGCCAAGTTTTGACGGTGTCCCGATGGCAAACGTTCTCCGAGAGGCGAAGGCACAAGGTATAACGACCTCGCTTGACACAGCGTACGATGCTACCGGAAAATGGATGGAAACGTTAGAACCGTGTTTGCGACATGTAGACATCTTTATGCCAAGTATTGTTGAAGCGCAACACCTCACCGGCCTGTCCGAATGCCGTGAAATCGTCGAACTTTTGCGAAATAACTACGACATTGATACCATTGCCATTAAGATGGGGGAAAACGGTAGTTATGTCTCTACACGAGAAACAGAATTCTCTGTACCTGCCTATTCCGTCAACGTCGTTGATGGGACAGGTGCGGGTGATGCGTACGTCGCCGGTTTTCTCGCTGGAATGATCATGGGTTGGGATCTGAAAGCGACTGCTGAATTGGCATCCGCGACGGGGGCAGCTTGCGTCACGGCTATGGGAACCAGTGCAGGCATCCAGAATCTTGAAGAGACTCTAAAAATTAGCCGTCAGTAGTTATAAGTTATAAGTTATAAGTTATAAGTTAAGAGGATTATTGTGGCAGGAACAGGGAAGGTCCGAGACACAACGGAAACCTAACTTACCACTTATAACTAACAAGGAACATTAAATGATCGTCCAAACAGAAAATCTATCCAAATGGTACGGCGAAGTTATGGGGGTGAATGATGTAACACTTGCGATTTACCCCGGAATAACGGGTCTACTGGGTCCAAACGGTGCGGGCAAAACCAGTCTCATCAAACTGATGACGGGACAACTCAAACCGAACCAAGGCACCGTCAAGGTGCTAAATCAAACGGTATGGAACAACCCCGATTTGACGCGGCGGTTTGGCTACTGTCCCGATATAGAACTGGCATATCAATTCATGAGTGGATTCGAGTTTGTCACGTTTTTCGCTACGTTAAGTGGATACGACACATCAGAGGCGGAATCCCGAACGCTACAAGTATTGGAAACGGTGGATATGTTACCGGCAAAGGATAGACCTATCGGGTCTTATAGTAAGGGGATGCGGCAACGTATCAAACTTGCCCAAGCGTTAGTGCATGAACCGGAACTCTTATTTCTTGACGAACCGCTCACCGGGTTAGACCCTAATGGCAGACGACATGTGCTTGCATTGCTAAAAGACCTCACTGATAAAGGTATTAGCATCATCGTTTCGAGCCATATCCTCTACGAGATTGAAGCACTCACAGAGACAATTCTGCTCATCCATCAAGGACGTATTCTTGCAGAGGGCACCATCTCCGACATTCGCGAACTGATTGACGAACATCCCCATAAAGTTTACCTGAGTACCGACGAACCGCGTCGTTTAGCACAAGTCTGTCTCCCTTTTCCAGACATCCTGAGCGTCACCTTTGTTAATAACGGAGCCATTGTGGAAGAATTAGAAACAGACGCAGCCGGCGATATTATTATTGAAACTGCTAAGCCTGATGCTTTCTATGGACGGCTTCCTGAACTCCTCATCGAAAACGAGTTGAACGTCTCGCAACTCTACTCTCCTGATGATAATCTCTCCTCTGTGTTTAAATACTTGGTCGGGTAGTTTGCTCTCCGTTCCATCCAGCAGGGACAATTTTCCAACCGCACCCATTAAGAGAAAAGATCAGTAGCAACTTGGGCTAAAATAGTGATCTATCACTCCGTATCGTCCGTTGACAAGAGATTAATTGCTTCACATCCATCCTTCCGTGAGAATTAAGTAACCATCCGCTGCTAACTCGCGTCATTATATTTTAATAGCATGCAGCATACCTAATATATTCTCTGCTTAAGCAATTTACAGGACTTACGCATTTTTGACTATAGCCTATTCTATTAGATGAAATTTCTCGGAAAACATAGCGTTTTAGTGGCACAAACTGGAAAGTTTATGCTACAAAAGAGCTGCATGCGTAAGTCCTAATTTACTACTTTTTGAGGTCCCTGATGAAAAACAGAGATGTTGAATTAATAAATCGGATTCTGGCAGGCGATGAAAACGCTTTTGCAAGTTTAGTGAAAAAATACGAAAAGCAGGTGCACGCGCTCGCTTGGCGGAAAATAGGGGATTTCCACATCGCTGAAGAGATTACGCAGGACACCTTCCTCAAAGTCTATCAGAAACTTTCTACATTGAAAGATCCGAACCAGTTTTCAGGATGGCTCTATGTAATTGCCACCAACCTATGCCGCGCCTGGATTCGCAAGAAACGTTTGGAAACTGAACCGCTTGAGGCTACAGAGATTGATTCCACAGACGAAACATATTCCCGATATGTTGCAGAAGAGCGGACGAAAGTTACAGTAGAAGCGCAACGCGAAGTGGTTAAAAAGCTGCTTGCGAAGCTAAACGAGAGTGAACGCACGGTGATGACGCTTCACTACTTCGGCGAAATGACGTGTGAAGAGATCAGCCGATTTTTAGGTGTATCCACCAGCGCGATTAAGCTCCGGCTTCACAGAGCTCGGCAGCGTCTAAAAAAGGAGGAACCGATGATCCGAGAGGCACTTAACAATTTCCAATTGTCCCCTAATTTCACTGATAGTATTATGCGAGAAGTTGCCCGTATCAAACCGACTGCCCCATCAGGAAGCAAACCGTTGGCACCGTGGGTGATAGGCGGGGTATCCAGCGCCCTTTTGGTCGTGCTAATGCTTGGCATAGGCAACCAATACTTAGCCCGTTTCCAGCAACCCTATAGTTTAGATGCCCAGTCTGAAGCGGTAATTGAACTGATTGATGCACCCGTTGTTCAGGATATTCAAGCGAAACCAGATGTCCGAAATCAGCTCGGAGAAAATTCTGATGATCGCGGTAAAGGGAACGGTGCTGGTCAGGAGTCGAATCAGGTTTTGTCCGATAACGGCAATTACACGCAATTGGGTTTACCCAAAGAAGCCAAAATTCGCTTCGGAAAAGGTGCCGCGACCGAAATACAGTATTCACCGGATGGCACTCGATTCGCAGTCGCGAGTACGATCGGTATTTGGCTGTATGATGCTGATACCGGTCAAGAGATCAATCTACTTACGGGCCATACGGAGCATGTCTTATGTATAGCGTTTAGTCCGGATGGAAAAACTCTCGCAAGTGGGAGTCAAGATAACACTATCCGTTTGTGGGATGCAAACACAGGACAACATAAAAAGACATTCACAGGACATACAAGGGGGTCTATAGCGTATCGTTTAGTCCAGATGGACAGACACTCGCAAGTGGAGGTTCAGGTTTAGACGCAACAATCCGTCTATGGGATACAACTACAGGCACGCACAAACAAACGTTCAAAGGTCATACAGTGTATGTTAGCAGCGTATCGTTTAGTCCGGATGGAAAAACTCTCGCAAGTGGAAGTGGAGACGCAACAATCTGTCTGTGGGATACAAACACAGGAACACTAAAGAAAAAAATCACAGGCCATAAAATAGGAATATTCAAAAAAGTACTCGGAAAAATAGGATTACTCACAATACCATACGAAACGGATGTTCTCTGTGTAGAATTTAGTCCGGATGGGAAAACGCTCGCAAGCGGAAGTCGGGATAACACTATCCGTTTGTGGGATGCAAACACAGGCGAGCCCAAACAAATCCTTAGAGGGCACAGCGGATTTACGGATAGCATCTCCTTTAGCCCGGATGGGAGGGTGTTAGTGAGTGGCGGTTGGGACATAATAGGCTTGTGGGACGCGACTACAGGTGAGCTGAAGCAAACGCTTCCAGAGAGTACGCAACTGTTCACAGAGGGTGCCAGTAGTATTTCTCTCAGTCCGGATGGAAAAACACTCGCAAGTGACAATCTTGGAAGTCCCGAGCTTTCTCTGTGGAATGTAACCACAGGAGAAAAAAAGAGAACGATCGCTGGGTATATAAGTCGGGTTAAAAGTGTAGCCTTCAGTCCGGATGGAAAAACACTCGCAAGTTGGGATTGGCAAGGAAAAATCCATCTATGGGATACAAACACAGGTGAAAAAAAACAACAACTCTTCAGAGGAAGTCGGCCAATAAGTTCTATCGATATTGGGTGTCTTTCCTTCAGTCCGGATGGAAAAACACTCGCAAGTGGAAATGGGGAGGAAATTGACTTGTGGGATGCGACTATTGGGGAGCTAAAAAAAACACTCACGGGTCATGACAAGGGTGTTAATAGCATCTCTTTCAGTCCGGATGGTCGTCTGTTGGCGAGTGGGAGTTGGGACGGAACAATCCGCTTGTGGAACGCGATAACAGGCGAGCCGCAGCGAAAACTTACACATCAAACTGTTAGTAGTGTCTCCTTCAGTCCGGATGGAAAAATACTCGCAAGTGGGAGCCTGGATGGTAACATCTACTTATGGGATGTTACAAGAGGCGAACTGACGCAAAAACTTGAAAATCAAAACTTAATGCGTGGGCAGGCGAATATATATCCGCCTCATATTCATAGTGTTTCATTCAGTCCGGATGGACAGATGCTCGCAAGTGGCGGGTCGGACAATACCATCCGTTTGTGGGATGTTGTCACAGGTGTGCAGAAACAAACACTTATAGGGCATGCATCCAGAGTTTATTGTATTTCGTTCAGCCCGGATAGTGCGACACTCGTGAGTGGTAGTACAGATGGGACGATCCGTCTGTGGGATACAAACACAGGGCAACATAAAAGGATGCTCTCAGGGCACACGGATGTTGTTACGAGTGTCGCATTCAGCCCAGATAGACAGACACTCGCGAGCGGAAGTTGGGACTGTTCGGTACTGCTCTGGAACATCGCGCCCTCAGCTAACGCTACAGATTAGGTGAATGCCCCATACTGTCCACTTTGAAATAAGGATTGCCCATTTTTGTGCAGGTTAGCCCCCTTGTCGTCAGAAACCCGACATAGGCAGCAATTTTGAATATCCGTGTATAAATGCTGAGTGTGTTCAAATTATGAACAATGCTCAGCATTTTTTATTAGATAGCCGCCTATTGCATACATGGAAGTCAACGGAGGCGGAGGTCGTTGGCGTTTATGCATAATTGGCATCATATTTGCTATTGCTATATCATATTTGCTATCTATAATGCTATCAAAGGACTTGCTGTTGGAAAATCGAGTCAGATAGGAGGGCAAACCGATGAAAGGGACGCAATTTCAAACAGTTTTGGAAGGAGCTGTCAAAATTATTTCATACCGTACGCGCTTTCTTGCTGAAATTTTGATAAAAAGATTAATTTTACTGCTCTTTGTAGTTTCAACTTTTTTTCTCCCGAATGTTTTTGCCCAAAGTTATACGCAGTGGGATTTGCCTGAAGGAGCTAAGGCGCGCCTTGGTAAGGGATATGCAGGCGGTTTAAAGTTTTCCGATGATGGCAATCGCCTGATGGTCGAGAACACTGTCGGGGTTTGGGTCTACGATGCCCATAGCGGTGTGGAGTTGGATTTAATCACAGGAAATTTATCAGACAGTCTTGCTTTGAGTCCGGATGGCAGGACTGTTGCGAATTGGGGGCCAGACGACGAGGTATGCCTGTGGAACGTAGCCGATAGGGAAAACAAAGTAACACTTAGCGGGGATACCTCGAAAATCCGCAGAATGACCTTCAGTCCGGATAGTCGCACGGTTGCTGGTGGGACTTCGGACGATAAGGTAATACTATGGGATGTCGCCTCTGGTGCGCGCATAGCAACGCTCATTGGACACACACACTCAATTACCTCACTCGCTTTTAGTCCAGACGGAACGACACTTGCCAGCGGTAGTTGGGATGAAACAGTGCGTTTATGGGATGTTGCAACTGGCACTCACAAAACGACCCTCACGAAACATACCCAAGGCATCTCTAACATCGCTTTCAGTCCAGATGGTCGCACATTCGCGAGTTCAAGTACGAATGAAGATAAGTTACACTTATGGGATGCGATCACTGGCAGACACAAAGCAGCTCTTAATACGGATGCCAATTGTACCGCTTTCAGTCCTGACAGTCGTACGCTTGTCACTGGAAGTTGGAGGGGCGAATTACACCTATGGGATGTGGCGAGTGGAACCCACAAAGCAGAGTTCCTCGGGCATACGTCACGTATTTCTTCCGTTACATTCAGCCCGGATGGTAAAACGCTCGCAAGCGCGGGCGGCGACAAACTGTATCTATGGGATGTTGAGACGGGCGGGCGGAAACTATCAATTACGGGTCATACGAGTGGTGTTTACTCTATTGCTTTCAGTCCAGATGGTCGCACATTCGCAAGCGGGTATGAAGAACAAATCTTTCTGTGGGATACGACCACAAGGACACACGCAGCGACACTCTTTGTCGGGGACTGGACAGTTAATACAAGTTTGGCTTTCAATCCAGCCGGCGGGACACTTGCTAGTCAGGATAGTTCGCTGATTCATCTGTGGGACATTAACAACTGGACACACAGTGCAACTATCAAAGGATATGGGCAGACAATCAGTGGTTATGTCAGACACAGAGCAATTGCTTTCAGCCCCGATGGCAGATTTCTTGCCCGTAGCACAAGTAACGGCGTGCTGCTATGGTATGCCGGACGGACATATAAAACGGCACTTACTGGCCATGCAGATGATGTCACCTCAATCGCCTTCAGTTACGATAGTCGAACGCTTGCAAGTGGTAGTGTAGACACCACGGTGCGTCTGTGGAATGTTAACACAGATGAAAACAAGGCAACCTTCGCGGGACATACAGACAGTGTTATGAGTGTCGCGTTTAGTCCGGATGGTAGTCTCCTCGCGAGTGGCAGTGATGACAACACAATAATTCTATGGGATGTTGACACCGGGGAACCGAAAACTACCTTCGTTGCACATACGAACGGTGTCAATGACGTAGCGTTCAGTCCGGATGGCAAAACGCTTGCGAGTTGTGGCTATCGGGATGATACCACTGTGAAGCTTTGGGATGTTGAGACGGGTGCGCTTAAAACGACCTTCCTTGGACACACTTACGGTATTACTGGAATCGCGTTCAGTCCGGATGGTCAGACCCTGGCAAGTGGTGGTTGGGATGGCATCATATTTTTCTGGGATTTGGTACCAGAAGTATCCGTTGAGACAGAAACCACACAACTCGCTGAAGATGCAAATCGTGATGGTGTCGTAGACCTACAAGATTTGGTTTTTGTCGCCTCACAATTTGGACAGCCTGGTGCAGAAAACGCTGCGGATATCAACGGGGACGGGACTGTTGATATAGCGGATATCTTGTTAGTCGCTGGAGCCCTTGCAGTGGATAACGGTGCCCCATCTGCACATTCGCGGTCAATAGAATTGCTTACCCCCGCGGAAGTGGAACTGTGGTTAAGGCAAGCACAGCACGTTAATGACAAAGCACCTATTTTCCAAAAAGGTATCGCTGTTCTTCAAAGCCTCTTGGCTGTGCTGACTCCGAAAGAGACGATGCTTCTGCCGAACTACCCGAACCCTTTTAATCCGGAGACATGGATCCCATATCAGTTAGCAGCGGCTGCGGATGCGACAATCCACATCTATACTGCGAATGGGGAATTGGTGCGGACGTTGGCGTTGGGATATCAATCCCCGGGGCCCTATCAAAGTCGTAGCCAGGCGGCGTATTGGGATGGTAAAAATGAACTTGGAGAACCTGTTGCAAGCGGCATCTATTTCTATACACTGTTTGCGAGTAAGTTCACGGCGACGCGCCGGATGGTCATACGGAAATAAAAAAATAGCTGTCAGTCGTCGGTTGTCAGTTTTGACCAACAACTCGTGCCTTAGTAAAAGTATCTGTAAACGAGTTGTCAAAGTTAAGAGACAGGTTGGATCCACCACAGTCCTCTTTGACGGACAACCGATTACCGTTACCCGATAACCACTGAATGAGGAGACTAACCATGAAAACGAGGCAATTTTCACTTTTAATACTATTTCTCATTTCAATCTTCTTTCCTCTGGGTGCCTTTGCGCAGGCTCACACACAATGGGGGTTACCTGAGGGTACCACAATGAGACTTGGAAAAGGCGAGTTATGGGGCAATATCGTCTTTTCACCGGACAGCACCTTGCTCGCTGTTCCAACTGCCATTGGGATTTGGATTTATGATGGATACACCGGTAAAGAACGCAATCTATTCACAACGCAGACAGGCGAAATTTCAAGTATAGCGTTCAGTCCCGATGGAAATACACTCGCAAGCAGTAGTTCTGCCGAGTTTTATTTATGGGATGTTGAAAGCGGTGAACACAAAGCCACTTTTACAGGACACACAACTGATATTACGAGTATAGCATTTAGTCCCGATGGAAAAATACTCGCAACTGGTGGAGATGAGAAAGAAGGATTGGTCAAGTTTTGGAATGTAGATACAGGGACCCTTAAAATGACACTTACAGGGCATACGGACAGTATCTCAAGCATAGCGTTCAGCCCGGATGGAAATACACTCGCAAGCGGCGGAGAATATGATGACAACACGGTGCGGCTCTGGGATGTTGCTACCGGTACGCTCAAAGCGACACTCAGCGGACATATAGACGATGTTACGAGTATTGCGTTTAGCCCGGATGGTCACACACTTGCCAGTTGTAATAGTTGGAGGGACAGCGCGGTGTGGCTCTGGGATGTTAACAACGGTGAATTGAAAACGACCCTGAGCGGACATGTAGATGGTGTCCACAGTGTCGCGTTCAGTCCAGATGGTAGCGTGCTTGCGAGTGGGAGCGAAGATGGCACGGTGTGTTTATGGGACGTTGCGAGTGCCACTTACAAAACTACGCTCTTAGCGCACAGCGAAAGTGTAGTAAGCGTAGCGTTCAGCCCAGATGGAAAAACATTCGTCAGTGGGAGTTGGGACGGTACAGTGATATTATGGGATGCCGTGAGTTTTAAACGCAGAGCGACAATCACTGGACATGTGACAGGTTTCTCGCGTATTGCGTTCAGCCCAGATGGCCGAACGCTTGTGAGTGGAAGTTGGGACCGAACAGTCCGGCTCTGGGATACGGCTACCGGTACCAACAGTGGCACTCTCACTGGACATATAGGTCCCATTGAATCCGTAGCGTTCAGTCCGGATGGTCGAACGGTTGCCAGTAGTGGTAGCACAACTGTCGTCAACAGTTGGTTCGTAGATGACTACACAGTAAGGTTATGGGATGCTGTGACTGGCACACATAAAATGACACTCATTGGACATAAGGACCGTATTTATGATGTCGCGTTTAGTCCGGATGGCCGCATGCTTGCGAGTTGTGGTGGGAGCCGGGACAAAAAAGTGTGTCTGTGGGATCCTGTTACAGGTAATCACTTGGCGACGCTGGCTGGGCATAAAAAGGGTGTATACAAGGTCGCGTTTAGCCCGGATGGAAAAACGCTCGCAAGCGGGGGGCGCGGGGAAGTATATTTATGGGATGTTGCCAATAGGCAGCAGAAAGCGAGTCTGACTGGGTATGCGAGGAATTCTTGGGCACTTGCATTCAGTCCAGATGGAAAAACGCTCGCAAGTGGCGGTACGGATCCAGACGTGCATTTGTGGGATGTCGCTACTGGAGAGCATAAGATCGCCCTCACTGGACATACAGACAGGATTATCAGTGTTGCGTTCAGTCCCGATGGAAATACACTCGCAAGTAGTGGAGGTTGGAGAGACAAAACAGTGCGCCTGTGGGATCCTATCACTGGGGAACTCAAATCGACGCTCATAGGATATGCGAATGCTATTGAGAGCGTTGCGTTCAGTCCCGATGGAAATACACTCGCTACTGCTGGTGCTGGTGGGATAATACTCCTATGGAAGCTTGAAACTATAGAGGAGCTGCCGTTGTTGGAAGTGGATGTGAACGGTGATGGTGTTGAAGATGTTCAGGACTTGGTGCTTGTTGCGGCGAATTTCGGACAGACAGGTCCAAACGCTGCGGATGTCAATGGTGACGGTGTTGTTGACGCTGCTGATCTTATCAAAGTCGCTGCTGCGTTGGATAATGCGGCAGCTGCGCCATCAGCGACGATGCTTAAGGCAGAAAAGGTGCGACAGTGGCTTACGCAAGCACAGCAATTAGACGTGCCAGATGCAACGTTCCAGAGAGGTATTCGCTTCCTTGAGCAGTTACTGAGGACGTTAGCACCAACAGAAACAGTATTGTTGCCTAACTACCCGAATCCATTCAACCCAGAGACATGGATACCGTATCAGTTGTCAGAATCTGCGAATGTGGCACTGCGTATCTACTCCGCTGATGGGAGATTGGTTCGGACGCTGGCGTTAGGCTATCAGTCTGCGGGTATTTATCATGCCCGGAGCCGTGCAGTGTATTGGGATGGGAAGAATGAACTTGGCGAGCCTGTTGCCAGTGGTGTCTATTTTTATACGTTGACAGCAGGGGATTTCGCGGCAACGCGAAAAATGTTAATACGGAAGTAAGAAGGAATAGTGGTCAATGCCCGACAATTGGTTCGTCAGCGGACTGTCCTAACTTCACCAACGCGCTAATATCCGGTTCGCCCTCTGTGAGGGTTGCGAAATTCCCGTCACAGATAGCGCGTCGGATTCCACGCATTAGACTGATGTAAAAATGTAAGTTGTGCAACGTGTGCAGTTGCGAACCGAGAATCTCATTTTCGATATGCAGGTGCCGGAGATACGTCCGTGTGAAGTTTTGGCAGGTGTAACAGGTGCATTCTGGATCCAAGGGACTAAAATCTCGTCTGTATTTCGAGTTGCGGATGCGGACAATACCGGTTGTTGTAAACAGGGATCCGTTGCGTGCGTTTCGGGTCGGCATGACGCAATCGAACATGTCAATCCCACACCGGACACCGTGGACCAAATCTTCAGGTGTGCCGACTCCCATCAGGTAGCGCGGTTTATCCTCTGGTAGCAGCGGTGCGGTGTATGCGAGTGTTTCATACATCAAATCCTTCTCCTCACCGACGCTTAATCCGCCGATGGCATACCCAGGAAAACCGATTGAAACCGTGCTGTCTACACTTGCCCGACGTAGATCGCGTTCCATACCGCCTTGCACAATCCCAAAGAGCAATTGATCCGAATTCTGATGTGCCTCTTTACAGCGTGCTGCCCATCGCAATGTCATCTCCATCGAATTCTTTAAATATGCATAATCGTTTGGCAGTGCGGGACACTCGTCAAACGCCATGATAATGTCGGCGCCAAGTGCGTTCTGGATTTCGATGGACCGTTCGGGAGAGATAAAGTGTTCGGTGCCGTCTATGGTAGAACGGAATGCTACACCGTTTTCAGTAATTGTGCGCAGCGGGCCCAGGCTGAAAACTTGAAATCCGCCGCTATCTGTTAGGATAGGGTGTTGCCATCCCATAAACGCGTGTAAGCCGCCTGCGTCTTGGACAATTTCGTGTCCGGGACGTAGATAGAGGTGATAGGTATTTGCGAGAATAATTTCTGCATGAACCTGGTCGGATAGCATCTGCGGGGTGCAAGCCTTCACCGTCCCGCGCGTCCCGACAGGCATAAATATAGGCGTATTCACTACACCGTGTGCTGTCTGGAGTTTACCGACCCGGGCTGAGGTGGTCTTATCCTGATAAATAAGTGTATAGGGAGATTCTGTCATCTTGGAGGAATAGCCGTCAGCAGTCAGCAAAGAAAACTCTCACTGTGAGGCAGTTATGTAACGCTTGCGTCTTTGCTGAAATCCGACAGTTTCCGATAGCTGAAAGCCATTTTAAACAGGTATCAGAATCTATCTTTCTCATCGTCAATCCATACTGTTAAGCAACTCTATTTGTAGGCGCGTAAACTCAACAAATCGTGTATAGCGTTGTGGGATTGCGGTGGTGTTTATTGCACGCTCCTTTTGACGCGTCACTTCTTTATACAACCGCATTACCTCTTCATCTCGATCGAACGGTTCGGTTATATCTAAGGATTGTGCTCCTATGTAAACCCATATCCCGAAGGTGAGCATGATCATAAGCAACCCCACAACAACGTAAGGTCTAAAAATATTGCCAAGTTTTTTCACGTTAATTCCCCTCCTATCAATGGATAATCTTCGCGTTGAGGATGGGACTATCTTGTACAAACGGTTTGCCGTTGATTGTGGCTGAACCTCGGAATCTGAACTGATAGGTCTTATCTTCCAAGGAACCGATAGCCTTCAGTGGTACTTTGACCTCAGTTTCATTCACCGGAATCGTAACAGTTTCCGTGGTGAAACCCTCTGGTACATTGATTGGTGTGAGTGTGACAACATCCGTAAAACCGCCTTGACGGACGACTGTTAGCGTGAGCATCGCCTCTTTTGTCAGAGGGGTTTCGCTTTCTGTGGTTTCGGTATCCGCAGTTGGGTTCGCTGCAATCGCGACAGTGTCTGTTTGTGCGTTTGAATTCGCGTCCGCGTCTGCAGCTACGGTTGCGGGGAAAACGATGCTAAAACGCAAGGGTTCTACCGTTACGATGAATGGTGCCTCAAGTATCGTCAACGGAATAGCAGGTGTCGATTGGCTCACCGTCTCTCTGTCGACACTCGCTGTGCCGACGACAGAGATATAGTTGATACCGGGTGGCGGCACAACAGAGAACTGTTCTCTCCGCTCAAAACTGCCAGCTCGTATTGAGAGGACCGCCTCGTTTTTGGCTGGGGCAACAGTGACAGCTGCTGCGGTCACACGGGGTGGCAACCCGACGACTGAAAGTGTGATGGGACCTGTGAAGTCGTTGCGCCTATTCGCTGTTACATGGAGGTTGACTGTTTTATTATGCGCAACACTCGCGCTAATCTCAGCAAGCGTCAACGTGAATTCCGGTGCTTCCATCACGGTCAAGAGCATCGGTGGAGCCGTCCGTTCCACCTGACGGCTACCGACAGCACTGATACCAGCTACCGAGAACGGCATCAGCCCGAGCGGTGCATCCCAGGGTGCTGTTACTGTGATGACGGCTTGGTTTTTCCCTGTTTCAATAACAGCCGGACTCACGTCAAATGTTTTCGGCAGTGTAGGACAGTGTAAGCGGATAGGACCGCTGAGTCTATCAAGACGGCTAACGTTGACCTGCATTGTAAAAGTGCCGCCACGACTGACGCGCGGACTATCTAAACCGGAGGGTCGATTCTGGCTGTCAAGTACGACTGTACTGAGCGTGAAGTTCGGTTCCAACGGACGTATATTCAGGCGATATGAATAAGCACCGCCACCTTGGTTGTTCAGGTCCCGGATGGCGATAGAATATTTTCCTGCTTGCGCGAAATTCTGTTCAATACGGGCATCGCTGCGGCGAGCATCGTCGTTGACCGCCAAGACCTGGTCGTTCTCTGCCCCGTAAAGCGTAAGAAGCGCGTCTAGCTGCGATGAGAGCCTAAGTGCCTCCACCTCAAAGACGAGAAATTGCGGGGTTTTTATCTCAAACGAAAACCGATCAACATCACCCGGTTTGTCAATTTTTCCGTTGATCGTTATCGGTGTGTTTACGGCATTCGCTTTATCAGCCGAATCATTAGGTTCACTTTCCGCCATTTCTGCCAAACTCCCGATAGAAAACGGGTGCGGATTACTTGTCAATCCAGAAGGCGTTTTTACCCTTAAGGATTGCTGACCTGTTGGTGTTTCAGTATCTATTGAGACCTGTATAGCCTTCACAGTTTCGAGGTTCGCGCCGGTGACGGCAATCGTATTATCTGCTCCACGTTGTCCGCCGAGGGGAAAAATTGTCTCAAGATATGGTAATTCACCGATACTCAAACGATAACGAAATCCACCGCCACCTTTGTATCGGATATCCCGGATATGGAGTGTGTATTTCCCTGCTGCGAGTGCCGTGTAATCGAGGACAGAATCCAATCCGCTGCCCTGTCCGCTGTTCGCCACTTCAGCACCGTTGGGGTCCCGAAGGACGAGATATGAATCCAACGGAGACCCGATGCGCTGTGCCATCACTTCACAGATAAGTCGTGCACTCTTCTTGAGATTAAAACTGAAGCTGTCCTTATCATCAATGGATGCGATCACACCGTTGACTGTGACAGGCAACTCCAACGCGTTTGACATTTCAGCCTTTTCAGTCGCCTCGTTTTCGTTGACTTCTGGTAGGTTGCCGACGACGAAGTTTTGCGCGTTGGAAACACCATAAGGCGTGACGATTCGGATCTGTTGGACACCTAAGGGGGCATCGGGGGCAATCGTCAAGGAGGCAACTAACCGCACGTCGGTCGGGACCTGTCCAGAGATACCGGTGCCGTTAAAGAGGACAGCTGCTTGCTGGGTTTCCTGCCTGATTTCGGCGGTGATGCCGCTCCCGCTGAACCACACGGCTGTTGCTGTGTCAAGGTTCTTACCCGTGAGAATCACTTCTACGTTTTGTCCCTGTTGTGCCCCTTGCGCGGAGATGCTTGATAGCGCGGGGACAACCTGTGCCTTCGCGTAATTCGTCGCTATAAAAAGGATTGGTAAGAAAAGGAAACAGTATCTGACTGGAAGTCGGAGAACAGACAAACTGCCGCGTCTCCACAATCTCCGAAATAACTTGTTAGGCATTTCGATCACCTATTTAGTAGTTGTCAGTTAAGAGGTGTCAGTGCGATTTTTCTGCGAAAAATCGCACTGATAACCGATAACGATTAAAATATCCCGATAATCGGTTCGCCTTTCACCAATTCACGGGGTTGATCTAAATGATTATAGACGATCGTGTGCGGGTCGATACCGAGCGTATGGTAGACCGTGGCGAGTATATCGCGTGGATGGACTGGGTTTTCAAGGGGTGTTGAACCTGTTGCATCCGATTTCCCGTAAACCTGTCCACCTCGGACCCCTGCGCCTGCGATCAATCCGGTGTAGCAATAGGGCCAATGATCACGTCCATCCGGTGCGTTGCTGTTACCGGAGGTGCTAATCCCCATCCGTGGGGAGCGTCCGAATTCACCGATCGCCAAGACGAGCGTTTCTTCTAAGAGCCCGCGTTGATCCAAATCTTCGAGCAGTGAAGAGACCGCGCTGTCTAACTTCGGACAATGTAGATTTTTCAGAGGTCCGAAGTTAGTTGCGTGCGTATCCCACGCTGTTGTGTTCGGATTACCATTTGCGACAGAGGGCCAGTTCACCTGAACGAAACGGGTGCCTGCTTCGACTAACCGTCGGGCAAGGAGTGTGCTCTGTCCAAAGGTATGTCTACCGTAGCGATCGCGGACCTCATCTGGTTCTTGTGAGAGGTCGAAAGCGTTGCGTGCCCGTTGCGACAGTATGAGGTTGTACGCCTTCTCATAATACTCGTTCAAGGCGTAGGAGTCGGCTACCTTGTCAATTTCGGGCATACCGGCGTTAATGGTTTCGAGGAGATCTTTCCGGCGTTTCAGACGCACAGGCGGCACTTCTGGGCGTAAACTTAAGTCGTCAAGGTTAATCTCCTGATTTGGATCTTGGAAGAGGAAGTACGGGTCGTATGCTCTACCGAGGAAACCGGCGTTCCCGCCTTTCCCGATGATATTACTCTCCTGCATGGGACGTGGGAGTTGAACAGCGGCGAGCATCGGTTCATCTGGTGGCCTGTAGTTAGCGATATGTGCTGCGGCATTCGGGTGGTCAGCGGGTGAAGGCGGGTCCAGCTGCCCTGACGGTGCAACCTTATCCGGTGTTTCACCGGTAACCATCTGATACATCGCAGCGGTATGGTTGAAAAGTCCTGCCGGTGTATAACTTACGGAGCGGATTAAGCAGGCTTTGTCCATCTGCTGTGCCAAACGCGGCATGGTTTCGGACAATTGGATGCCTGGTATATTGGTCGGGATCGGTTTGAACTCACCGCGAATGTTCGAGGGTGCCCCTGGTTTGGGATCCCAGATGTCAAGGTGGCTTGGACCGCCTTGCAGGAAGAGTAGGATGACCGAGTTGGCTTTTCCCCATCCATTTAGCGGTTTAGCGGGGTCAACTGCCGTATTCGCGTTCGCTTGGAGTGACAATACTTGTGGCAGACTAATGCCGAGCATCGCCGCACCACCGACACGTAGAAATTCACGACGTGAGAACCCGTCACATAAGCGTCCGGGTAATTGTGGTAACGATAACATCTATTGTTTCCTCCGTTTTTTAGGGTTATAAGTTGTAGGTTATAGGTTATAAGTTAAAGAGGTTTGCTTGAGAAAGTCCCAAGGTTTCCTCTTAACTTATAACTAACCACTTATAACTAATAACCATTTAGCGATTGAATAAGAAGGCGGGACTATTGATTAATGCCCACAACAAATCTTGTGCGCCTTCTTCTCTCGATTCAGCCTTTGCGATGTGTTCAACCGCTACTGCATATTCGTTCTTCTCTGGTAACCGAGAAAGTGTTGCGAGATATAGTTCCTCAACGAGAACTCGGTCATCTTGATTCGTTTTAATGAGTTTTGCGACCCGTCCTTCTGGATCAATGAGTGCCTCTGCGACGGTGGGTCCATTAATGAGGTTCATTGCGTGTGCGAGACTGACCTCAGTTGTGCGTTCACATTCACAAGAAGTCTCGCGTTCGGGTCTACCAAAGAGTTTCAAAAATCCGTCATCTTTGACTTTGCTATCTGGTAATTGGGCTGCGCGGAAGTCTTTAGGTACCTCCTGAAATCGTGGTCGGCTTCCTGTTGCAACACCGATAGCATCTAACAGCTGTTCAGCTGTTAAACGTCTTGCGACGGCGTGTGAGAAGTTAATGGTATCTGACTTGTTCCACTTATTTGTCTTGATGCTCTGTTGATAGGCTCGTGAACGTGTGATTGTCTTCATGACATGCTTCATGTCGAACCCACTGTCGACGAAATCTTTTGTCAACGCATCAAGCAGTTCCGGATTACTCGGTGGATTACTTGTTCGGATGTCGTCAACTGGTTCAATAATCCCGCGCCCCATGAAGTAGCTCCAGATACGGTTGACGCCTGCGCGTGCGAACATTGGGTTATCCTTTGCGGTAAGCCATGTTGCGAGCATCTGTTGCTTATTATCGACTTGTGCGGTAACTTCCCCAAACGGGACAGACGGGTTAACCACTGCTAACGTTCGTGGATGTTGCACGGATTGAGGGGTGTAACTTGCGTAGACGACTTCATCGCCCGGTAGCTGCCCTGGCTTTATTTTCACATCAGCGAAAAACGCGCCGAGTTCATAATACTGATTTTGTGTCCATTTCTCAAACGGATGATCGTGGCACTTGTTGCAAGAGAATCGGACACCTAAGAAGAGTTGCGTTGTGTTCTCCACGGCAGCCGTGTATTCACGTGAGACGCGGAAATAGTTTGCCGCAGGGTTCTGATATGTACTTCCGGTTGAAGTGATTAGTTCCCGCACGAATTCGTCATAGGGACGGTTCTGTGCGATAGCCTGATGTATCCACTCCCGGAAGAGCCAGACCCCGCGTTCCCCGAGGAACTTACGGTTAGATTGTAACAGGTCTGCCCATTTATGCGTCCAGTGGTCAACAAACTCAGGCGTTTCGACGAGTACGTCAATTAGTTTTTCGCGTTTGGTTTTAGAATCCGCGGTATCCGTGAGGAAGCTGCGAGCCTGCTCAGGTGTTGGTGGTAAGCCTGTAAGATCAAAATAGATACGGCGTACGAATTCTTCATCGGTACAGAGCTCAGATGGCAGGATTTTCATCCGTTTGAGTTTATTGTGTACGTGCGTATCAATGTAGTTGTATTCAGGCGTTTCAACCCACTTGTACCCGCTCCTGTCGCCCATAACGATGATACCGTTCGTGCTGTATGCGCCCTCATATCGGGTAAGAATAGCGGTTTCGCCACGGCGTTCTGCAGTTATCACACCGTCATCCGTGATCTTTGCGACTTCATTGACGCTGCTCGTAAATTTCGCTTCACGGGTGACATCCCGTGTTGTGCCATCTGGATAGTGAGCGATCACTATCAGTTGCTGCTTCATTCCTGGCGTAGCAAGTTCAGCAGAATCCGGTAGGACCTCTAATCTTTCGACCCGTTGCGTCGTTTCGACATCAGAATTCGCGCCCTCCGCTATCCATTGGCGGATCAGTTCGTAATCGCGTGATTCGGGTACGATGACCTGTCCACCTTTGTGTGGTACTTCGGATGTCGGTTTTAGGAGCATTAGGCTCTGTTCGGGGAACGCTCGGTTGAAACGTCTGCCAGATATATCCTCAATCAGGAGTTCATAATCAAAATCGGGATCATAACCGCGAAGTGAAAGTTTGAATCCGTTTTTCCCTTTCGCTGCACCGTGGCATGTGCCGTTATTACATCCGGCATGGCTGAGGAGCGGCATGACATCTCGTACAAAACTGACAGGTTGTGCTCCAACACTATTGACGGTAACTGGCAATCCGGTGCTCACGCCCTTGACGGTAACGACAATGTTCGTTGTGCCGACAGATTCTGGGAAGATATAGCCATCTTCATGTACTTTCACCGTGGCATTCGCGGGTGTCAGCACTGCCCACGGTGTTACATCCACCCATGTACCATCTTTCGTCTTACCCGAGACAAGTATGCGTCTACCGTCGCGGGCATGCTCTAACGTCAGTGTTTCTGGATGGACCTTCAACTCCGTTAAAGCGACGCTTGCAATCCATTCCTCCGCTGTCGGAATCTCCGCATTTGCAGGCTGCGTCATTTCCGCCCATGCTGCTAAGTGGAACACGAAGCAGATAGAGCATGCGACAAGGAGCGCTGTTACAAAATTAGACCTGGGTTTCATCAAAAAACTCGGCGTAGGTACCTCCGACGATAGTTGACGGAGGAGACACCGACCTCCTTATTAAATCTTCTATTGTTTTTTCGATTAGATGTTCACTCAGTTTTTCTCACGCCTCATACACCATTTATTATCAATTCTGTACCAAAATCTATGTAAGATTCCAGAGTAGTACGGAGTTGTCCTCACTGCCACTTGCGAGTACGTTTCCATCAGATGCATATAGAACGTTCGTAACACTCCTTGTGTGTCCGGCGAGTGCTCCTGTAGGTTCACCCGTCTCTGCGTCCCACAACCGCACTGTCTCGTCGCGTCCGCCGCTCGCGAGTGTGCTTCCATCCGGGGAATAGGCGACGCTCCAGACGTAACCGACATGTCCTGTAAGCGTTGTAATCAAGGCGTTTTCAAACATATTCCACAACCGAATTGTGCCGTCAATACTTCCACTTGCGAGCGTACTTCCATCCGGGGAATAAGCGACGGAATTGACGATATCTTTATGCCCTGAGAGTGTGGTTTTGTGCCTCTGCGTCGCAGCATCCCAGAGGACGACAGTATCGTCTCCAGTTCCGGCAGTGAGCGTGCTGCCATCTGGGGAATACGCAAGACATCTGACGGAACTTGTATGTCCTTCAAGGACGTTTTTTGCTTCCCCAGTGCCTGCATCCCACAAACGTACTGTGCCATCAGGACTTCCACTTGCGACTGTGGTCCCGTCTGGTGAATAGACGACACACCTCACGGCATCTGTATGTCCTTTGAGCGTGGCTGTCGGCATGCCGCCGACGGCATCCCAGAGAATGACCGTGTTATCTACACCGCCACTTGCGACAGCCGTGCCATCCGGTGAAAAGGCGACACACCTCACATACTCTTTATGCTCCACGAGGAGGTTAAGACCTAAACCGCTGTCTACATCGTAGACCCAAACACCGATATCGCAAGCGACCGCGAGTTGCGTGCCATCTGGTGAGAAGGCGATATCTCCAGTCAGGTTTCCTTGATCAAGCCGTGCTTTGACGCCTTTCGGTAGATTCGTTTGTGGATCCGCGTTTAAAGTATCCAATGCGTAAAGTATCCCTTTTTAGTATAGCATGCAAGCCAAAACCTGCTGTATTATTAATTTGTTCTGATCTTCACAGTTGCATATATGTGACGCTTTAAGTGACGTTCAAAACATCACAGTGACGTGCAAATCCCAGGTGATCCGTGAAGATGTGACGTTTTTTGTCAATTTTTTAAAGTGATTAGTTTCACTGGAGCATATTCCGTGCTATTCGTGATTTTTCAATTCTCCCCACACTATGGGCAGCTTAGCACCGGCGGTAACATCAGCGAATTCCGATTCACTTGCTAACCAGTTGATAACGTTTTCTGTGAGTTTCTCTATCTGATCAATACTCTCGTTGTTCTTATGATAATTCGGGAGTCGCCAGTTCATATTGAACACTTTACCGTCCCCAGCTTCCCAATACCCGAAGGCTGCAATTCTATCCGTGTAATTGGTACCCCGTTCCCACGCATGCGCAAGCGTCGTAAAATTTTTCCAAATCTTGTCGTAATAGTCCCCACTGACTGGAAATCCGGTTGAGTTGACCTGAACCCAATCATCGACTTGGGGTGTCTTTCCATCAACATTCTCAAGGCCTTCTGTCAACCCGAGTTCCAGTGTCTCTTTGAGGACGATAATACCGACATTGCTTCCATCGTTCTCAACGGGTCCAAATTTCCGTGGTTCTGCGTCTTCTAATCCTAATAGCGTAATATACCGGATAGCTGCGCCTGTCAGCAGCACTGCGCCGCCGCTTTCAGCGTAGTCTAAAAACGCATCAATTTCTGCGGCGGATAATCCGCCCGGATCGGCATCGCCATCGTGCCACCAGACAACAGCGAACTGCTTGAACGTATTGCTCTTCAAGTCTGCCTTAGCGAGTTGTTTCGTTTTGAACGTTTTTTCGGCGAATTCCAATGCGGGTGCGGTAAAGTCGCCTTTGTCACCGAGATAAACGAATCCGACTTCTACAGCGGCATTACCAATACTTATACCAAAACAGAGAAGAAATGTCAAATAAATTACAATTTTCCGTTCCATGCTTGCCCCTTATGTGTCTATGTTGCAGACTGATCGTACACCACAACAATAGGATCAATGGATAGTTAGACTTCTCTTTCGTCTCTCTGACTTTCTATAGATAATATCATACAACAACATTTTTGTCAAAGTATTCTGAACGCAGGTCGCATTTGGGGTTTTTGCAAACGTTAAAATCCAATGCAAAGAAAATGTTTCTTCAAGTACGCTGCAAATCACGGATTTTCGCGGATTATACAGATTACACGGATTTTCAAGAAATTTCTGTCAAATCAACACTGAATGTGTTCTGGCATTTGAGATAGATCTGGCTTACAAGGTTTCCCTCCTACAAGTGAGCGTGCTTGCCTTCGCCTATAAGTGTGGTTTCGATTTGTTTTAGCACTCATGGAGCCGTTGGTTTCCGATTTCCACGAAATTTGGATTAATTTCAAATCCGATGAAATCCCGTTGATGCCGCTTACAGACGACTGGGCAGGTCCCTACCCCAGCAAATGGATCGAGGATCAGATCCCCTGGTGATGAACTTGCTAACACGATTCGCTCGATTAATTTTTCTGGTTTCTGGATTGTATTAAGTGCCTCTCTACAGACCAACTCCTTCGACTTGTAAGTTAGCTGCTTTATGTCGCCCCAGACGTTGCCTGGGTTTTTACCTTTTGTATTAAACTTGGTTTTTCCGAATTTGCCATTCGTCACGGACGGTACATTTTCACATCGGAGTCGATGTTCTAATTCAACGAGTTGCGAAACTCTGATAGCGTCAAGGTTATAGCACTGCGGTTTTTTACCTTTGATGAAATAGCAGATAATGTCGTAGTTGTTGGTGTAATTGATGCGTCCTTGTGCGAGCCGACTCGGTTGATACCATACAATCTTTGAACGGAGGTTCAAGAACCTTCGATAATCTATAAAGTCGATACAATCCGGTTTGCCGAACAGATAGAGCGCGCCCCCGTCTTTCAACTTCGGTGTGAACCTTTTGATGAGGTCAAGGTTAAACTCTTGAATAGAGAAGATTTTATCCCACGAGTTCTCGGTTACACCATACGGTCCATCACATACAATCAGATCCACTGAAGCATTTTTTACCTCATCCAATAGTGTAAACGTGTCACCACAATGGATGGTGTTATGTTCAAGCATAATACGGCAAAGCGTCCTATCAGTTTACATCGGTCCTACTCGTCGGGGTCCTATGTCCATAGCGAACATAGCCGCGTCAAAATTCTGTTTTAACAGATCCATCTTGATGCCCTGTTTGTCGGGTGCGTGCCACAGATTGTCAAATTCGTCTGGATCTTCGATTAGGTCGTAGAGTTCACCCTCCTCGTGTCCGTGGTAGACTGCTAATTTGTAACGTTTATCGCGATACATTGTTGCATAAGAGTGGTCGCGGCCATTGACAGCATCATAGTACTCACACCGGACAAAATCGCGGTGATGGTTTGGGTCCGCTTCACCTCGGAGGATAGACAGTAGCGAACGTCCGTGCATGCCTTCAGGCGGTGTTAATCCTGCTAATTCCAAGAGCGTTGGTGTCTTATCAACAAGTTCGACGAGGGCATCGCTCTTCAGACCGCTCGCAAACTGATTCTGCCATACGAAAATCAGCGGTACTCTGATTAAGCCTTCATAAAAGCGGCACCCTTTCTGAATGAGTCCGTGGTCGCCAAGCGTCTCGCCGTGGTCGCTGGTAAAGATGATAACGGTGTTTTCTCGCTGCCCCGTTTCGTCAAGCGTTTCGAGAATCCTACCGAGTTGCTCATCAATAAGTTGAATCATGGCGTAATAGGCGGCTTTGAGCGTCTTGGCATCCCTTGCACCGACTGGTTTCGTCTCTCGGCGCGGTGTCTGTGCTGTCTGTCTGTCTGCGGTAACACGCGCGGGTCCGGGCAAGACCGGATTCCGAATGTCCAGTTCATCTGGTGTCCGAACTTTGGATTGAAAATCGACGGCTAGTAATCGGGTCTGCTGCGCAAGGTCACTGTTTCGGAAGAGTGGGTCAGGCATCTCTGCTGGGTTGAACCGTTCTCTGTGTGTCTGTGGTGGATTGAACGGTGGATGCGGATCGTAGATGTTGACGCTCGCGAGCCACGGGCAATCACGTTCCTGACGAATGAACTCAATTGTCTTTTCTGCACACCACGTCGTCTGATGCAATTCGGCTGGGACACCCTCTGGATTTCGGTTCAACTCACCGAGGATGTACCCCTTTGAACGGACCCAATCGGCGTAGTCGTGTCCGTGTTCCCAGTCGTCTCGTGGGGCATGACTATATTGCCAGTAACGGTACCCGTCGTCTGTGCGTGGTTCTATCCGACGGTAAGCACTTGCGAGATGGAGTTTACCGATGAGTCCGCAATCATATCCGATGTCAGCGAGGGTGCGCGTCACAAGCGGGTACGCGTCTGGGAAAAAATCGTTTCCGTTTCGATTTGCGTGTGTTGCGTTTGGATACATCCCGGTAAGAAAACTTGCCCGACTCGGCGTACAAATAGGACTTTGACAATAGGTGTGTGTAAACGCGACTCCGTCTGCTACGAGGCTATCAATGTTCGGTGTTGACACGTAGGGGTTACCTAATGCGCCGATTGTGTCGTAACGTTGCTGATCTGTGCAAACCCAGAGAATATTGGGAGCTGTGGCAGCCATCGGTCAGCCTCTTCGTCTTTGTTATTTAGCCGTTGCACTAAACCCGGTCGCTTCAACGATCCCTGCAAGGTCAGCTGCAGTGGCGGTGTTTTTTCGGACTTTAATGATTGCCTGATCGGGTAGCGAGACTTCAACACTGATAACGCTCTGATGTTGTGAAAGTGCAGCCTGCACTTTTGTGACACAAGCCCCTCACGTCATGCCTGAGACGACCAGCGCGACATCCTCACTTCCGGCAGGTTCGATCGGCACGGACATAAAGGCGTTCAGTAGTTTCCCAGAAGTGTCAAATATCCGGATCTTTCCGTCGAACCCGCCCGTGGCGAGTTGTGTCCCATCAGGATGGAAGGAGACTGCAAAGACACCGACTGCATCGCCTTGCATGCTTGCCAACCGTTTTCCATCGGCTACGTTATAGATACGTGCTTCACCGCCTGCGCTGCCAGTGGCAAACCGACTGCCGTCTGCTGAAAACGCTACGCCTTCAATTGTCCCCGACTGCGCTTCATAGGCTCGAATGAGGTTAAAGTCTGTATTTCCGACATCTCTTCGGATTTCGCGGAAGATTTTGTAGAGCCGTGGTATCCGGTCTTCACCTGCACTCAAGACTTGATCTTTGGTCGGATGCCGTGCGATGGTGTTGATCTCTCCGTAGCCTTTATTGCTGGAGTTGATGTCGTCAACGAAAGAGCCTGTGTTCACCTCAACCAATTTGAGGGCGGTATCACGTCCGGCACTCACGAAATGGGAGCCGTCCGTAGAAAAGACGGTCCCGAAAACCCAATCGCTATGATTATCAAATTTAATGCGCTCTTTTTCATCTTCAACGGATAGGACGCGGACCGTCTGATCTGAGCATCCGAAAGCGACGCGGCTGGCATCGGGTGAGAAGGAGAGTCCGTAAATTGTATCGTAACTGGAACGTATGGCTTTGATAAGCGTATTGGTTGCGGTATCCCAGAGTTGTACTTCGCCGAATTGTGCGGGCGATCCGCTTGCTACGCCTAAAGTTTTGCCATCTGTCGTATATGTCAACGATTCTATTCGCCGCGCTTTACCTACCAATCGCGCTTTGAGTTCAAAATTTACTGTGTCATACAATAAAACTTCGCGGACTCCTGATACTGCAAGCGTGCTGCCATCGGGCGAGTATGCCAGTGCAGTGACCACCGGCGGTACGGTATAGACCGGATAGTTTCCCTCCGCCATCTCATCGACTTCGGCGGGTGTATCGTCATTTGCGCCTTCAAGAATCCAACGTCGGAACAGTTCGACCTCCTCAGCGGAGAGCGGTTCCATGTTTTGTGGCATTGCGGGTTCATCGCCGGAGATGAGTTCAATGATAAGACTGTCATCAGGTTTCCCTGGGATGATTGTTGCATCCCCCGCCATCCCGCCTTGTTTGAGATCGGTATAGGTTGTGACAATCAAGCCGCCGTTTGGGTCACCCGGATGATGGCATCCTTGACAGCTCCGTTTGAGGATCGGGACGATTTGTGAGTGGTAACTCACGGGTGTGTCTCCAGCGTGGTTGTCTGCTGCTACAAACGGGAGCAACATCACAATAGAGAGCAGATATACGGTTAGATGGACTGTAAACTTTGATCTCAATGTATTCATATTGGTTGGAACCCTCCCATTTATCAAGGTGAGGTGCTATAGTTCGCCGTGTCGAAATGTTGTCTTTGACATATTTTCTTAATAATTATATCACATTTTCATAATGTAATTCAAGAAAAAATCGGATACGAGACAGGGGCCATTCAATTTTAACAGGACTTACGCAATTTTGACGATAGGGTGCTTTGTTAGCGGGTGAACTCTCAAAAGACAGAGACGTTTATCAGAATCAGAAAACTGCTGATTTTCGTTGACAGGTTTTGAAAAACACGGTATACTTGTTTTGTGTAATAGACACATTTTAACGAAACTTCACCCTAAAAAAGGAGATATTTTTTTTAATGAAAACGGATTTAGGACGGAACCTGCAAATTTTCAGTGTCGGAAGCCTTGTGCTTTTGCTACTTCTCGGTTTTGCTGGCATTACGCAACCTATGAGTGTAACGCCGTATGAAGTTGACACCGCACATTCAATGATACTTTTTCGCGCAAAACATAATGGCGTCACTTATAATTACGGTAGATTCAACGAATTCACCGGCATGATAGCGATGGGTTCAATGGATGCGGGCGGTCATGCTGAAGGGTACATGGTGGAATTTGAGGTTAAAGCAGCGAGTGTTGATACTGGCAACGAAAAACGCGATCAACATCTCAGAAGCTCCGATTTCTTCAGTGCGAAACAGTTTCCTGTGATTACCTTCAAAAGCACGAAAGTCAAAGCGAAGGAAGGGAAAGAAGATGTGCTGGAGGTCACAGGCGATCTTGAATTACACGGTGTTAAAAAATCAATCACAGTGGATGTCGAAATTACGGGGCGCGCTACAGGGAGAGATGGCGAATCGCTCATCGGATTTGAGAGCATTTTCACGATTAAGCGGAGTGAGTTCGGTATGACTTACGGTATAGGAGCCGTTAGTGACGAGATTCGCCTTATTGTCAGTATTGAAGCGAAACACGAATAGGTGCGCGTTTCCGATGCGCTACGAACGCATTTGCTCTGAAAACTTTCGTTGGTGAGGTTGCTTAGGGGAAACACCGAAGCAAAACACCTCACCAACAGGGATATCAGCGATGTCAATATTCAAGCAGCTTGTCCTCGGTTTACTCCTACCGGCTATTGTTGGTGGCGGGATCCTTATATTCTCAAAAATCCTTACCTTTAAAAGAGAACGCGAGCAGACCGTTGAAGGGGACGGTTTGTCTTTTGGTTGGCTTGTTGGCATCGCGCTGAGTGTCGGTTATATTGTCGGTTACATCGGTTTAGAAGGAATTCCGCCGTTTCCACCACGAGAAGGTGTGCATTGGCTCTGCTATCTCGCGCTTATTGGACTCATTCTGGGCATCTTTTGGCATCTCTCGCTATTGGTACGTTTGATTGCACAAGTAGTCGTATCCATCGTTGTCCCGCGACTCCTTTTGGGGTCAATGTTTAAGTATAGTTGGGGACAGATTGAAGGCATCACTTGGTGGGTATGCCTCGCCGTTGCGATTTTCATCTTTTGGAATATAGTCCAACAGAGCTTCACCCTATTACCATCGGGTAGTTGGAGTCCGTTTGTCTACTTCGGACTCTCCGGTGGCACCGCGCTAATTCTTGCGGTTTCTGGAAGTCTGCGGTTAGCACAGCACACTGGTATTTTCGTAGCACTTTTTGCGGCGATATGGGTTATCACGCTTTTTCTACAATCTGATGACAAAGTACCTGTGTTTCCGATCAGTGCATCCGCAGTTATAGCCCTTGCGTTGGCAGGCATCTGGATGAACGGCTATTTCTATGAAGAAGTCCCAGTAGTGAGTGCTGTATTGCTATTGGTCTCATTATTCTTAGCACCCGTTGGACGAATAGGAGCAATTCAGAGGTTAGGTGGCAGGCGTTCTGCTTTTGTTCAGGTAGGCGTTATTGCGCTGCCCGTTGTCATCGCAATAGGTATTGCTGTTGCGCGTTCTGGTCTCTTTGGCGAAAGCAGTGGCTATTAGATGCGAACAAATCGCCGGGTGGGTCTGTCTAAATATTTGGTTAAATATTTGGAGTTTTCTTATTAAATTTTGCCCGATTTCGTGCAATTGGGTGCGGTGTACGCACGATTTTGTGCGATTTTTGCCATATATTTCGCCAAAATCCACTAACAGGGTGGCACGGAATTTGCTATATTTGCTATATTCGGATGTGAATTTCAACTTCAACAGAACATCTCGCGGAGAAGGAACCATCAGACACGACCGAAGACTCAACCCCTTCTCGGTTTTCAAAAGACAACACCGGAGGTAAAAATGAACTTAGTACGGAATTTAAATTTTGGCATAGCTTTTAAGCCGACACTCGTTTTTAGGAGCCTTGTTATAGCCTTTCTACTCGGTATCCTGTTCCTTTTCAACGGCTGTGTCAAGATGGAAGCGACGCGGAAAGCGGATTGGGAGACACATTTCACAGACATCCATTTCGTCAACCACAGACAGGGTTGGATTGTTGGCGAGGGGGGTCTGATAATCCATACAGCAGATGGCGGTAAGACGTGGCAGCAGCAGGAAGTCGATACAACAAGTCCAGGATTTCGTATGCCTGATGCCTCATTGGATTTCAAAGCGGTTTATTTTACAAACGCGAACTACGGTTGGGCAGTCGGCGATGAAGGGTTAATAGCAACAACTGACGATGGCGGTAGACACTGGACACTGCAAAAGAGTGGTACCTCCGCGATGCTCCTCGATGTGTATTTTGCGAACTCAAAAGAGGGTTGGATTGTTGGCGAAGACTCGGATGTTCTCTATACTAAAAACGGTGGAAAAGAGTGGAAACGCTTCGAGTATGTCAGCGAATTTATGCTTAACGGGGTCTGGTTTGCTGACAATTCAAGGGGATGGGTTGTCGGGACGCACGATAGAATTTTTCATACCCAGAACGGTGGCAAAGCGTGGCGAGAACAGAGTAACCGCTTTGAAGGCGAACGCGATCGTATGATTAATGACAACAAGCAGGTCTTCTTCGTTAATGACAACGAAGGTTGGATCGTTGGCAGCGACGGTTCTATTTTCCATACGACAAACGGTGGCATTAATTGGACGCGTCAAGACAGTCGTATTCCGATGATTAATGGACACGTCCGAGATACGATCAATAGCATCCATTTCACAGATGAAAATTACGGGATCGCCGTGGCGGATGTTGGTTTCATCACTCGGACGGAAGACGGTGGCGACAATTGGCAATTGATGGAGAGCGGGACTGAGAACAATTTGACGGGTATCCAGTTTACGACCGCAACGGAAGCGTGGGCAGTTGGATGGTATGGCACGATTCTGCACACAACGGATGCGGGTGCTACATGGGAGATGACGAGCGGAACAACAGCGAACGATTTACAGAACGTCCAGTTTACGGATGCCAACCGTGCGATTGCAGTCGGCAGGCGTGGTACGATGGCGATGAGCAACGATGGTGGACAGACATGGACTGAACTCGAAACGGATATCTGGGACGGTATTTGGAACATCTATTTCGCGACAGATAAACACGGCTGGGCAGTCGGCGATCGCGGGCTGATCGTCCATACCAAGGACGGCGGCGCGAATTGGGAACGTCAGCGTGGTCCTTCCTCCTTCACGCTCCGTGCTGTCCACTTTGTGAGTCCTGAAGTTGGCTGGATCGTTGGGGATCTCGGTAGTATCATACATACGATTGATGGTGGCAAAACATGGCTGCCACAAACCGCGACAGGCGATTTTCTCTCTCTGATGTTGAAGGGCGTGTTTTTTCTTGACGAGAAGAGAGGTTGGGCGATCGGGTGGCCCGGTGTCTGTCTCGCGACGGAAGACGGTGGTTTAACTTGGACGCAGCAGACGACCGGTACCTTCAATGAACTCTACGGCGTCTACTTTGCAGATGAAAATGTAGGATGGATCGTCGGGCAGTTTGGCGAGATCCTACACACAAAAAACGGCGGACAGAGATGGAATTTCCAACGCAGCGGCACACAAGAAAATCTGAATAAACTCTATTTTGCGGATGCACAGCACGGTCTAATCGTGGGTGATAACGGCGTGATGCTAACGACTATCAATGGCGGAAAAAAGTGGGAGATGCAGGAGAGCGGTACCGACAACGACCTTTACGGTCTTGCCCTCTCGCCTGATGGCGTTGTCGCTGTTGGTAAGGGTGGCATTGCGATGCGATACTCTATTGAAGAGGCGCAATTGCCTGCTAAATTACCGCCGGTTGCAGAAGAACCCGAAGTTGTCGCGGAAGTTGAGGTTCAGATTGAACCTGTTGTCTATCATTGGGACATTATCCGTCAGGCGGCATGGCGCACCAACTTCTCGGATACGCATTTCATAGACACGGAGAACGGATGGGCAGTCGGGTCAGACGGTGTCATCGCCCGGACAACGGACGGTGGGCAAACGTGGTTCCCGCAACATAGCGGCGTGAGCGAAAATTTGCGTGAAGTGGACTTCGTTGACGCGAAACACGGTAGAGTGCTCGGTTCCAATGTCTTACTTCAAACCGAAGACAGTGGCGAAACGTGGAAACCGATCCTTCAATCGAGGAAGCAGAATCTGCCGCGCGTTAGCATGATGCATTTCCTAAACGCCAACAAAGGGTGGCTCGGTGCTTCGATTGGTCAAATCCTACATACGACAGATGGCGGAAAGACGTGGAGTATCCAAAAAACTGGGACGACCATGGCGAACATCACCGATATACATTTCATCAGCAGTCAGGTAGGTTGGGCAGTGACACCGCAACGTCGAGATGGTGGGTTCATTCTGCACACTGTTGACGGCGGTAACTATTGGAAAATTCAGGCGAAAACGAATCAACCGGGTGTCGCTGTCCACTTTGCCGATGAGAACAACGGTTGGGTGGTTCTCGGTAACGGGAATTCTTTGTTGACTGAAGATGGCGGCGAAACGTGGCGGTTGCAAACCACATCACAAAGCACGCGCGGCTTGCAGCGTGTTACCTTCCGTTCCGATACGCACGCTTGGGGACTCGGCGGCGGTGGTGCCTATATCACCGAAGACCGAGGCGTGACTTGGAAATCCGTTCCTGTTCGTACGGGCGACAATACAGAAGATAATCTGTTCGCCATATTTATGGGGCAAGCTAATCCAGAGTTCTCCGAAGAACCTGAAACGGAAATGGAAGAGGAGACAGAAGAAGAAACGGAAGAAGAGGTTACAGAGGGACCGACGTTAACATACGACGAAACACCAGAAGAAATTCAGAATCGGGTTCGAGCGCAGAGACAACGTCCAGGGCGTCTTGCGCCTGAAGGCGAACTCCCGCCGAATACTGAACGTGCGACCCCTCCGTCGCCAAGGGAGCAACAACCGCCGCCACCTCCCGAATCGGGAAGGCGTAGACGCGGTGGGGGTCGTCGAATTGCGAGTGTGTACTTCCTTGATGCAGAACACGCATGGGCAGTCGGGAGTGCCGGTAGTATCTATCGCTCAGGCGACGGTGGCGAGACATGGGAACGCCAACTCGGTGAACAGCAGTCCAACAATTTCCGAGAGGTGCTCTTCTATGATGATAAGAACGGCTGGATAGCAGGCGACGGTGGCGCGCTGTGGGAGACGCAAGATGGTGGACAGACGTGGGAGACGATTCCGAGTCGGACGCGTCAACGTCTCATCGGTGTACACTTCGCAAGCTTAGAACCGAAATGGGGTTGGGCGATGCAAAGCGACGGTACGGTGTTGTATACGACAGATGGCGATACGTGGACAGCGGGTGACACACCTGAACGTCCGCCGTTTATGGAAGGCGATTCGCCGGGTAATTTCTCGCTGAACGATGTCGCTTTTGGTAAATTCTCTGAAGGTTGGGCAGTCGGTCAATTCGGGGACATTATCCACAACAAAGACGGCGGTCCGACGTGGACACCGCAGCGAACGACTGTGAACGACAGGCTTCTGAGTGTGGATATGAAATTCGCCCCACTCGGTTGGGCGGTTGGACAAGGCGGTGTTGTCCAACGGACTATCAATGGTGGCGAATATTGGAAGATGCACGAAACTGGAGTCACCTATGACCTCAATGCTGTTTCATTCATTACGAAACGGAAAGGATGGGCAGCGGGTGAGTCTGGTATTGTGTTACGGACAACCGATGGTGGATTCACGTGGGAACCTAAGTTAACTGGCATTCCGCAAGACCTCCACGGTGTTGTCGCGCTCTCCGAAAAGGAGGTCTATGCGGTCGGCAACGCAGGGACAATTGTCCGCTCAACCGATGGCGGTGAGACGTGGGAACAGGAGCATACCGATATCGACAACAATCTATATGTTATCACGCGTTCCAAAGATGGCAAAGCGTTGTGGGTTGTTGGGCAGTGGGGTGTCGTGCTGCGTCGGGCGTTAGAGACGAAAGAGCAAATGTCGATGCGGTAACCTGGAGGTACTCATGTCATCTATTGCAGCAAGAACTTATCTGACCCCTGAAGAATACCTCGCTTTTGAACGTAAAGCACTTACGAAACACGAGTACCTCAGTGGCGAAATCGTCGCGATGTTGGGGGCAAGTTTCGCACATAATTTCATCACCGGAGACATTTTTGGTGAGCTTCGCGTCCAATTGCAAGGCGGGAAGTGTAAAGCTGCCACAAGTGATATGCGGGTCAAGGTCAGCGAAACGGGATCCTACTTTTATCCGGATGTCGTCGTTTTCTGCGGTGAACCGCGTGCAGAGGATAACAGATCGGACACACTTCTTAATCCAACTGTCATAGTAGAGGTGCTTTCTCCATCAACTGAGGCACGTGACCGAGGCGAGAAATTCTGGTATTATCAGCAGCTTGCGTCCTTGCAAGAATACGCCCTTGTCTCTCAAGATCGAGTTTGTGTTGAACACTATTTTCGCGAAGGCACCGATTGGCTGCGTACCGAATTTCGGGAATTTGAGGATGTAATGCTGCTTGCCTCAATTGAATGCGAACTGTGCCTGCATGACATCTACAGCAGCGTTGATATAAGTCATTAGACCGGACATAGTTTCGGATTTTTAACGTTTTTTCCTTGATAGAGGAGCGTCGTTCATTCGACTCATCTGATCAAACCGCAAGGTAAAATAAAAAAAATGAAATCGAAATCTAGTAAGGCATTCTTTATTTCAGTTCTCTTGCATCTCGGTATTGGGGTGCTTGGTGTCTTCTATTGGTTTGGCACGGCACCGATGCGTGAGGATTCAAGTATCAATGCGCTGTTTGTCAGAGAAGAGAAGCCGAAAGTCAGACGCGTAACGCCACCAAAGCGTGCACAACTTGTCCAGAAAAGGACACGCGCTACGAACCAACAACGTCTTAAAATTCTCACAAGTAACGCACCTGTCAGCAACCGTGGTGTCGTCTCGGCATCGGATCCGGCACCATTTCAACAGTTTGAGAGTGAAACTCTCAGTGAACCTATCGGACCAACGGCGACAGCAGTTGATTTCAACGACGTACCGCGCGTCCAAAAGGTCATTGAAAGTCCGTTTGTCAAAGAGGAAAAGGTTGAAACCCGCTATAAGAGCCGGTTAGTGAAGTTCATCGAAGCGCAAGAGGGACCGCAGCGGATTGTCTACTGTGTGGATCTGTCGACCAGTATGCAGAACCTCCCGCCACACAAACTTAAGAAGGTCATAGACCTCATGCGTGACTCGCTGACCTTCCTCGAACCGCACGACAGTTTCAATATTGTGGCATTCAGTACGGAACTGGTCGTCTATCAGGAAAACTTTGTTTCTGTGACGGAGCAGACAGTCGCTGCGTCGTCGAACCATCTCGCCGACATCCAATCCCACATCCACACAAAAGGGACGGATCACGATATGCTAACGGCATTGACAGAAATTGCGAAGCGGGATCCGACACTTGTTGTTCTTTTCAGCGATGGCATTCCTACAACTATCGAGGGACCGGATCTGACGCTTGTCGGTCAATACGCTATAGGTAATGGACGCATCTTCGCTATGGGTACCGGGATGTCCCCGAATTTTCCGGGTGCCGTGATGTTGAAGCGTCTCGCCACAGTGAGTCAAGGAGAACTCTGGCTCGTTGATAGAGGTCGATAAGGGGAAAACTGCATGCCGGAAGCCAGTCTCACGCGTGCTGAAGATATTGCCAAAGGATTGTATCCACATCAAATAGAGGGTATCGCTTTTTTGCTGGGTCGTCGTCGTGCGCTCCTCGCTGATGATATGGGACTCGGCAAAACGCGTCAGTCGATTATTGCGATGGTTGAGGCGGAAGGAGAAGGCCCTTACCTTGTCATCTGTCCTGCCTCCATCAAGCGCAACTGGGCGCGCGAAATTGAAATCGTTTTTCCAGATGCCGAACCTGCCATTGTTGGGCCCGCAGTGCTCCCTCCTACAACTCATCGTGGTTGGATTATTGTCAATTATGAACTCCTCGGTAAAAATCTTGACAAACTCCTTGAATTTGACTGGAAAGGTGTTGTTTTTGACGAAGCACATTACCTAAAAAATTATCAGAGTCAGCGAAGTCGAAACGCATCAAAACTGGTTAAGGAGATAAAACGTGACCTTGTCGTCCATGCGCTAACGGGTACGCCGATGACGAGCCGTCCGCGCGATCTTTTTCCGTTGTTGAAGATTTTGGATCATCCGCTCGGAAAGAGTTTCCTGAGTTTTGCCAAACGTTATTGTGATGCGTATCAAGGCGATTTCGGGTTGGTAGCAGATGGTGCGAGCAACATCGAGGAATTGACTGTGCAACTCCACGGTGTTATGCTGCGCCGTACAAAAGATGAAGTGTTAGACCTTCCACCTAAGATACGAACCTGGATGGCCGTTGAACTGCACCCTTACGCCATCGAGCACTTTAATCGGTTGGTACAAAACTTCATATCCAAATTTGACGCGCCTGAAGCTATTGATGGGACACCAGAATCCGTGGGGCTATCATCAGAACGTCGCGATGAATTAGATGCTTCAATAGACACGACAGATTTAGGCACTGGCATGGGTAGGCTCACCCAAGTGCGTCGAGCGATTGCCTTTGTCAAATGCCGTCACACTATTAAATTCGTGGAAAATGCGCTGGAACAAGGCGAAAAGGTAATTATTTTCACATCTTTCCTGAATACAATGCAGCGTTTCCAAAGGCATTTCAAGGATCGAGCGGTTTATGTTTCCGGTGAAGTTCCTGTTCACGAGCGACAGAATAGGGTTGACCGCTTTCAAAATGATGACGATCTCAAACTTTTCATAGCCAACATGCACATAGCAGGTGTTGGTATCAATCTCACTGCGGCGCGCCAGATCGTTTTTAACGATTTAGATTGGGTGCCTGCTAACCATTGGCAGGCAGAAGATCGCGCGTATCGCATCGGTCAGACAGGGACCGTTAATGTCACCTATATGATTGCGACTGGAACCGTTGACTCGTTTGTTAAGACGGTATTAGAAACAAAAGCAGCATTGATGGATTCCATCGTTGAGGGGTCAATTTTGATACCGGATGGAGAGGCAACTCTGCAGTTGGATGTGCTCAGTGAACTCAAACGGATGATGAATGCGTTGTCTGTCCAAACCGGTGACTTTGAAGCATCGGAAATCCATGATGTGCTTCAGAAAGCAGGGGAGGCGTACCTTGAAGAGAACGCGGCACATCTCCGTGAAGCGACGCGTGCGCAGTTGCGTCCGTATTCCGAAGAAGCGATTCGTACTTTAGCACAAGTCCTTACGGGTCCTGAACGGAGCATCTATCACGCTGAGAGTTCATCACAGAAAGGCAAGTTTTACACGTTGGAGGTTGTCGGTGTAGATGTAACGTGCGACTGCCCTGGTTTCACGCACCGTGGTAGCTGCCGTCATGTCCGTCCGCTGAAATCTGCGCTCGTCGCTGGAAAACCTTTGCCGAAAGGTTATAAGCAAGTTTCGTCTTAAAAAATGGCTTAATAATTTTTGATGAACAACTCTTTTCCTTTCGCTGCACTGTCCTTCCGATAATTATTCATTCCGTATTGTAGTGTCCACTCCTGAATCTCAGCAAAATCAAAGAGCTCCCTGATAACAGGCGAGTCGTCGTAGGTAATCAGCCATTTGTGTGGACACTTTCTCATATTCTCGGCGAATTGTGCGTGGTCAAAGGTAGTATGCAGTTCGCCTCTCACGCCGTATAGTTTTGATCCAGCTGCTTTCCAATAGGGCGGGTCGAGAAAAATAAATACATTGTTGCCATCTTGGAAAAGTGGGGCGGTATAATCTCCATTTGTGATTTTGACATCGGAAAGATAGGGCGAGATATTTTTGACGCGTTCAATAGACGACTCTGTAAAACGCTTCTCATAAGCGGATTGCGAATATCCGCCAGAATCCACGACACCGGAGAAGGTAATACGGTTGAGGACAAAGAAACGTACAGCACGCTCAAACTCGGAGAGCATATCAGGGTTTTTGTTTAATAAATCTTTTGCCTTTGTCAATTTCTCAAACAAGGCGCGTCCGTTTTTAGTAGTCACGTGCGTCTTTGTTAACGTTTCAACCAAATTTGGGCCATTGTCTCTTGTCTGTTTCCAGAAACAGTAGAGGTCGTAATTGAGGTCGTTGATCCAGTAGGATTTAATGCGGTTTTGAAAGAGACTGCGGATTGCAAAAAAGACGGAACCTCCACCGACAAACGGTTCCCGAAATTCGGATATATTCAGCGGAATAAGCGGTAGAATCTGTTTTAGAGCTCTGGATTTACCCCCTGGGTACCGCAGTGGACTTTTTGCTATTTTAGTCATGATGACCTGTTATCCATATTTGCAATTTATTATTTTCACCCGCCTCTTGATTAAGCAGGACAAGTCTTTTTTGATACGTTTGGGTCAAGCGATTTTCTGCACAGAAACCAAATATGTCGTCTGTAGCACATGGTAAAAATAGGTCTCCACTGAGATCACCTGTTAGTTTTAATCGTGTAATAAATTGGGTGTTTGTTCTTTCATCAACTGCTACTTCTTCCATATTCGCGAACAGAATCAGTTTGAACAAACCGTCCTTGATGTCATCTTCAGAGGGAAGTTCCCTCTACTACTATTTTTACATTCCTGTATGACTAATTGGTCATCCTCCCAATAAACTTCATCGGCGGTTAAATAATACATTCCGCCGAGATAGTTTGAAATGGAAAAATTATGGGTGTTTAAATCAGAGCACATCTGCTATTTAAAGTATAACATGCCCCGCTTTAATTTTCAAATATTCATCTAATCTTCGGGCAGGAGACCCAATGCTTTAGCGTTGGGAGGAATGCCCGCTCCTATTGTTTTTTTTTGACAAATAACGTCAAAAATGTTATACTATTCCTATCACAGTGGCAGACATTTCCAGCGTTACCGCTTGGTAGCGTGTCTGCCTACCCACTGGAAAGGGGTTAAAGCTGTGAACTGTGAACTATTATGGCAAAAAAGCGAAAGCGTAAACAAAAACGCACGCGCAAAGTATACAAATATCAGATACGCGAACATCGGCAGAATATGCGACTCGGCAATATGCTTGACGACTTGTCTGATGTGCATAATCACTTTCTGAAACTTGAGAACCGCTATTATCGCATCTATGGCAAATATGCAGGGCGTTATCGCCTGCAACCGCATCTGACGAAGTTGCTCCAACGGACGCATCAACATTGGGCGTGGATACCGCGCGACACACTTGACGCTGTGATTATTCGCTTGCATCTTGCGTGGGAACGCTTTTTTGACTTTCCTGGTGTAGGTCGTCCAAAGTTCAAACGTAAGGACCGTTATCGTTCTGCGAAGTTTCAATCTGGATACAAACTTGAAGCAGGTCGTGTTCGCCTTTCTTTCAAAGAATGGGATGAAGCCTCCCAACGTTTTAAGTTCAATAAACGCTGGTTTTCTTTTCATCACCACCGCGATTGGAAAGGAACCGTCCGCTATATCCAAATCCTCCGTGATGCCGTTGGAACATATTGGCTCTATGTCGTGACAGATGATACGTCCAAAGAAGTGCTGCCCGCTACAGGTGAAAGCGTAGGTGCGGACTTCGGTATGGAGACCTATCTGACACTCTCCAATGGCGAGAAGATACAATCGCCAGAGTTCTTGAAACAATCCTTGAAACAACTCCGAAAACTCTACAAAAGCCTTTCGCGTAAAGTCAAAGGTTCTAACAATTGGTGGCGTGCTGTCCGAGAGATCGCACGGCTTTGCAGACATATCGCCAGCCAACGTAGAGATTGGCATTTCAAACTTGCTACGGACTTGTGCGACAGGTTTGATCTTATCGCGACCGAGACGCTGAACCTTGATGGCATGAAACGCCTCTGGGGACGTAAAGTCTCGGACCTTGCCTTCGGGAGTTTTGTTGAGATTTTGGCGTACAAGTGTTTCAAACATAATCGTGATTTCCGTCAAGTCGGGCAATGGACTGCGACAACCAAACCGTGTTCGGATTGTGGGTATAAAAACGCAAATCTTTCTCTTTCAGATCGGCAGTGGATGTGTCCTGAATGTGGTTCTGACCACGATAGAGACATCAACGCTGCGATAAACATTTTACGGGCTGCTTGTGGTCCCGTTGTGGAGCAGATGTAAGCCGTTTCCTGGGAAACGCAAACTGCTACGAAGCACAAGCCCAATCCTCATAGGTTTGGGTGCCTTGACCTTCTCGTTATCCGAATTTTCTGCTTGACTTCTGGCTGGAAATCTCTTAAAATGAGGTAAGCCAAATCTGAACAGAGAGAGGAAAATAGAGATATGCCACAAGACACAAATCAACCCAATGTTATCGTTTTTTTTACTGACCAACAACGGTGGGATACCTCCGGTTTGCACGGGAATCCGCTTGACTTGACACCAAACTTCGACCGGATGGCACAGCACGGTACACATGTCCGGCGTTCGTTTACGTGCCAACCTGTTTGCGGTCCTGCGCGTTCATGCCTCCAAACGGGGTTATACGCGACCCGCACGGGCTGCTTCCGAAACGGTATTCCGCTGTCTCCTAATCTCAAGACGCTTGCACACCATTTCGGTGAAGCAGGCTACGCTACCGGATATATCGGTAAGTGGCACCTCTACAGCGGGGGTGGTACCGGACCGGGACCTGTGCCTGCGGAGCATCGCGGTGGGTACGATTACTGGTTAGCGTCCAACGTCCTCGAATTTACGTCCGATGCGTATCAGACGACACTCTATGATAACGACAATAAACCGGTTGACCTTCCCGGTTATCGCGTAGATGCGCTCACCGATGCAGTCATTCGTTATGTGGATCAACACCAAAACGATCCGTTTTACCTTTTTACGTCATACATCGAACCGCACCACCAGAACCATTTGGACGATTACCCGCCGCCGGACGGCTACCGAGAACGGTATACCGGGAAGTGGATACCGCCGGATCTCGCCGCGCTCGGTGGTTCAACGCATCAACATTTAGGCGGTTACTACGGTATGGTGAAAAGGTTGGACGAAGCGCTCGGTCGGCTTTTAGATGCGCTCAAAAGTCTCCACTTGCTCGACAATACGATTATTCTTTTTACCTCTGACCACGGGTGCCATTTCAAGACCCGTAACAGCGAATACAAACGTTCCTGCCATGAGAGTTCTATCCGTGTGCCGACTGCATTCCATGGCGGCGATTTCATCGGTGGCGGACAGCTTCAGGAGCTCGTCAGTCTTGTAGATCTCCCGCCGACGCTGCTTGATGCTGCAGGTTTAGAAGTACCGGCTGAAATGCAAGGTCGGTCTATTATGCCACTGGTACGTGGCGAAACGGACGGCTGGCCGGAGGAGGTCTTCGTTCAGATTAGCGAGGCGCAGGTCGGACGCGCTGTGCGGACGCAACGTTGGAAATACGGCGTGGATGCCCAAAATAAAAGCGGTGGCAGAGACGCTGGATCGGACCGTTATGTGGAACAGTATCTTTACGATCTTCAGGCGGACCCGTATGAGTTGCGGAATCTGATCGGTTTGCAATCGCATGAACCGGTTACAGAAGTGATGCGGGAGCGGCTCATTCGGCGGATGCTGGAGGTAGGCGAAGAGGCACCGACGGTCGAACCGGCACCGACACAACGGAGCGGACAGCGCAGTGTAACCGAAGCCGAGGCGAGAAGTTAGTGCCGCCAAAAGGAAAAGGACGAAAGACTGGAAGAATTGAAGAGAAGCTTGGAAGGATGGAAGAGATGAAAATTACAGACGTCAAAACCCTTGTTATGGGGACGAGTTGGCGGAACTTAACCTTTGTGAAAGTTGAAACAGACGAAGGGTTGACCGGCATTAGTGAGGTGCGGATGAACAACCGCACAGACGCGCTCGTCGCTTATATTGACGGTGCAAAGAAGCGGCATGTCATCGGGAGCGATCCGTTTAACACGGAAGACCTCTACCAACGGCTCTTTCGCGACGATTACGGTCGGGCTGGTGAAATCGTCGCAACCGGCATTAGCGTTATTGAGATTGCGTGCTGGGATATTATCGGGAAGGCGTTAAACCAACCTGTCTATCGGTTGCTCGGTGGTGCGTGTCGTGATAAGATTAAAGCGTATGCCAATGGTTGGTACCGCGTTGAGCGTGCACCTGAAGAATTCCACGCTGCAGCGAAAAGGGTGCTTGAGAAAGGCTACCGGGCACTGAAGTTTGACCCGTTCGGCGCCGGGTATTATGAGCTTTCTTATGAGGAGAAGTTGAAGTCTGTCGGACTCGTTGAAGCGGTACGTGATGCTGTTGGACCCGATGTCGAAATCCTTGTTGAGATGCACGGTCGATTTAGTCCGTATACAGCGATTGAGATTGCGGCGGAATTAGAAAAATTTCAACCGAGTTGGGTTGAGGAACCTGTGCCGCCGGATAACATCGCTGCGCTTGCCAAAGCTGCCGATAAGATTAATCTCCCTGTCGCTACGGGTGAACGGCTTCACAATAAGTATGAATATCGTGAGTTGATTAATCTACAAGCAGCGGATATCTTACAGCCAGACATTACGCAGACGGGTGGTTTCTTGGAAACCAAGAAGATCGCAGCGATGGGGGATATGTGCTATATGACGGTGGCACCGCATAATGTCGGGGGTCCCGTTTCTACAGCAACCGCTTTGCATTTTGCCGCCTGTACCACGAACTTCAAGATTCAGGAACATTTCAACGATTTTTCTGAGGCGTGGGTTAAAGAGGCAGCGACGGGATGCCCGGAAGTGATTGACGGCTATTTTAGTTTGCCTGATGGACCTGGGCTCGGTATGGAATTGAATGAGGATCTTATTTCTGAACACCCGTATCGTGAAGGTTCATTCAATCTCTGGGAAGACGACTGGCACAAGCGCGAGTATTAGTCAGAACTGTGATTGAGAGATTTGTGTCGAAAACTTGAATTTCGGAAGCATTGTATGGTATCCTTTCAAATAGAAACATTGAAAACAAAAAACATGCCCACGCAATACTTTTGAAATATTCCCTGATTCAGCAGTTCTGAGGAGAAAGAACATGAGACATACAACAGAAATTGAACTCGCAAACCTGTCAGACCTCAATTTAGCAGATAGAGGTGTTATCACCCCGGGAGAGGTCCGCCGTGTCACTATTGAAGATGCCCTCGTTGATACGGGTGCGACACGGCTCTGTTTACCAAAACCGCTCATTGAACAACTCGGTTTGACACCGTACGGTAACGCCAAGGCGAGAACCGCGGCTGGCATTGTAGACCGGATCATTTATTCAACAGTTGAATTCACAATATTGGAGCGGAAAGGAACGCTCCCGGTAACAGACCTACCCCCGGATGCGCCTATGCTTGTTGGACACATGGTCTTAGAACAATTGGATCTCTGTTTAGATATCAGAAAAGGTCTCATCTATAATCCAGACCACGGTGACGACTGGATTGAAGATGCATGGTAAAAGCGACTTATCCCTCCCTCATAAGACACAAAGGAGCCTATTTACACACAGATGAGTTTTCACTATAAAGACGGGTATCTCTATTGCGAAAAGTTGAGAGTAAAAGATATTCAGGAACAGGTACCCTACAGTCCATTTTATCTCTATAGCCTTGCACAGTTGGAGGCAAACTATGCCGCATATCAGAAAGCCCTTGAGGGGATCGACTCGATTATCGGCTATGCGATTAAAGCGAATAACAACCTCACACTCCTGAAACGCCTGAGCGCGCTTGGCAGTGGTGCAGTCCTCGTCAGCGGAAACGAATTGCGGATGTCGCTCGCGGCAGGATTTGACCTAAAACGAACTATCCTAAACGGCAATGGAAAAACGCTGGAGGAACTCAGTCTCGCTATTAAACACGGTGTGCTGATTAACATTGACAGCGAATTTGATTTGGCGCACATCCAGCAGACAGCAAAAGACCTTGACACACCTGCCAATGTGCTAATCCGCATCAACCCCGATGTGGACCCACAGGTGCATCCGTATGTCTCCACTGGCATGAAAAATTCCAAGTTCGGCATTCGTAATGAACGGCTTAATTGGTTTTTAGACGAAATTGGCAAGGACAGCCTCCTGAATTTAGTAGGCGTTCACTGCCATTTGGGGTCAACGATTAAGAAAGTCCAAATCTTCCGAGATGCGACTGAAATTATGCTTGCCTTCATGCGTGCCATTGAAGCCGAAGGTTTCTCTCTGCGTTATCTGAACATCGGTGGCGGATTGGGCATCGACTATGAACGTACCGGCGAAGATATTCCGACACCCTCCGACCTCATTGATTCCATCCGCGATCTGCTCTCTGAGGACATCACACTTATTATCGAACCGGGTCGCTCACTTGTCGGCAATACTTCTGTTTTCGTCAACCGTGTCACCGGTGTGAAGACAAATGGTAACAAACATTTCATCGTCACGGATGGGAGTATGTCGGAACTGATCCGACCGAGCCTGTACGATACCTATCAACATATCGAGTTTATCGAACCTGTAGATGGTAAGTCTGAAACGTATGATGTCGTCGGTCCCGTTTGTGAATCCGCAGATTTCCTGGGCAAAGCGCGTTCATTACCGACACCTCATGAGGGTGCTGGACTTGTCGTCTGTGATGCGGGTGCTTATTGTCACGCCATGAGCTCTAACTATAACCTGAAGATGCGTCCCCCGGAGTATCTTGTTGATGGCGATAACTTCACGTGTATCCGTCGCGTTGAGACGTTGGACGATTATCTGCAGGTTTTTGACGTGTAGGGCAGGCAACACTTTCCAGATCGAGGGTTCAAACCATGAGGCTCAACTACTATCCAGAGACTGATTCGTTGTATATCAACTTGTCTGAACAACCCAGTGTAGAAAGTCAGGAAATCTCCGAAGGCATCCTGCTTGATTATGATGCCGAGGGTAGACTTGTTGGAATTGACATTGATAATGCAAGCCACAAAGTTGACCTGGAGAAACTGATTCTGAGTCAACTTCCTTGTGGAATTGAAAGCAGCGTTGAAAAAATTGATCTTTCTTAATTTTTCATGGAAGTGTGGGGTTTGTCGTTTGGGATGGGAGCGTAGTGCTCCCCTATTCTCGGATTTGACCGTTTCCATAGACGATGTATTTGTAGGTTGTGAGTCCTTCGAGTCCCATGGGACCGCGGGAATGGAGTTTCTGTGTGCTGATGCCGACTTCGGCACCGAGACCGAATTCATAGCCGTCGGTGAAGACAGTGCTGGCGTTAACGTAGACTGCGGCGGAATCGACCTCTTTGAGGAAGCGTTGCGCTGTGCTGTAGCTTTCGGTGATAATCGCGTCGGAATGGTGTGAGCCATAGGTTTCTATGTGATCAATCGCCGTTTCGATGTCGTCTACCACACGGATGGAGAGGATGTAATCGAGGTATTCTGTGCGCCAATCTTCTTCGGTTGCGGGTTCAGCGGTTCGGTGGAGCTGCTGTGTCCGTTCGCATCCTCGGATTTCAACGTCTGCATCTTGTAGTGCCTTACAGAAAGCGGGTAGGAATTGTTCTGCGGTATCGGCATGGACGAGGAGTGTTTCTAAGGCGTTACAGACACCGACTTTGTATCCGACCTTAGCGTTCATGCAGATTTTGTTTGCCATTTCGAGGTCGGCGGCTTTATCGACGTAGACGTGGCAGATGCCGTCGGCGTGTCCGAGCACCGGGACATCGGATTCCTTCATCAAGAATTGTACGAATTCGTTGCTGCCGCGTGGAATGACAAGGTCGATGTAATCTGGCAGCCGTATGAGTTCGTAGACTGCCTGTCGGTCAGTGGTATTAACGAATTGGATGGCATCTGGCACGCCTTCTGCGGCGGCGGTATCGCTGAGGATCCGAGCGAGTGTTGCGTTGGAGTGTATAGCCTCGGAACCGCCACGGAGGATAACGCCGTTTCCAGATTTGATGCAGAGTGCCGAGACTTCAACGGTCACATCTGGTCGCGACTCGTATACGACAGCGACGACACCGATGGGGACACGGACTGTCCCGATTTTGAGTCCATTCGGACGTTCACCCATACTGATAACGGCACCTATCGGGTCGGGGAGTGCGGCGACTTGTCGGAGGTTGTCCACCATGCGTTCAATTTTTTTGTCGTCTAACAGGAGACGTTGCATGAGCGGTCCGGCGAGTTCGGTTTTTTCGCCGTTATCGAGGTCCACGCGATTGGCGGCTTGGATTTTATCTTTGGAATTCAGGAGGCTTTCAGCCATTGCTAAGAGCGCGTTATTTCGGACATCGGCGGAACTCCGTGATAAAACACGCATCGCCGATTTTGCTTTTTTCGCTTGGGATTGGATACGTTCTTGGATGTTTTCGTTCATAATGTTCCTTTTAGTGTATACGATCAAAAAATTATAGGTAGAAAAAACACAGATATTATAACATGTCGTTTGAAAAATTTTCAAGGAATTAGATGCAGCGAAGGTAGAAACGATCTTGACATTTCTCAATGTTTCTGATATTATAAGTTCAACAAATATCTATCATTCTGTGTTTTGCAGGTAAAATATGTTGCATCAGACGTTTAAAAAAAACACGCAGCCTAATAAACAGAAAACTTTTCACCTATTTATATTCTTAACATCAATAATTGTTCTGTCGGTCTATCAGCAGCATCTTGCTTATGGGCAACAATACGTCATTGTAGATAGAGAGAACGGCGATAGACTGACCGGTACTTGGCGTGGTGGCACTGAGACGCATTTTGAGATTGAATATCAGGGCGAGATTTTACGACTTCCTGTGGCAGGACATCGCCTTAGTTTCACATCAGACCTCTCGAACGTTGCGGATCGCACCGCTTCAAAGTATTTTCGGAACGGGCTTATGCTGCTGGAGTTAGGACTTCCTGAACAAGCGAAGAACCGCTTTGAAGCCGCTATTGAAGAGTTTCCGAAATATCCGGATGCGCATTATCAGCTCGGTTTGCTTTACAAGGCAAATGACGACACTGCAAACGCGTTAGAACGCTTCCGTTCTGTAGCGATCCTTGATGCGGCGAATTTTGACTTGGTGCCGCATTTTCGAGAGCTTGGAGACGCTGCGCTCGCCGATGCGGCTTACGCTGAAGCCGTAGAGAACTATCGACTGATCCTGAAGTATTATCCGGAACATGAATCTGTATCGGGCTTGAGTTATATTACAGGTTTTTTGCTCGTTGAACAGTTAGCGGATGATAATGAAGGGTTATCGCTGTTGGAAGATGAGGGGTTATCGCTGTTGGAATCGGCGATTAAACAGTATCCGGACATGTTGTCCCACGAAAAGGCACTTTTCCTTATTGGCAACCTACAAGCGCGAAAGGGTGAATTAGAAAATGCGCTTCATACTTTACGGGGGTTTATTCTCCGTTATCCGGTGAGCGAGTGGGTTTATGAGGCACGCTTGACCCGTGCTGAAGTCAACTTGAAATTGGGTAATGTGGAAGAAGCCGGAAATGAAGCTGCGGAGGTCCAGGATATGGGTGTAGATGAGGCGCTGAAGGAGCGTGCGAAACAGATTCTGGATCAGACCCGATGGACAGTCTACACAGTTTCAGAACATCTGCCGGACAATCGTGTTCAAGCGATTGCGGTTGATGGCACGCGGTTATGGGTGGGTACACCGAACGGTGTGCTGCTCTTTGAGACGGCTGATAATAACTGGACACCGATTCCAGGCGCGCCGCAACTGATAAACAGTTCGATGGAAACGGTGCCAGATGTGTGCTCCATTGCGGTGAACTCAGATGATGTGTGGGTCGGCACGCGTTCTCAAGGCGCGATTCATTACAACCAGTTGACGGGCGAAATCCCGGATATCTACACGCCAGCCGATGAATTCCCCGCTTGGGTCAAGGACATCAAGATGGATGATACGGAGGTTTGGTTTGCTACGGATAACGGTGTTGTCCGTAAAATTCGTGGTACTGATGATCCACCGATTGTTTACAATAGGCGACTCAGTTTCATCCCTGCAGATAACATCGAGACGTTATTTCTGACACCTACGATGGTTTGGGGGGCTTCGGCGGATGGCAAAGTTGTGATGTTCAACCGTGACCCTGAGGTGGAGGAGTGGTCACTCTATAATTCAACAGAGATGCGCAAAGGCATGACGGTTGTCGGGTTTGATACTGCTGAAGATCAATTGTTGTTTACATGGTTCAATACTGATGACCAGTCGAACGGTTATTTTCGAGCAGATTTGGATGGATCGAACGGAAAATTGACGACTATTGAAACGGGGATAGAAGATGAAAATGACCTGAGGCGTATTTATATCAGAGGTGCTCTTGACGATTCACCGGTTGTCGTGGAAGAGAACGAGGCGCCATCTATAGAGACCCCAGAATCGTTACCTCCTGTGGAAGTGCCGGAGCGACCGTCCGAATTTTCTCCTGAAACAGAGGCATTAGAAATCCAACCGCCGCCACCGCCGACCCCTCTGATGTTGTGGATAGCGACGAACGATCTTTTTTATACGCATCATACCCGTTCTGGTGAATGGGAGGATACAACGACCCCGCGAATTGTTGCAGGTGAGTTGATCATACATGCCTTCACGGTAGATAACGGTAGGGTATGGATTGCGACGAACAACGGGTTAGCAGCGATGAACGTCCAATGATACCTGTTCTCGGATAGGCGGATACTTAAGACCATGCAAGCGACATCGACAAAACTCATTACGCGTTGGGCAGATACCGAACCTATCCGGGTGGAAGATGAATTGGTTGTCGAAGAACCGCTTGAGATCCGCGTAGGGCATCAGAGTTTAATTGTCGTGATGCGGACTCCGGGACACGATTTTGAACTCGCCGCTGGTTTTCTTTACACGGAGAATCTCATCGCTTCGAGTGATGACATTGAGATTATCGCGTATTGTGAGGAGAATGATTCTGACGCTCAGGGTTCAGATGTCTTATCACTTCAGAATATTATCAACGTTCAGCTTCGGGCGGAATTGGACCTTGACGCACAATCGGGGTGGCAGCGGAATTTCCATGCGAATGCGAGTTGTGGTCTCTGTGGCAAGATGACGATTGAATCGGTTCGGCAGCAAGTGTCTCCGGTGAAATCAGGATTCCGTCTGAATCAAGCGGTGCTTTATCGGCTTAATGATCGGCTAAGGAAAGCGCAATCGGTTTTTGAAAAGACGGGTGGACTTCACGCTGCTGGATTATTCAATGCGGAAGGCGAACTCCTGATTGTTAGAGAAGATATAGGACGGCACAACGCTGTTGATAAGGTGATCGGTCAGGCGTTGTTATCTGATTTGGTGCCGCTTGAGCAGCACGTTTTGATGGTGAGCGGTCGGGCGAGTTTTGAGATAGTCCAGAAGGCACTCTTTGCTCGCATCCCGATTGTCGTCGCTGTTTCTGCTGCATCTACACTCGCTGTTGATCTCGCGGCGGAGGGAAATCTCACATTGATCGGTTTCATGCGGGGTCAGAGTATGGCGGTCTATAGCTGCCCGGAGCGTGTTTTCTATGAAGCGTGAAGAAAGGGAAATAGGTGTATAGACAAGTTTTTGCTATCTTTTTGCCCTTGTTATGTCTCTATAATAACCCAAGTTGCCACTTGTAAATCCATGGGATATCCTTTATAGTGTTTTTATCCGAAAAACAAAAGGAGAACCCCATGGACTTGACTATTGTAGCACTTTATACGATTTGTGACGATCTTTTAATCTCAATCGGG